>CAZFVY010000044.1:0-53239 GCA_964522665.1 uncultured Verrucomicrobiota bacterium | reverse complement strand
CGATCACCTGGTGAAGGAGGGCGTCGAGCGCGCCCGCGTTCTCCCTTGCCTGAGCGGCGAAGTCGCTCCCACCGCCGCCAAGCGGGTCGCTTTCCACCCGAGCAACTCCTGAAACCCGATGCCCACCCCACTAAATCCGTCCGACGCCGCGACCGGGCCATCGTCCGATCGCCGCCGTCGGCGTCGCCGGACGTTCCTTTACGCGGCCGCCCTGAGCGTGGTGGCGGGGGCTTGGATTTTCCGTGAACCGTTGCGAGGACGCATCACCCAGGACGCGCTGCTCGCCAGCGCGGCGCCCGCCCGGGAAGAACTGGAGGAAGCGATCAACCAGTCCCGCGATCCGGCGTCCGCGCTGCTCGCCGCCTGGCGAACAGGCCGTATCGTGCAGCGCGAGGTCGCGATGGCCCTCCTGACGCGCGCGCTCACGCCGAACCAACCGCTGGCGCCGGCGCTCGACGCCATGTTGATCGAAGGAGCATTGGACCCGGATATGAACGTTCGCGAGCTGGCGTTGGGCGGGCTGGCGGCGCTGCGCCATCCCCGCTGGCCGGCGTTGGCGGCGGCGCAGCTGCGAGACTGCGACCCCCAAGTACGATTGCTCGGCCTCAACCAACTCAAGCGCGCTCCGGCCGCGGAGGGAGTTCCCGTCGCGGCGCGAGCGTTGGACGACGGCGACCCGCAAGTCTTGGCCACCGCGGTGAACCTGCTGGCCCACTGGTCGGGGCAAGATTTCGGGGTAAAATTGGTGGACGCCGTCCCGGAGGAAGACCCGAAGACCGGCCTCTCCACGTACCGCGCGGACGCCGAGTCGAAAGCCCGGGCGGGCGCCGCTCTGGCGAAACAATGGTGGACGCGACGATCGGCGGAGTTCACGAACCCGACGACCGACTCACCCGCGCAACCGGCCCGCGCGCAGCCCATCCCGCCGATCGCCGACTTCACCTTGCCGGCGCTCGCGGGAGGTTCGATCCGCCTTTCCACTCTGCGCGGCAAGGTCGTGCTGATTAACTTTTGGACCACTTGGTGCCCCGCGTGCGTAGGAGAAATGCCGGTTCTAGTGGAACTGCAAAAACGTCACGGAGACCAAGTCGCGATTCTCGGCGTCTCACTCGACGCCCTGCCGGACGAGGACGGACACGCCGGCGGCCACGAAAACTCGGCAAACGCGGACGCGGGCCACGTTGAATCTGCCACGGCGCACCCAAGCCCGACGGCCGATGCGCTGCGGCAGATCCGTCAGAAAGTTGCCCGGGTCGCGGCGGCGCGCGGACTGAATTACGCCATCCTGCTGGACGAGCAAGGCGGCATCGGCGGCCGCTTCAACGGCGGCGAACTGCCCACGACGGTGATCGTTGACCGGGAAGGGCACCTGCGCCGCCGGTTCGTCGGTCCGCGCTCGCTGCCCGTATTCGAGGCGATGGTCGCGGAGGCGGCGCAACGCCTGCCCAACCTTTCGCCCTAATCGCGCGTCAAGGGCGCACGAATTCCGGCGGGGCCTTTCCCAAGCGGTCCGGCGAATTCCTTTAGACCGCCGTCGGACCAAAAGTTAGCAGCGACCAAATCGCGGAGGCCCGGCGCGGGGGTCGTCGCCGCAGGGTTACCGATGATTACGCGGCCTTTCCGGTTCCGACGACCGCCTGGTTTGCCCGCCGCAGCCGATCCGCAAGAATCATGGCCACGTTGCGCATCACCACCATGCCAAGATGTGGTTCACGCTGCGCCAACTCGTAGAACTCGGAACGCTGAATCACGAGGAGAATGCTCGCCTGCGAAGCGACCGCAAGGGCGCCGCGCGCCGCGCCGTCCAAGAAAGCCAGCTCGCCAAAGATCTGGCCGGCGGAAACCCGCGCGATGGGCGCGCTTTCCTCCGTCAGGCGGATATCGATCTGACCCCGCATCACCACGTACGCCTCGACGCCGGAGTCGCCCTTGCCAAACACCCGCTCGCCCGGGCGAAACAGTTTCTGCTTGAACAGACGGGCCATCTTGCGCAATTCGCCGTCGCCCAATCCTTCGAAGACCGGCAGGGCGCGTAACAGATTGATAATCGCGATGCCGACCTTCTGGTCGTGGAAATTCAGATCGACGATTTCGGCAATGGCGCGGGCGTGCGTGGTGAACGCGGCGTTTTCCAGGGAATAAACCAGATTGAGTTTGACGAGTTTGACGACGTCCGCCTGGAAGCCGCCCTTCACGTAAAACGCCGGCAGATAGGCCACCGGCACGAACCCCAACTGCTCGGCCGTCTTGAGCAGACGCGGGGCGGTCATGAGAATGTCCACCTCGACGTACACCGCGCCGTAGCGTTCCGCGGCCAGCTTCACCGCCTGGTGAACCAACGCGCCCAGCGAAAGATCATCGACCGAGAACGCTTCGATCAAGCGGACGCAGCGATCACATTCGTCAAACAGCCAGGCCAGGCCCGCGACCATCTCGTCGCCGCGTTGCGCCAACAGCGCGCGCAGCGGCGCGTCGGAGCCGGTTCGCAGAAGGCCGAAGCCGCGGTTGTGGCCGCCGGAGATTTCCACCGGCGGGTTCACCGCTTGCGCCTGCCCCCGCCACAAATCGAAGTCCGTCATCGTCGCCTCCCGCAGCTGAAGCTCGGAGCGAAGCGGATAGCCGGTGCCGCCGTCACGCACAGGCGCCGGCGGGGCCAACCGCAAACTCCGCAGCGCGGCCGTGGCCAGCTCGTTCACCTGCGGCAATGATTCCGAAAGCGGCAGGCGGACCAGAGCGTCGGGGCGCGCGAACTGCACATAAAACAGCGCTCCCTCGCGGACCCGCAGCAGGTGCTTGTAGGGTTGGAAGCCGACGCAAGCGTAGCCGTGGTTCTCGTAGAGAGTCTGCTGCGCGTTGTCCGACGCCGGGACGCGGGCGACAATGACCTGCCGGCGCTCCGCGCACAATTCGCGAATCCGTCGGAGCAGGGCCGTGGCCGAGCCGTCGGCGTAACTCTCCGGCCGGTGCAAATTGCGGCCCAGATTGGCGATCGGGTTGGCGTTGACCGGCGCGGGCTGCAGAAACGTCAGACTGGAACTGAGACGTCCGTCCACCTCGGCCACCCACGTTTCCGGTCCGTTTTCCGGCGATAATTGGCCGGCGATCCACGCCAGGTCGTACGCCTGCCGATCGGGCAAGCCGTCCCCGTGCGCGATCCGCAGCAGTTCCAGCCAGCCCGGCGCGTCATTCCCGCCGGCGCGGCGAATCACAATTCCCATGAGAAAGAAATTTCGGCGATGCCATCTTCCGGAAAGAACCAGCCGCGGCTGACCTCCAGATATTGTGCGTTGGTGCCCGCGACAGGACTTGAACCTGTACGATGTTACTCACTAGAACCTGAATCTAGCGCGTCTGCCAATTCCGCCACGCGGGCACAAAGTTGCGCGGTCGCACCGAAACGGCGCGCCGGCTTCCCTCCCCTCCGCCGAAGCTGAAGCGCGCGCTGTGTGCGACGGGATACATATAGGGGCACGAACCCGCCGCGGGCAAGCCAAATCCCGGCCAATTTACGCGGCCCGCGGGTTGCGGCCCCGACCGGAACATTCGGGATGAGTCATTTTCACGCATCCATGCGTGGAAATTCACCGCGTGACGGCCGCCCCTAGCCCGCGCGGGGCTGATTCACGGCGATACGGGGAAGAAAACCAAATTGGCATCGGCCTTGCTAAAGAAAGTTTAGAAAATCGTTGACACTCCGGTGCGTTTTATTAAAGTGCCGGAACCGTAACCCAACTAAAACCAAAGTAAACTATGAAACGAGTTTTGCAGAAATACAAAGTCGGGGCTTTCACGCTCATCGAGCTGTTAGTCGTTATCGCCATCATCGCAATTCTGGCCGGCATGCTCTTGCCCGCGCTCGCCAAAGCGAAAGCCAAGGCTCAGCGTATCAAATGCGTGAACAACCTTAAAAACGTTGGTTTGGCGTTCCGGATCTGGTCCACTGACAACGGTGATCAATTCCCGATGTCGGTTCCCTCCACCAACGGCGGTTCCTCCGAATACGCCGTGAACACCCCGCTCGGCGCGCAGAACATCTGGCGGCATTTCCTCTCGCTCTCCAATGAGTTGAGCACGCCGCAAATCGTCCTCTGTCCCTCGGACGGCACGCAACGTTTGCTCGCGCGCTCCTTCGCGACCAACGATCCGACCCAGCCGTTCCGGGGTAACACGAACATCAGCTACTTCGTCGGCATTCAAGCGGACGAAACCCAGCCCCAGATGTTCCTCTCGGGTGACCGCAACCTGACCAACAACGCCACCCCGATCATCAACTTCGGCACGGCCATCGTCGCCACGCTGGGCACGAACCAGTTGACCATCGGCTGGGACAAGAACATCCACCAGAATAACGGCAACGCGGTGATGTGCGACGGCAGCGTGCAGCAGTTCAACAGCTCCCGCTTCCGCGACGCGCTCAGGAACTCGGGCAACGACCAAAACATGCTCGCCATCCCGGGCAACGAGTAAACTAACTTACTGTCTCAAACGAGGCGCCCTTCGGGGCGCCTCTTTTTTTTGCCCGAATCAAATCGAGGCGGCCGTCAAGTCCACGATCCTCGCCAACTCGGTTTGGGGTCGGAAACCGACCACGGACGCCAACTTTCCAAGTTGCGGCTTCCGCCGCCGCACGTCTTCGAATCCCGGCGCATACGCGTCCGCATAGGGAACAAACTCGATCGGAGAATCCGATCCGACGCGACGCTTTACCAGCTCGGCCAACCCGGCGATGCTAATCTCCTCCGTCGTGCCAACATTGAATACCTGGCCGCGGGCGGCCGACGAGCGTTGGAGTCGCACGAGCGCCTCCACCGTGTCGCCCACGTAGCAGAAACAACGCATCTGCCGACCGTCGCCAAAGACGCGAATCGGCCGACCGGTTTTGGCGGCCGCGATGAAACGCGGCAACACCATTCCATATTGCCCGGTCTGCCGAGGGCCCACCGTGTTAAACAGCCGCGCCACGGTGACGGGCAACCCGCGCTCCTGGGCGTAGGCCATCGCCATGAATTCATCCATCAGTTTCGAACAAGCGTAGCTCCACCGGCCCAAATGGGGTGGGCCAATCAGCAGATCATCTTCCTCGGAAAACACCGGCTTCTGACTTTTGCCGTACACCTCCGAGGTCGAGGCGAGGAGAACCGGCGTGCCTTTTTCGGCGGCGGCCCTCAGGATCGCCTCCGTCTCGTGCAGATTTGTCTGAATCGTCCGGATCGGGGAAACCACCACCAACTCCACGCCGACCGCCGCCGCCAGATGGTAAATCGCCTGAGCGCGAGCAGCCTCCTCCGCCAAAGCCGGATACGCGGAGACCTTGGCTTCGATGAAACGCAGATTCGCGTCACCGGCGACCACGCGAAGGTTCTCGCGCCGTCCCGTTGACAAGTCATCGATTACGGTCACGGAATTTCCGTCCCGCAAGAGCCGTTCAACTAAATGGGAGCCGATGAAACCGGCGCCTCCCGTGACCAGAATATTCGGCCGTTCACTCATCCCCAAGGCGAACGCCCGCGCGATCAACCCCCGCCCGCGACGCAGGCGATGATTCCGAGAGCGCCGCCTGGCGGTCCAGCCCTGGTCTTTCGGTTCGTGACCGGTTCTCCGTCGCGAACACTTTGGCCACGGCGACCGCCAGCAATTGGCGGTAGTCCTGCGACCCGATCAATCGCGCCTCCTCGGGATTGGACAGGTAGCCGCCTTCCAGGAGGACCGCCGGCCGATGCTGGCCGCGCAAAACCCCCATGAACCGCGCGTGGCGAACCCCTTGATCCGTAACGCCGGTCACCAGCAAAAGCGAGCGATGAAGGCGGGCCGCGAAGCGCAGATTCTCGGCGTCGTACGCGTTGTTGGGATAATTCATCTGCGGGTCATCCGGGTAGCCGCGGGTCAGATTGGATGGCAGGCCGCACGGCGTCAGGCAATACGTCTCCAAACCGGCGTGGGTGGCGCGGGCCTCGGCGAAATTGAAATGCAGGCTTACAAACAGTTCGGCGTTGACCCGGTCGGCGAAGGCGACGCGTTCCGGGAGCGACATATCGCGGTCGTCCACCCGCGTCAGAAACACCTTCCAGCCCTGCGCCTCGAGCAAGGGCCGCAGGCGCTTCGCCCAGTCCAACGCGAATTGTTTTTCATACTGCTCGCCCAGGATGCTCTTGGCGCCGAGATTGGAGCCACCGTGGCCAGGATCGATGACGACGATGCGATTTTTGAACGGCCGCGGCGGCTCACCCAAAAGCAACGGCGCCAGGATTTTCTCGGCGTCCAGCGCATGCACCGAGAGTTGCCCGCCAATCCATTGCGGCGCGAACGCCAGCCAGACGCTCACCCCATCCCAGCGCGCCAGGCGGTTGCCCACGCTGATCGTCAGCCGTCCGGCGGCGCCGCTGGTCTCGTAAGTCGCGGCGCCCGCGCGGCGCAGCAATTGCGGCGGCGGCAAACCTTTGACGCGGCACCAATCACCCCAGCCGACCCACGCCGAAGCCACGGAGTTGGTCGGCGGCAAAACCGCCGCGGTTGGCGCCGTGGGAACGGGCGAACGGGCGGGTGGCACGACCACCGGGGCCGGAGGGACGAAAACGGGAGGCGGAGGAATCTGCAACTCGTCCGGCAATCGCACAACCCGCACGGGGGTCGTTGGTTGCAGCGCGGCGCGAGGCGAAGGGGCGGGAGTCTGACAGCCCGTTAAGCACAGGCCCAGCCCCGCGAAGACGAGAACCTTCCACGATGGCAACACGCCCGGACTAATAGCCGAAACCGGCGGTAAACACAAGCGTAACGTGGCGCCACGCGCGTTTTCGCGTCGGGCATCGCGCCCGGGCTGGTCGCGCAACGCAGCCTTGCCCGCCCGCCCGCCGCCAGACATATTTCCGGCATGATCGAACATTCTAAGAGGCGCCGCGCTTGAAGATTCTTATCGCGGTGACCGGCGCCAGCGGGATGATTTACACTCAGCGACTGCTGGATAACCTCGACCCGGCGGAACACGAAATCCACCTGGTGTCGAGCGCGTACGCGCAAAGCGTCATCGCCCAGGAACTGCCGGACGGGTTGCGCCTTGCCCCCGGCGTCGCGCGCCACGGCCTCAAGAGCATGAACGCGCCGTTCGCCAGTGGCTCCAATCCGTGCGACGCGATGGTGGTCATTCCGTGCAGCATGGGCACGCTCGGTCGCATCGCGCACGGTTACAGCGAAGACGTCCTGTTGCGGGCCGCCGACGTCGCCCTCAAAGAACGGAAGAAGTTGATCTTGGTGCCGCGCGAAACGCCTTTGAATTTGATCCACGTCAAAAACCTCGAACTGCTCCTGCTGGCCGGCGCGACCATCATTCCGGCCAATCCGTCCTTCTACCTGTTACCCAAGACGATCGCAGAGGTCGCCGATACGGTCGTGGCCCGGGTGCTCGATCACCTCGGCGTGCCCAATCGTCTCCTGCCCCGCTGGCAACAAGAACCCGAGTGAACCGGTGATTCCGTCCGGTGAATTTATGTTTTCGCAGATCAGAAAATGGGCGGAATTCGTCAAGATTTCCCACACCGTTTTCGCGTTGCCCTTCGCGTTGGCCTCGATGGTGGTCGCGGCCCGTGACCACTATGGGTGGCCGGGCTGGCGGACGGTCGGGCTGATTCTCGCGGCGATGGTCTGCGCCCGCTCGTGCGCCATGGCCTTCAACCGCATAGTGGACCGCGAATTCGACCGGCAAAACCCGCGGACGGCGCGGCGCCATCTGCCCACCGGTCAGATTTCCCTCGCCGGCGCGTGGGCGTTCTGCCTGCTCAGCGGCGCGGGTCTCGTCGTGGCCAGCTACTTTCTCAATCCCCTTTGCTTTTACCTTTCGCCCGCCGCGTTGTTCATCGTGTGTTTTTACTCGTTAACCAAGCGGTTTACCGATTACACCCATGTCTTTCTTGGACTGGCCCTTGCGCTGGCGCCGCTCGGCGCGTGGCTGGCCGTGAAAGGTCAATTCGCCTTCTGGCCCTTGCGGGAAAGCGCGCTTCTGCCGATCCTGTTAGCGTTCGCGGTGATGTTCTGGTTGATCGGTTTCGACGTCATCTACGCGATCCAAGACTACGATTTTGATCGCGGCCATGGACTCCGTTCGCTGGTCGTGGCCTGGGGCATTCCGAACGCGCTCAAAGCCGCCTTTCTGGCGCACCTCGTGATGTGGGGCCTCCTGGCGGCGTTCGGATTGCTTTCCCGCTTCCGTCTGGCATACTTAATCGGGTTGGTCGTGATCTTGTTCTGTCTCGTGATGGAACACTGGCTGGCGCGGCGGCGCAGCCTGGACTGGATCAATGTGGCGTTCTTTCGGTTGAACGCGTTGATCAGTTTGGTCTTTCTGGTGGTGACCGTGGCGGAAGTCATGTTTCCACGGTTCGGATACGGACGATGAATGTTGCCCTTCGCGATAGTGAATTGCGGGACCTCTACGAGAAGGTAGTGGCCGGCGAACGGATTTCCGAAGCCGACGCGCTGCGCCTCTACGCCAGCAAAGACCTGAACGCCCTCGGCGCGATCGCGGACTTTGTTTGCCGTCGCAAGAATGGCGAGCGGGCCAGTTACATCCTCAACCGCTACATCAATTACTCGAACTATTGCATCCTGAGTTGCCAGTTTTGCGCGTTCGCGCGTAAGAAACGCAACGGGGACGGATTCGAGTATTCCGTGGATCAAATCGTGCAACAAGCGCGCGAAGCGCTGGCGTTGGGCATCACCGAGCTTCACATCGTCGGCGGGCTGCATCCTTCTTTGCCGTACCAGTACTACGTGGACATGCTCCGCTCGCTGCGGGCGCTCGACCCGCGGCTCCAGCTCAAGTGTTTCACCGCGATCGAGGCGCTGCACTTGGCCTGGCTGGCAAAACGTCCCTTACGCGAGGTTTTGGCGGACCTTCGCGCGGCCGGACTGGACTCGCTAACCGGCGGCGGCGCGGAGATATTTCGCAAAGAGGTTCGCTCCGCCATCGCCAAAGGAAAAGAATCGGCCGAAGAATATCTCGAGGTCCACCGCGTCTGGCATCAATTGGGAGGCCGGAGCACTTGCACGATGCTCTATGGACACGTGGAGACGCTGTCCGACCGCGTGGACCACTTGCGTCAACTCCGTGAACTGCAAGATGAAACCAATGGCTTTACCGGCTTCGTTCCCCTGCCCTATCAGCCGGAAAACAACCAGATCCCAGTCAAGACGCCGCCAACCGGGTTCGATTCACTGCGCACGATCGCGGTTAGCAGAATATATCTCGATAATTTTCCGCACATCACCGCCTACTGGGTCGGCCTGGGGTTGAAACTCGCGCAGGTCGCCCTCAGTTATGGCGCCGACGATCTGCACGGCACGATTCTGGAAGAAAAGATTTTCCACATGGCCGGCGCCCATTCGCCGCAGGCTCAGGCGGAAGCTGAACTTGTAAAAGCGATCCGCGAAGCCGGTCGAACGGCCGTCCAGCGTGATACCTTCTACGACCCGGTCAAAGTTTGGCCGTCCGACGAGACGCCGGTTTCGGACGCCCCCGCCCCGGCCAGCCAAATCGAGGCCGCCAGCGCCGCAAAAACTTAGCGGCCAGCGATGGAACCGCCCTCCCCCGAATCGCCGGAGGCTTCGCCCACCAGCCCGGTCGCGGAGCCAACGTTCCCGCTCCGACCGGCTTTGACGCCAGCGGCGGCGACGTTGGAGGATACGACGGCGTTGCACCCGTTTCGAGTCGGCTCGGTTCCGTACCTTAACGCGGCGCCGTTAACCCGGGGCTTGGACGAACAAATTGTTTTCGCGCCGCCGTCCAAACTGGCGGAAATGCTGCGTCGCAATGAATTGGACGCCGCGTTGGTAAGCGTTAGCGAAGTCTTGTATCACGATCGCTACGATATTCTTGATGGCATCGCGGTGGCCTCCCTCGGTGAAGTCCAAAGTGTTTTTTTGGCCCACCGAATTCCGCTAACGGAAATGCAAGAGGTGGCGTGCGACACGGCCTCGTTGACCAGCGTCAATCTATTGCGCGTGTTGTTGGCCGAGCGGGGCCTGCGCCCGCGCTTCGCGCCACTCGCCAGCTACGACGCCGACCAACTGCCCGATTGCGCGCTGCTAATTGGTGATCCGGCCCTCAATTTTTTGCGCGGCCCGCGGCAGCACATGATTTGGGATCTCGGCGCGGCGTGGTACGAGTTGACCGGGTTGCCATTCGTGTACGCCGTTTGGGCCTTGCGCCGTGGGATCGAGACCCGGGCCTTGCGCCAACAACTTCGTCAGGCGCGCGATTTCGGGCTGGATACCATGGATTATATTATCGGGAGCCGCACGGAGTACGACTACAACTTCCGGAAGGACTATCTGACCTGGCACATCCACTATCATCTCGCGGCCGATGAAAAACGGGGCCTCGCGCGATTTGTCGAGTTCCTCCGCAAGCACGGCCCCGGACCGGTCTATGAACCACACTTTGTCGAGTAACCCAGGGAGCCCGCAAGCCCCGACCGTCGCCCGTCCGTCCGCTGATCGCTTCGTCCGTTTACATCGCGGCCCCGAATGCCTAAAGTAAACCCGTGATATACGACCCATCATATGACGCGCTGATCGAGAAGGTCTGGGCCGGTCAACGCATCGACCGCGCCGACGCGGCGCGTCTCTACGCCCTGCCGCTGGAGGAATTAGGCGCGCTTGCCGACCACCGGCGGCGCTTGCTCAAAGCCCGCGAATTCGACGGCCGAGGCAATCACATCGTGACCTACATCGTGGACCGCAACGTCAACTACACGAACGTCTGCAACGTTTACTGCAAGTTCTGCGCTTTCTACCGGGTCGAGGGTGACGACGACGCCTATGTCATCACGCTCGATGAGATGGACCGCAAGATCGAGGAAACGCTCGCCCTCGGCGGCACGCAAATACTCATGCAAGGGGGACACCACCCCAAGTTGACGATGCAGTGGTATCTCGACCTGCTCAGCCACATCAAGACGAAGTTCCCGAGCATCAACATCCACGGCTTCAGCCCCAGCGAGTTCATCCATTTCCGCGAGGTTTTCCAATTGCCCCTGGATGAAATCATTCGCCAATTCGTCCAAGCCGGCCTCGGATCGATCCCGGGCGGCGGTGGTGAAATCCTCGTTGATCGCGTGCGCAAGCGGATTTCGCCGCTCAAGGCGATGACCGATGACTGGCTCAGCGTGATGGACGTCGCGCACCGTCAGGGCCTCCGGTCGTCGGCCACCATGATGTTCGGCCACGTCGAAACACTGGCCGAGCGGATCGAGCACTTGGACCGAATCCGCGCGCAGCAGGACGCCACCGGCGGTTTCACCGCTTTCATCGCCTGGACCTTTCAAGCCGAAAACACCCGACTGCGCGCCCCGACCGTCCTCGCCCACGAATACCTGCGGACCCAAGCGTTAAGCCGCATCTATTTGGACAATATACCCAACATCCAAAGCTCATGGGTGACCCAAGGCCCGGACATTGGGCAGATCGCACTCAAGTTTGGCGCGAACGATTTGGGCAGCATCATGATCGAGGAGAACGTGGTTTCACAGGCGGGGACGACCTTTCGCCTGGGGGTGGGTGATATGCGCCGCCTGATCAGCGACCTTGGTTACGAACCCCGCCAGCGGGACAATTGGTACCGGCTGGTCGGCTAAGGACTCGTCGGGCGTCCTGGCTGCTATAACGCTGCCGTTCTCAATAACTTAGTCCCTCAACTCATCCGTCAATCCATCCGGCGGCCCAACGCCAAGCCGGCGGGGCGCCCCGCCAAACTGCTTGCAAATCGCCAGCAACGGGGGGCATGAAACTTGCTGAAATTTCCGATAAATGGGCCAGAATCAGTTGCCCCGTTGCCGCGGATACGTTGTCCCACGTTGCGGCAAGTGGCTAGTTCGGCTTTTCGTTGTAGCGATCCTATTCCCATTCCTGATTGGATCGCCAGCGAAGGCGGAGCCTGTACCGATTCCCGCCTCGCCCGCCGCCCACCCAGCGGTTACCTTCAGCCACGACATTGCCCCCATTCTTTTCAATAACTGCGTGATTTGCCATCGTCCGGGACAATCGGCGCCTTTTAGCCTGACCAACTACTCGGAGGTGAAGAAGCACGCCAAAGAGATTGGCGAGGTAACTCAACGGCGTTACATGCCACCGTGGTTGCCGGAGCCGGGCTTCGGTGAATTCGTGGGTGAACGCCGCCTCGACGCGAAGCAGATCGCCCTCATCGAACGCTGGAGCGAGGAGGGTTCACCCGAAGGCGATCCGTCCGACCTGCCGGCTCCGCCGAAGTGGAACAGCGATTGGCTGCTGGGTCCGCCCGACCTGGTGCTCGCCATGCCTCGCGCGTTCACGACCCCGGCCGAAGGGCGGGATATTTATCGGAATTTCGTCATTCCGGCGAGCCTGACCAACGCGCACTACGTCAAAGGAATCGAATTCCAACCCGGCAACCCCAAGATCGTGCATCACGCCTTTATCAAGGTTGACCGCACCCAGGCGTCGCGCCGGTTGGAAGCGAAAGAGTCAACGCCCGGATTTCCCGGCATGGACGTGCCGGCGGAGATGCCCGACGGCCATCTGCTCGGGTGGCAACCGGGCCGCCTGCCGGCGCTCGAGCCCGAGGGCTTGGCGTGGCGTCTCGACCCCGGAAACGACCTGATTTTTCAGATGCACCTGAACCCGGATGGCAAACCGGAAACGCTGCAACCAAAGATTGGCCTCTACTTCACGGACGCGATGCCCACCAACAAATGCTTCAAGCTGGAGTTGACTTCATTCGCGATTGACATCCCGGCCGACGAAACCAATTACGTCGTCGAGGATTCGTACACGCTGCCAATCGATTCCGACGCCCTCGCGGTTCTGCCGCACGCCCACTATCTGGCCCAAGAGATGCGAGGTTGGGCCACCCTGCCCGACGGCACGAAAAAGTGGCTCCTGTTCATCAAGCATTGGGACTTCAATTGGCAAGGTGACTACCGGTATGCGGAGCCGGTTTTCCTGCCCAAAGGGACCGTGCTCGCCATGCGCTTTACCTACGACAATTCGACCAATAATTTACAAAATCCCAACCGCCCGCCCAAGGCCGTCGAGTATGGCTCGCAGTCAAAAGACGAGATGGCGGAACTCTGGCTCCAACTGCTGCCGCGGCGGCCGGGGGATATTCCTACGTTGGCCGCCGATTATCAGAGGAAAGTCACTCGCCTGATTATCAACTCTGACGAATTCAAACTGCGCAAGAACCCCGATGATGCCAACGCCCACGTGGAACTGGGCGTCATTCTGTTTTTCAGCATGAACCGGCCCCGGGAAGCGGAGCGGCAATTCCAGGCCGCCATCCGGGCCGACCCTAATTATGCCCAGGCGCATTACCATTACGGGACTTTCTTGCGCTACCTGCAACGGCTCTCGGACGCCGAATCCGAGTTTGAGGCCGCGCTTCGCCTCGATCCCAACGACGCGAAATCGCACGGCAACCTCGGCCTTATCATGATCGACTTGGGCAGGATTCCCGAGGCGGAAAGTCACCTGCGCGACGCCCTCCGCCTTGATCCCGAAGATACTCTCGCCAAAGAGACGCTCGAGCAGTTGGCCAAAGCCAAAACCTCCTCCCCCAAACAATAGCCGTGCTTGAGGAATCGGGGCCGAACGGTTCCCCTCCCCGGCCTGCGCAATTGCGGCTGATCCTCCGATGTTCCAGGCGCCGGATCGGCCAGGAATTGTCTTCGCCGATCGTTTCACCGCCAAGGAATTCCGCTGGAATTGCGTTCCCGGCGGTGACAATAATCCGGCATGAACCAGTCAACCTCGAAGCGGGCTTACGCCGTGATTGTTTGCCATTTCGAGTCTCGAAGCGGCGCCGCGGGCAGAGCCATCCCGGCGGTTTAAGATGGCGGCGGCATGAAGAAAAAGCGGCACGTTGGGAAGCAGCCCCCCGCCGGACCTCAGCCTCGCCCGCCGACGGTTGGTCCGGGAATGATTGCCCTGGCGCTGGCCGTGACGGCGTTGGGGTCGGTAGGAATTTGGAAATTCATCTCCAAACACGCCGAACCGGCGGCGCCGGCGCCACCGCTCGCCGAGACCTCGTCTCCCCGTTCCGCGATGCCGATGCCGGCCTCCTTCGTTCGGCCCGAAGCCAGCCCCAGCGCGGTGGGACCGCTACCCGAAGGCGGGCCGCGCGCCTATAGCCTGCTACCGGCCAATATGTCGCCCCATCTCCGTTTTTGGTGGAATGGAGTCCCGGACGCGGTCAAAGCGGCGGCTCTCCCCCCGGCCCCAATCAGCAACGTCCGCGCCACCGACTACGCCGGCCCGGACACCTGCAAGAAATGCCACGCCGCCAATTACAAAGGCTGGTCCGAGCATCCGCATCGCTGGATGAACGCCAACGCCACCCCGGAAACCGTCAAGGGCGATTTCTCCGGCCACGCGTCGATCGACTACCGAGGCGGGCAGGCCACGTTTTTTCAAGCGGACGGCGGCTACCGCATGCGACTCGCCCGGGGCGGCGTCGAGCGGACCTTTAACATCTCCCGCACGATCGGGTCGCGGTTTTATCAGTACTACATCGGCACACTGGCGGCCGGACCCGAGGCGAGCGACAACCTCCTGCGCAAGGTCGAGCATGTCCTGCCATTCGGTTATTGGATCGGCGGCCACGAATGGGTTCCCACGGTTCACGTGAGCGACGAGTTGCCCGACGAGCAACGGGAAGACCCCTACGCCAACCCCAGCACGTTGCCGTACGACCTGACTTGCGCGATCTGCCATACTACTCGCCCGTTTGGCGATTGGATGATGGGTGGTGACAGTTCGACTCGCCGCATCGAGTATTACGCGCCCCATCCGATTTCGTTCCAGGCGTCCGCGTATCTTGAGCAGGCGCATCCGGAAATCGCGCAGGCGATGGACTCGTTCAACCACCCGTCGCAAAAGCAGTTCGCGCGATTGTTGGAGTCGATGGAAGCGCTGCCGCCGAATTATGCCGTAAGCTTGGGGATCACCTGTGAGGCGTGCCACAACGGCTCCAAGCAGCACGTCGCGCAGAGCACCGAGACGGAGACCTCCCAGCCGCCGCTGTTTTATCCGGCCGGGCCGCTGGTTTACGTCGAAGGTTCGGACGCCAAGACCGTCTGGGGTCGCAACCGCGCCAACGAGAACTGGATTTGCGCGCGCTGCCACTCGGGCGGGCGGCCGCAATTCGCCGCCGGCATGGCCACCTGGAATTCGACGGAATACAGCGACGCTGAACTAGGCAAATGCTTCGACGCCGAACGCGCCCGCAGCCACGGCATGGATCAGTTGACCTGCGTGACCTGCCACAATCCGCACAAGGCCACGGGACCGAAATGGTCCGGCTCCCCCGCGGAGGACGACGCGAAATGTCTCAAATGCCACGGCCAATTCACCCCGGCGCCCGCCCGGCTGGCGCATACCCATCATCCCGACGGGACACCCGGCAGCCGCTGCATGAACTGCCACATGCCAAAAATCAACGAAGGCATCGAAGACGTCGTGCGGACCCACACCATTTTCAATCCGACCGAGCCGCGCATGATCGAGGCCAACCAGCCCAACGCCTGCAATCTTTGCCATCTCGACAAACCGATTGACTGGACGCTCGATCGCCTCCGCGAATGGTACGGCAAGACCTACGACTTCGCCAAACTGGCGGCCAATTACCCGGACCGCCAAGCCCCGGCCGCCCTCGGCTGGCTCAAAAGTCGCCACGAATCAACTCGGCTGGTCGCCGCCGAAGCGCTGACCAGCGGGCAGGCCAAATGGGCGCTGGCCGGCCTGATCGACATGCTCGACGATCCCTACCTACTTAACCGGCAGTTCACGCAAAAAGGTTTGGAGCAGAACCTCGGTCTGCAACCGAAGGATTTTGGCTACCGCTTTTATCAGTTTAAAGAAGAACGCAAAGCCCCGCTGGCTCGACTCCGCGCCGCCGTGCTGGCGGCGCCAGCCGGCGCCAAGGCCGGTCAACCTTAGTCAAGGTCACATCTCCTCAAAAACGCCCAACGTCTTCGGCCTCCAAATCATTTCCCCTGAATTAGCATGAGCAACCGCCCAGACAACCAACCAGAAAAGGATGAGGAACTAGCCAGTTCGGACGACGCGGTGATCGGCCGCGCGGTTCGCGTCTCGGCGGCGGCCATTGTGATTGCCGCAATCGGCGTCGCCCTCGGCTTCTTCCTCCTGCACCGCAAGCCGCCGCCGGAACAGCCGAAGGTTACCACGCTCACGCCGCCGACGGAACAGGCCCAACCGACCGCGGAAACGCCCGTGGCAAAATTCACCGACATCACCGCGTCCGCGGGGATTCATTTCACGCATCAGAACGGCGCCTACGGCGACAAATTGCTGCCCGAGTCGATGGGCGGGGGCGTCGCGTTCCTCGATTATGACAACGACGGCAAGCAGGACCTTCTCTTCATTAACTCAACCTACTGGCCCGACCATCAACCGGCTGGAAAAACGCCGCCCACTATGGCCCTTTACCACAATGACGGCGGCGGCCGATTCACCGATGTGACCGCCGGCTCCGGGCTTGACATCAGCTTCTACGGAATGGGGGTGGCGGTCGGCGATTATGACAATGACGGTCTCCCAGACGTCTTTATTTCGGCCGTCGGCGGCAACCATTTGTTTCACAACGAAGGCGCCGGTAAGTTCAAAGAGGTCACGGCGGCCGCCGGCGTCGGCGGTTCCGGTCAGGACTGGAGCAGCAGTTGCGCCTGGGTGGATTACGACAACGACGGGAAACTCGATCTCTTCGTCTGCAACTACGTGCGCTGGTCCAAGGCGATCGACTTCGAGGTCGGTTACAAGCTGACCGGACTAGGCCGCGCCTACGGACCGCCGATGAATTTCGAAGGCGCCTCCCCCAAACTATTTCATAACGACGGGAACGGCCATTTCACCGACGTCTCGGCGGCAAGCGGCGTGCAAGTCACCAATCCCTCGACCGGCCGCCCCGCCGCCAAGTCGCTCGGTGTCGCGCCGATCGACCTAAACGGCGACGGCTGGATCGACCTGATCGTGGCGAACGACACCGTGCCCAATTTCGTCTTCCTGAACCAGAAGAATGGAACCTTTAAGGAGGTCGGAGCGGTGACCGGCATCGCGTTCGACGCATACGGCAACACCCGCGGCGCGATGGGCATCGACGCGGCCCGCTTTCGCAATGACGACACCCTCGGCGTCGGCATTGGCAACTTCGCCAATGAAATGACGGCGCTCTACGTCTCCCAGCGCGACCCGATGATTTTCACGGACGGCGCGATCGCAGAGGGCATTGGACCGGCCAGCCGGCTGTTTCTGAAATTCGGCCTGTTCTTTTTCGACTATGACCTGGATGGCCGGCTCGACCTGTTGACCGCCAACGGACACGTCGAGGAAGAGATCAATAAAGTGCAGCAAAGCCAACATTACGCGCAACCGGCCCAACTGTTTTGGAACACCGGCTCGCAGAACGCCGGCTGCTTCACGCCCGTTCCCGCCGAGAAGTGCGGCCCGGACCTCCTCAAGCCGATCGTCGGCCGCGGCTCGGCGTTCGCGGACATCGACAACGACGGCGACCTCGACGTCGTCCTGACGCAGGTCGGCGGCCCGCCGCTCTTACTGCGGAATGATCAGCGCTTGGGGCATCATTGGCTCCGGTTCAAACTGATTGGCACGAAGATCAATCGCGACGCGATCGGCGCGTGGGTCAAAGTGCGCGTGGGAGGAGAAACGATGTCGCGCCAGGTCATGCCGACGCGCAGCTATCTCTCACAGTCGGAGTTGCCGGTGACGTTCGGCTTGGGCAAGGCGGATCACGCCGATGGGATCGAAATCGTGTGGAGTTCCGGGGTGACGCAGACCGTTGACCACGCGCAGATCGACGCGCTCAACACCGTCACACAACCAAAGTAGCCCGACGGACGGCCCGGTTTGCCGAGCTTATTTCCTACCGCTTTTACGCCCGCCAGTTTCCGGTGATGGCGGCGGCGCGAATGAGCTTGAAGCGGCCGGCTCCGCGGCGAGCGAGCGCGCGGTCAGAAACACGGTGACGAACAGCAGCAACGCCCCGACGGGAACCAGGACGATTCCCAAACCGGGATCGCCGCCATAAACCTTGATGCCGCCCAAAAAGAAACCGGCCGGAAGCAGCAGGCTCGCCGCTTTCAGGCACCCGCTCGCCAGTCCGCGCGACCGCTCATCCCATTGCGGAACCGAGCGCAGGGTCGCGGCGAACGCAATGTTCACCAAGCCCAGCAACGTGCCGTGCGCGTGCGCCAGGGTCCACATCAACCGCCGAGTCTCCAGCGAGACGTTGAGGTAGAAGTCCGCCTTGAAACCGTGAAATGCCTCCAAGGCGACGCCGAGGCTCAAAAAAATCAAGAGCGACCACCAGCCCCAGCGCAGATGCGCGCGAATGGTCGCGGCGGTTTCATTTTCGCGCTGGCTCGGACTAAGCGAGGCGGTCGGACTTGGGTCGGCGGATGGTTTGGACGTCGCGCTCATGCGATGGCTTAATGGCGGGATCATTCCGACCCCGGCCCGACTGGTCAATCCAAACTTGCCGCCGCGCCACGGATGTGGCGCAACTTCGAGTTGTTGCGTTTTTTCGCGTCGCGCCTTGCGGGGCGACGCGAAGCGGTTCCGTCCTTACAGGACGGCACGATTATTGGGGACGGTTTCCTGGGATTTCGCTTCGCTCCATCCCAGGCTATCCCAGGGCGCGCTTTCAGCGCTTCAGGCCTGAAGCTTCGGTCCGTACCACTCGAAAACATCAACAACTCGAAGTTGCACCCCCACGGTTGTGTTGGCGTAGATCCCGGTCCGGGCCGAAGTCGGAAAAACCACGCTCGGAATGGAACATTCCAATCCGGTTGAATTTACCGTCCAGTCTGTTAGGGTCAGGAAACGCCGCAATGAAATCGAAGCGAAAGCAGAAATCCCACCGTGGCCAGGGTGGCCAAAACACCCCGACGGCCGCCGCCGTGTCCCCCGCCCCGCCGCCGGCGACGGGCCTGCGCCCTGGGCAACTCGGCGCGATCGTGGTCGGCATCCTGGCGCTCGTAGCTGTGGCGGCCTATCTTTCGAATCAAAGCGCTCCGCCAAATAAAGCCGCGTCGGTTCCTTCCCAGAATCCGACGCCAAGCGCCGCGCAAGCCTCGCCTGCCTTGACCGCCCCGACCAACGTCGTGGCCAAGTCGGGCGCGAACGCGCCCGGCAAGGAGGCCGAAACGGCCACGCCGGGGGATCAGGAAAAATCGGTTGAGTTTATTAACCGAGGGAACGAATTCCTCAGTCATGGACAGTTGGACGAGGCGATCGCGTCGTATCGCCAAGGCTTGAAGCTGAAGCCCGACGATGAAGACGTTCACTACAACCTCGGCATCGTATTGGCGAAAGCCGGCCGCATCGACGAGGCTATCAAAGAGTACCAGGAAGCGCTCCGCCTGTTGCCCGAGTACGCGGAAGCGCACAACAATCTGGGCAACCTCTACTCGAAGAAGGGAGATTTAACCGCCGCCGCCGCCGAATTTGAAGCGGCGCTCAAGAACTCTCCCGACAGCGCCAACGCCCACAACAATCTCGGGACCGTGCGAATCCGTCAGGGACGGATCAACGACGCGATCATCCAGTTTGCCGACGCCGCGCGCATGAAGCCGGACTACGTGGAAGCTCATTTCAACCTCGGCAACGCCTACGCCCAGCAGGGACGAATCGAAGAGGCGGTCGCGGAGCTAAGCGAAGCCGTCCGGCTGAAGCCCGATCTGGAAGCCGCTCAACGGTCCCTTGAGAAAGCCAAGGCGCGTCTCGGCGTCCGCCCCACCGATTCGCGCGGTCCGCCGTTTCAATAGGGCCACCGCGCGCACCACCCTACGAACGAATGTGTGGCCATCGGGGCACGCCCACGCTACACTTTGGCCGATATGTTCGACGCCATCAAAACACAGTTAACGACCACCGGAGCGAAACTCGCCCATCTGCGGAGGTTTCTTTGACGTCCCGGGCGCGCAGAAACGACTGAGCGAGCTGGACGCCTTGATGGCGAAGGACACCTTCTGGAACAACCGCGAACAGGCGCAGAAGCTGATCGACGAGGCCGGCGTCTTGCGTAAAAGGATCGAGCCGCTTTTCAAGGCCGAGCAACAATTGGCCGATTTCCAGGTCATGGTTGAGTTGGGCGACTCCGAACCGGAGGCCGCGCAGACCAAGCTGGAAGTTGAACTGGAACGTGACCTCGTCAAGTTCACGCGCGAGTTGGAGACACTCGAGCTCAAGGTCCTCCTCAACGGACCCCACGACGCCAACAACGCGATCATGAGCATCAACGCGGGCGCGGGCGGCACCGAATCGTGCGATTGGGCCAATATGCTCGGCCGGATGTACCAACGCTGGTGTGAATCACGCGGTTGGACAGTCGAAGTGACCGACGCGCAGCCGGGTGAAGTCGCGGGCATGAAAAGCCTGACGATGTACATCACGGGCGATAACGCCTACGGCTTCGCGAAGGCCGAGCGCGGGGTCCACCGGCTGGTGCGCATTTCGCCGTTCGATTCCAACAAACGCCGCCACACCAGCTTCGCGAGCGTCGATGTGATCGCGGAAATCGAGGAAAACGTCGAGTTGGTCATTCCGCCGACCGAATTCCAAGTCGATACCTTCCGCTCCGGCGGCAAAGGCGGTCAAAACGTCAACAAAGTCGAGACGGCGGTGCGCATCACGCACATCCCCACCGGCTTGGTGGTCGCGTCCCAAAGCCAGCGCTCCCAGCACCAGAATCGCGCCACCGCGATGAAGATTCTCTTGTCCCGCATCTACGCCCAGCGGGTGGACGCGCAAAAGGCCGAGATGGAAAAATTTTACGGCGAGAAAGGGAGCGTCTCGTGGGGCAATCAGATCCGCAGCTACGTCTTCCAACCTTACCGCATGGTGAAGGACCTTCGCACCGGAGTCGAAACCAGCGACGTCCAGGCGGTGATGGATGGCGAATTGGACGAATTCGTCAACGCGTGGCTGCGGGCGGGCTGCCCGTCCAAACGAATGGCTGGCGCGCGGGATGACGACGCCGAATAGCCTGCCGTGACGAAGCGTGACGTGGACTTCCGACTCGCGCCAACGCCCCGCGCTCATCGCGTGGTGAGCGCAAGGTTGTAGTCGCGCCCAGACATTGTTTTGACCGTGAACATTCTCGATACCATCGTCGTCCAGAAGCAAATCGAGGTCGCGCGCCTGGGTGGCGGGCCGGTCTCGGGCGCGGACCTGAAAAGCGCGGCGGACGCCCGGGGCGATCGCCGCGACTTTGCGGGCGCTTTGCGGCGTCCGGCGCCCGGCGGGGTCGCGTTGATCGCGGAAATCAAGAAAGCGTCACCCTCAGCCGGCGTCATCTGCCGCGATTTCGATCCGGTTCGCATCGCGCGCGAGTATGAAGCCGCCGGCGCGTCATGCCTGTCGGTGTTGACCGACGAGAAGTTTTTCCAAGGTTCGCTCCAATATCTGCGTCTGGTTCGTCAGGCGGTGAAACTGCCTCTGCTGCGCAAAGACTTCATCATCGACGAACGCCAGATTTTCGAGGCGATCACCTGGGGAGCGGACGCCATCTTGTTGATTGTCGCCATCCTGAGCGACGATCAACTGCGACGCTTTCATGCCGCCGCCGACAGGGCCGGACTGGCCGCCTTGGTGGAAGTGCACGACGAGGTAGAAATGGAACGCGCGCTGGACTCCGGGGCGCGACTGATCGGGGTGAATAATCGTGATTTGAAGACCTTTCGGGTCGATCTCGCGACCACCGAACGACTTGCCCAAAAACTTGCCGCCCACCCCAAATGGGACGCGATTACCCTGGTCGCCGAAAGCGGCATCCAGAGCCGCGCCGACGTGCGGCGTTTGGCGCAGGCCGGAGCGCGGGCGATATTGGTCGGCGAGTCGTTGCTCAAACAAGGGACGATCCAAGAAAACGTTCGGCGATTGCTCGCCGACGCCTGAATATGGCTTTCGATTCGTTCGGCGATTTCGTGACCGCCCTTGATCGAGCGGGAGAACTCAAGCGGATTACCGCACCCCTCGCGACGGAGTTGGAAATTACCGAGGTCGCGGACCGGGAGATGAAGCGAGCTGGTGGCGGTCAAGCGCTGTTGTTCGAACGTCCCACCGTCAACGGCCGCCCTTCGTCGTTTCCGCTCGCGATCAATACGATGGGGTCGCGACGGCGAATGGCGATGAGCCTCGGCGCCGATTCTGTCGCCGCCCTGGCGGCCGAGCTGGGCGCGCTCATGAAAGCCAAGCCGCCCGCCAGTTTTCGAGAGGCGATCAAACTGCTCGGACTGGCGCTGGACCTTCGCCACGCCAAGCCGAAGAGCGTCAAGCATGGCCCGTGCAAAGAGGTCGTTCATTTGTTCGAGGATTCAAATCGACCGTCCGCCCAGCCGGCGTCCGCCCCACCGACATTGCTCGATTTGCCGATCCTTAAATGCTGGCCACTCGACGCCGGGCGCTTCATCACCCTCCCCTGCGTGGTGACGAAAGACCCGGACACCGGCGAGCGGAATCTGGGGATGTACCGGATGCAAGTGTTCGACGAGTCCACCACCGGGATGCACTGGCAATTGCAAAAGGTCGGCGCGCGGCACGGACGGCGTTATTACGAAACCGGACAACGGATGCCGGTCGCCGTTTTCCTTGGTGGAGACCCGGTGTTCACGTTTTGCGCGACCGCGCCGCTGCCCGACGGGATGGATGAACTGCTACTCGCCGGCTACCTGCGCAAACGGGCGGTGGAATTGGTCAAATGCGAGACCATCGACCTCGAGGTTCCCGCCAATGCTGACTTCGTAATTGAGGGTTACGTCGATCCCAAAGAACCATTGCGTTCCGAGGGTCCGTTTGGCGACCATACCGGCTACTACTCGTTGGCGGATCAGTATCCCGCCTTCCACGTCACGGCGATCACCCACCGGCGCGGCGCCGTCTATCCCGCGACCATCGTCGGGATTCCGCCGATGGAGGATTTTTATATCGGCAGCGCGAGCGTCGAGTTGTTTCTGCCGATTTTTAAAATGACCTTTCCCGAGTTGGTGGACTTGGCGCTTCCGGCGGAAGGAGTCTTTCACAATCTGGTTTTCGTGAGCATAAAGAAGACCTACCCGCTGCAGGCCTTTAAGATCATGCATGGTCTCTGGGGCATGGGCCAAATGATGTTTACGAAATATATCGTCGTCGTGGACGCGGGGGTCGATGTTCACAATACAAGCGAGGTGCTTTTTCACCTCTGCGCCAATACCGACCCGCAACGGGACGCCATTTTCACCAAAGGGCCAGCCGATGCCCTTGATCACGCCACTTCCGAGTTTGCCATGGGCAGCAAGCTTGGCATCGACGCGACCAAGAAACTCCCGGGGGAAGGATTCAAGCGGGAATGGCCGCCGTTGATCCAAATGGACCCGGCGGTCAAAGCCAAGATTGCCGCGCTCTTCCCGTGATCGGGCACGCTTTCTGCTCTTGAAGTTTCACTCTGGCTCGCGGCCAACCGGTTTCAGGGCGCCGAGCCGAAATCTTGAGACTATGACCGCCCAGCCTTTCAAAACGGAAGCGCCGGAAACATCCGGGGCGCGCGCCACGGCCTTACGGGACGGTGGGCTGGATGGACGGCGACTCCTGGGCCACAGCGGTTCGCTCCCCCACCCAAAACCGCGAGCGACAATTCTGATAATTGAGGATAACCCCGCGGACGCGGCGTGGAGCGGCCGCTTTCTGCGAGAGCGCGGCTACGAAATCGTCGGGGCGGCCACGGGCGAGCTGGGCCTGCTTTCGGCGCGCAGCCAAAAGCCCGACGCGATCCTGCTGGATTTATCGTTGCCGGGATTGAGTGGCCTCGAGATCTTGGGCGAACTGAAGGGCGACCCGGAGTTGCGCGGCATCCCGGTGATCATGCTCTCCGGTTCCGCGGATGAGGAAGGAATGGCGCGCTGCATCGAGATGGGCGCGGAGGATTATCTTTCCAAAAGCTCGAACCCGGTTCTTTTGGGAGCGCGGACCGACGCGTCACTCGAGCGCAAGCGGCTCCACGACCTCGAACGCGGCTATTTGGCTCGCTTGCAAAACGAACAGGAGAAATCCGAACGCCTGCTCCTTAATATCCTTCCCCGCGCAATCGCCGAACGCCTCAAGGACGGAGAGACGAGCATCGCTGAACTCTTCCCCGACGCGACGGTGCTCTTCGCCGACGTCGTCGGCTTTACGACGCTTTCCGCCAATTCCTCTCCCACCGATTTGGTGCGCCTATTGAACCAGCTCTTTTCCGCGTTCGACCGTTTGGCCGAGCAACACAATCTCGAAAAGATCAAGACGATCGGCGACGCGTATATGGCCGCCGGAGGATTGCCGACGCCACGGCCAGACCACGCCGAAGCCGTCGCGGAATTGGCGTTGGACATGTTGCGAGAAATCGTGCGCTTCAACGCCCGCCAGGCGACCAGCCTGAATGTCCGCATCGGAATAAACTCCGGCCCGGTGGTCGCCGGAATTATCGGGGAGAAGAAGTTCGCCTACGATCTCTGGGGCGACACCGTGAACACCGCCAGCCGCATGGAAGCGCAGGGAGAGCCGGGCGCCATCCAAGTCACGGCGGCGACCTACGAGCGTCTCAAGGCGAAATACCGCTTTGAAAACCGCGGCCTGGTAAACATCAAGGGCAAGGGCGAGGCGCCCGCGTATCTGTTGACCGGGCGATTCGCGCCGAAAAGCGCGCCGCAATTCATCCTTTCCGGGTGGGTCGCCCCGACGGGCGTTCCCAAACCGACCAAACTTTGACCGGGCGCCTCGCTTCCCCTCGATTGCGACTCCGCGTGACCGCCACGGCGGAGACGCTCGTGCGCGGCGGCCATCCCTGGGTGTTTTCCGACAGCGTGCGGGAACAGAATCGCGCCGCGACCGCGGGCGAACTGGCCGCGATTTATGACCGGAAAAACGCCTTCCTGGCGCTCGGCCTCTTTGACCCTGACTCACCAATCCGGGTTCGGGTCCTGGTGCGTGGCAAACCGGAAATCATCGACGCCGATTGGTGGGCCAAGCGTCTGGCTCTCGCCATCGAACGGCGCGCCGGACTCTTTGACGCGCAAACTGACGGTTACCGCTGGATCAACGGCGAAAGCGACGGTTGGCCGGGGCTGGTCCTCGACCGCTACGCCGAGACGCTCGTCCTCAAACTCTACACCGTCGCCTGGCTCCCTTGGCTCGAAACCGTCCTGGCCGCCATGGTGGAGAAATGGCCGGGATCTCGGATCGTGCTCCGGTTGAGCCGGAATATCGCCACCGCCGCCAGGACCCGCTTTGCGCGCGAGGATGGCCAATGGCTCCGGGGAACCCCCGGCGACCTCGTCCTATTTCAAGAATCCGGACTTCGTTTTGAAGCGAACGTCACTCGGGGACAGAAAACTGGTTTTTTTCTCGATCAACGCGAAAATCGTCGGCTTGTCGAAACGCTCGCTCAAGGGCGTGACACGCTGAACGCCTTCAGCTTCAACGGCGGTTTCGCGCTTTACGCGGCCCGCGGCGGCGCCAAAAGCGTCGCCAACGTCGATATCAGCGAGCACGCGCTCGCGAGCGCCGAACGAAATTGGGCGTTGAATCGGGCGCTTCCGGCCGTCGCCGCCTGCGCGCACGAGTTGATTCGCGCCGACGCTTTCGCGTGGCTGGCGGAAGATTCCGCCCGGCGCTTTGATCTGATTATTCTGGACCCGCCGTCGCTCGCTAAACGGGAGTCGGAGCGCGCGGCGGCGTTACACGCCTACGGACGTCTCACGTCTGACGCGCTGCGCCGATTGCGTCCTCACGGAATCCTCGTCGCGGCCTCCTGCTCGGCCCATGTCTCCGCCGAAGAATTCTTCACGGCGGCGCGGCAAAGCCTCCAACGGTCACGCCGTCCGTTCATCGAACTGCAGACGACGCGGCACACCCCCGACCATCCCGTGACGATCCGGGAAGCGGACTACCTAAAATGCATCTATTTCCGCGTGGGAGGCGACGAGTAGGACGAGGTCGGCCATTCCGCGCCGGGACGGCGCGCAGACCTTGATCTGGCCGCGACTTTCACAAAACCGCGACGCTCTCATGCCTTGTCTTGACGGCGCCGACTCACCAACTTTTTTTGACTTAAGCGCGACTGATTTCGTCCAGCGTTTCCCGCTCGCCAGCCCGATTCCGGTTGGCTATGATCCCGCCTTGTCACATGAAGGCGCCCATTCGACCGAATTCCGAGCCTGCTCGGCTCGCGGCGCTCAGGCGGTACAACCTGCTCGACACGTTACCGGAACAAGGTTTGGATGACCTGACGGCGCTGGCCGCGCAGATCTGTGGGACGCCGATCTCGCTCATCTCGCTGGTCGATGAGAGACGTCAATGGTTCAAATCCAAGGTTGGCTATGCCGCCACCGAAACCCCGAGGGAAATCTCATTTTGTGGCCACGCGCTGCTTGAGCAGAATATATTCGTCGTTCCCGACGCGTTGCAAGACGAGCGTTTCGCCGACAATCCACTGGTCACCGGTCATCCCCTGATCCGGTTCTACGCGGGCGCTCCATTGATAACCGAGGAAGGCCAAACGCTTGGCACGCTGTGCGTGATCGACCACGTGCCGCGCCAATTGAGCGCGTCGCAACTGGAGACGCTACGCGTTTTAAGCCGGCAGGTGATGTCGCGCTTCGAATTGGGCCGCCAAACCCGGGAACTGGTCCAAAGCGAGGAACGCCTGCGGGTCGTCACGGAGAACGCGCGAGTCGGACTCGTCATCGTCGATCAAGGGCGTCGCTATATCTACGCCAACGCCGCCTACGCGGAAATTCTCGGACTTGGTTCGGTCCCCATTGTCGGTCAGCGGGTTCCCGACGTTTTGGCCGCCGTCTATGAGACCCAGATTCGTCCGCGTTTGGACCGCGCCTTCGCCGGTGAGCGAGTGGGTTACGATTTGCGGAAGCCAGCGCCTGACGGCGACCGTCATTACGCCGTTCGTTACGAGCCAACCCGTCTCGAGGATGGGGCTCCGCTGGTGGTCGTCGTGATCACCGACGTCACCGAACGCACGCGAGCCGAAGCCGAGGGCGAACGTCAGCGCGCCGAATTGGAACTGATCCTCGATGCCGTTCCCGCCCTGATCTTTTACAAGGATAGCGAGGGCCGTTTCCTCCGCGTCAATCGCGAGCTGGCGCGCGTCGTCGGGGCGCCGCCCGAGACCTTCATCGGCAAAACGGATGCGGAAATGGGCTCGTCAGTGGGCGAGCTCTACCGCGAGGATGACGTGCGCGTGATGGCCACGGGAGCGCCGATCACCCACATCGAAGAACAAATCGAAGGCGCCGAAGGCGCCCGCTGGCTGCTCACGAACAAGATTCCCTATCGTGACGCTGCCGGGCACGTCGCAGGCGTCATCGGGTTCTCCGTGGATATTACCGAGCGCAAGTTGGCGGAGGAACTCCTTCGCGCGAGCTACGAGCGGTTCCAAATTGTCGCCCGCGCGACGAATGACGCGCTCTGGGACTGGAACCTGAGCACCGACGCCATGTGGTGGAACGAAGGCCATCAGTCCTTATTCGGCTACGCCAAGGAAGAGACCGCGCCGACGGTTACTTCTTGGACGGACTATATCCACCCCGACGACCTGGACCGGGTGATACGGGGGATACGTAAAGTCATCGACCAGGGGGGGCATGGGTGGTCGGACGAATACCGCTTTCGGCGTCGCGACGGCTCGTATGCCCACGTGCTTGATCGAGGTTACATTCTCCGCGACGCCCACGGCAAACCGGCGCGCATGATCGGCGCGATGCAGGACGTGACCGAGCGCACCCACGCCGCGGAGGCGCTGCGGACGAGCGAGGCGCGCTACCGAACGTTGTTTGATTACGCGCCCGACGGAATCCTGATTGCCACCCCACGAGGTTACTACCTTGACGCCAATCGCAGCATTTGCCGGATGCTCGGCTACGCTCGCGACGAGCTGATCGGCTCGCATGCCTCCGACATCGTGGCTCCGACGGAGATTCAGCATATCGAACCGGCGCTGAACGTGATCAACTCCCGCCTGGACTACCACCGCGATTGGCAATTCCGGCGCCAGGACGGCTCCACCTTTTCCGCCGAGGTGATCGCGACCCAGATGCCCGACGGCAATCTCTTGGCGATGATCCGCGACGTTACCGAGCGCAATCTGGCCGAGTTGCGCATCCGGCACTTGAATCGAGTTTACGCCGTCTTGAGCGACATCAACCAGACAATCGTGCGCGAGACAGACCCGCAAGCCATGCTCGAAGCCGCCTGCCGAATCGCCGTGGAGAAAGGCTGCTTTCGGATGGCTTGGATCGGGATGGTGGATCCCGCGGACGGACGAGTGCGGATCACCGCGCACGCCGGCGGCTCGGAAGAAACCCAGCGGTTGGTTCGTCTGCTCCTCGAGCGCGCGCCCGCGGGGGGCGACTGCGCGATCACGGCGCACGCCATCGATTCCGGCGAGCACGCCATCTGCAATGACATCGCGCTTGACCCCCGGACCGAACCGTGGCGCGAGTCCGCGCTACGGCGGGAATTCTGCTCGATGACTTCGCTCCCGCTCAAGGCCGCGAGTCGAGTCATTGGGACGTTTAACCTCTACGCGAGCGAGGTCGGATTCTTCGACGCCAACGAAATGCGACTGCTCGACGAACTGGCGCTGGACATTTCCTTCGCGCTGGACTTCCACGAGCGAGAAAAGGCGCGGCGGCGCGCCGAGCAGGACTTGGGTGAAAGCAAAGAGCGTTTTTCCAAGGTCTTTCACGCGACCCCCGCGGCGATTGTCATCACCACTGAAAGCGAGGGGCGGTATCTGGACGTCAATGACCATTTTCTCGAGATGTTTGGCTACGCCCGCGAGGAGGTGATCGGCCGCACGGCTTTGGAATTGGGCGTTTGGGCGGAACCCGCGCAGCGGGTGGGCATTCTCCAGATGCTGCAGGACGGCCGGCGAGTCCGTGACATCGAGGTGGTCTATCGCACCAAGTCCGGGGAATTGCGCTACGCGCTGGCGTCGGCGGAGCTCGTGCGATTGGGAACTGTTCCCTGCAGGTTGTTTATCAACCACGACATCACCGAGCGCCGGCAATCGGAGGCGGCCTTGCGCGAGAGCGAAGCCCGTTTCCGCCAACTGGCGGAGAATATTCAAGAGGTCTTTTGGATGACCAACCCGGCGAAGAACCAGATGCTCTATATCAGCCCAGCCTACGAGCAGATCTGGGGGCGGACCTGCGAAAGTCTCTACCAATCTCCGCGAACCTGGCTTGATGCGATCCACCCCGATGACCGTGAGCGAATCCAACATGCCGCCACAACCAAGCAAGCGCACGACGCTTACAATGAGACCTACCGCATCCGGCGTCCGGACGGCTCCATCCGTTGGATTCGGGATCGCGCCTTCAGCATCCGCGGCGCGGGGGGCGAACTTCTCCGCGTCGTTGGCACCGCGGAAGACATCACCGAGCGCCGCCAACTCGAGGAGCAATTCCGGCAGTCCCAGAAGATGGAGGCCATCGGGCAGTTGGCGGGCGGCGTGGCGCATGATTTCAACAATATCCTCGGCGCCATGATGATGCAGATCGACCTGGCGTCCGCGCCCGCGAACCTGCCGTCGGTCTCACGGGACCTCCTCAACGATCTCAAATCCTGCGCCGAACGCGCCGCCAACCTCACGCGACAGTTGCTCGCCTTCAGCCGGCGCCAGGTCATGCAACCCAAGCTCGTGGACTTGAACGAGGTTGTCACCGGCTTGACCAAAATGCTGCAGCGCATCCTTGGGGAAGACGTACGCCTGCAACTTAACCTGTACTCGCGCCCGCTGGTCACGCGAGCCGACCCGGGAATGCTTGATCAGGTGCTGCTCAACCTGGTCGTCAACGCCCGCGACGCCATGCCCGATGGCGGACAGCTCGTGCTCGATACCAGCGAGGCCACGTTCACCGAAAAGGAAGCCGCGCTCATCCCCGATGCGAAACCCGGACGGTACGTCTCGCTCCGGGTCACGGATACCGGATGCGGCATCGCGCCCGAGAATCTTGCCCGAATCTTTGAGCCGTTTTTTACCACCAAGGAAGCCGGCAAGGGCACCGGGCTCGGCCTGGCCACGGTCTTCGGCATCGTCAAGCAACACGGCGGCTCGATTCAGGCCAGGAGCGAAGTCGGCCGCGGCGCCCAATTCGATGTTTTTCTGCCAGCCGCCGAAACCGCCGGACCGACCGACCGCGCCGCGACGGCGAAAACAAAGCCACGCGCGGGAACGGAAACAATTTTGCTCGTGGAGGACGATACGAGCGTGCGTGCGTTGACCCGCATCGTGTTAGAACAATCAGGTTACAAAGTACTCGCGGCCGCGAATGGCGTCGAAGCCCTCCAGCTTTGGGATCATCAGACCGGCCCGATCCATCTTTTGCTCACCGATATCGTCATGCCGGAAGGCATCAGCGGGCGGCAGTTGGCTGCCCGGTTGCGTGAACGCAAGCCAGACCTTCGCGTGATCTTCACGAGCGGATACAGCGCGGAAATCGCCGGCCGTGAGTTGACCTTGAGGGAAGGACAGAATTTCCTGGGAAAGCCCGCTCGTCCCGATCAAATCCTCGATACCGTCCGCCGAGCCTTGGACAATTGACGGCCCTGGTGACGCCTTGCGACCGGGCTTGGCCCGGCCATCCGGCTCGAACGAATTCGGGCTACCGCATCTGCCGATCGAACGTGAACTGGCCTACCCAGCGCGTGTTATACTTTTTGATCCACGAATCGCCGTCGATCACCGGACGCTCTTGATGACCGTAGCGCTGATCGTCCATCCCGTGAAAAGGCAACGGCTCGACGGTCCAGCCCCTTTCACAGTGAAAGTCGGAATCCTTGTCCCAACCGACCGTGTAGAGGAAGAATTCGCGGATCAGCCCCGGCGTCGGCGGCGCGATCGACGCGGCCGGGAACGCGAGCGTCAGTTCGTCGCCACCATTCAGCAGGGCCAGAGCGTCATCGCGGCGCGCGATCAACTCGCGGACGTCGCCGTAGCGAGTGCACCAACCCATCGGGGTGATGGTCCACTTCGCCGACTGGCTCACGCGCTCATAGTCCGGCGTGAGCGGCACAAACCAGGGCAGGTCTTTGTATTCGCTAAAACCGCGCCAATGCAGATCCGCCGTCGCGGGCGCATACTCGCGGGCGACCGCGCGATCGCCCTTTTCAAACAACGCGATGCGGTCCCAGTGAATTTCAAACGCGGTCGAGAGTCGCAACCGTCGGCTGCCGGCCGGCAGTTTGCCCGCCAAGTCCACGATGATCGTTTTGGTTTTGCCGGCGGGGGCGCCGACGACCACATCAACCGCCGACCATTTGCCGTCCGCGTCTTCAACTTCCAAAGTGGGAAAAGGAAACGGCAGATCAGGCCGGCGCGACGCGGCCACGTTCGCCATGCCGCCGCCGAACCGCAGCCAGCCCGTCAGCGCGAGCGCCAGCGGACGTTCGACCGGCAGGGCGCCGAAGTCCAGCGTTACCGAGTATGGTTCGGCCAAGCCGCGCAACTGCGGAATCCGCAAATTCACCGGCGACACCACGCGCCCGTCGATCTCCGATAGTTGCGCCGTGACATCGATTCCGTCACCGCGCGTCGCCGCCCGCAACGCCCGGCGGTTTTGCAGGGTGACCAATTCATGCCGCGGAAACGGCGGGCCGGGGAGCAGCTTGCCGGTCGTATGAATCTCCGTGCCCGGCGGGTGATCCACCACCACCAGTTTGGCCTCGTCCAAATAGAGAACTTCGCGCAATTCCTCCGTGATTTGCGCCTGATAATTTCCGTCGCGCGGGCGAACCGTTTGCTCGTTGCCCAGCCAGACAAACTCCTGCGGGTCAGCGTCGATGAAATGGTCGTCAGAAATTCGCAACCCCATCGGCGCCGCGCCCAAAAGATCGGTGACGAACCGGAAGCGCTCGCCGTCCCAGGTGTAGAGATACGGACACGAACCCGAGGGCAGCGTCAGCTCCTTAAGGACCAGCGGCGTCTTTGGATCGACGTTCACGTCAACCGCCCGAACCGCCAAGTCGAACCAATGCACCGTCAAGGAGTCGAGCTGCCGGTGTTGACCGACGCCAATCTCCGTAGGCAGCGTCGAGACTCGCCGGCTTAACCGCAGGCCGCTGGCCGCGACTTCGACCCGCATGCCCAAGCCGCTGGCGTTCGACCGTTTGCCAGCCAGACGAAGCTTGAACTGCTGATTCGCGCTACCGCCTTCATTGCGCAAGAGTTTCAACCCCTTCCCTTCGATCGCGAGCAGGAGATCCGTCGCGCCGTCATTGTCGAAATCGGCCGCGACGAGCGCTTCGATCTTGCCGGTCGCCACGCGATCGAAGCCGAGCTTTTGCGTCACGTTTTCAAATTTTCCGTCGCCCAAATTGCGCCAAGCCTGCAAGCCGTCGCCGGCGGCGATAATATCGAGCCAGCCGTCGTTGTCGTAATCCAGCAGCATCAGGCGCGTGATCGCCGCGCCGCTGGCGGGCAGGTGAATGATTTGGTTCAAGCCGCCGAGGAACGCGATCAATTCACCAGGCGCGGCCACAAGCAGATCAGTCCGCAGGTCGTTGTTCAGGTCGCCCAGGGCGATGACGGCCCCCGAGGGAAGATTTGAGGCCACGTTTGTCTGCGCGAGCGCCCCGCCCCGCTGCTTGGCCAGGCGGAGCGGCGGCTGGCCGTCCCGGGTCAAAAACAGGTCCGCCAGATCATCATTGTCCCAGTCATCGATGTGCAACTGACGAACGCCGGTAACGCTCGCCGGCACCCCCGAGGTTGCCGTCTCCATAAAGTACATATTACCGAGATTCCGAAAGACGCGCACGTGGCCATCGTCCGGCGTGACGGTCATGAGGTCGAGATTTCCGGTGAAATCGAGATCGTGCAAACCGCCATCGACGCCCGTCAGCCCCGCGAGGCCGGCCGCCGCGGTCACCTCCCGGACCGCGCCGTTCGTGGCAAATTGAAACACGTGCGACCGCTTCGCCCCGAGAATAATCACGTCCTCAAATTGATCATTCTGCAAATCGGCTACCAGGCATCGACGGTAGCCCGCGCCCGCCTGCCCCGCCAGGGGCGGACCGACCGGGTGAAACACGCCATTCGTGTTCGACAACAAGCGAAAGCCTTGGTCGCCCTCGGCGACGAACAGGCTGTTGCGGCCGTCGTGATTGTAATCGATCACGCCCAACGGACCGTGCCAGTCGGCGGCCCCGGCGCCGAAGGCGGTGGACGTCACATCGGCGAATGAAACCGGGATGCCGGTGGGACTCGGTTTCTCCACGGCGTACGGAATGATGATTTCGGTGTACGCGCATTTTTCAAACGTGGCGGAATCGGTGGTCGTCAGCGGCTTGCTCGCCATCAGTTGCCGATGGCGTTCCAACTCACGGTTCGCCTCGTCCATTTTGCCCTGTCGGATCAAGACCTGGCTCAGCGCGTAATGGGCGGCGAGATGATTGGTCTCGAGTTTGATCGCGTCACGGAAAGCGACCGCGGCGTCCTCCCACTGGCCCAATTCCTGATGAGCCCGCCCGAGTTGGAAGCTGACGGCCGCGATCGCGGTGTCGATGTCGCTGGCTTGGTCGAGAGCTTTCACCGCCTCTTCAAAGCGCCGAAGGCGAAGGTCAGCGCAGCCGATGATATAGTAAGCCGCGGCGGAATTATGATCGACCTCGAGCGCCACTTCCGCGTGCTTGATCGCTTCCTCGCTCCGGCCCGCGGACAGGCAGGCGAGCGCCAAATCAAGTCGCACCGCCGACAGCGTGGGATTCAACGCCAGCGCCGCCTGAAAAGCGGCGACCGCGTTCGTGGCGTCGCCCTTTTCGTAGTAACTTTTGCCGAGATTGATGAGCTTGGCAAAATCGGCGCGCGGCGAGTTGTGATTGACCCAGAGGCTGTAAAGGAACGGGCTGACAATCACCACGATGAATGCCAAAAAATAGGGTAGCGGCCGCCGTCTGCCTGCCACGGTTTGTTGGGGCATGGTGGCAGCGTAGTCAAGCGGGCGCCAAGCGCAAGAAAATCAAACGCGGAGGACACTCCCAGCACCGCCGCTCGTTTAAGGCGCCAGCCGCCAGGACCGAAGGCCGAGCCGGCAAAAGCTCAATCTCTAATTGACTTAGCGGTGCGGTTTCCGCGAGAAGACCCGATTCGCCTCGTCCAAGGTTTCCCGCGAACCGATGTCGTACCAAAGCCCCGGGATCGTCCAAGCGTAAACTGGCGTTCGCTGGTAGAGCCAATGGACGAGGTGTCCGGGCTGATCCGGGTTGTTCCCTTCGGCGACGTATTGTTTGATCAGCGGAAGCGTGTTGCGCGGATAAAAGTAGAGCGCGATCCCGATCAGCGTGGTCGCGGGCGCGGGCGGCTTTTCTTCAAAGCGGCTGATCCGCCCCTCCCCGTCCAGCGTGATCGCGCTGTATTTCTTGACGTCCTCGAGGTTGCCGACGTCATAGACGCCGAGAACCGGCGCCTGCTTGCCGCGGCAGAATTCGCCGAAACCGGCCAGCCGCTCACTGAAAAGGTTGTCTCCGGCCACGACGATCAAGTCGTCGTCCAACCCCGTGCTCGTCAAAACCATGTGCAGGTCGCCAATCGCTCCCAGCTTGTTGGCCTCGTCGGTGGAACGATCGTTCACGATCACAAGATCCAAGCCCGGTCTGGCCGCGCGGAAGATTTTCGCCCACTCTTCGAAATGTCCGGCGAACCGGCCGTTCGAGACGACGTAGGCTCGGTCAAAGCCGATCGGTTCCAAAGTTTCGAAAACCGCCTCGATTATGGGACGCCCGGCGACGGTCAGTAACGGCTTCGGCTGGGTCTCGGTCAACGGGTAAAGGCGCGTCGCATAGCCGGCCGCGAGGATCAACAATTTCATTTCGATTCGAAGAGACTGGGCGCGATCCCGCGCGCCAACGTCTGCGCGCGAGTCAAAATCTCCCCCCCGGATTCGCATTCAAGCGCAAATTCAGCCAATTCGCGGGCCTCAGTCAGCTTCAAACGCCGAATGAGGAACTTGACCGCGGGAACCAGCGGCGGGGACACGCTTAACTCATCGGCGCCCAAGCCGAGCAACAACGGCACCAGCGTCGGGTCCGACGCCATTTCGCCGCAAACCCCGGCCCAAATCCCGTGCCGATGAGCGGCGTCAATGACGGTCTTGATCAGGCGCAAGACGCCCGGGTGCGTCGGCTCGTATAGGTGTCCGATTCGTTCGTTTAATCGATCCACCGCGAGCGAATACTGGATGAGATCGTTCGTGCCCAAGCTAAAAAATTTGACCCGTTTCGCCAAGGCGTCGGCTATCATGGCCGCCGAGGGAATTTCAATCATGATCCCGACTTCCATCGCGTCATCGAAGGGAACGTCGCGCGCGCGCAATTCCTGCTTGGACTCATCCAGCAACGCGTTGGCCTGATTCAACTCTTCCAGGCCGGAAATCATCGGATACATCAACTTCACGTTGCCCTCGACGCTGGCGCGCAGAATGGCCCGCAACTGCGTGCGAAACATCTCGCGCTCCTGCAAACAAACCCGAATCGCGCGCCATCCCAGCGCCGGATTCATTTCCGCCGTGGCGTTCACATTCGCCAGAAACTTATCGCCGCCGGAATCAAGCGTCCGGATCACGACCGGGTGTGGTTTCAACGCGGCGGCCACCTGCCGGTAGGCTTCGTACTGCTCATCCTCGGTCGGGAGGCTGCTCTGGTTCAGGAACAGGTATTCGGTGCGAAACAACCCGACGCCCTGCGCCCCAGACTCGATGACCGCCGCGGAGTCGCCGGCTTGCTCCAGATTGGCGGCCAACATGACCGACACGCCATCCAGCGATACGGCGGGTTGCTCGCGGGTTTCCCGCAACTTCTCCTTCAAATCGACCTGTTTGCGGACCAGCTGACCGTATTCAAACAGGGTTTGATCGGTCGGGTTGACGATGATCAGTCCGTTATAGCCGTCCAGCAGAGCGTATTGTCCGGTCGCGAGATGCTGCGTCGCGTTGTGAAGCCCGACCACCGCCGGTATGCGCAGCGATCGCGCCATGATCGCCGTATGGGAAGTGCGACTGCCGGTGTCGGTCGCGAAGCCGAGCACCATTTTCTTGTCAAACTGCGCCGTGGTCGAGGGCGTCAGGTCCGTGCTCACGATAATGCACGGTTCTTTCAAGTTCCGCAGGTCACTGTCGTGTTTTCGGCCAATCAAATTGTTCAGGATGCGCGCCGTGACGTCACGCATGTCCGCGGCCCGTTCGCGGAGATAATCGTCCGCGATGGCGCCGAGGGTGGCCGCGTATTTTTCGGCGACTTGTTGAAACGCGTATTCCGCGTTGACCCGCTGCTCCTGGATGACCCGAACCACTTCATCGATGAGCGTGCGATCCTCCATGACGAGCAAGTGCGCGTCGAAGATGCTGGCGTCCTGGGCGCCCATCGCCTTGCAAACCTTGTTCTGAATCTCGAGAATCTCCTGGCGGGTCTGCGCCAAGGCCTGCTCCAAGCGATCCGCCTGCTTGGCCAGATCGGCTTCGCTCACCGAATAAACCGGCACCACCTCGTTTTTGTGCCCGAGTACGACGATCCTCCCGCGGCATACTCCGGCGGAAACCGGAATGCCCCGATATACTCTTTCCCCGATCGCTGCGGGTTCTGGCATAAGGCTTTCTTACACACAGGACTACATTTTGGAAATCAAATTCTCGTCGCGCCGAAGCCAATTGCGCCGGGTATTTCGGGCGCCACCGGTAAATCCACAACAAACGGCGTGCGAGCGCGCGGCCGATCAGGTATTCCAAGGGCGTGAGCGCCGAACGCGTTATCCATAACCTCGCCCTGATCGGCTTCATGGGGACCGGCAAATCGTCCGTCGGGCGGCAATTGGCGCACTTGCTCAACTTCCGCTTTATCGATACCGATGAGCTAATCGAAGAGCAGGCGGGCCGAAAAATCAGCGCCATCTTCACAGAAGAGGGGGAAACGCGGTTCCGTGAGTACGAACGTGAGGTGGTCGCCGAGATTTCGAGTCTTCGACATTGTGTTATCTCGACTGGGGGCGGCCTCGGGGCCAACGAAAGCAACCTCGCGAGTCTCAAGTCTCACGCGATGGTTTTTTGCCTCTGGGCGTCCGCGGAGTCGATTTGGGAGCGGGTGCGAAATCAGGATCACCGTCCCCTCTTGCGCAAACCGGACCCGCTAAAGGAAATCGAACGGCTTTTGACGGAACGCGAGCCGACTTATCGTCAGGCGGACGTGCTGGTCAATACCGAGCTGCGCTCGGTCAAGGAAGTCGCCGCCCAAGTCCTGCATCAGTTCCGCGCGGCGCAACGTCGCCACGCCGAACCATGAAGCTCGCAATTCAGCAGCGCGCCCGCGCCCTCGGCTTCGACGCTTGCGGATTCACGACAGCGGAACCACCTACCAGCGCCGCTCGCTTCGAAAAATGGCTCGCCGAGCAACGCCACGGAGCGATGTCCTACCTCGCCCGCAACGCGGACAAGCGGATCGATCCCCAAAAGGTCCTTGCCGACGCCAAAACGGTCATCGCGCTCGCCGTCAGCTACGGCGGCGGACCGGTCGTCGCGGGCGCGTCTCCGGTCCATGAAGGCGCCGTCACGGATGGCGAAGGATCGACGGCCAAGCCGCGCCAGGAAACAGGGCGGCCACTCGGCGTCATCGCCCGCTACGCCCGTTACCGGGATTACCACGACGTTCTGGCGGAAAAACTAAAAGAGTTGACGGCGTTCGTGGCCGAAATCGGGGGTGATGGTATCCGGTCGCTTTGGTACGTTGATACCGGGCCGCTTCTGGAACGGGACCTGGCGCAACGCGCAGGCGTCGGATTTATCGGCAAGCACACTAATCTGATTGGACGTCGGCTGGGAAATTGGATTTTGTTGGCCGAAATCATCACCACGCTCGAATTGCCTCCCGATCCACCGGAAACAAATCGTTGCGGAACCTGTCACCGCTGTATCGACGCTTGCCCGACCCGCGCCATCACCGCGCCGTTCGAGTTGGACGCCCGCCGCTGCATCTCCTATCTCACCATTGAGCTGAAAGGTTCGATCCCAGTTGAGCTGCGGCCGGCCATTGGGAATCGTATTTTTGGGTGCGACGACTGCCTAGCCGCCTGCCCTTGGAACCGTTTTGCCCGCGAGGGCCAGTTGATGAAAGAGCACCGTCGTGAGGATCTGACACAGCCGCGGTTGTTAAATCTATTGACGCTAGATGAAGACGGCTTTAGGCGCAGTTTTGGCGGCACGCCCATCACGCGGGCAAAGCGTCGAGGGCTATTGAGAAATGTCTGCGTGGCTCTCGGGAATTTGGGGGATTCGAGCGCATTGTCCGCGCTTGAAGTAGCATCGCGAAACCCGGAACCGTTGATCGCAGAACATGCCCGCTGGGCGCTCGATCAAATCGAGCGACGTCCAGGAAACGCCGGCAAACCGCAACCTAGTCTTTGTCAGGAATCTGCTGTAATTCTTCCGGAGACCACGGCTTCGTCTCTGGACGATCTTTAGTCGCGTCGCGGATTTTCTTGACTTGCTCAGGAGTTACCTTCGAGGCGTTATTGCCCCATTCTTTATTCTGGCGGATATAGGTTAAAACCGCAGCAATTTCATCATCCTTAAGGATGCTTCGAAACGGGAGCATTTGCGCGCCGCCGCCGCCGTATGCTTGACCTTTCACTTGAATCGCGCCAGCGCCACCGTTAAGAAGCAGGCGACCGATGCGATTCGGACCAGGAGCGTTCACCCATTCCGACCCGGGCAAAGGAGGGAATTGCCCCGGAGTACCCATGCCGCTCGCTTGATGACATGGCGTGCAGTACATACTGAAAATCTTTTTCCCCTGGGCCGCCTCCAAATCGCCTTCCGACTTCGGCTGGCGGTCCTGAACGCTCGCGAGCGTATCGATCTCGCGATAGACCATTGGGTCGAAGCCGCCGCTGTAGCTATCCACGTAAAGCTGGCCGGCGTAAAACAGCGCGCCGAACAAGAAGATCAGCCAGATAGGTGACACGACGACTTTTGCGCTTGGCTCGTTGTCACCCGCTCCGCCGGCCGAAGCGCGCGATCCAGCGCCGCCGGTTTGGTTACCGCCTGAAATTGGCTTTTTCTCTTCCGGCTTCATTTCGCGGGAGAATTCGTGCTGGCGCCACCGGCCGCCGCGCCACGAGGCGTCTTCGGTTTAGGGCTGGGTGGAAGGGATGACTCGAAGAGCGGTGTCTCGGATTGCAAACTGAAGAGGTAGTTGACCAACGCCAACGCTTCCTGCCGCGGAACGATCTCGTAGCCATTTTCCGGCGCGAATTCGCCGGTCAACTTGAGCGCGTTAGGCGACGGAACGTCTCCGACTTTTCGCTTCGCAAAAAGATAGGGATACGCCGGCATCATGGAGCCGGGTGAATTAATGCGCGGATTGTAAAGGTGCAATAGGTGCCACGTCAGGTTGACCTGATTGGTATCGTTCCCCCGGCGAACGCCGATGTTCGCAAGGTCTGGCCCGATGCGCATTTCGCCAAGCATGACCGGCGAATCATACAAATAATCCCGATCCACGCTCCAGCGTTTGCCCCAGCCGCGCTCGAAATCAGCGCCGAAGCCTTGATAGCGCACCTGTTGGCTGTGGCAATAGACGCAGCCGTTCGCGCGATAAACATCCAGACCCTCCCGCGCCAATCCCGGGCGCGGAATCGGATAGGCCTGCCCCGTGGAATCATCGAGCACAGCCACCGGCTGGTTACCAATTTGCATCTGCGGATAAAGCACCAAGCCCGCCCAGGAGATCGCCATCGCCAGAAATAATCCGAGAAAAACCAATGGGCCGTGTCTCATCGTCCACCTCCCGATTTTCCAAGGGTCGCCCGCGTCATCGCCTCACCGCAGCAAGGACAGGTGACCGCCATCATCCAAAGGAAATTCAGTAGCAGGGCCACATTGCCCGCCGCCATCAGCGTGATGCCGATGGTTCCCACTCCGACGAACGGCATCGTGCCTTTGACCACATCCGCGAACGCAACCTGTGAGTCGTTAAGCCCCGTCCCCTGGACGATCCCGCCGATGGCCATCGCGACGAAATAAACCACCGCGCCGACGCTCGTGCCGAGAAAATGCAACTTCGACAGCCCCGCGGACGGCCAATCACGCCCGACCAAACGCGGCACGAGATAGGCGATCGCGCCGAAAATCACCATGGCGTAAAATCCGTAGGTGGAAAGGTGCGTGATCGCCGTCGTGAAATAGGTGAAGCGGAGGCGTTCGCCAATCGTTCGATAGGCTACCGCGATCCCCAACAATCCGGCCGCGAGATAGCTGGCCGTCCCAAAGCCGATGAAGCGAAGCGACGGGCTGGCCGAGAATTTCGCCGACTGCCCGGCCGCCGTCGCGCGGAAGTTGATCGCCAGCGCGAGCAACGGAATCAGAAGCATCGCGTTCGCCGCCGTGCTCATGGCGCCCATCCAGGCTGGCAGCGGCGCCCCGGCCGGAATCCCGCACCAACTGCCGAAAAATATGAGCACCCAAAAGCCGAACACCGCGAGGTAATAGCTGTGCAATGGCCGCTCAACAAGTTTCGGCAGGAAATAGTAGATGATCGCCGTACCGACGCAACCCAGCCAAACGAAACTCAAGTTGCCCTGATACCACCAGTCCACCGACGCCTGCAGCGTTCCCCGCAACGGAACGCAGAGCAGCGCCCCGATGGCCGTCGAATAAATCCACGGGAACCAAAAGATCGCCGCGAGCAGAAACCAATGGGACGGGTAAAGCGCGGATTGCGAGCGCCGATGATACGCGACCACCGCCCAAGCGGCGATGAATACGTAGCAGAATAGCAGCAGAAGATTGGAGGAGCGGGATAGCTCAAGCCACGCGAAGCCAGTGCTCTTGCCGTAAAAGATTCCGATTTCACCCATCGTCACGCCAAAATTCCAGAAGATCACGGCGACAATGATGCTGCCACAGGCCGCCAGCGTGCAGCGACCTAACCGGCACAAGATCCAAATCGCCGTCGCCAAGCCCGCGGGAATCGCGAAGCCATACAAGAAGGCGTTCGTCTGGGCGGGCTGAACGCGACCGTAGGTCAGTCCAGGGCACTCAGCCAAAAGCCCGGGGGCGTGCAACTTAATCGAAGCGATCAACCCCAGCAAGGAGCCGAACGCCAGCCAAAGCAACGCCCCCAAAAGCAGGAACATAACGGGCCAGCGGCACGAGGCATCGATCTCCGCGACGGACGCGCCGCGGACGGCGTCCGGAGCCACCGCCTGCGTCGGAGAAGTTGAATTTGCCATAGCCCCGGTTAAGCGGTCACTCGTACGGATTCGGAGCCGCCGGAGCCACCGCGGAGGCCTTATCTTCGCGGGCGAGCAGTTTCGCGCGGGCGGCCTTCGGGTCCTGCCATTCGCGTTCCACGATTTTCATCGCTTCGGTGATCGGGATGCGCGCGATGCCCTTGCCCTGATCCACCCAGCCGTAATTGCTGAGAATCTCCTGATTAGCCGTCTTGACCTCGGTTAGATTCTTCCGGCGCAGTTCCGCGCGATCGGCGCCCAGCGGGGCCGCCTGAGTGTGGTCCAGCATCACCCAAACCAAAACCGCCATAATCAGCGAGGCGCCGATGGCGCCGACGACATAAGCGGTGATCGTCGCGCAATCGCAACCGCGAGAAGGTGCTCCAGAATTCACAGCGTTCCTTGAATTATTTGGCGCCACCACGGGCGGCGACGGGACGTTTCTCCGAAAGCGGGGCGACATAAACCCCGAGGGTCTCCGCCATGCGCGGATCCTTCTGCGGATAAATCGGATGGGAGTTAAGGTCTTTCAAAAAGAGCTTCGCCAGACATCCGCCGATCAAGGCCAGACATCCGAGGTCCAACCAATGCAGCTCAAATCCGTTCGGCCGGAGGGCCGGCATCACGTTGTACGACTCGTCACAAAAGCGCATCAACCAAGCCCAAACCGCTAGCGGCGCCATCCACCAGAGCCAGTTTTTGACGTCGATCCGCAAAAGACCCAGGAACGGGACGAAAAAGTGTCCAAATACGATGACCATTCCGATGCTCCACCAGGCCCCTTTCTCGCGCAGGACGTACCAGAACGTTTCTTCCGGCATATTGGCGTTCCAAATGATGAAATACTGCATGAAATGGACATAGCCGTAGAATACGGTGAAAGCGAACCAGAGTGAGCCAAGCAAATAGAAGTGGTTCTCACTCATCACCCCATCCAGCGATCCGGTCCGTTTGAGAATCGAAGCGATCAAGTAAACGGTCGCCAGCGTAACCCAGACGCTGTCGGCGAAGTAATATACGCCATACATCGTCGAGAACCATTGGAAGGTGAGCGCCTTGACCCACATCATCGCCCCAAGGGTAAGCGACACGGCGAAGAGGAATATACCCACGTAAGAGAGCTTCCGCATCTTGAACGTGCACTCAGCGGCGCCGGTTTGGTCCTGGCGCAGCGAAGCTTCGCGCAACTTCGCCGGGAAATACCACCAGACGGCGAAATTAAAGAGCGCCACGACATAAAAACCCACCTGACTGAAGAGCGGTAGTTTGAGGTGCAACTCGTGATTCGTCGCCGGATCAAGCGTCATCCAGGGATAAATCTTGGTCGCGAATAACGCGATCGGGATGAAAAACAAGGCCATCCATTTTAAGAGGCAGCCTAAGTGTTCGTTAATTCGGCGGATCGGCACGGACCAACTGGCATCGACCAGATGGTGAAGCATCGTGAGGAACCATCCGCCCAAGCCGAAGCTGAGGAAAAACATGTAGGCCTGCAGCCAGGAGAAGGCGAAGAGTCTCGGATCGTAGATCACGCCCACCACCGCCAGGAGAGCGCCGACCCCGATCAAGATGTTGGGCACCGGACGCCACTTGGACAAATCCAGCGACGGCGAGTCAGTTGCGTGGTTGACTGAACTCATAGGCTATTTCTTTAGGCTTCCACGGAGTGGCTCCGGCACGTCATCCAACGTCGCCAGTTGGCTCCGTTGCAAGGCCCGCAGGTAGGCGATGATCGCCCAGCGATCCGCGATCGGCACGTTAGGCCCGTAAGCGCCCATCGTGTTCTTGCCGTTAGTGATCGTGTTGAAAATCTCGCCGTCGGGCAGCTTGACGATGGCCGGTTCGTGCAAATTGCGCACGGTAATCATTCCGTATTTCTTCGTTATGCCGTTGCCATTTCCGACCGTCCCGTGACAAGGCGAACAATAGATTTGAAACCGATCCTGTCCGCGAGCGAGCAGCTTGGCGTTGACCGGCACCGGAATTGTCTCGACGAAATTGGTCGTCCCCGGGATTCGTCCGGTGTTCACCGGGGTGTCCTCGTACGCCTCATCCCGCGAGATCGTACCCACCACCTGAAGCCGCGAACTCAGTTGATCTGGAAAGAAGCTGTTTTTGGTCTGCGGCCGCAATTTGGGCTGGCGGTCCATGTCGGGAAAAATCTCGATGGGAGGATTGCGCGACAGCCCGCCACGAAAGCCCGCCAAGCCGACGACCACCAACGCGCCAAAGAAAACCGCTAGGAAGAAGTATCGCATGCTATTCCTCCACCAGTTCGATTTGCCGGCTGCCGAGTGATTCCAGCAACCTGCGAGTTTCGCGTTCGGAGTATTTCGGGTCGGAGCTTTCGATCACGATGAAAAATCGGTCATGGGTGGCGCCCAAGAAACGCTTATGCTTCAACAGAGGATGATGCAGGCGTGGCAAACGATTCATGAATAACATTCCGAAGAGCGCGCCGAAAGCGCCGAGCAAGATCGTCAACTCGTAGGACGGCGGGAACGCTGAGAAAGGACTGAACATCGGCTTGCCACCCACCGGAATCGCGTAATTGTGGCCGTTCATGTACCAAATCATCAACATCCCAAGGGTGTAACCCGACGCGCCACCGATGAACGAGAACCAGCCCACCGGCGAATTCTTCATGCCCATCGCTTTGTCCATGCCATGCACCGGATAGGGCGAATAGACATCCCAGCGCTGGAAGCCGGCGTCGCGCACCTTTTCGGCGGCGTGCATCGTCGCCGCCGGACTCTCGAATTCGGCCAGCAGACCGAAGGCTTTTGCGTTGTCAGGCATTAGTGGTGCCCTCCTGGTTTGGCGCCGCCGAGCGGATGATGCGGGTCCGCCTGCGGCGTGACCCCTTTAACTTCTGAGATCGCGATCAACGGCACGAACCGAATGAACAGCAGGAAAAACGTGAAGAACAAGCCGAACGTTCCGACGTAAGTCAACACGTCAATCTTCGTGGGCATATAATAGCTCCAGTTCGAGGGCAGGAATTCATGGTAGAGTGAGCCAACGACGATCACGAACCGTTCCGCCCACATGCCGACGTTGACCAAGATCGAAAGGATGAACACGATCACGAGATTCTGGCGAATTCCCTTGAACCAGAACAATTGCGGGACCATGGCGTTGCAGGTGATCATGAGCCAGCCGCCCCACCAGTATGACCCGAACAGGCGGTTCCAGAAGGTCGATTTCTCGTAGGGATTCCCGCTATACCAAGCGATGAAATATTCCATGCCGTAGGCGTAGGAAACGATGCAACCGACCCCAAGCGTCACTTTGCACATCAGGTCGATGTGCCGCATCGTGATCACTTGCTCGAGCTTCAGCATGCTCCGGAGCGGAATCAGCAGGGTCAACACCATCCCGAAGCCGGAATACACGGCGCCGGCGACGAAATAGGGCGGGAAGATCGTCGTATGCCAACCGGGCAATTGGGAAACAGCGAAGTCCAAGGAGACGATACTATGCACTGAGAGCACGAGCGGCGTTGAGAGGCCAGCCAGCAACAAATAGGCTTTCTCGTAGTTGCTCCAATGGCGATTCGAGCCGGTCCACCCGAGCGAGAACAGGCCGTAGGCGAACTTCCGCATCTTGGTCTTCGACCGGTCGCGCATAACCGCCAGGTCCGGGATCAAGCCCATGTACCAAAAGAGCAGCGACACGGTGAAATAGGTCGAGACCGCGAATACGTCCCACATCAGCGGCGACCGGAACTGCGGCCAGATGGGACCATTCGAGTTCGGAAACGGCATCAGCCACCAACCGAACCAAACGCGTCCGATATGGATCACCGGATAGGTGCCAGCGCACATAACGGCGAAGATCGTCATTGCTTCCGCGGCGCGATTGATCGACGTGCGCCAGCGTTGCCGCAGGAGAAACAAGATCGCCGAGATCAGCGTTCCCGCGTGACCGATACCGATCCACCAGACGAAGTTGATGATCGCCCAGCCCCACATGATCGGATGATTCAAACCCCAGACGCCGACGCCGGTCGAAATCAGATAGGCGATACATGTTCCGCACATGCCCAAGAGGACGAGACTGGGAATAAAGGCGCACCACCACCACAACGGCGTCTTGGCCTCGATGACGCCAGCAATCTTGTCCGACAGCCAGCCCGGACCATGCAGGTCGCCAACCAAAGGTTCGCGCTCGAGTTCGATCGGCGCCGCTTGAACCGGCAGTTTAGAAGTCGGTTCGCTCATTCCCGTGCTCCTTTCTCCGCTTTCTTTTCGGCGCCCGCTTCGTGCTCGGCGTGAGGCTCAGAGCCTTCGATTTCATTCCCCTTCTCTTCCCATTCCTTGAGACTCAACGGCATGGCTTGGTAATCGGGCATGGCAGGATTTGGGTTGCGAACACGGGCCAAGTAGGTCAGCCGTGGCCGCGTCGCCAAAAATTCCAGCACCGAGTAGTTTCGTTCCTGGGCTTTAAGTTTCGAGACCCGGCTGTTCGGGTCCTTGATATTCCCAAAGACGATCGCCTCCGCGGGACAAGCCTGCTGGCAGGCCGTCTGAATCGTTCCGTCCGGCACCTCGACGTCACCGGTCGGTCCGGCTTTGACCTTCTGGGCGATCTTGGCCTGCTCAATCCGCTGCACGCAGAACGAGCATTTCTCCATCACGCCGCGCATCCGCACCGTCACGTCGGGATTCTTGACCAATTTCAATAATTCCCATTCGTCTTCCGGGCGGCTCGAGCGATCGACGTCTTTGAACCAACGCTTCAATTCCCATTCGCCGTCAGTCTTACTCCAAAGCGGACTATCGTAGAGCCGGTCGAGGGGACGCTTATTGAAGTCAAAATAGTTGAAACGACGGACCTTATACGGACAGTTGTTGGAACAATACCGCGTGCCGACGCACCGGTTGTAAACCATCACGTTCAAGCCCTCTTCGTCGTGGACCGTCGCGTTCACCGGGCAAACGCTTTCGCAAGGCGCGCTTTCGCAATGCTGGCAAAGCATCGGTTGGTTGACCATCTGCGGGTCGGTCACTTCACCCGCGTAATAACGGTCAATGCGGATCCAATGCATCTCGCGACCACGCGCGACCTGGTCCTTACCGACGATGGGAATATTATTCTCACTCTGGCAGGCCACGACGCAAGCCGAGCAACCGACGCATGAGTTAAGATCGATCGACATTCCCCAGGCGTGCGTCGCCTTTTTCTGCAACTCATCAAGCGGGTTCGGATAAAGCGGCTGCGAGCTGGGCGGGGCTTCCATGTTCATCCCCTTGGCAAAGCGCGGGTTCTTTTGGAACTCGCTCATGTTCGCCTCGCGAATAATCGGACGCCCTTCCATTGAACCATGGTGCTGCGTGGTCGCCAGTTGGTGCGATTCACCAGTCCCGGCTACGCTCGCCCCGGCGGCCAGATATAGTCCGCCGGTGGCGCGGACGAGATACGCGTTGTAGCCGCACTTTTTGCCGACCCGGCCGGTCTTCTCCCGCCCATAACCTAAAGCCAAGCTCACCGTATCGTCAGCCTGGCCGGGCTGAATCCAAACCGGACCTTCGACCGTGCGACCGTTCAAGGTGACTTTCACCCTTTGAGTCATGACCTTGGCCCGCTCCGGATCGTGGCTCTCGACCCCGAGGTCTTTGGCCGTTTTCTCGCTCAGCAAGATCACGTTCTCCCACGTCATCTTGGTCACCGGGTCCGGCAACTCCAAGAGCCAGCCGTTGTTATTGAAACGGCCGTCATCCAGCTTGTAGTCCCGGTGAAAAATAACCTCGAGCTTGCCCTGGCCCGGCGCAGGCAGCGGTTTCGCGTCCGCGATCACTTTGGTGGCCGCGCTCCAGTCCATTTGTACCGAGACCCTGGGCGAGGCGCTGTCGGCCAGAAATCCGTCGTGCAAAAATTTCTTCCAGCTCTCTTCACTGGCGCCAGCGATACCGCGAAAGGTCTCGCGGACAATCTCGTACGGCCCGGCTTTGTCGAGACCGCCGACGCGGGCCAAAACCTCCAACTCCGTGATCCCGCCAAAAAGCGGCTCGATCAACGGCTGCACCGCGACCACCGTTCCGTCCGCGGTGCGCGCGTCGCCCCACGATTCGAGGTAGTGAGCCAGCGGCAGGTGCCAATCGGAAACCGCAAATGTTTCGTCTTCGTAATAACCGAGGCGCACCACGTTCTTGGCCTTGCGCTGGGTTTTCACCCAATCGAGGTCGGCCGGCGCGTTGTAAACTGGATTCCCTCCGACGATCACCAAGTTCTCGACTTGGCCGGCGTTGAGCGCCTGCGCCAATTCCGCGATGCCGCCCAATTCGGCGTCGGGCGCGGCGTGATAATCGACCGTCTTGCCGACGCTACCGAGCGCGACATTGATCGCGGTCGCGATCACGTGGACGGCGAGCGGTTGAGTGTAACCGGCGACTACGACTCCCTGACCGCCGCTGGCCAACAGGTCTTTCGCGCATTCGACGATCCATTTTTCGTTCGCCTTCGCGGCGCCCGCCAGCGTAGCGAGCGAGGCGGAAAAATCGGCGGCGCCCGATTGCTTGAGGACTTCCTGGGCCAAGCGGGCGGCAATCGCCAGCGTCTGGCTCGGCGCCACGCGCAGCCGATGATCGGCGTTCGCGCCAGTCAAGGTGTACAGACCCTCCACCACGTAGAGCCGGCTCATCGTGTCGGTCGGCTTGACCAACCGACGACCCTTGGCAAAGCGGCGGATGTGGATGTAAGAATCTTCTTCCGACCCGATAAAATCGCAATCCAACGAAACGATTACTTTCGCGGCGTCGAGTTTGAAATAGGGCGTCACCGGTTTACCCAATACCGCGCTCGCCGCCTGGCGATGAATCGAAAAATCAACCGGCTCGTACGAGTACCATTTGGCCTGCGGGAGCTTCTGACTAACCGCCTGCTGAAGCCTCGCCCGCGACGGGGAACTACTCTGCTCGAGGAGAAAACTTAATCCGGCCCCCTGCTTCGTCTTCGCCTGGCCCGCGAGATCACTCAGCGCGGACAACCCCTCCTCGCGGGTCGTGGTGTTGGCGCCCTTGCGAAAATGGATCGTTCGGTCCGGATCGTAGAGACCCAGAATCGACGCCTGGGCGAAACGATCGGTCGCACCGTTGCTGTCCGGATGCTGGGGATTGCCCTCGACCTTGGTCGGCCGACCGTCGTTTGACTTGGCCAAGAGCGGGATGGCGCTCCCGCGGGTGGGCATCGCGGTCGCAAAGAACTGAGGCTTACCGTGAACGTAATTCTCCGGCGCCTTGGAAAAGGGCAAAATCGTCTCCACCGGGCGGCGGCAACCGGTCAAACCAAAACCCGCCAGCAGGAAAGACGCGGACATGATCTGGACGAAATGCCGGCGAGAAACCGGATCGGCCATTTCATTGACCCCCGAGGGAAACTCGTTTTCGACCCAACGACGAAACTCCTGGTTTTCCGCCAGATGATCCAGGCTGCGCCAATATTTCGGACCGCTATCCGGTTCCGGACAAGGTGGGGGGATGGTTTTCATCGATGGCAGGTGGAGCACGTCTGCGAGGAGTGAACGTTCCAGCTTTCAACCAGCCGCTTGCCCTCGGTGCGCTGCTTTTCAGCCGCTTCCTTGGGATCGTCACTCCATTTCCAATTTAAGTCGGTAATCTTGTCCGCGGGACGCAACCGCGACGCAGGATCGCGATGGCATTCGAGGCAAAACGACATACTCAGCGGCTTGGCGTGGTACACCTCGGTCATCTTGTTAATCTGACCGTGACACTCCACGCAACTGACACCGCGATTGACGTGAACCGAGTGGTTAAAATAGACGTAATCCGGCAGGTGATGCACCTGAACCCAGGGGATCGGCTTGCCGGTTTCGGCGCTTTCACGCACCAAGGCGAGCTTGGGATCGTCCTTCAACACCTGCGAATGGCAATTCATGCAAGTGGAACTGGACGGGACGTTCGAATACCATGAGCGCTCGACGGCGCTATGGCAGTAGCGGCAGTCAATACCCAACTGATCCACGTGGATCGAATGGGCGAACGCCACCGGTTGGACAGGCTGGTAGCCGACCCGCGTGTACTTTGGGGTGAAGTAATACCAAATGCCGGTCGCCACGCCAGCCCCCAAAACCGCCGCGCCCACGATAATCTGGAGCGGCAGCTTATTGGTCCACTTTGGAAAAATGTCTGACATGGGCCTTTAGCTCTCCGACCGGTGGAAGGACGTGACGCGCACGGCTCCGACCGGCCCGCGACCGACCACCCCGGTCGCCGCGAATTGCCCGTCATGAGAAAAATTATGCCGCACGCTTAGCCCTTACCTTGTTTAGTTTGTCTAATAGTCGTCCGCCAGTCAACGATCAAAATAAGAATCTCTTTAAATCGCCGGAGTTTTTTAACCGAGAGCCGCCGCGTTGGCAAGCGCCGATCGTCCCCATTTGTCCGAATTCATTTCCGTTAACAATCCGCATTAAGCGCTCTGGCGACGACCGCCGGTTAATGACCGATTTCCCTCTGCAACCCATGCCTTCTGTTCAACAATCGTGTTGTCTGGTGGCAAAGGTTTAGACACAGTACTTGCTAATGTCAACCCGCAAAAGCAATCAACCGGTCGAAACTTGCCAGGACCTGACGCCACCGGACCGCGGGAGCTTCGACCGACGGTTGACGCCGCCTGCCCAACGCGACGACCGGACGGGAAGCAAATGGCCAGCCAAAACCACGCGATTGCCCGTTGGGGTCAAGCCGTTGAAATGATTCAACCCCGCTGACGCGGAACCGACCCATGAAGCCCAAAACGCCCCGCTTTAAGGAAATACGCCCCCGCTTCCGGGTGCTCCTGAACGGCGAAATCGCGCTCGGGCCGGGGAAGGCGGCCCTGCTCGCCCAAGTGGCCGCCGCGGGGTCAATCAGCCGCGCCGCGGAGGAATTGGGCATGTCGTATATGCGGGCGTGGACGATCATCAAAACGATGAATCGATGCTTCAAAAAGCCGCTTGTCGTCCCCGTGCGCGGCGGCGCCAAAGGGGGCGGCGCGCAACTCACCGCGGCCGGGAAAAAGGCGCTCGCGCTGTACGAGCTAGCCCAGGCGGAAAGCCTGCGGGCGACCGCGGCGACCTGGGAAGAAGTGTTGAAAATGCTGCGTGACTGAAGCGGCTTCAGTTCCCCGGTAAAACCGGAGAGCCGCCCGCGGTTCGCGCAGGAGAAGCCGCACTTGACGCCGGCCGCGCGGCGGGAGACGAATTTCATTGCCCGGCGCCCGTTCGACCTGATAGAGAACAAGCCCGATGGGAAACCCGCAAGGGCCGGACGTGCATAGCGAAGAGTTTTTGCGCAGCCTCATGCGCCGGCAGTTGCGTCTCTCGGTCGCGTGCGCGGGTACGTTTATGATCGCGCTGCTCGGCCTCCCGCTGGCTAACTTTCTTTTCCCCGACCTGATGGCGACGCGCGTTTTTGGGTTCACGCTGACGTGGCTGATTCTCGGCGTGCTCTTCTTCCCGCTGGTCTGGCTCATTGCCTGGCTGTTCATCCAACGGTCCATCGCGCTCGAGGATGACGAGGTCGCCGAGGTCGAAAGGGGCAAAAGCCGGCGGGAGTAAACGACCGCCCTACCCTACCGCTGCCATGCGCGTCGATCCCTATATTCTCACGTTCAGCGGCCTGACGGTGTTCGCGACCCTGTGGTTGGGATTCTGGTCGGCCCGGAAGTCCAAGACCGCGAGCGATTTTTTTGTGGCGGGTCGCAGCGTGTCGGTCGGCTGGAACGCCTCGGCCATATCCGGCGAATACCTCAGCGCGGCCTCGTTCATGGGCGTCGCGGGAATGGTGATGAGTTCGGGGTACGACGCGCTTTGGTATCCGGTTTGTTACGCCTGCGGCTATCTTTTCCTGCTGTTATTCATCGCCGGACCGTTGCGGCGTTTCGGCGCCTACACGATTCCGGATTTTGCGGAAGGCCGGTTCGACTCGCCGGTCTTTCGCAAGATCGCGGTCGTTTTCGTGCTGTTCATCGGGCTCTTTTACACCATGCCGCAGATGAAAGGGGCCGGAACCACCCTGGCGTACATCTTTCCCGGACTCCCGTACTGGGCGGGTGTGGCGCTGGTCGGCGCGGTGATTACCTTGAACGTCGCCATCGGTGGGATGAAGGGGATTACCCTCGTCCAGGCGTTTCAGTACTGGCTTAAAATGTTTGCGATTTCCGTGCCGGTCTTCGTCTTGATGGCCGTCCATGGCAACTACGGCCAACAACTGCATCTGAACGGCAAACCGGCGCTAGCGGCCGGGGCGATTGTTTCGAACGGCGGAGCAGCGACCAACCAGCCCACCTCGGTGGCAAGCTCCGAACGCAAGGCCCTGCCGGCGAAGGCGCCCGGCGATACCGCCTGGCTGAATCCATTCGGACCGCTGACGACGAAAGCGGCCAAGGCGGCCGGATTAGGCCCCATGGAAACACGGCGTTATTCGCTCCTCTACACTTATTCGTTGATCGTCGCCCTGGTGTGCGGCACGGCCGGCCTGCCTCATATTCTGGTGCGCTTTTACACGAACCCGAACGGCGTCGCCGCCAAGCGCACGACGATGTGGGTGATGATTCTCATCGGCGTATTCTATCTTTTCCCGCCGGTTTTCGGGGTGATCGGACGCAATCTTCTGCCGGAGCTTTACGCGGGAGTTGGAGCCAAGGGCACCGACAAAATCGTCCTGGAGCTGCCGCACATTCTGAACGAGCGCTTCGGGACGCTCGGTTCGATATTGAGTGGCATCACCTGCGCCGGCGCCTTCGCGGCATTCATGAGCACGTTCAGCGGCTTGATGGTCTCGATGACCGGCGCGTTGGCCCACGACGTTTACGGCCGCATGATCAACCCACAATCGAGCCAGGCACAACGGCTCCGGGCGTTCAAAATCAGCGCGGTCATCGTCGGCACGATTGCCGTCATCCTGGGGAGTCAAGTGGAACTCCTGCAGATCAATTTCATGGTGGGGCAGGCGTTCGCGATTGCCGCCGCCAGCTATTTTCCGCTCCTGTTCATGAGCGCCTGGTGGCGCGGGATGACGATGAAGGGAGCGGCGGCGGGAATGTTAGGCGGCGGGCTGCTCGCGTTGACCGGCATCAGCCTGACCAGTTTCAGCGATCTGAAATGGCTGAAGCTGGACGCTTTCTGGAGCGCTCATCCGCTGGCCCGTATCCTCTGCGAGCAACCGGCGCTTTGGACCGTGCCGCTGGCCATTACGCTGATGATAGTGGTCTCGAAGTTGACCCGCGGTGAAATTCCGGCCGACATCCGGTTGAAAATGCTCGTGCTCCACGCGCCCGAAAAGCTCGGGCTGAAACAGGAATACATCCAGGAGCACCAAGGCCACTGACCAGCCGGGCGGGTTACGGACTCACCGATGCGGCTTGCGCGTCGTCAAACCGGGTATCTTTTCCGCCGGCGACAGATGAATGGTGGCGTCCGATTGCCAAGGTCTTTCCTGGGTGTTGACGACCAGAGTTCGGGGCAGGAATTCGATTTCATGTCCGAAAAGGTCCAAGGTCACCGTTCCCGGGAGATAAGTTAGGTCCTCGAATTCCACGCGGCCAAATGGGACCGGTTTAAGCGGAAAATCAAACGCGACGTCGCCGGGCGGGTTCGTCGTGCTTTCGCCGTCCAGCACGATTTTGAGATTCGAGACGCCGAGGAAAGGCTCATTGACCACGATCGCCGGGCGCCCATTGGTTTCCACTAGAAAGGCCACCTGCCAGGCGCCTTTCCGCGTCCGCAGACGGTGATCGCAGGAGTAGAACCCAACGTAGATCAAGAGCGCCATCACGAAGGCGCCCAGGAGCGTTCTGAGTAGTCCACCAGATTCCATAGCCGGCCGGGAAAGTCTCCGGCGCGCGACGGCCTGTCGAGCACGAACTTCCGCAACGCCGCCGCGCTGGGTGTGTGACGGCTAAGTAACCCAACTTGAAACAAGCGGTAATGGCGGTCTT
>CAZFVY010000043.1:0-53716 GCA_964522665.1 uncultured Verrucomicrobiota bacterium | reverse complement strand
CGCCGGTTGAGCGGCGTAGCGATCGCGCCGAAATGTTTCGTCGAGCGCGCGCCGCGGGTCTCTGCCGAAATCATCCGACTGGGGCGCGGTCGAAACGTCCTCTGCGCTGATTGGACGGGCGGGCGGTTCGGCGGAAGCGTTTGGCAAAGGCTCGGCTAAAATCCTGCCGGGCGCCAGGACCAGTAGGAGCAGCGCCATGAAGGCGGCGGAGTCGCAGACAAGTGAGCATCTCGGGATGGTCAGGTCCATTTTCTTAAACGAGGTCATAACGGTTGGTAGCTTTGAGGACTGTTTTGCCGCACGGGGCCGGGCGTTAGGGTGGGCGACGACCGAAGGTGAAACAGTGTCGCCTGGTGGTCCGACCAGAGTCGGACAGGCAAAGAGAAAATAACGAAGAACAGCGCCAGCCCATACCGCGAGCGAATGCGCGTCCAAACTTCGAAATCGTGGTCGAATTGAACCCAGGAATCAGACATCGCCGTGAACCGCCGAACAGCTATCGATCCATTCAAAAGCCCTGCCGAAGGACCCTAAGAGGCAAGCAGCGCCGGAATTAATCTGGCGCGAGCCCCTGACCCGAACGACTTCCGACTACAAATCGCGCCGACTTTCTAACGTGCTACGATGGTTGGTAGAATCGACGCCCATGTAAGTCAACCTAAAAATGGCCTTAATCGGCCTAAATTTGGCCGTCCCCTCGATGCTTTCTCCGATCCCTGAGCCTGAATCAAGGCTTTACGCTCATTCCTCTGCCAATTAGCCGAAATGGCGGTTCAAGCGGAGGTGTCGCCAGAACCAACCCGGGGCCACAAAGCTGAAACTTTCCTTCATCCGGGTGTGTTCTACCCGTATGATGACCCGAAACCGGTTGAGGGTAAAACATGACGGCCCCGGCAAACTTTGAAGATTTTATGCGCGCCTACCAGGACATGGTTTTTTCGACGGCGCTGCGGCTGGTGGGGAGCGAGGCCGAGGCCGAGGACATCTCGCAGGAGGTGTTTCTGAAGGCCTACGAGCGCTATGACGAGCTTTCGCTCAGCCCCACCGTCGGGGGATGGCTCAAGACCGTCGCGCGCAACCTCGCTTTGAACCATCTTTCCCGTTACCGGTCGCGCTGGCGCTTTTTCTCGGAAATGGCGCCCGCCGAAGAGGAGGCGGGGGATTTTGCCGCCGATTTGCCGGCGGCCGATACCCACGACAAAACCGTTGATTCGGGCGACCAACGGCAATTGCTCGAAACCGTATTGCAGAAACTGCCGGCCAGCCAGCGCGTGCCGCTCGTCCTCTACCACTTTGAAGAACTGAGCTACGAGGAAATCGCGGCCAGCCTGAGGATCTCGCTCGGCAAGGTCAAGACCGACATCCGGCGCGGGCGCGAGGCCTTGCGGCAAAAACTGAACCTGCGACTCGCGGAAGCCGCCTGGTAAAAGGATTTTATGGACCCACTCTCTGAGAAACAACTTGAGGAACTGATCCATCGCGAATTGGGGAAACTGCCGCCGCGTCGGGCGCCGGCGACCCTGATCCCCCGGGTGACCGCCGCGATTCAGGCGCGCGCCCGGCGCCCCTGGTGGCGGCGCTCGTGGTCGCATTGGCCGAGGCAGATTCAAGGGCCATTTGTCGCCGTTATGCTGGTTTTGGCCGGCGGTCTCGCCTATGCCGGGGCGTTGGGTTGGGATGCCATCCAACTCAGCTCCTTATTAGGCGGCCTGGGCCATTACTTCAACTTCCTCGCCCCCGTCTGGGAGACCGCCGGCGCGCTGGCCAGCGCGTGTTACACGGTGGGGCGGGCGGCGGCGCCGCGGTTGTTGGTCTGGGGTCTGGCGGCGGCGGGCCTGATGTATTTGTCGTGCGTGTGTTTGGGAACGGTGTTTTGGCGAGTCGCCTTCACATCAAACCTGGGAAAAAACTGATATGAAACAAATGACGGTATTGAGCAGATGGGGTTGGGCTTTGCTGGCGAGCCTGCTGGTGACAGCGGGCGCTTGGGGGCAGGCGACGGCTGAGAAGTCGGATGACGCGACAGGAACCGGGGTCGTGTCCCGCGGGCAGATTACGGCCCTCAAAGACGACGCGGTCGTCCGGTCCGGCGAAGAAGCCGACGAAGTGGTCGTGGTCCTGGGTGACGCGCGGATCGATGGCAAAGTCCGTGGCGACGTCGTCGTGGTGTTTGGCTCGGCTGAGATCACCGGTCGAGTGGATGGCGATTTGACCGTGGTGATGGGCAGCGCCAAGCTGGGGCCGAACGCGGCGGTCGATGGCGGCGTTCACGTGGTGGGCGGGCGTCTGGATGCCGATCCCCGGGCAAGGATTCGCAGTGAGCGAGTCGTCGTCCCGGTCTGGCCGGGCACAACCGAATGGCGAGGGTTGAGGAATTGGCTGGCGCACGGCGTGGCTTGGGGCCGTCCGATGGCGCCGAGCGTTGGGTGGTGCTGGCTCGTGGCGGGCGTGTTCGCGCTCGTCTATCTCCTGATTGGCGTCATGCTGCCAGGACCGTTGCAGTCGTGCTTCGAAGCGTGTGAAGAGCGGCCAATCGGTTCATTTTTTACCGGGATACTCGCGTTTATCCTGATCGGCCCCGTTCTGTTTCTGCTCTGCGTCTCGGTGGTCGGGATACTGGCCATCCCGTTCCTCATTTGCGCGGTGATCGCATCGGTCTTTTTCGGCAAGGCGGCGGTCTGCCGTTACGCCGGATACCGCCTGCGCAAGCAATTCAATCCCGACGCGGGCGCCGCGCCATTGATTTCGCTCCTGTCCGGTCTCGTTATCTTCTGCCTCATCTACCTGATCCCCGTCTTGGGCATGGTCTTCTGGGGAGTGACGACGCTGGTTGGTTTCGGCGCGGCCGTGCAAGCGGCGATGGCGAGCTTCCGCCGGGAAGGCGACCGGGCCGGGGGAGGCAGCGGGCCGACCTCGCCCATCCCGACGGTTAGTCTGGCGGCTGCTGCTGCCGCCGGTCCTGGCGGAACCGGTGAAGGCTCCTCGTTTGCGAGTATCAGCCTCGCGCCCGGGGTCGCGGCCGCGCCGGCGGTTATCCTTGCGCCTCGGGTCGGCTTTTGGCCGCGGTTCGCGGCGTCGCTCCTCGACCTGCTTTTGATCTTCTGGCCCGCGAAGTTCTTTGGACCGTCCGTGGTCCTGGTCTGGATCGCTTACTGCACGGCGATGTGGGCGTGGAAAGGCACCACCGTCGGCGGGATCGTGGTGGGACTGAAGGTCGTGCGGCTCGACGGCCGGCCGGTCGATTTTGGCGTGGCCGCAGTCCGCGCCCTATCCGCGATTCTATCGGCGATGCCGATGTTTATCGGGTTTTTCTGGGCGAGTTGGAGCGCCGAGAAGCAATCGTGGCATGACAAGATTGCGGGAACCACTATCGTCCGCGTTCCGAAAGGAATGTCACTGATCTAAACAAAGCTACGCGGCTCAACCTAAAGCTCCCGATGAACATTCTTCGCCAACCGCGCTCGCCCGTCGCGGAGGAGACCCGCGCTCGCTCATTGCCCTTCGGTGATGACGAGGCGGGTGTTGACGGGTAGATTCTGGGTCAACGTTTGCCGCTTGCCGGACGGCCAGGTGACTTCGATCCTGTCCACCTTCGTCGCGTCGGCCAAACCGAAATAGAGTGGCATTGTGCTTTGCGAAAGGTAGCCGGACTTGCCGTCGTTGTAGCGGGTGTAGGTCTTGCCCCCGGCGGTGAGCCGAACGGTGGCGCCCAGGCCGTCCCGGTTCGAAGCCGTGCCGACCAACGCGACCTTCAGAAAATGGATCGCCTTCTTGTCGCTCAAGTTGTTGATCAGCACTTGCGGCCGGTCGTTCATCTCCGCGGTTACGATGTCGAGATCGCCATCGTCGTCCAGATCGAAAATCGCCGCGGAACGGGTGCTGATCGAGCCGACGACGGGCAGAACGCCGGATTTCCCTTGGGCGAGCGGGTGATCGCGATCGGCGCCTGAGGCGTCGAGGCGAAAATAGGACTTGTCCAAACGGCCGTTCTTCCTCGGCTCGACGCCCAGCAGGCATTCGCTGTCGAAAAAGCGCCGCCCCTGATCGTTGAGCAGCACGGAATTGAAGCCGTAGCGAAACGGATAACCCATCCCGGCGGTCACGAATACGTCTTCAAAGCCGTCCGCGTTCAAATCACCAACCGAGATGCCCCACGGCCAGTAGGTTTCCGCGCCGATTTGATCTGACACTTCGCCAAAAACTCCGTTGCCCTTGTTCAGATAGAACGCGTTGCCAAAAATGCTGTTGGTGGCTCCCTTTAGATAACCGTCCACCAGCAGCGGCGCGCACCAGGCGTCACTTTTGCGTTTTTCAAAAACCGGATTGAGTTCGGTCTTGCCGGCCTGGGTCTGCGCGTCGGTCATGTCCGAATGCATATCGGTGACGAAAAGATCGATGAGACCGTCATTGTTGAAGTCGAAAAACTTGATCCCCATCGCCCCCCAGGGAGTCTTGCCAAAGGTCACGCTGGTTTTGTCGATGAATTTCTTGCCGCCCTGGTTTTCAAAGTAATGGTTCTCGCCCTGCATGTTGAGGATGTAAAGGTCGGGAAAACCGTCGTTGTTGACATCACAAAACGAGGCGTCGCCATTCCAACCGGTGCCCTCAAGACCCATTTCTTTCGTGACGTCGCGGAATTTCCCGCCGCCCAAGTTCTGGTAAAGGATGCAGTTCTCGGAACGTTCCGGTTTGGTGTGGCCCAGAAACGCGTCCGGCAAAGCGCGATAAAACCCGCCCAGACCCTGCTCGTTCGAGGTATAAACGCCGACGTTGCAAACGAAGATGTCGAGCAAGCCATCGTTGTTGAAATCGAAAAGGACGATCCCCGACGAGTGCCCCACGTAGTCCACGCCCGCTTCATGCGAGATGTCCTTGAATTTTCCGCCGCCCAGGCCTTTGAATAGCACGTTGCCGTGCCGGACCGTGGTCACAAACAAGTCTGGAATGCCGTCGTTGTCGAGGTCGGCGAAGGCGGCGGCCACGCAGATGCGATCCTCCAGTCCTACGCCGGCCTGCGCGGTGATGTCCTCGAACTTGCCCCCGCCGAGATTGCGCCAAAGTTGATTGCCGCCGAGTTGGTTGACGAAATAGATGTCCAAGCGACCGTCGCCATCGACGTCGGCGATCGCGATCCCATTCCCGTGGTCATAATGGGCGGGCCTCCAATTCTTTCCAGCGTCATCGACGACATGGTGCTGAAAAGTGATGCCGCTCTTCTCACGCTGGTCGCTGAATTGGAAATCGTGGAAGCTGGCGAGGGTCTTGGCCGCGACTTTCTGGTCGATTGTCCGTTGGGCCAGATAGCGCGCGACTTCTTTGTTCGGATTGGCGAACGGCGTCGGTTTCACGTCGGCTGGGCCGGATGCGTCGGCGCCGGACGCGATCACGAGCCGCAGCGCGAGCGTGAAAATGGCAAATCGCGGCAGGCGGGTGGTGATCCGAGTCAGTGAGCGCATAAGAGTTTCCGGCTGCCCGTCCGGCCGGCAGCGGAATCGCCAACGGGGAACGAGCGAACCGAATTAACGCGATGCCTCGCGCGGTGTCAAGATTCGCCCACCGGTTTTGTCACTTGTCAACCCCAGCGTCGCGACTCATGCTCGGCGTAGCGTGGGTGGGCCAGGAAACCGCCGTGGAGCCGAACTCGGACCGGCCTGGATTGCGCGTGACCGCCGCCCGGCGAACGAAACATTATGGAAAAGGTAACTGGCATCGGAGGGGTGTTCTTCAAGGCGGGCGACCCGGAAAAACTGGCTTCGTGGTATCGTGAGCAGCTCGGCATTGACAGCGCCGATGGGTTTTTCGGATTTGAATGGCGGAAAAAAGAGGCCCCCGAGCAGATCGGCCGAACCATCTGGTCATTGTTCCCCGCGGACACGCAATACTTCAACCCCAGCAAGTCTCCCTTCATGGTCAATTATCGCGTGGCCAATCTTGATAAGATGTTGCAACAGCTGCGGGCCAACGGCGTCGAGGCGGGGCACGTGGAGTCGAGTGAATTCGGCCGGTTCGCGTGGGTTTCCGATCCCGAGGGAAACCGCATTGAGCTTTGGGAGCCGCCGGTTGGTGGTTGACGATCGGCGCGGATGCCCGCGCGGGTCGCCGTCTTCGGAGATATTCTTGTGGCTTCGAGCGCGTTTTTCCCGCGGGCGTTCGTTCGGTGGAACCGATTGATTTTTCCGTGGTCGAGCGCGCTCCGGCGACTTGACTTGCGCTATTGGATGTGGCTACCTAGCGGGCAAATCCCAAACCAAGGCGTATCCATGTTAAACTATCTTTGCCACGTCGGATTCCAGAACTACCGCCGGTGCGCTTGGGCTCTGGCGCTGGTTGTCACGCAGGCGGTCGTTCGCGGCCAATCAGACAATTTTAACACGGGGACCGACACCGGTTGGACCCGTTTCGGCCTCTCTTCCGCCGGTCTGCCGCCCGGCAAGTACAGTTTTCCCAGCGATGGACAAGGCGGCAAGGCGTACCGAATCCAAGTCGCCGCTCCGCCGGTTCCCGACGCGGGTCCGGCCCGTGAGTTCACCTATCGCAAGGATGTGGTGTACACGAACTTTTTTGTGGCGGTCGATATTCTGGGCTGGGACAACTCGGTGAACCAGGCCTTTGGGTTCCTCGTCCGCGCCGGGAACATCGGCCTGGGGCAGACGACCGGTTATGTGATGAATTACGATCCCAACCAGGCCTCCGGTGGCCGCGGGCAATTCCAAATCAACCAAATCACGGACGAAGCGCCGACGACGATCGCCGCGGCCAACGTGACCCTTGACCCGACCCGCCGGTATCGTTTCGTCATGAGCGGGGTCGGCTCGTCCTTGGTCGGGCAGATCTACGACTACACCGATCTGAGTTATCCGCTGGTGACGATCTCGGCGACCGATGACACGTACCCGAGCGGCTACCTTGGCCTGTTCAATTTTTCGCGCGTGGGGTCATCCCAGTACACCGACGCTATCGCGGGCAAGACCGACACGACTTTCGATAATTACGCCGCGGCAACGGGTTTTCCGGCCACGCTTCAAGGGCTTCAGTTCCTCGGTTTGCCCGGACTTCCCTTCCTGATTAATCGCCTGCCGGCTTCGAACTCCAATAACCTTTATGCCGCCGCAGGCGGTGTCCAATTCACCGCCACAACATTTACGACGAACTTGGTCAATCCTGCCGCCATTCAATTGTGGCTGAACGGCGCCGATGTCTCGGCCAGCCTGACCTTCAAAACGAATGCCACGAGCGCCGCGGATCTGGGCAGCATTCGGGTCTCCTACTCCGGCTTGACGACGAATACCGTTTACGACGCGCAAATCATCGCGACCAATTCAATCGGGAAAATCACCAACGCGTTCACCTTCGATACGTTCACCGACGCCTACCTGGCGTCTGCCGCCGTGAAAGTCATCGAAGTCGAGGACTACAACTACGAGAGCGGCAAGTTTCAGGACAATCCACCGGTTTCCGGGATCGACGCGAATGGCGCGCAGGTGCGGGGCAACGGCGTAGGCTATCTCGATTTGGTCGGGACGCCCGGGATAGACTACCAAACCTTGGCGACCCAACTCGGCGGCGGCTTGGTGGCGGATTACCGCGGGTCCGATACGGTCGGCACCGGCCAGGGAGCGGCGGGCTTGGGGAATACCGCGGAGATCGATGGCGTGGATATCAACGACACGACGCGCCAGAAATACGCGGCCGACGGCCTCGGCGAATACGAAGTGCGGCGGACCCAGGGCGGAGATTGGCTGAACTACACGCGCAACTTTACCAGCGGCAAATACAATGCCTACTTGCGGGTCGGCTGTCGGGCGTCGCAACCGATTATCTTGAGTCAGGTCGGCGGCGACCCGACCACCACGAATCAGACCACGACGACCTTGGGAACCTTCATGGTCCCGAGCACGGGGATGGCTGTCATTTTCCGCTATGTGCCGCTCGTCGATTCGTCGGGCAATCCCGCGGTGTTGAATCTTGCCGGAACGACCACGCTGCGGCTTACCATGGGCGGGGCCTCCACCAACAACGCCATCCAATATACCATGTACCTGAACTATCTGGCGTTCGTTCCGGCCGCGGCTGCGGTCGCGCCGGATTTGACGATCGAGTCTTCGGCTAATGTCAACGGGCCTTATACCGCGGATAGCACGGCGGGTGCCCCCGATCCGACGGCTCAGACCATCACGGTCTCGGCCTCAGGCAGCGTCCGCTTCTACCGCATCCGCCGCAGCGGGCAAGTCTTCAGCAATTCGCTCCATATCAAGGGCATCAAGTTGAACGGTGGCCAGGTGGTCGTCGCCTACGAATATATTTCGCTCTAGCTCTTCGCGCGATCCGCTAACTCCTCGAGGATGTGGCCCGCCGGCGCGTGTCTGGCAGGCCCCGCTGAATCGCAGGTTATTCTACATCCAGATTGAGCAAGTAGTCGTTCAATTCGCCTTGTTGCGCGGACTCCCTGTTCTTAAACGACTCGATTTCCTGGCGTAGCGACTCCAATTCGGTTTCCTGCTGGTCGAGTTTTTTGGTGTAGCGGAGGTAGAGGTCGGACTTGGCGTCGAGTCGCTGCATATTCTCACGAATGCGGCTTTGCTCTTGCGTGATTTCGGCCGTGCGTTGTTCGCGCCGGCTCCGTTCGGCGGACGTCGCGTTGATTTGATTCCTCATCTGCGCTACCTTCTGCAACGCCTCCTTGGCCTTGGCGCTGATAACTCGGGCGCGCAGGTAATACGCGATCGTATCGTTGCCGGTATTCAGCAACGCGATCTGCTCGTCGAATTGGCGTGATTCGCGAACCACGAGTTTCGCGGTCTTGTCCGGTTCAACTTGGACCGGAAACCGGTAAACGTCGCGAGTGCGCTCGGGTTTTTCCTTCGGTTCAAGCAATTCCCAATCACTCCGCCAGGGGTGTTCGATCAGCACGGTCTTTGGTTTTTGGTCGCGATTGCGAATCGCGTAAACTCGCTCCTCAATCGTTTTTCGCGCGCTGATTAGTGTCCCCTTGCGAATCTTGATCGAGACCAGATCATTCGCGCCCTTGCCGGGCGTTACCTCGACCTCCGTCGTCAGATCGAGACCGTAGCTGAGCAGCCGTTCCTGCCCGGGAGCGATTTCCTCGATGCGGGCGTCGCCCGCGTAAGAGTCGCTATCGAAAACGGTGATCGGACCTTGCGTGAGGTGAAGTGTGGTCGTGTTTTTGAGGCGGAAGCCGTTGAGCGGATATTTGGCCTGGACGCTCTGGTTATAGATCGAGACCTTCTCGCCGGCGACGGCGTCATTGACGATCGGCAACATCGCGGATTTCTGCCGCGCCAGGGTCACCGGAACCTTAATCTGGTATTCGAATAGTTCGCCGGCTTGGGCGCCTTGGACGGACGGCGCGACCCCTTCGGCCAGCGAGAGTTTTCGGCCCAAGCGGGTCATTGGGGCTGCGTCCGCCGAAACCATACCGGCCACAGCGCTCAATGACATCATTTGCACGGGGGCCGCCGCCGGCGGGTTCAGTCTTTTTCCTTCCACTTCGGCGAGGCGCTCCACGCCGCGCTGTTCCAGAGCCTCCCCATAAAGTTGTGGTTTCAGCGACGCGTAGGCCTCAAGCTCGACCTCGGGACGCTCGGTGTAAAGCGGCTGATAAAGGTTCATGACGAAGGAGACCGGACGGCCGGAGACGAGTGTAAGATGGACGCCGTCCCAGTCTTCGTCGGAAGTGTTCTCCACAATCGCCCATCCCTGCAGAAACGGTTTGGCGTGCTCGTCGAGCACCAGCCGATAGCTCGCTTTCCAGACCGGCGTCTGGGCGATGTAACCGACGCTGACCTTCCGCTTGCCTTGGCCGTCAAAGGTAATCGCCACGGTTTTCTTCTGCGTGTCGTGGCCAGTGGCCAGGACTTCCAACGCCTGCCGCAATTCGCCGTTAAGACGCTCGTTCAAGAGCTTGGTTTTCTGAACCTGCGCGAGCGGGATGGACTGCAGGCCGTCTTCCGTGAGCAGGTTGATGTATTCAACTTCAACGGTTTTATTCTCCCCGGCGGGAATTTGCTTTTTCTCGACGCCCAGGATCGAGCCGGTCACCTTCGACGGCCAAAGCAGCTCGACCCGCTCACCGCGCACCTGATCGAGGAGCTGGCCGAGCGTCGGATTCTCCGTGAGATCAACCCCGAAACTTTTTAATGTCCGCTCGATAGGGTCGCTCGAACCGTACGTCACGGTCGAGACGTGCCCGCCGTTGAAATCCTGGACGACCATGCTTTTAAGCAGGTCATTCACATCATTGGTCTTGAAGCGGAATTCTACCTGGGCATCGCCCTCGACTTCGCCGACCCGGTGGAAGAAACCGACGCCGCTCGAGTACAAGAGCACGTCGGAGAGCGGCAGCTTGGCGGCCGCGGCGCCGCCGGGGGCCGGCTCGGCTCCGAGCGCGTGGCCGGAGGGTAATGCCAAGGGGAGCGCCAGGGCGACGGCCGCGGTTAGCGCCGCGAAGCGTGGAGTAAGAGTCATATTGGTCATGCGATTCTCGTTTGTTGTTGTCTCACATTAGGTGAGACGGGGCCGGGAAACAAATGCTCCCGCTCACTAAGGGCGATACATCTGGGCCGCTCGGCGTCTTGGGCCGCGGGCGAGCCGCGGTAATGGGAGAAGCCCTGGCGTCTCGGGAATACCGAGGCGCCCGATTCCTAGGGGCCTGAGCGGCGCCGTGCCGTCTTCCTCCACTTGCCACCTGCCTCCCGGGTATTCAGTATCGCCGTAATTGCAACCCGAGTCCTCAGCGCCGCCGCCGGAGAGTATTTCCGGCCTGATTGAAAACGTCACCTTTTTCAACGAGGAAACCGGCTTCGCGGTGACCAAGGTCAAGGTCGCCGGGCGTCGCGATTTGGTCACTGTGGTGGGCAGCGTTCCGACTGTTAACGCGGGGGAGTGGATCAACGCGCAGGGCCGGTGGGTGCGCGACCGGGAACACGGCCTGCAGTTCCGCGCGGAGCTGCTGACGAGCACCCCGCCGACCAGCCGCGAAGGGATCGAGCGCTATCTCGGCAGCGGGATGGTCAAGGGGATCGGGCCGGTTTACGCGAAAAAGTTGGTTGGTAAATTCGGCGAGGAAATCTTCGAGGTGATCGAGAAATACTCGGCGCGGCTGGAGGAGGTCGATGGCATCGGGCCAAAGCGCCGGCGCATCATCCGGGCGGCCTGGGCGGAGCAAAAGGTCGTGCGCGAAATCATGCTGTTCCTCCACTCGAACGGGGTCAGCACGAGCCGGGCCGTGCGAATCTATAAAACCTACGGCGAGAACGCCATTGAACGGGTGCGTTCGAACCCCTACGCGCTGGCGCTGGACATCGCCGGCATTGGCTTCAAAACCGCGGACCAGATCGCGTTGCAGGTCGGGATTCCCCGCGATTCGCTCTTGCGCGCCGCCGCGGGCTTGCGGCATGTGCTGCACGAAGCGACCGGGCAGGGGCATTGCGCCTTGCCGATTGAGCAACTGCTCGACCAGGCGGGAAAGCTGCTGGCGCTTGAGGAGCCGATCGTCCGGTCCGCGTTGGACCGGGCGCTGGCGGGCCGGGAATTGGTCCTCGACACCATCGGCGGAGGCGCGTTGGTCTTCCTGCCGCACCTTCAGCGGGCTGAGGAGCAGGTCGCGGCCCGTGTCATCAACCTCCGCGCGCGACCGTCGGCGTTTCCGCCGATCGACGCCACCAAGGCCATCGCGTGGTGCGAGGAGCAAACCGGACGAGAGCTGGCGCCGAGCCAGCGCGTCGCGCTAAAGCAAGCGTTGACCGCCCGCGCGTTAATTGTCACCGGCGGGCCGGGAGTCGGCAAAACGACTTTGGTCAACGCGATTCTGCTGATCCTGCGCGCGAAGAAAGTCCGCTGCGAATTGTGCGCGCCCACCGGTCGCGCGGCGAAGCGCCTCGCGGAAGCCACCGGTTTGGAAGCTCGGACGATTCACCGGCTGCTCGAACTCCAGCCGGGCGGCGGCGGTTTCGGGCGCCATCCGGACCATCCGTTGGAAACGGATTTGCTGGTGGTGGACGAGTGTTCAATGGTCGATGTGGTTTTGATGAATCACCTGCTGCGGGCGCTGCCGGCGAGCGCGAGCCTGCTGTTAGTCGGGGACGTGGACCAACTGCCTTCCGTCGGCCCGGGAATGGTGTTGCGGGACTTGATCGACAGCGGTGTCGTTCCCGTCGTTCGCCTGACGGAGGTTTTCCGGCAGGCGGCGCACAGTCGCATCATCACCACCGCCCATCGAATCAACGAAGGCGTCATGCCGGAACGCCCGGAGGCCGCGGATGGTGATTTTTTCTTTATTGAGCGCGACGAGCCGGAGCGGGCGGTGAACACGCTGGTCGAAATGGTGAAGCGGCGCATCCCGGAGAAATTCGGGCTGGATCCGATTCGCGATGTCCAAGTTCTGTGCCCCATGAATCGTGGTTCGTTGGGCATCCGTGAACTGAACCTCCGGTTGCAGGCGGAGTTGAATCCGGCGCGGCCGGACGATCCGGTCGTCGAAAAATTCGGCTGGCAATTCCGCCCGCGCGACAAAGTGATTCAAACGGCAAACGACTACGACAAGGACGTCTTCAATGGCGACATCGGCCAGATCCTCCGGATCGATCCGGTCGAACGCGAGGTCGCGGTGATGTATGAGCGCCGCGAGGTGAACTACGACTACGGCGAGTTGGATGAACTTTCGCCGGCGTACGCCATTACCATTCACAAAGCTCAGGGTTCGGAATTTCCGGCCATCGTGATGCCGCTTGCGGTGCAGCACTATCTGCTGCTGCAACGGAACCTGGTTTACACCGGCATCACTCGCGGCAAACGTCTGGTCGTGCTGATCGGCCAAAGGAAGGCACTGGCGATCGCGGTGCGAAACAATCGCGCGGAAGAGCGGTTCTCCGGCCTGCTTGCCCGGCTCAAGGAGGGTGGCCCTGGTCCGAACCCAGGGGTGACTCCCGCCTAGCCGATGACCGAGGCGGAGCGGGCGGAACGGTTTGTGATTCGACCCGGCGTTGGTCGGACCATTGATCGCCGGCCGAGCCGCCCAATCCGCCTCCCGGCGGCGAACCCTACTGCGAGCGCCCGAACTTCTTTTCCAACTCGCGGTAATTCAATTCGATGAGGGTGGGGCGGCCGTGCGGGCAGGTGTAGGGCATGGCGCACTGGCGCAGGTCCGCGACGAGGTTTTCGAGTTCCGGCCCGGTGAGCGGATCGTTGGCTTTGACCGCGTGACGGCAAACGGTCTTCGCGACCACGTGCTCGCCCAGGCGTAGCGAATTAACCTCCACGCCAGCCGCCTTGAGTTCATCCACCAACTCGAGGGCGAATCTTCGGGCGTCGGAAACCTTGACGAACGGGGGCAGGGCGTCGAGCAAAAACGTTCGCTCGCCGAACTCGCTGAGGCCGACCCCGAGGCGGGCGAGGGTGGCGGTTTGTTCGCGCAGGAATTGGGCGTCGCGCGGGGCCAGTTCGATCGTCTCGGGCAGCAGGAGGCGTTGGGACGGGGCGCTGCCTTGCTCCAGGCGCCGGAGCATCTGCTCGAACAGGATTCTTTCGTGCGCCGCGTGCTGATCCATCAAAACCAGCCCCCGGTCGGATTCGAGCAACACGTAGAGTTTGCCGACGACCCCTATCAGCCGCAGTGGAACCTGCAGTAACGGCGCGGCGGCTCCCGGCGCCGAAGAGGGACGAGGAGCGGCCGCGACGGGCGGGGAAAGCGGCAGCTCCGCGGTGGGACGGGCAGGGGTGGCTGGCGGTGGCGTCGGCGGCGCGGCCACCGGTGGCGTCGGCCAACTGGAGATTGGGCGATTCGGCGCATCCGGAGCGAGGTTGGCCGCGGGGCGCGGTCCGTCCACCTGCCTGGGCGGCTCAATCGCCCGGGCGAGCGGAAGTTCCGGCGGCGCGGCGGAGGCCCCTTCGGGAATGGGGGCGGGCGCCGGGACGCTGGGCGCGATCGGCGCGGCCGGCGTTTCGCGCCCGGCATGGTATTGAAGCAGGGTTTGCCGCACCGCTTGCGCGACGAGGCGCCGGACAGCCTGTTCCTGCCGGAATTTGATTTCGCGTTTGGTGGGGTGGATGTTGACGTCCACCTCGGCGGGGTCGATTTCCAGGAAAAGGCAAGCGACCGGGTAGCGCCCCTTCATCAGCGCGGTGTGATAGCCTTCCAAGAGGGCGAAGTTCAGTCCGCGATTCTCGACCGGGCGGCGATTCACGAAAAGATGTTGATCGTCCCGGGTGGAACGGGACGCGCCCGGCGGACCGATTAGTCCCCAGACGCGCAACGCTCCGGAATGGACGGGCGCTTCCGAGTGGGGCGAGACGAGCGGTTCCAACTCGGCGGAAAATTCAACCGGCAAAAGTTCCGTCTGCGCGCCGGACAGCGCTTTCATCCGGTCACGCAACCGGCTGACGCGATCGGCGGCGGGATTGTCCGCCGCGAGGGGCGGGAGCTGCCACATCAGGCGTCCGTCCTGGGTAAACGTGAAACCAACTTCCGGGTGGGACAACGCGGCCAACGTCAAATAATGCAGAATATGCGCCCGCTCGGTTTCGTCGGTGCGGAGGAATTTGCGGCGGGCGGGCAGGTTGTAAAACAATTGCCTGACTTCAAGGCTCGTGCCCGCCGGACCGGCGGCGGCGCGGACCTCCTGAATGCGACCTCCGTTGATGAGAATTTGAGTCGCCTCGGCTTCCTGGCTGTCGCGTTCGCGGGTCGTAAGCGAAAGCCGGCTGACGCTGGCGATGCTGGGCAGGGCTTCACCGCGGAAACCCATCGTGAGCACGGCGGCTAGATCATCGGCTCGCTGGATTTTGCTCGTGGCGTGGGCTTCGAGGCAGAGGAGGGCGTCATCGCGACTCATTCCGAAGCCGTCGTCGGTGACGCGGATGAGACTGCGCCCGCCCGCTTGAATCTCGACCCCGATCCGCGTGGCCTTCGCGTCGAGCGCGTTTTCGACCAATTCTTTGACAACGCTCGCCGGGCGTTCGACGACCTCGCCGGCCGCGATCTGGTTGGCCACGTGCTCGGGCAACAGGCGAATGCGGTTCATTTAGCTTAAAAAGCGACGGCCAAATCGACCCGCTCCAGTTGGTCGCGGCGGCGGCGTCCGCGGCGGGCGGTTCACGTCAAGAGCGGCAGGCTGAAGGCGAAGACGGCCCCGCCGCCCGGCTCATTGCGCGCGCGAATACGCCCACGATGATCGTCGATGATGCGTTTGGCGATCGAAAGCCCCAAGCCGCTGCCTTGGGCTTTGCCAAAAGTGGCGAAAGCTTCGAAGAGGCGTTCGGAGATTTCCGGGGCGATACCTGGGCCGCTGTCCTCGATCTCAGTGACGACCATCCCTTGGTGCGTGGCAAAGCGGATGCGAATCCGGCCACCGTCCCGCATGGCGTCCACGGCGTTATTCACGAGGTTGTAGAACACGTGGGCGAGGCGGTTCGGTTCCATCAGAACCTTGACGTCCGGCGGCGGGTTATCAAATTCGACGGTGACTGATTTGACCGCGACTTCGGGCCGGATTTCCTCGATGAGACGTTCGACGTACGGCGCGTAGGCGGTCTCCGCCAAAACGACCGAGGTGTGCGTGGCGCGGGTGAATTCGAGCAACTCGCTGATCATGTCGCTGAGGCGATTGACTTGCTTGCGAATGCGATTGCGGGCTTCGAGCCGGGTCTCGGGCGTGGCGTTCTTCATCGCGGCCATCTCAGCCGAAATGCCGATGACGTTGAGCGGATTCTTGAAATCGTGAACGATTGAGCGGGCAAACTTGCCGACGAGCGCCAGACGCTCGGTCTGCAGCACCTCGCGGACGTATTGCCGGTCGAACTGCCGCAGACGCAAGCTGAACTCGCGCACCAGGGTCAAAGCCAGCCGCGGGGAACTGTCGAGCAACTCAAGTATCTCCGTCCGCGGCACAAACGTCGTTACCGTCTCGTCCTCCGCGGAGGCGGTCGCGGAGCGGGGGCCGCTGTCGAGGACCGACATTTCGCCAAAAAAATCACCGGGTCCAATGTGGTTCAATACTCGCGGCTCGTCCGGCGCCACCAGGGTGGAAATCCGGACCCGGCCCGATTGCACCATGTAAATCCCGTCGCCGGTATCTCCCTCCTGGAAAATGATCTGTTCGGGAACGTATTTTCGGATCTCGGCGCAACCTTCGAGCGCGGCGGCTTCCGTTGGCGAAAGGCAGGCGAAAAGCTTCGTTGTGTTCAAGGCGAACATCCCGCTATTCAATCAAAACGCGGCGCGCCGTAAAGAATAGACGGCGAATTGTTTTTACCGGCTGAACTTGACGCTGGAAGCCCGAAATCCTATCGTGACCCCGGCTTGGTGGCCATAGCTCAACGGTAGAGTCCAAGCTTGTGGAGCTTGTTGTTGCGGGTTCGAATCCCGTTGGCCACCCCACTTTTCTTAAGTCGTAGCAGCTTCAATGGGTTAAGCGGTGGCTGTTAGCTCGCTGAGAAGCTGCGCATAACGTGTGGGCATAGCACATGTCCCCGTGTTTGTGCTTGTTTTTGCCCGTTTCTGGGCGTTGCTTCGCTTCAAACTCGCGGTGGATTATGCCATCTCAATGTCCACAAATCTCAACCTAAAACCAAAGAATCGTACGAAGACAAAAACAATGCGCGCGGTGACCGCCAGGTCGTGCAAAACCCCCCTCCGATAAACCCAGTGCGGATTCCGACGTCGCCCGGGTGCCTCTCCGCTAATCCGGGTCGGATTTGGCAGCGAATATGGTTTTTTCTCAATGGGTAATCGTCAGCAAACCGACTCAATCATTCGCGGCGAGCGCCAGTTCACCATTTTTCCACGAAACCTTGATTACGGTAAATCTCAGGCGGTGCTGGCTGAAACTGAGTCTGCCATTGACCACGATCCGTTTTTGGTTCGTTTTGGCGTTGCCGATGGCCCGAATCGCTCGCGACGTCTGGGCGAAAATCTCTTCGGCGAGGGGTTGATCGGGCAAAAACTCGATTGAGTAAGCGTGGGTCCCAAAATAGACCGGCAGCGAACCAGTGAAGCGGGCGATCTCATTCCGGGGAGTGAGCGTGATTAGGAGGTTGCTGAATTGGGCGGCGCGGGTGGCCGAGAATTCCACCTATTCGGGCGCTGCTTCCGGCGCCGTCGCGAGGCAGAATCCGCGACGCTGACCTTTCCCGACGTCGGCGGAGGCGACCAACAGTCCGCGGTGGCTGCCCAGGAGAGCAATGATATCGGCCGGCACGTATTCCACCCGAAAACTCGGCCGGTCGTTGGTTTAGTTGCTCCAGCGGTGCGCCAGGCGTTGGTCGTCGGATGTAAGGTCAGGCAGTTTGATTCCGGCGGGCGAATTCTCAACGTTGGCTTTCCTTGGGAGTGGGCGGAGTGTCGAGCGCGACGGATTCTGCTGAATGATCGGTTGGTTCGGGCAGGTAGAGGCGAAGGAAATCTCGCTTGGCAGCTCCGGGCTGGAGTGGCGCGGACTTCCGACCAGCATCCTTGCCACCATTTCATTTTTTCCACGGCGCACTCTCGTTCGGTTTTCTGGCTCGGTTCTCGGCGGGCGCTTGATTCCTTCGTCTGGACGACCCCATGATGCGCGTCGTGCCATCGCTTGTGAAAAATCGGGTATTGATTCGGCCATTGGAACCGGGCGATTGCGCGGCGTTCATCTCGGCGGCGCGGCGGAGTCGCACGTTGCACGCCCGTTGGATCAGTCGCCGGCCGAGTACTCCCGAGGCTTTCGCGGACTACTTGAAGCGCTTCGCGACGGGAGAGCGCTACGGCTTTCTCGTGGTCGAGCGGGAGTCGGGAACGTTGGTCGGCATGATCAACTTGAATCACGTCATCCGCGGGGCGTTTCAGAATGCGTCCCTTGGTTACTATGCGTTCGTGCCGAACGCGGGCAAGGGCCTGATGGGCGAGGGGATGCGGCTGGCGCTGCGGCACGCTTTTGGAACCCTGAAACTGCACCGCCTCGAGGCCAACATTCAGCCCGAAAACCACGCGTCCATTCAGCTTGCGCGGCGCAGCGGTTTCGTCTTCGAAGGCCTCTCTCGCCACCTGTTAAAGATCGGTGGCCGCTGGCGGGACCACGAACGCTGGGTGATGTTGGCGGAGGACTTTCGCAGACGCCCAGCCTGACGGTTCACCCGCTTGAGATCGCGCGCTTCGGAGGTGGACTTGGCTGCCGCTAGTCAAGTTCTTTGATCTGAAGATGCCGGTATTCCATCTGGCCGCGGTCACCCTCCAGGCCGATTGGGCCGGACGGAGGAACTTTCAGGGCGGCTTCCAGAACCTCACCGTTGCAGGTGCAATAGGCGACGTTGTCCTTAACGGTGACGACCATTTCATTCCAATCCTGCGGCTTGTATTGCTTGAGTTCTTTGTACGGGCCGGCCAGCAAATAGTCGCGGCATTGGAGTTGGGGTTTCCGGATGAATACGCCGCTGTCGGCGTACACCGCCGAGCGAAATTCAAGTTTGAGGACGAAGTTTTTCCCAAAATCTCGGGTCGTCGAAATCTGCTGGATTTTGCGGATCTCCGGCGGAGTGGTCACGATCAGGCGACCGTTCTTTGCCATGTATCGACCGTCCGGGCTGACGGTAAGCCCGTCGAATTGAACCGGCTGTTCGACGATTGGCCAGGGCGGGGCGTTGGAATCGCTTTTGTGCCAGCGTTCGCTTGCCTGAATATCTTCCGGTGAAGTCGGGCGGTAGCCCCAACCGGTCAGATCGTGGCCGTTGAAAAGGCTTTGAAAGCCAGGCTCGGGCGTGAAGGCGTCCGGTTCCGTATCCAAAAAACCGAGCGTCGCGAAGATCGGCCAAATCGCGCCGGCCCATTTTGCGTAACCCGCCTTATTCGGATGCAGCAAATCTGGGAATTCTTCATTCTTGGCGTTGCCCTGCGCGTCGGCGAAAAGCACCCAGGTTTCGAGGACAATCACCTGCGGATCACCTTTCACGGCGGCGGCGTAGAGTTCGTTAAGGCGTTTGATCTTGTCGGCGGGACGCTTCTTCGTCTCTGAACTCGGAAAAACCTTGCAGAGAATAATTGGCATGGCGCCATTTTGCGCTTTGAGTTTTGCCACGATCAATTTGAGGTTGGCCGCAATGGTCTCGGGATCGGCCTGCTCCTCGAGATCATTCGTGCCGATCAGCAACACGACTCCGGACGGATGGAGGGCGAGCACGTCCTCGTCAAGTCGGATCAAGACGCCGCGGGTGGTATCACCACTGATGCCGCGATTCGCGACCTTCACCCCCGCGAAGCGATGGTCCATATTGTCGCCCCAGCCCTGCGTGATCGAGTCTCCCAGAAAAACCACCGCGCCTTGGTCCGCCTGGACGTGCTGGCTCCAGGCGCCGCGTCGTTGCGCCCAAAGCTTTTTGAACCAGTCTTCGCGACGAAGCGGCCCCGCGCCGGGTAAACCATCGTCGGTCACCGGGAGTTCAAATCGTGAATCCACCGCCGGCGCGGCCGCCGGTTGGGCCGGGGCAGGCAGCGTGAACGTGGCCGCGGCGGCGGCGATCAGGAACCAACGGGCAAGGATTTTAATTTGCATAGAATCGAACGAGTCGGGGACGGCAAAGCGATCAGCGTGGCGCGAACATGAGTGAGATTGGCGTGTAACAGCGGCGATGGCTCATGCCGTTAGCGCGGTTCGTCTTTGCCGGAGTCATTGTGCTTGCCCGGCATTTTATCGGGACCGGAAGAGATTGCAACTCCTGGCGATGCGCGCGCAGAGGCTCGCGCTTGCCCGGCGAATAAAAACGACCACCGCCGGAGCATCCGGCGGTGGTCGCACCCAACTAACCAAAGCAGTCTGACCCCAAGCAAGAGGCCGTCGGCCGCTTAGGAAAGCTTCTTCTTCGCCTCTTCAGGAATCTCGATCTTGGTCGAGCCGATGTCTTTGAACTCGACTGTAGTAGTGCGGTCCACGTCCTGGTCTTGTCCACCGCGGGAAACCGTGCCTTGGACATGGAGGACTACTTTCGACAAAACGCCTTCCTTGACCCAAATCTTCACCGAGCCCTTGGCTCCGGAAACTTCCGGCGGGGTCCCGTTGCCGCCACGGCCCCTACCACCGAAAGCAGTAAGCTGACGCTTGGCTGCGTCTTCAGTCAAATCCCCTACATAAATGCCGCCGGAGTCTTTGATCTCTTTAACGCCGTCCACTAGTTCCGCAGCGACTTCGGCGTAATTGCGCATCATCCGTCCTGCCATGGCACCGCGACCCCGGCGCCCGCCATTGCCGCCATTCCCTGCGGCGTCGGCCATTTCCTCAGGCGTTTGCCATCCGTCCTGGGTCTTGATGGCGACTTTTTCGCCTTTCTTGATGGATTCAAAGGTATTGTCGTTAAACGTCCGGGCCATATAGATGACTCCATCTTCGTTGACCTTGCCAACGGTAGGGCCCGGTCCATTCCCGCTTGCGTTTTCGGTCGTTGTTTTCCAGGTGAAGCTCCCTGAGTCCTTAAGCTTTTTGATGGCCGCCTTGACTTCATCAGAAGGGCCGCCATCGGCGGCCATGAGTGAGGTCGCCGTGAGGGCTAAAATACCGAGTAGAATGCTGCGTTTCATCGTAGGTTCCTTTATGTAGTTTTTAAGTTATTTTTCCGCATTCGCGACTGATTCCTCAAAAAGGACGCATTGCCCTGCCGCCAAGCCATCATTCGCGATAAGTAAGGGACAGCATCACTTGTGCCACCGGGGCGCGCAGGTCGGCCGCGCGCGCGCATGGCCCCTTCGGAGAGCGAGGCTCAAGCTCGCCAAGACGACCCGCGTTTTCGACGGTCGCACCCTAATCATCACGTTGACAATCAGTTTCAGCGACCGGCGCGGCGCGCGAGAATCCTGAAACCTGCCCTGTCTTGTGAGCGTCTATCGGACCGGATTCCGCGCGTGACCTGAAACCTGTGACGAAGTGCGCAAAGTTTGCTTAGGGCAGTTACCGAGTGTGCGAAAAGAATGCGCACACAACCCACTGCGAACGGGCGTTTTGCATGGGCAGTCGCGCTTGGCGCTCTGATTGCTTAGGTAGCGCTTAAAGAATCCGCCGCTGGGTCGAGGTGACCCGATGGCCGCAACATACGAACAAGCAAAACAACTCAACTCTAGCGATGAACAGAATACAGCGGTTTGTCTCGGTGAAGCACTTGGCCTGCGCGGTGGCCCTGGCCGGATTCCTAATTAGCCCAACGCGTTCTCTGGCCCAAGCGGGCGGTGGCGGTGGTGGCGGTGGTGGCGGTGGTGGCAGGGGAAATTTCGATCCGGCGCAATTTCGGCAGCGGATGATGGACAATTACAAGGAACGCCTTGAAGTCACGAACGACGACGAGTGGAAGGTCCTGGAAGACAAAATCCAAAAGGTCCTCGACGCCCGTCAGGCCGTCGGTTCCTTCGGCGGATTTGGCGGTCCCGGCGGGCGTGGTGGCGGACGGCGCGCGAACAACAACAATAACACCGACACGAACGCGGCTCCCGCGGACGCCAATGGCGGCGGACGGGGTGGACGCCGCGGCGGAAACCGTGGCACGCCGGCGCCCGAGACCGAGGCCCTGCAAAGCGCGGTGGAGGCGAAGGCGTCGGCCGATGATTTGAAAGCGAAAATGGCGAAGGTTCGCGACGCGCGCAAAGCCGCCGAAGCGAAACTCGAGTCGGCGCAGGAAGACTTGCGCAAGCTCCTGACGGTGCGCCAGGAGGCGAGCGCCATGTTGATGGGTTTGCTCCGCTGAGCGGGCGGACGCGGATTTGAAGCCGGGAAATGAGATGAAAGAGTTGCTCGATAAAATGGTGGAAGGCAAGCAGCTTTCCGCCCGGGACGCGCAGGCGCTCGCGGAACATTGCCGCGGCGGCTCGGCGCCGACCGTCAAGACCGAAGAAGATGTCCTCCGTTGGTTGGCCGACGAATACGGGCTGGCCTTCACCGACTTGGAGGACGTCGAACTCGATCGGGAACTGCTTTCACTCTTCCCGGCCCGCATCCTCCTCAAAGAAGAGGTTCTGCCGCTCAAGCGGACGAACGGCACGGTGGAGGTCGCCACGAGCCGGTTGTTTGCCACGCAGGGATTGGACACCCTCACCGTTCTGACCGGCCTCAAATTAAAGCCGATCCTGGCGCCGAGCGAGGCGATCCAGCGCGAGATGAAGAAGCGGCTGGGCGTGGGCGCGGACACGATTGACACGCTTGGTGAGGAAGCCCGGCTCCAAGTCGTCGATGAGGACATCAGCGGGGAAGACACGGACCTCGATACGGCGGCCGAAGACGCGTCGATTATCCGCTTCGTCAATCAGGTATTGCGCGACGCCATCGAATTGCGCGCGTCCGACATTCACCTGGAACCGTTCGAGGATGAATTTCGCATCCGTTACCGCATCGACGGCGTGCTCCAGGAAGTCCCGGTGCCGCCGCAGATCAAACGCTTCCAACCGGCCATAGTCTCCCGCGTCAAGATTCTCAGCCACTTGAACATCGCCGAGAAACGCCTGCCGCAAGACGGCCGTATCAAGATTCGGCTCGACGATCGCGAGGTGGACATCCGCGTTTCGGTGATCCCGATGTTGCACGGCGAGGCGGTGGTGCTGCGTTTGCTGCGCCAGGACGCCACGCTGCTCGGCATGCAGGAGATGGGCATGGCCCAGCGCGAGATGGATTTGTTCCGCAAGATTCTCGGCTTGCCGCATGGGATCGCGCTCGTCACCGGTCCGACCGGCAGCGGCAAGACTACCACGCTTTACACGGCGTTGAATGAAATCAACGATTCCGTCCGCAAGATCATCACGATTGAGGACCCGATTGAATATCAACTCAAAGGCATCAACCAGATTCAGGTCTCGGAAAAGACGGGACTAACCTTTGCGCGCGGTCTGCGGGCGATTCTGCGGCATGACCCGGACGTGGTGCTGATCGGCGAAATCCGCGACCGGGAAACGGCCCAAATCGCGGTGCAGGCTTCGCTGACCGGCCATTTGGTTTTCTCGACGCTCCACACGAACGACGCACCCAGCGCGTTGACGCGGTTGGTCGATATGGGAGTGGAGCCGTACCTGGTCGCCTCCTCGCTTGAAGCGGTGCTGGCGCAACGGTTGGTGCGCGTGCTCTGCCCGCACTGCAAGGAAGAGGACCATTCGCCGACCGTCCGGGCGTTGAAGGTCAAACTGGAGATTGCCCAAACCGTGCCGTTGTTCAAGGCGATCGGCTGTCGCGCCTGCCGTCAGACCGGGTATCATGGACGCCGCGGCATCTTCGAAATGATGGATATGGATCATGAGATCCGCCAATTGATTTTGCAGAACTGCTCCAGCGGCCAGATTCTCGAAGTGGCTCGGAAAAACGGGATGCGCACGTTGAGCGAAGACGGCTGGCGTCTGGTTCGGTCCGGCGTCACGACCGCCGAGGAAGTCATGCGGGTCACCAAGGACCAGTCGTTCAACGAAGCGGCGAAGCCAAAGATTATCGAGACCGAGGCTCCCGCGGAGGCCGAGCCAGTGGCGGCGGCGGGGAATCAAAAGTATGGCGTCGTTTCAGTTTAAGGCGCTCCAGCCCAACGGCGTCATCACCGAAGGCCGCATCGAGGCCGAGGGGCGGCAGGACGCCTTTCGACAAATCGAAGGGCGCGGGCTGCAGCCGGTCAGTCTTACCGACGGCGGAGCGCGGCAGCCGGCGAAGGCCGAAACCGTCCAAGCGCCCTGGGCGTCGAAGAAGATCACGCCCAAGATGCTGGAGAACTTCACGCGCCTGCTCTCGAATCTGCTCGCCGCGGGCGTGCCGTTGAGCCGGGCGCTGGTTATCCTGCACAAGGAATCCTCGTCACCTGTCGCCAAGGAAAAGTGGAAGGAAATCCACGATTCGGTGGTGGATGGCATGACCCTGGCCGACGCGATGGCCAAGTCGCCGGATACCTTCCCCCGGGTCTATGTCGCGATGGTCCAGGCCGGTGAGACCGGCGGATTTCTCGATGTCGTCTTGAAGCAGGTGGCCGATTTCCAGGCGCGCGAGAAGGACCTCAAGGCGAAGGTTTCGGCGGCGATGCTATACCCTGTCATCCTGCTCGTGCTGGCGATCGCCGTGGTCATCTATTTGCTGGTGTTTTTCATCCCCCGCTTCCAGGCGCTCTTCGCCGGGTTTGGGGCCGACCTGCCGCTCCTGACGCAAATGATCGTTAACGCGAGTCAGGTGCTCCGTTCGTACGGTTTGTTCGTCGCGCTCGGGATCGGCCTGATCGTTTATCTTGTTCGAAACTGGATGAGTTCGGAGCAGGGCAAGCGTGTTTGGGAGGGCTTTGTCCTGCGCGCGCCGGTCGTCGGAAACCTGGTGGCGCAATTCGCGATGGCCCGCTTCTGCCGCATGTTGGGGACCTTGCTGGCCGCCGGGGTGCCGCTGATCAACGGCCTTAACGTGGCGCGCAAATCCATTGGCAATCAAATTCTCGTGGACGCCGTGGGAAATTCGATTGACCGTGTGAAAGAAGGAGGCCAGTTGGGCGAGAGCTTGGGCGATTGTCGCCAACTCTTCGTCGGCTCGACCCTCGAGATGATCTCGGTCGCCGAGGAAAGCGGACGGCTCGATCAGGAGCTGATTCGTCTGGCGGAGGTCACCGAAGGGGACCTTGACCGGCAGTTGAAGTCCGCCGTCGCCCTCGCGGAGCCGTTGATGCTCTTCCTGATCGCCGGGTTTATCGGCACGATTTTCATCGGGATGGTGATCCCGATCTTCAGTCTCCAAGACCATATCAAATGACCGTAATTCAAAACTTGCCCTATGAAGATTAACCGACCTGTTCAAGCCACGTTCCGCGCCGGCGCGCGCGGCTTCACGCTGATCGAAATGCTGCTCGTGCTGGTGATTCTCGCCACGCTCGCCGCGATCGTCGTGCCGAAACTGGCCGGTCGCTCGGAACAAGCCAAGGTGACCGCCGCCAAGGCCCAAATCGCGAATTTTGGCACGGCTCTCGACATGTTCGAGACCGACAATGGCTATTATCCGAAGGGCAAGGACGGCCTGCAGGATTTAGTCGTCCAGCCGAAGGCGGCGCAAAACTGGCACGGTCCGTATCTCAAGCAGGGCATTCCGAACGATCCGTGGGAGCATCCCTATATTTACGATTGCCCGGCCAAACACAACAACGGCACGTATGACCTGATGTCGATGGGGCCGGACGGTCGAGTCGGAGGCGACGATGATATTGCCAACTGGGATACGAGCAAACGTTAGCCGGCCCGCGCGGCGCGGCTTTACCCTCATCGAACTGATCGTAGTGATGATGGTGATGGCGAGCGTCCTCGCGGTCGTGGCGCCGCAACTGAGCAGTTTCTTTCGCGGCCGTACCCTGGAGTCGGAGGCCCGCCGGATTCTGGCGCTGACGCGCCTTGGGCAAAGCCGGGCGGTCTCGGAAGGCGTGCCGATGATACTTTGGATCGATCAACGTACTCGGAGTTATGGCTTGCGGGCGCAGGATGGTTACACGGCCAAGGCCGGAGCCAATGATTCGGCGTGGCAGGCTTTGAGCTACACGGGCGTGGGCAAGAATTTGAGCTTCACGCTGGATGAGAATCTCGGGTTTCTGCTCCAGCCTGCGGTCCGCGCGCAAAAGGCGCAGACGGCGGCCGGGCCGACGACGGTCGTGCCGCCGAGCCGCAATCTGCAGACGCAGATCCGTTTTCTGCCCGACGGTTCGATTGGCGAAGAGAGTTTGGCCACGGTGGTCGTCCGGCAGAATGAAAACGATTGGATCGCCGTCGGGCAGGCCGACAACCGGCTGAGCTATGAAATGTGGGATAAGAGCACGATTCGGCGGCCGGCCACCCACTAGGCGCCGCCGGCAGCGTGGCTTCACGCTGGTCGAAGTAATGGCCGCGCTCATGTTCATGGCCATTGTGATTCCGGTGGCCATTGAAGGCCTGCGGATCGCGAGTCGGGCCGGCGTGGCGGCGGAACGCAAAGGCGTGGCGACCCGTCTGGCGGATAGCCGGCTGAACGAATTGATCGTCACCGGTCAATGGAAGAACGCGGGCGCGGGCGGGAATTTCGGTGATCGTTGGCCGGGTTACCGGTGGACGGCCCGCAACGAGATGTGGACTAATCAGGTGGTTCACCTGGTGACGGTCGAAGTGTCGTATCCGGTCCAGAACCAGGATTTTAACGTGCGGTTAAGCACTTTAGTCGTAGATAGCCCTCAATGACCCTGCGGATCAAAAGTTCCGTCGGCGGCTTCGGTCGGGGATTCACCTTGATCGAGGTGCTGGTCGCGACCGCCATCATGGCGCTGGTGCTGTCGGCGATGAACAGCGTGCTTTTTGGGGCTTTGAACCTGCGGTTCCGCGCGGCCACCGCCGTCGAGGAGGCGATCCCGATGAACCGGGCCATCGATCTCATCAAAACTGATTTGCGGAGCATCATGATACCGACCGGCATCTTCGCCGGGCCGATCAGCGGGCTGGCGAGCGGCGGCCAGCACAGCAGTTCGGCTGAGCTCGACATTTACACCACGTCAGGGGTCGTCGAGGACGATGTTCCGTGGGGTGACACCCAGTTGGTATCGTATTATCTGAAGCCACCGCCGATCGCCACCGGCGTGCCGGGCCAGGACTTGATCCGCGGACTTTCCCGCAATTTGCTCGCCACCGGCACGACCGACCTCTGGGAACAGGTCATTTTGAGCGGCGTCGCCAATTTGCAAATCCAGTATTACGACGGTTCGCAGTGGCTCGACACCTGGGATTCGACGACCCAACCGACCAACGCCATGATGCCGCTGGCGGTGCAGGTCAACCTTGAATTCGCCAATAAGCAGGTGCAGCATTCCCGATTGCCCATCCAAATGATCGTGCCGCTTGACGTCCAGCATTCCACCAACGCCTTGACGATTAACGTGGCGCCCAGCCAGGTCATTCAAGGGGGCGGCGGTGGCCCTGGAGGAGGGGCGGGGGGCGGCGGCGGAGGCGGTGGAGGCGGCGGTGGCCGCGGCGGCGGGGGTCCAATTCCAACACGATGAAGACCCGAGTCCACCCTAAACACCGCGCCGGATTGGAACCCCGGGAACGCGGCGCCGTCCTGGTGATCGTGCTCTGGATCGCGTTCGGCCTCGTCAGCATCGCGCTCTATTTCGGCCAGTCGATGATGTATGAATTTCGCGCGGCGGACAACACCCTGGCCGGCGTCCAGGCCGAGCAGGCGATTGAGGGCGCCGTTCGCTATCTCTGTTATACGGTCACCAACAATCTCAATTCCGGCGATATGCCCGACATTCTCTCGTATCAGCACAAGGAGGCAGTGGTGGGTGACGCGCGTTTCTGGTTGATCGGGCGAGATAACACCGGCACCCCTTCGACCGAGGTGCCCTATTTCGGCCTGGTGGATGAGGCCTCGAAACTCAATCTGAACACGGCGACCATCGACATGCTCGAGGCTCTTCCGCGGATGACGCCGGAGTTGGCTGCGTCCATCATTGATTGGCGCGACTCGGATGAGACGGTGACCACCGGCGGGGCGGAGTCGGAGACCTACCAGCGGCTCAATCAGCCTTATTCCTCGAAGAACGCGAATTTCGAAACCTTGGAGGAATTGCAACTCGTGGCCAACGCGACGCCGGACATTCTTTACGGCGAGGATTTAAATCGCAACTGACTGCTTGATCCCAACGAGGATGATGGCGACGTCAACCCGCCGGTGGATAATCACGACGGCAAGCTTGATCCCGGCATCTTCGAATACCTGACCGTTTACAGTAACGAGCCAAACCTGCAGACGGACGGAGTCACCGCGCGGATCAACCTGAACAGCGCCACGGCGGCGCAGCAGTTGCAGGCTTTAATGCAGACGAATACCGCGCTTACGAGCAAGGTTCTGCCGCTCCCCGGAGCCAGCTATACCAACCTGCTCGACTACTTCCTGCAAAACGGCATGACCACGAATGAATTCGCGATCATTTCACCGAATGTCACCACGGTCACGAACAGCTATATCCAGGGACTGGTCAACGTCAACACCGCCTCCGCGCCCGTCCTCACCGCTTTGATCGTCGGCGCCACCGGCCAGGACCCCAACACCGCCACCAACCAGGCGTTGAATCTCGTGGCCTACCGGCAGCAGAACCCGGACGCGCTCTCCTCGGTGGCGTGGGTCGCGCAGGTGATCACGAGCGCCGCGACTTGCCGTCAAATCGGGACGTACATCACCAGCCGCACTTATCAGTTCTCCGCGGACGTCGCGGCGGTCGGGCATAACGGCCGGGGCTACCGAAGGGCGTGGTTTGTCGTGGACACCAGCGATGGGACCGCGCGGGTCATCTATCGCCGCGATTTAAGCCGCCTCGGATGGGCTTTAGGCAACGTGCGACGGCAATGGTCGCTCCCAAAGGATTCATAATGACACCGGGAAATAACCCTTCACGCAATTCCTCAATCCTGGCGCTGGCGCTGGAAGGCAGCAATCTGCAAGGCGTTGTCTTGCGCCGCGGCAAGGGCGCTTTCCAGGCCGCGCACGCGTTCAACGCGTCGCTCTCGCTCGATCCCCTGACCGCGGACGCGGACCTCGTCGGCCGGGAAATTCGGAATTGCCTGGAGAAGGCGGGCGTCAACGAAAACCGGTGCGTCGTGGGCGTGCCGTTGAATTGGGCCCTGACGTTGCAGGTCAAGCTCCCGGAGATTCCCGACGCCGAAGTGGCCGCGTTTCTAAATATTCAGGCCGAGCGCGGTTTTCCGTATGCGCCCGAGGATTTGATGGTCTCGACGTCGCGTTACCGCTCGCCGGAAGGTCAGCGTTACGCCACGTTGGTGGCCGTGCCCCGAAATCACTCGGCCTCGCTCGAGAAGGTTTTGCGGGCGGCCAAGTTGAAGCCGTTAAGTTTTTCGCTGGCGATGCCCGCGCTGCAACCCCCCAACCATGAAGGCATCCCGGGGTTGATCGCGCTCCGCGTCGGGGAAACGAGCATCGATCTTCAAGTAACCTGCGGCGGCGGAGTGGCCGTGCTGCGCACGCTGCAATCCGTTTGGGAAGGGCAGGGCGCCGAAAAGCAGATCGATACGGACTTGCTGAACCGCGAGATGCGGCTGACGCTCGGCCAGTTGCCAGGCGAGTTTCGCGAGAGCATCTCGAAGTTGCGGCTCTTTGGCCGTCCAGACTGGGTGAATCGCCTCGCCGGGGACATCGCCCCCAGCGCCAAACGCGCCGGGCTGCAGGTCGAGGTCCGGTCGGTCGATCAGGCGGATGGCTTGAGCGGCGCGTTGACGGCGTCGGCGGACGGTTCGCCCGCGTTGGCGCTCGGGGCACGCTACTTGATCAGCGGCGCCGGCGATTTTGAGTTTCTGCCGCCGCGCGTGAGCGCCTGGAAGCAGGCGACCGCGCGGTTGACCTCGCGCAAGGTCGGTTCGGTCGGCGCCACCGCCGGTTCGCTCGCTTTCGTGGTCGTGGTGGTTTTCCTGGCCCAATCGTGGAAACTGTCAGGACTGGAATCGCGCTGGCGCGAGATGTCCCCGCGGGTCGCCGAGATTAGCGCGATGCAGCAGAACATTCGCAAATTCCGCCCCTGGTTTGACGAGTCCATCCGCAGTCTGACGATCCTGGAAAAACTGACGGAGGCGTTCCCGGTCGAAGGGGTCGTCTCGGTCAAATCGGTCGAAATCAAGGGCCTCTCCGAGGTGACGTGTTCGGGCGTGGCTCAGGACCAGGCGGCGATCATGAAAGTGTTTGATATGCTGCAGAAATTCTCTCAAGTGCAAGATTTGAAACTCGAACACATCCAGGGCAAGTCGCCGCTCCAATTCAGCCTGAAGTACCGTTGGGCGGAGGAAGGAAACCAGTGAAAATCGATAATCGTCAGAAGATGCTCGTGTTTGTCGCCATCGGCGGAATGGCGTTGCTGGCGGGTGATCACCTGGTGATCGAGCCTTTGATCCGGCTGTGGAAGGCGCGGTCCGAGCGGATAACGGAACTGACCAAGCTGATCGATGACGGCGGCCGGACGCTGGAGCGCGGCCCGATTCTGCGCCAGCGCTGGCAGGGGATGTTGACCAATACTCTGCCGGCCAACGACGCGGTGGCCGAGTCCAAGGTGATCGGCGCCCAACGCCGCTGGAGCGAGTACAGCGCCTTCAACGTCTTGTCGATCAAGCCGAACTGGCGTCAGGAGACCGATGACTACAAGACGTACGAGTGTCGAGTCGATGGGACCGGCGCGATGCCGGCCGTCGCCCGGTTTATCTACGAATTGGAGCGTGACCCGCTCGCTTTGCGGGTGGAGGATATCGAGATTCAGGCTAAAGATAATGACGGCCAACAATTGGCGTTGGGGCTTCGCTTCACTGGCCTCGTCATAACCGGAGACAAGAAATGAGCAGCGCGCTGAAACGATCGATTTGCCGCCGACGGGCGGCAGGCAAGCTGGCGCTTGTCTGCTTGCTCACACTCGGGTGCCCCGGCGCCGGTTTGGCTCAGGAAACCAACGGCGCCGCGTCGGCGGTGTCGTTCGATGCTTTCAAGCTGATTTTGCGGCGGAATATTTTCGACCCGAACCGCCGCACCGACGCGATCCGTGACCGTCGGCCGGACGCCACGCCACCGCGGCCGGAGACCTTCTCGCTAAACGGCACGATGATCTTCGACAAAGGGGCGATTGCGGTGTTCATCGGCAGCGACTCGAAATACACCAAGGCGCTGCAACTGACCAACACCATTGCCGAATACCGGATCACCGAGATCGCCTATAACTACGTGACCCTGGAATCCGGCACGAACCGGATCCATTTCCCGGTTGGTTCGCAAATGAAACGAGTCGGCGAGGAACCGTGGCAGATGTCCGTCGGCACGGTCTCGGCGAGCGGATCACCAGAAGGGCGTCGTCAGGCTTTCGGCTTGGAGCGCGGACGAGATAGCGGTTCAAACAGCGGTTCAAACAGCGGTTCAAATAGCGATTCTAGTGGCAGCGGCGCCGGCGGCTCCGCCGATGAGATTCTTAAACGATTGATGGAACGGCGCGGTAAGGAGTAACCAATAACATGAAATCCAATAAATCCCTTAGTTTAGTTCTGACCGTCGTGTGCGCGACGTTCGCCGCCTTGGCAGCCAGGGCCGCGGACGCGCCGCCGACCAACGCAACCCCCGCCGACACCGCGACGCCCGCCGTGGCGCCCGCGGTCACAAAACCGGCGACTGACAGCGTGCCAGCGGTCGCCGCGCCGATGGGCAAGGACGGTCTGCGACTCAATTTCCGGGGTGTACCGCTGGAAATGGTTTTGAATTACCTGAGCGAGGCCGCCGGCTTCACGATTATTCAAGAGGCGAACGTCCGCGGCCAAGTTGATGTGTTCAGCAGCCAGCCGCTCAACAAGGACGAGGCGGTGGAGTTGCTCAACACGATTCTAAAGACCAAGGGTTACGCGGCGATTCGCAACGGGCGAACGCTTACGATCGTGAGCCAGGAGGACGCCAAGAAGGAGCACGTTCCGGTGGAGCAAGGGCGCGATCCAGAATTGATCCCCAAAACCGATGATATGGTGACCCAGATCATCCCGGTCAAGTACGCCAACGCCACCCAGATGGTGAAGGACCTAAGCCCATTGCTGCCAGGGTACGCGCAACTCTCCGCCAACGAGAGCGCGAACGCGCTCGTCCTGACCGATACGAAGGCCAACGTCCATCGCATGGTTGAAATCGTAAAGGCCCTCGACACCTCCATTTCCAACGTCTCCAGCATCCGCGTCTTTCCGCTGCGATTCGCCGACGCCAAAGATCTCGCCGCGGCGATCAAAGACTTGTTTGCGCCGGCCACGCCGACGACTGGCAACGGCGCGGGCGGAGGTCGCAACGCGTTCAATCGTTTCGGATTCGGTGGTGGTGGATTTCCCGGCTTTGGCGGCCCCGGCGGTTTTGGTGGGCGGGGCGGTGGTGGCGGCGGTGGCGCCGCGGGCGACGCGGGCGCGGGCGCCAATACTCGGGTCGTGGCGGTCATCGATGAACGGACGAATTCCTTGATCGTAAGCGCACCGGAGGACTACATGCCGGCGATTGAAAACTTGGTGAAATCGGTGGACGTCGTCGTATCGGATATTACCGAACTGCGCGTCTTCCATTTGCAGAACGCTGATCCGGTTGAGATGGCGGACCTCTTTTCGAGTATCTTTCCCGATGACACCAAGTCCGGCGACACCTCCAATCAGGCCGGCTTTCGTTTCGCTGGCGGCCGCTTTGGTGGACCCGGCGGCTTCTTCGGCGGCGGCAACCGCGGCGCGCAGGCCGCGACGGACTCGTCGGACCGGATGAAGAAGAAGGGTCGCGTTCTGGCCGTGGCCGATCAGCGAACCTCTTCCCTGGTGGTCAGCGCCGCCAGCGAATTGATGCCGCAAATCGCCGAGATGATCGCGCGCTTGGATGAGAGTCCGGCAAAACGGCAGAAAGTTTTTGTCTATTCCTTGGAAAACGCCGACCCCCAGGAGGTCCAGAGCGTGCTGTCGGATATGTTCCAAAAAACCACGACCTCCAGCAGTCGCAACAGCGCCAACCAGCAGAGCGCGCTGCAGAAACGAATCTTGCAGAGCACCCAAAACGGCGGTTCCTCCGGCGGCGGCTTCGGATCGGGCGGCGTCGGCGGCGGCTCGGGTGGACTCAGTCGCGGACAATAAGCGGATGAACAATCGGAAAATCGTGATTTGAAAGACAAAGGGATAAAATGAGAAGCAAGCGTTCGTACCTGCGGTGGTGTACCGCCAATCTACTCGCCCTATCGCTCTGCGCGGGGCTTGAGCTTCACGCTCAAATCCAAGGCGGTCGCGGCGGTGGTGGCGGTGGTGGCGGATTTGGCGGTGGTGGTGGCGGGGGCGGCGGTCGCGCGGGGGGCGGCTCGAGCACGTCGCGGCAGTATTTTCCGAACGGAACCGTGGGTGACGCCCTCATCTCGGTCGATCCCGACACCCACAAGTTGATCGTCATTACCGACGACGAGACGAGCCAATACGTCGGACAGGTGATCACGAACCTGGACCGGCCCAAGCCCCAGGTCCTGATTAAAGTCGTGTTCCTGGAGGTCACCTACAATAACAGCTCCGACATTGGTGTCGAAGGCTCCTTTACCAAGCAGTTGACGAGTACGACGACCGGGAGTTTTTCGAACGTGTTCGGCTTGGCCAGTCAGGGAATCGGCTCGGGAGCGGCGGGCTTGCCGTCCGGCGCTGGACTTTACCAAGTTCTCGGGAAGGATTTCCAAGCTACCCTGCGAGCGATCGCGCAGGCCGGCAAAACAGAAATTCTTTCCCGGCCGTCGGTCTTGGCGCGCAACAACCAGCCCGCTGAAGTCTTCATCGGCTCGCAGGTTCCGCTGGTCACCGGCACGCGCATCGACACCCTCGGCGGGCAAATCAACACCTTCACTTATCAGAAGGTCGGCATTCAGTTGGATGTGACGCCGTTCATCTCCGACGACGGCATGGTCGAAATGATCGTCACGCCACAAACCTCCGAGTTGTCGGATCAAACGGTCACCGTCCAGGCGGGCGTCAACGCGCCGGTCATTTCACAACGCTCGGCCGACACCGTCGTGGTCACGCCTGATGGACAGACGGTGATCATCGGCGGCTTGATTCAAAACTCGAAGATTTCAACGGATAACAAGATTCCGTTCTTCGGTGACATCCCGGTATTAGGCAACCTGTTCAAACACAAGACGAAACAGGATAGCAAAACGGAGTTGATTATTTTCCTGACGCCTCACATCGTGAGACAGCCATCGCAAATTGCTCGACTGACCGAGGCGGAGAAGTCCGGTAATAAACTTGTGCCGAAGGCGTTTTCGGAACAGGAACTGGATCGATTCCTGGAGACGGTACCTTCCCGTGAAAACGGGGCTCCCGGCGCCCCGAACGCCGCCAAACCGACCAAGTGACCGAGGGCAAATGGGCGAACCCGATACATTATTCACGTCCCGGATGATGAAGCGTAAACCGTTGGTTTATTGGCTTCTGCTGGTGGTGTGGTGCGTCGTGATCGCCTGGCAGGTGATCGAGCACGATCGCGTCACAACCTCGGCTCGGGCCGCTCTTAAAAACCGCTCTCGCGCCATCGCTTCAACGCTTAGTCTGGTCATCCGCTCCCAACGCCGCTTTGGCGTGGTGCGGCAGGAGAACCTGGAATCGGCGCTTAAGGAATTGGTCGCTTCCGGTGACGGGCCGATGTCATTGGCCCTCCTAAATGCCTCGAACGAAGTGCTGATCGCGGCCGGCCAGCCGATTCAGGAGTTGGAGAAGACCGGCGCGACGCAAGAGGCGGAACGGTGGGACTCCGGGAGCGTCACGCTCGTTAACTCCATCGACCTAGGCGCGCCCCGCGTGACGCCGGAAGGCGAAACGAATCCTTCGACCGTCGTCCTGCCTCCGCGTGACCTTACCGCCGCCCCACGAAACCCGCCGCCGGGCGGGCCGCGTCCCGAAACCGAGCCGCCCGAGCGACGGGCGACGAACCTGCTCGGCGGCGTCACGACGAATCAGACTGAGCCTGACCGCCCTCCGCCTCCGCGTGAAGCGAGACGACAGGGACGGCCGCCTGATCGACCGTTTTGGCTGACCGCCGCTGAATGGCAATCGATGAAGGAAAAACGCAACCTGCATGGGTTGGTGATGGTCATGTCCACCGAGCCATTGCGGGCCGCGCGAATCGAGGACTTCTGGCTGCGCTGCATCATCTGCGCGTTTGCCGGCATCTCGATGGTTGGCGTCGGCTTGGCGTGGCAAAACCTGCTCAAACTTTCGGGATTGCAATTGCGTCTCGTCCGCGCAAGTGAGTTGAACTCCCACTTGAAAGAAATGAACCTGGCCGCCGCCGGCCTGGCGCACGAAACCCGGAACCCGCTCAACATCATACGTGGTTTGGCACACATGATTTCCAAGGAGCCGGCCGTGTCGGCTGGCATTCAACAACGCTCACGGGAGATCACCGATGAAGTTGATCGCGTAACCGGGCAACTGAACGAATTCATCAATTACTCCCGGCCGCGCGAAGTGCGCCGCTCCCCGGTCGTCTTGAACGCCGTCATTGGCGACGTGGTGCGGGCGCTGCAAAGTGACGTCGAGGACAAACTGATTCGGCTGACGACGGACGACGCCGGCTTAACCATCTCCGCCGACGAAAAACTGTTGCGCCAGGTGTTGTTCAATCTTCTGCTCAACGGCATCCAGGCGGTCGAACGCGGCGGCGAGATTCAAGTCGTCTGCCAAAAAAGCGGCTCGACCGAAGCCTGGTTGGAGATTCGCGATAACGGTCCGGGCGTCCCCGCCGAGCATCGTCAGGAGATCTTCAAGCCGTACTTTACCACGACCCAGAAGGGAACCGGCTTGGGGTTGGCCGTCGTCCAACAGATCGTGCTCGCCCACGGCTGGGAAATCGAGTGCCTTCCCAATGATCCCAAGGGCGCCATTTTCCGGCTCAGCCGCCTCCCTCTTTCCATCAAGGCGTAAAGGCTCGCGAACTGGCGTTCGCAACTCCGGTCCCGGCGTTTTCTCGCCGTGAAAGGAGCTCCGATCTCGATGATCCGCACTTACGCGAGATCGCTTTTTACCTCGACGCGCCGATTCGCCGCCGCCAGATTGTTTTCAACTTAATAACCGCCCGCCCCGCGCCGCGCCGAGAACCGTTGGCTCCGGGAGCGTCATTTGGCACAGACCATCATATCCAGAATTTTCATGGCGCCGAAGGCTGACCCCGCCGCGCGAGTCATCGCGCGAATACTGATCGTGGACGATGATCCCGGGCAGCGCAGCCTGTTCGATTCGTTTTTACGCGGTCAAGGATTCGACACGATCGTCGTCTCCTCTGGTGAAGAGGCGTTGCAGGCCCTCGGTTCACGGCCGGATATCAACCTGATGATTTCCGACGTCCGCATGCCGGGAATCTCCGGGCTCGAGACCTTGCGCCGGGCGCGGGAGAAGCATCCGGTCTTGCCGGTGTTAATGGTGACGGCGTTCCCCGATATTCGCGACGCGGTCGGCGCGATGCGCGATGGCGCGGTCAATTACCTCGAGAAACCAATCGACCTCGATGAGTTGCTCCTCTCGGTTCGCAAGGCGCTTGGCTTGGAGGAGTCGGTGGCCTTGAAATTCTCGAATGATCGCCGCCCGCCCGATTGGGTGGTGGCCAAGAGCCAGGCGATGCAGTCAGTCCTGCGGGACGCCGCGCTGGTGGCCGGTTCGGAGACCCGCGTGCTCATTACCGGTGAAAGCGGCGTGGGCAAGGAAGTCGTGGCGGACGTGATTCACGCCTGGAGTCCGCGGGCGGCCGGACCCTTGATTAAGGTTAATTGCGCCGCGATTCCCGAGAACCTCCTGGAGAGCGAGCTGTTCGGCCACGAGAAAGGCGCGTTCACGAACGCCTATACCCAGCGCATCGGGCGTTTCGAGGAGGCCCGGCGGGGGACGATCCTGCTGGACGAGATCGCGGAGATGACCCCGATGTTGCAGGCAAAACTGCTGAGAGTTGTGCAGGACGGCCGGTTCCAGCGGGTCGGCTCGAACAAGGAACTGCAGTCCGACGCGCGGCTGCTGGCGGCGACCAACCGCGACCTCGAAAAGGAAGTCGAGGCCGGCCGCTTCCGCGAGGATTTATATTATCGACTGAACGTCATCGAGATTCACATCCCGCCGTTGCGAGAGCGTCCGCAGGATATTCTGCCCCTGGCGAGCTTGTTCGTGGCCCAGTTCTCCAACCGGCGCGCCCGGTTTTCTGGCGAGGTCTCGCGCACGCTCGAGGCTTACGCGTGGCCCGGGAACGTGCGTGAGTTGCGCAACGCGATGGAGCGGGCGGCCCTCCTCTCGCACGGCGAATTGATCCTGCCCGAACACCTTCCGACCCGGATCCAACCCGCGGTGGTGAAGGAGGCGGAGACGCTTCCGCCGAATCGCTTGGAAGACATCGAACGGCAGGCGATTCTGCAGGCGTTGCGCGAGTGCCATTTCAACCGCACCGAGGCGTCGCGCGCGCTCGGCATCAGCCGTCGCGCGCTGCTCTACAAATTGCAGCGATTCCGTGAATTGGGCTTCGAGGTGGACGCGCAGCCCGACGAATCGACGGCGCCGTGACGCTCCGCGCGCGAGCCGTCGCGAGCGGTTCTAACGCCCCGCCACCTGGAGCGGCAGCGCCGGCTGCCAGTTTTCGATCTTGATCGGCGGCCCAGGAACGTGGGCGGCGTCCGCGGTGGAGTAGTCCCGGTAAAGCGTGATGGCGACATGCTCGTTGCGGCGGATGCATTCCTTGATCGCTTCGGGGTCCTTTTCGCAGTGCAGGACCGTTTTCCACGAGTAGATGTGTTTTGGTTTGTGGAAATCGCTGTTCGCGAGGAAAGGGAGGCGCTTGCGTCCGATTGGGCTGAAGAGGTTGTTGCGATTGGCGATTTCCCAGGCGTCGATCAAGGGCGCGTATTCGTCCTGGTGTTCCCAGAGGTAAAGCGTGTTCTTGCCCCATTCCGTCTTCATCAGGTGGGGATGCGACGCGACCGCCAACCCGCCTTGCGCGTGAATCTGGGTGATCGTTTCCGGGAGATCAAGGGCGGGGTTGATCGGCGCTTGAAGGTCCACGCCGAGCAGGTGGGCGGACGATTTCTTGGTGAAACCGTCCTTGTTGAACTCAATGCCGGTCATGACCAACATGCCGTACTTGCGCCACGCGCGCCGGCGCTCACGGTCGATGACGTCGAAGTATTCGTCAAGTTGGGCCGGGGAAAGGGTCAGATTGCTCAGCTCAATCAATTTTCCCAGAAGCCGGCGAGGATCGGCCAGATGGTCCGTGATGCAAATGCAATCGAAATTGAGGCGGCCGTAAAAATCGACCAACTCCGGGACCGACAGCTTGCCGTCCGAATAGTTGGAGTGCATGTGAAAATCGCAGAGTAATCTGCGACTGTGACCCGAGGGCGTCCGCGCAATGGCCGGCGCGGCGGGCGCCGGGGGCGTGGTGAAGAGCGTGATTTTCTTCGACGCCGGCCCCGCGGCGTCGCTCTCGTGCAGGATCATCTCCGCCAAGCGGATCGACGCGTCCGGACGGGATCGCTTCTGAAGATTTTCCCGCCACTGCTCCCAGAGCCGGCCGTCGTGGGCAAAGGCTTCATCCACCGCGTCCGCCACTTCGCGGCCGGTTTCGGCGACGGCGCCGAGGCCCCACTCGCGGATCAGCCGGGCGTTTCCCTCCTCTTGTCCCGGAATCACTTGGTTGACGATCATCGGGCAGCGCGCGGCGATCGCCTCCTGGACGGTGGCGCCGCCGGCCTTGCCGATCAGCAGATGGTGACTTGCCATCAGCCGCGGCATTTCGTTCGTCCAGCCATAAATCTCAACGCGGTGGGCTTCGGATTTCGTGCGGTCCAAGAGCTTCGCCTTGAGCGACGCGTCGCGGCCGACGGTGATCGTCAGGTGATTCTGCCGTTTTTCGAGCAGTCGATCCAGGGCTTTGCCGAGCTTCTGCTTGCCGTGGTTGACCAGATAAAGAATTCGACGCGGCAGCCCGTGGCGCGGGGTCAACAGCGGCGTAGTCTGCAGTTGACTGAACAGCGGGCTGACCGGAAAACCGACCGCTCGGACGCGCGCCTCATCGACTCCCCCGCGAATTAAAGTTTGCGCGGTCTCCTGGTTGGCGACGCAGTACCAATCACTCGGCGCGCGGTACCAGGCGGAGTTGACCGAAATCGAATCGGTGATGACCGTGATGAAGCGGAAAGCCCGCTCCTGGTCCTCGCGGAAAAGCTGCTGGATGACATGCGCGTAGGCGGGATAGGTTGAAACGACGCAATCAGGCTGTGATTCGGAAAGAATCCGCCAAAGGGTCTCTTTCAAGCGAGTCAAACCTTGCAGGCCGTTGCCCAAAACGCGGGAATTGTCCAACCACGAGTAGATTCCTCCCCAGAGCGACGGCGCATACTTGACCATGCCCAAATGCGCCTTCCGGATCATGTCGTTGATCGATCCGTACGTGACTTGGAAGAGGTCGAGGACCTCCACGCTCACATCGTCGGAGACCACCTCGAGCGCCTCGCGCACATTGCGCGCGGCTGAATTATGCCCATCCCCGAATCCCGCCGTCAGAATAAGGATTTTCTTCATCGATATTACCAGGCTAGCTTGCTCGCGTGACGGATCGGTGGCGGAAATGTTAAATCCAGATAACTATTCTGGAATCAATAAGATGCGTTCGAAGTGCGGAATTCTTAGCGGACGGAGGGGACGCCGCGAGGCGCCGAAAAGGAATTGAAACCGGCCGGCGTACGCGCCAGTATCCCTTATGCTTCAATACGCTTTTAGTCGATTTTTCAGCGCCGGCCCCGGTCGCCGCGGCCGTGGCTCCTTTCATCCGCTGAGCTTGCTCACCGCGGCCTTGGTTATCGTGGCCTGGGCTTCCGCGAACGGCGCGGAACTTTCCGGCGACCGGCTCCCGGCTGACAAGGGCGACATCGTCATTCACCCGATCAATCACGCGACGCTGGCTCTGAATTGGAACGGCGTGACGATCTACGTCGATCCGGTGGGCGGGGCGAAGAAATTCGAAGGCCTGCCGAAGCCGAATCTGATGTTGGTGACGGACGTCCACGGCGATCACCTGAATGGCGAGACGCTGGCTGCGGTCGCGGAGGCGGAAACGGCGATCGTCGTGCCGGCCGCCGTCGCTCTGCAACTGCCACCAACCTTGCGGCCGCGGGCGACGGTTTTGGCGAACGGCCAGTCGAAGACGGTTGCGGGAATTCTGATCGAAGCCGTACCGATGTATAATCTCACCGCCGAACGGCTAAAATTCCACGAAAAAGGGCGGGGGAACGGCTACGTGCTCACCCTGGGTGGCAAGCGGCTCTATTTCAGCGGAGACACCGAGGACATCCCGGAAATGCGCGCGCTCAAGAACATTGACGCTGCGTTCGTCTGCATGAACCTTCCGTACACGATGACGGTGGACCAAGCCGCGAGCGCCGTGCGCGAGTTTCGACCGAAGACGGTCTATCCGTACCACTATCGCGGCAGCGATTTGGAGAAGTTCAAGCAATTGGTTGGGACCGACCGGGGAATCGACGTTCGGTTGCGTGATTGGTACGCCCAGTAGGGACTGCGCCTTCGATCCCGTGCGCGAATCCGCGACGGGTTCGGCCTTCTCGCCGCGCTTCGCGACTTACCGGAGCGAGGGCCAATGTTGATTAGCCGACGAGTGGCGCGCGGAGGGACCCTTCGCGGCCTAGCCAGTAAAGTGGGCGTTACTGGATCAACGAAAGGAGCGATTGATCGTGAATGCTCTGATTTGATTTCAGGGCTTCCATCAAGGTTCCGTGCATGGCTTGCAATGGGCCTACCTGCTGCGCGAGCCCCGAATCAACGCTGGCCGACGGCTGGGTTTGCGAGTCATCTACTCCGTTCTGCGAAATCGCCCGGACATTGCGCTGGCCGGACTGGAAGCGCGCCAGTTGTGCGGCAGAGTAACCTTGGGCTTGTTGCAGGCTGGTCGGCGTAATATGCATATTGCTCAAACGAGGCCACGGAACGCGCGCGGCGCCGGGCGAATGACGGAGTATCGGAAAGGAGATGCCGGCCGACGGGTGTTTGACTGCGTCGGTTTCACGCCAGCATGTTCAGGAACGACGCATATTGAGCCTGCTGGGCGCCTTGCGGAGTCGCAGTTGACTCGCTGGCCGGCGGAGGAGAACTCTCTTGCGCGGCGGAGGCGCCGCCGGCCGAGTCCGAAGACGGAACAGCCACGGATTGGCTGGCCGCGCCCGAAGCGGTACCGGTAATCGGCTGAATTTCCATATTTTGCTTTCGGCTCGGACAATTTGATGGCAGATTTGGGCCGGATTTACAATCAAATTCCACGGAACGTTTGATTTTTTGTTAACGCCGACGGGCGCTGATGGCTCGGCGGTTAGCCGTGGATCGAGTTCCGCCGATTTCATTAAGTTGAGCGGCGCAGTCGGTTGCCTCACCGCGCGGCGAGGACGCGCGAAATGGCGGGCGGTCAATTTCCGTGTGCGTCGGTAGCTCAATTGGATAGAGCTTCTGACTTCGGATCAGAAGGTTGCAGGTTCAAGTCCTGCCCGACGCACCATTTACCATCAACAAGTTACGATCTTATTGGCTTTCACCATAATCAGAGCTTGGACACTTCTTGGACGTTTTTAGGGTTCTGATCGCTATTTTTCGATTTGTGCTCCGTACCGGCAACCCAGCAACTCTGCCGCGCCTCGCGTGGGGTCAGCCGTATTACGGTGAGAGACGTGCGGCCCATTGGCTAGCGGACATCCGGCGTAAACGGCGGCGTGATCCGGCTGGCTCACGTTTGGTCGTCGCTTTGTTGAAGGGGTGCGACTGTGTTGTGGGTCCGTTTCGCACAAGGACGCGCATTAGGCTTAGTGCGCGGGCCATTTGATTCTCAACCCACGCGGGACCACCATCTGGTCAACCAACTGCGCCGGTGACCCTTGCCAGGCACGGAGTTGGCGCGGGCCACCTGCGGAACGATCCGTACCCGCCATTTCAATATCGGCGCGCTCATCCGGGTCAGCGTACGCCGCGTGGTGGTCTCCTTGAGTTCGGCTTACCCCCTCCAGGAACTCTTCAGCGCAGGCCGCGCGGCGCTTGCGGGCACCCGTTTCGGGCTGAGCGGGCCGCCGCGCCGCCCGCCAAAACACCCCGCGCCCGGAGTGGGCTTTCCTACACCAAGGATAAAGGGCGAAAAACTGTAAACAGATTCCAGTGTCCTATCGAGGTCCGACTGTTTACAAAATACTATTGATCTCATAACCCGTTGAAGTTAAGTGTGATAAGACACGCTTATTACTATCGACGTCTTGGCTCTCCCACATCCCGCGCAGTCCGGTTCTATTTCGTGCCGCGCAATAAAGCCCGGCACGGTGCCCTGTTGCAATTCCCGGGCGATAATATATGAACAAATTCAGCCAATCAAACACAGTAGAGACTAACCATCATCAGACCGTTGAGCAGTTCGCAGCGCATCTAAACGTCCACCCGGAGTCCGCGCGCCGCTGGCTGAGGACACGCCGCCTAAAAGGAATAAAGGTCGGGAGCCAATGGCGGATACCGACGTCTGAGTTAACGCGGATCGGCACGGAGGGGGGGCTATGAGCACTGCTCTGTTGACTGCCAAGGCTCCTGGCGAAGAACCGACGGTGCGCGGATCCGGGCAATTGACATTCCGGGTAACGCCACCAATTGGCACCCCGCGCAAGAACGTTAATCGGCGGCCCGAAGGCGCCCTGCTCCCAAACGTCGATGAATTGCTCAGTATTACGCCGTCCCCGCAGACTCGGACTGAGGAGTCGCCCGCCTTGAACGACGATCCAATGCAGTGGCCGGCGCCGCGCCCATTCTCTAAGCTGCGCAGAATCTTCGATCTGTTGCTGGAGCACCTTGGTGATGAGGTGTCCGCCGCCAACCTTCAGGCGGAATCCGGCTCGCTCGCCGTACACAGCGCTGAAGCACGAGAGTTTTAGTGCCCGATGGGACGGTGAAATCGAGGCCCAATTCTCCGAGCCGTACGCGTTTCACGTCACCAGCGATGACCGCGCCCGCCTGTGGGTGGACGGACAGTTGCTGATCGACGAATGGTATGAGCACGCGGAGCAGACCTCCAGCGCGTTGATCCAACTGCAACCCGGCCGTCGCTACGCCGTGCGCCTCGATTATTTCCAACATCGTGGCGCCGCCATTATCAAGTTCGCGTGGAGCAGTCCCTCGACACCTGAGCAGGTTGTACCCCAAACCCAACTGTACTCCAAATTCACCAGCCATAACGCCGCCGACCTGGAGAAACTATTCCAGGCCGAATTGAATCCGGCGCCGCAGCCGGCCGTAAGCCCCAGCCTGCCCCTGCCTTGGTCCGATCAAGACGTCGGGCCGGTCGGACTTGCGGGCACGGCGCAGGTACAAAACGGAAATTGGTCGATTACTGGCGCCGGGGCTGACATCTGGGCGAATTCCGACGGGTTTCACTTCGTTTATCAAAGCTGGCAGGGCGACGGTCAAATCGTTGCCCGGGTCACCCGCCAGGACGTGACCGATCCGTGGGCGAAGGGCGGCATCATGATTCGTGAAACCCTTCGGTCGGACGCCCGACACCTGATGCTGGCGGTCACTCCGGCGAACGGGGTCAGATTCTTCCACCGATTCCAAACCACGGGCGAAACGACTTCGGACCCCATCAATTCGTCGGTGACACCGGTCTGGATGAAGCTGGTCCGCCGAGGCAACGCGTTCAGCGCCTATACTTCCGCGGACGGCCTGACTTGGCAGTGGGCCGGGACCGAATCGATAGCCCTTCCGGTTTCAGTGTTTTTCGGCTTGGTGGTCAACAGCCATGACAACTCGACCTTGGGGACCGTCGCCTTCGATCAAGTCAGCGTCGGCGTTCCGCTGGCAAATGGTATCGTTCCGGCGGTCACCGGGACTGGCGACGGCTTACTCGGTACCTATTCCGACGGCGCGAGCGGCCAAAGCGTCAGTCGGATTGACCCGACGGTGAATTTCGACTGGGATTCAACCTCCCCAACCAACGGCATTGGCCCCGACAATTTCAGCGCGCGATGGGAAGGGTTTTTAGAGCCGCAGTACAACGAAACCTACCTCCTGCACGTGCTTTCGGACGACGGCGCACGCTTCTGGTTGGACGGGCAACTTCTGATTGACGCTTGGACCGACCACGCGGCAAGCGAAGCCAGCGTGCGGGTCGATTTCAAAACCGGTTTGAGGCATACGATCAAGCTGGAGTATTTTCAACGAACCGGAGAGGCAGTCGCCAAATTGTTATGGAGCAGCCCCTCCACGCCCAAACAGCCGATTCCCCAGAGCCAACTCTACTCGACCTCAACGCCCGCGCAAACCGCTCCACCCTCAACGACGGCGGCCATTCCCGGACAGACCATTACCGGGATTACAGGAGCAATTTCTGATTCGACCGCAACGAATACGGTCACCAGTGGAGCCGTCACGGCGGCGTTGGCCGGAGTAACCGGCGTAACCAACGCGGTCGAGCTTCCGGGCGCCGCCGCGGTCGCGCGTTTGGGTCAGTGGCAAACCGAGAGCAACTCGATTTACGCGATCGACCGTCGTGGCTATCTCGAATATGATCTCGCCGCCCCTGCCCCGGACATTTACCGAATTGAAATCGAGGGTGGCACGCATGGGACGGTTGACCTCGACTCCGGCTATTACCTGGCGGTTTCTCTGGACGGCGAGTATTTGGGACGCCTGTTCCTCGACGCATCACCCGGCCATCCCGCTCGGGTGCAAACGTTGACCCCGTTCGTCCAAGCCGGAACTCACCGGCTGCGAGTCTATTGGGATAACGCACGAAAGGGGCGCTCACTGGCGCTGTCGGCGATCCGCCTTCAGGTCCTGTTGGGACCGGACGCTGACAAGAACGGCAAAAAGGATTGGGTTGAAGCCCTGCTCGCGGCAACCTCCGGCATCGGATCGACCCCGGCGGCCTCCTCGCCGATACCTATCACAAGCCTGACCTCCCCTGCGTGCCTTGAAGGGCGGGGCGGTTACTTGAGCATGATGCAACTCCAGGACGGGACCGGCGCCCCGATCACCCCACAACCGGGCGTCGGTGATCGCTGGTATGCGAACGTTGCGCTAACCGCGGGCGGCCCCAATCTCGTCCAAGCAAGCTTCCAAAATGGCGGTCGCACGGAAACGGGCGCGATTATTTGGCAGGCGGTCGATCTCCCGTCGAGCGGCGACCTGACGATTCGCCAAGGCGACTCGCTCCAGTTCGCGGTAGGAGCGGCGGTTGGAGCCGCTCAGATTCAAGTGGGCGCCGCGGCCGGTCAGGTCAGTCTTCCCGCTAACCAAACGGTCGTTCATCTCTTCGACCAAACCGGCAGTTTCACTGTTGGATGCGCTTACGCCGACGCCTCCGGCGCCCAACAAAGTCGCACGATCCATGTGACGGTATTGGGGAGCGCTACGACCGATCCGGTTGCCGCGTGGGTCGGCCATCCCCGGCTTTGGAATTGGACTGGTTTGCCCTCGCAGGCAATTGTTGAGGCCGACCCGCGACTTAGCTGGACCGAATCGACCGTAACCAACGGCTCCTCGCGACAATTCTCGCTTACATCTGACGCCCCAGAGAATCGCTACCTAACGGCGCGCGCGGGAGTGGGCGGCCCAATACTAAGCAGCGCCCTTGTCAATGGATTCAATCTCTTCTCGGGCAATGAAACCGATCTTGGGGTCGCCGGAAGCTTAAGCGATGGAAGCCTTTATGTGGACATGACTATCGTCGAGAGTCCCGTACTGGCGCCCGTTTCGCTACGTGTGAGTGTTTTTGTCGGTGGGGTCACCTTTGACGATGGGAGCGTCGTAAAACTGTTCCAAGCAAGCGATTTCGACCCCCTCGGTCAGATTACAGTGCGTTTTATTCGGCCGGCGACCCTCCAAAGCGCAACGTGCCATGTCCTGAAAGCGTTTCAACATTCGGATTATCTCGGCACGCCATTTTGAGACCTAGAAACGACTGAAAAGTAAATGAATCGAAACAAGAAACTGTGGGTGATGCTCGGAGCGGTTCTTCTTACCAGCGCTCTTATACAAAAGTGGGCGCAAAACCCGAAACGGGCGCCGCAGACGCCGATGCGGGGAGCCGCGACGAATGCGATCCCCGCTTTTTCAGACCGCACTAGAACAAATCTCGCCTCCGCTTTCCCGCAAGCACGGGTTCCGTTGCCCCAGTCAACGAACGACTCAGTCAGTTTGATCGTTCGTGGCAAGAACGAGGATTTTTGGGCTAAGATGAAGGCGGTGCATTCCCTCGGCTCGCACTTGACGACAAACGAAATAGCTTCGCTTTATGAACTGCTTCGCAGCCGTGAATACCCGCCAGATCGCTTAACGAAGGGTGGCGTCCGTGTCCTAAAGAATGACATCATTAACGCGCTCCAACGACAACAACCGCCGCCCAAGAATCTCGGTGCGCTTTTGGTTGGCCTTTTCGAGGATCGGCAACAGGATCCCATCGTCCGAGACTACGCGTTGCAGCACCTGGTAACGAGCGCCGACGGTACGCACCAATTTGGAACCGCGCCGACTGGGGAATCAGTGCTTTCCTTGCCCGTGGTTGCATCGACCCTGACGGAAGGCTTAAAGGAGACCGACAGCCAAATCGCCGGAACCGCCTTGCTGGGACTCAACGCATTGCAACCAGCCGATGGGAGTGACGCTGGAAAGCTGGTAGATCGCCAAGCCTTGGCGTTAGCGGCTGATACAAACGCCAACGCCTTCGCGCGGGCCGCGGCGATCCAAGTCTGCTCTCTCCGGGATGTAACGGACGCGGCGCCCATAGCGCAGCGCCTCTCGCTTGCTTCCGAAAGTCTTCCTCTCAGGATTGCAGCGGTTAATGCATTGGGTTCGCTCGGGGGTCAACCGGAAATCGCCGCTCTCAACGAACTTGCGACTGGCACAGAGGCGGCCCTGCGCCCAGCGGCACTGGCGGCGTTGGCGCGTTTGAAACTGCGGTGAGAATCAACCAGGAACAATCGAAGGGTATGAGACAAGCTACATTTAGGGCGCTCCTTAAGCTGGGGCTGGTCACGGTTATTTTCGGATCGGTTGAAACCGCCCAGGGACAGAGCAACGAGTGTGAATTCTTTGATCTCCAATATGATTGCTATCAGGCCGCAACCATCTCGCTCAACCCGACCGTTATCTTCAATCCGGGAGTTCTGAATCCAGACATATTGACCGCGGTGAACGGAGGGGTGCTCCAATACAACTCGATCCAGTGCGCTGGTGGCACAATTAACGCGTCAATCACCGGCAGCAGTACGCCGGCCACCATTCAACACAACGTCCATTACACAGATTGCCCTCCGGTAACGCTGGATACACATACAGAGAATCCGAGCATAGTCGATTCCAATACCGTCGCCGGAGTCGTTAATCAGGCTGGCCCAGGGCTATCTACTTCCATCACTAGTTCCGCCGGCGGCGACGGCAGCGTTGAGTTCGATCGTTGGGGGTTCCTCGGCCCTGACGGTCCGTGTTATGTGGATCCGCCGAACCCAGTGGGAGTGCGAGGGAACTTTGCCTTTGTCCAAATCACCGGGATCAAGGTGTTCAATTCAGAGGGCGACGGGGGAGACGCGACGTTGCTTTCCACAAGCGGGACTACGAGCACCTATCAGGTCTGCGTGGGTGATACTGTGACCGCCGTGCCGTTTTTCAGTTCGGGCACGCCGGTCGTAGGTGATGACTCTGGAATACCGGCGCTTACCTATTCAAGCGGTTATTACGTCAAGATCCCTGAATCCTGCCTTCCAATTGGCTACAGTTTTACCGGCGGACAGAATACTGGAAGCGACAAGATAAAGCGTATAATCGACACAAGTGCGCCCGGCCAATCGGTCGTCATTCTCACCTGTGGCTCTACGAGCTATACCGCCATTATTCAAGTAGTCTGTTGTGGCGGCAGCGGCGGGCCAACGATGTCCCTCAGCAGTCCTACCATTCCAGCGGACGGCTCCTCTCAAACGACTGCTCGGGTTTCAGGCTCCGGGACGACGACATGGTCGCTGGCTGGGGTGAATAACAACGGCGATACGCTTGGCTGCCGGATTCAGTCGCTTGGGACGTCCGCGATTGTTACCGCGGGCACTCGGAGTGGCACCGTTATCGTCCTGGCGATGACCAGCTACGGTTGCAACTCGGTTCCAGTTGAGGTTGGCCCGGGTTGTGGATGTACCGATTGTCAGACGTTTGGGGCGGCGAGCTTCGCCCCGCAGGAGCTTAGCGCGACGTTCAGTGTTGGCGCGAATGCCAAGGAAAAGGCCGCCGCGTTCATGCTTGAGGCCGACGCGCCGAATCCAGACCTACTCTCACCGACGTTCCTGGAGTTTCCGTCGGTACGAACCAATTTTACGATCGGGTATATTCCTTACCCAAATGCCAAAATGGGGATCAGCCAAATCTGGACCCCGAGTGGCTTGGTCAATATTCCCGCGCCATCCGGTTTCACAACGCCGAATCCAGGGTATGACATCAGTTTTTACGAGGGCATCTCCTTCAGTTCCGGTTCTGGGGGCGTGTGGCCAGTGCCTTCTGGCGCTCCGACGGTGCGTTGGAATATCGCTGGCAGCAACCTTGTTGGCAGCAACTATAACACCATCGCTATTAGTGAGTTCAGAAGCTCCCCGACCACGGCGGACCGGGTTTGGACCTATACGTACACGGCTTCAACGAAGCAATGGGTCTTAACCGACAATCTGAACACGGTCCAAATCGCGAGCACCGTCACCGATAACGGCGCTGGCGTCACGAACAAGGTCCGCACCCTGCAACGAATGGTCGGCTCGACGCAGGTCCAAGATTACCAACTTTCGCTGACGACCCAGACCTTCTCAGGCGACACGGCGGGCCGGGACCAGTCGGTGCTTCGCGTGGAGGGTTCCGGCTCGGCGGCCGTCACCACCGCCTATTCCTGCGATTCAGCCGGACACCCGACCTGGATCACGAATACAATGACCGGGCAGGAGGTCCGGGTCTTAAACAGTTCTTCGGATTCGCGGATCGCACAACGGTTCGCGACGTGGGGGGATTCTCCGGTCGGGACCGACGGAAAGCTGCTGACATCTGGCTCGTCGGCCCAATTCAAGCTTAATGAATATCTGTACACCAGCGTGGACACTGGCGTTGATGACGGGACGGTACAGGCCGATACTCCTCGCACCGAAACGACGAAAATCCAGATTGCCGGCCAATCCACCGTCACGGTCGGGAAGAAATACCGCAAATTCGGGGTCGGATATGAAGAGGAGCAGGTTTGCGTTAACCCAAGCGCCGCGGTGAACGATTCAACAAACCTTAAGACTGCGGCCCAGTATCACGTTGGCGACGCCTACGATCATTTGCTGATATGGCAGCGTTACCAGGACGGGACCTACAGCCTTTACACATACAGCGAACCGGTCGCGGGGACATTGCTCACTGTCGAACAACGCGGCGCGCCCAATGCCGACTCGGCGCCGACCGCGCCCAGTTCGATCACCAACGGCGTCCAGACCGAAACTAAAGTTGGCCCTAGGGGCGAAATGCTCTCGCGGGTCGTTAAGCAAATCACTTCTGGCGGGTCAGTCTTGGTTACGACTGACAGTGACACTTATTCTTATGATGGCAGCGGCGGAGCGCCGACGGGCAACCCGTGGAATTACGCCCTCTCCCACGACCTGAGCGGCTTTTACCGTATCGTAACCTACTCCTGTTGTGGCATCGACACTGACATCGACGAAGATGGGGCGACCACGACCTATCAGTACGATAACCTCAAACGCCAGATCGGCGAAACTCGGTTCGCGATCCAGACCACGAACCTGCTCGACGCCGCAGGGCATATTCTGTCACGGACGCGAATCGGCACCAACGGCGTATCCCAGGTATTGGAACGGTTCGCCTACGATAACGCGGGCCGAGTTACGTTGTCCACAAACGCCTACGGAGCGCAGACGAGCATTGCTCGCACAGTGGACGGCAGTGGTCATCGGGTTGAGACCACGACGTTCCCGGACGGTGGCACGGAGGTTAACACCTATTACCGGGACGGTCGGTTGCTGTCCGTGACCGGAACCGCGGTCTCACCACGACGGTTCGACTACGGAGTCGAAGCGATTGGTGGCACCAACTACCTCACGGAGATCGAGACGAGACTCGACGCCACCGGTGCCACTACTTCTGAGGTCGAAAAACGCTATATCGATCCAGTCGGTCGGCCGTTCCGCACGGTTTACGCCGCCGCCTCGGGAACGCCGACGCAGCAGAGTTCGTACAACGGTCTCGGGCAATTGCAGGCCGAGGTGGACCCGGACGGCGTGACGAACCTCTTCCGTTACAACGGCAAGGGAGAATTGGTCACGACCGCGGTGGACTTAAACGGCGACGGCCATGCCGACACCGTTGACATTAGCGATACTGGCGTCGATCGCATTTCCAATACAATTACGACCTACCTGACCGCCAGCGATTCAAGCAACCCCTACGGCATCGCGATCAAGCGAGTTCAAACTTGGGCCTTGCTGACCGGAGGCTCAATCGCAAGCAATCTGGTACATGAAGTGGACACCGGAGTCGAAGGGTTGCATGTTTGGGACGTGCAGTTTCAGAATCCGTCAACGGCCGTGGCTACCCATCGGTTCAGGGCGTCTTACGGGCTGATTGGAGGCGGGCAAAAGTGGACGGCGGATTTCCTCCCGGACAGTTCGTTTTCGTATAAACTTTACACCTACGGGCGCCTGACGTCGGTGCAACAATATGACGCGAGCGGCAATCTTTACGGAGAGGTGGATTACGAGTACGACGCGTTTGGCCGTCAGTACAAGATGACCGACCTTCGCAATGGGGGCACGACCAATCTTTTCAATAACGCCGACCGGGTGACCAGCGTCACAACCCCTGCTCCAAATCCCGGGCAATCCGCGCAAACAACGCTCTCGTATTATGACAGCCTCGGCCGGCTGACGGGCCAATTGTTGCCTGACTCCACGACGACGACCAATTATTATTACACCACCAACGGATTGCTTGCAAAGACGTCCGGTTCGCGAACGTACCCGGTCGAGTACACTTACGATCCCCAAGGGCGAATAAAAACACTTAAAACGTGGCAAAATTTTGGCGGCGACGCCGGCACAAACCTAACAACTTGGAATTATGACGGTTATCGCGGATGGCTAGCGAGCAAGCGGGACGGCAACGGCCACGGGGCCGACTACACCTATACGCCTGGCGGGCGGCTCAAAACGCGCCTCTGGGCGCGGACGGACAGTGGCAGCAATCGCGTGTTGACCACGTACAGCTATGGCTTTGAGCAAGGCCCTCCGTACCTGCATGGCGACTTGACGGGGATCGCCTACTCGCACGACCCAGCCTCGACCCCGGCTCTCACATACACCTACGATCGGGGCGGTCGGCGACAGACCGCCGCCGTTTCTGGAGCGACCACGACGACGTATGGCTATTTCGACTCGGGCCAGTTAACCGAGGAGCACTATGCGAGTGGAACGCTGGACGGGTTGAACGTGTACCTGGAATACGACTCGCAGATGCGGCGCACCGCGGTGGAATTGTTGAACAGCTTCTCCTCGCACCGGGCGTGGGTCACCTACGGGTACGACGCGATCTCGCGGGTCAACAGCGCGTCGTCTTGGGGCGACACGGTGACGTATGGCTACCTGACGAATTCGTCGCTCATCGGGACGGTGACGGCCAGCGCGAGCGGAGTAACGAGGTTGACCGGGGCGCGGGTGTATGACAAGTTGAACCGGTTGACGCAGGTGACCTGGACGCCCTCCGGCTCGGGTCAGCCCGTGTCGGGCTACGGCTACCAGTACAATGGCGCCAACCAGCGAACGCAAATGACCAACTTGGTGGACAATAGCTACTGGGTGTACGGCTACGACGACCTGGGCCAGGTGACGGCGGGTAAGAAGCATTTCAGCGGGGGCACGTACATGCCCGGGGAACAGTTCGAATACCTGTTCGACACGATCGGCAACCGGATCAATCACCATGTCGGGGGCGATACTTCCGGTGGCTCGTTGCGGGGGATTTACGACGGTTCGGACCTCGTCAACCAGCAGTACAACCTCCAGACGCCGAACGCGTTCGACGTGGTAGGCACGGCCCCATCGGGGGCGACGGTGACGATCAACGGCGCGTCGCCGGACTACCAGAGCGGGACGTTTTACCAGAAGCTCTTGACGGTGAGCAACGGCTCGGCGCCGGTCTGGCAGTCGGTCAACGTGACGATCAACGGCTCGACCGCGCGCTCGGGCTACCAATTCGTGCCGGAACAAGCGGGGGCGTTGTCGTACGACCTGGACGGGAATCTGACGAACGACACGGAATGGAGCTATACCTGGGACGCGGAGAACCGATTGGTGACGATGACGGCCAACACCTCGGTGGGACCGCAGCAGAAGATCGTCTTCGAGTACGATTGCCAGGGCCGCCGCATTGGCAAGCAGGTGTGGAACCATACGTCGGGCACGGGTGCCCCGGATTTGGCCGAGCGATTCGTGTATGACGGCTGGAGTCTGATCGCGGATCTGGACACAAGCGACAACTCGATCCGGGACTACGTGTGGGGGCCGGACCTGAGCGGTCAACTCGGGGGCTTGAGCGGGGCGCCCGGCGGAGCCGGGGGCGTGGGCGGCTTGGCCTTCCTCCAGCCTTACGTCGTCTCCAGCCCAAGCCAATTTGCGATGTCCGACGGCAACGGCAACGTCATGGGGCTGGTGGACGGCTCAAACGGAGATGTCTCGGCGACCTACGAATACGGCCCCTTCGGCGAACTTATGGCGACCTCGGGGACGACGATGGCGACGGTCAATCCGATCCGCTTTTCCAGCAAGTATCAGGATGATGAGACGGATTTGATGTACTATGGCGAGCGCTACTTGAACCCATCCACAGGGCGTTGGCAATCGCGTGACCCGGCGGACGAGATGGAAGGAGGACCAAATCTCTATGGAATGGTCCAGAACAACCCAATTAATAACTACGACCCTCTGGGGCTGGCGTTTTACGCGATTGACGGCACCTGGGCAAGGGCCGACGATAGGACAAACCCGTGGAAACTGTACAATTGGACGAAGGAATCTCCAAGGAGGTATTACGAGGGACCTCAGGGACTCTTTAATGGTGGGACCGGGATCAGTACGCTTGCCATCGCCAAGGACGTTAAGCAGCAGGTTTGCTCAGACTTCTGTGCAGTTGGAGGCAAGAATATTACGGTCAATTTGACAGGCTGGAGCCGAGGGGCGGTAGCGGCTGTTTGGGTGGCTGTACTGTTAAACGAGCAAGGATGCGATTGTGGTTGCGGCACGAAGAGGCCGATTCCTGTAAACTGGATCGGCCTGTTCGATGCGGTCAATATGGCCTGGACGGAGCCGCCCCCGGCGTCGGTCCCCCCAAATGTCGCGCATTTTTATCATGCGGTTAAAACGCGCACCGATCAGTGGTACTTTCCAACGTTCCATTTTGGTGGAGGCACGGAACGGAGAATTTACAATTACCGTGATCCGATCCTGAGCAGCCACGGAGATGTCGGCACTAGCGATACCGCGACGGAGACCCACATCAATGGCGCTGAAAACTGGATTCAGGACACGGCAGTCGCTTCCGGGGTGAAATTCTAACAATCGGTAAGTTGAATGAGGACCTTTTTGACAAGCATCGCTTGCATATTTTGTTGTGTGGGTTGTTCTGGCATGAGGAAAATTGACTTCGTTTATTTCAACCTAGGCCCCAATGAGATATTCGTCGATTCGATCGCAGGGCTTCCGTTGCGGGCATCGCCGGGCGTTTTGGTTCCTGTCCTCGCTGAAGATCAACTTTCTGAAACGAGCGCAACATTTTATGGCGCCACGGTCGATGTCCCTCTGACCCTGAAAATTATTTGGAAAGAAGGAGGTTCATTGCACCAAGCGCAGTTGAAGCGGGACGAATCGGGCATTCCGGCCAAGTTCAAAAACGGCAAAATTCGCTTCACCTATCTGGGGGCGGACAAATGGCGCGTCAAGGTTTTTGACAAGTAGGCTTGCACGTTTATTGAGCAAGAGGTGACAGCTTACGGGGCATATTTGAACGCCGAACGCCTTATTCGCTCAACATTTGTTAGCGACTCGAAGATCATGCGATTTCTAAAGGTCACAATGATATGTCTCGGTGGGCTGGTCCTGACGCTTATTCTGACCGAAGTGTTGGGATATTTCCTTTTCAGCAGTGGGTTTC
>CAZFVY010000042.1:0-54038 GCA_964522665.1 uncultured Verrucomicrobiota bacterium | reverse complement strand
CAGCAATACTCATAACCAGTTGATGCTGTGGGGCTAATGGGCGGATGATTGTGGATGAATTGCCATTGCGTTCGGCGACTGACGCGGTGACTTCAACCACGGTCATTCCGCAGATGGGGTCCTTCCGCACGGATTTCGATCCGTGCGTGTCGACGTCTCTCGCGTCGTCGAGACCGCCAGCCAATCCGCAACCGCTCGTCGCGGAGTGGCGCGGCCTCTATTTCTCTTCGTGATCATGTTCTTTGTGGTCGCCATCTTCCTTGTCGTCCATGTCCTTCATCCCTTTCATCATCGGACAGCTCGACATGGACGCCATGCCCATTTCCATATGGCGCACCATGTGTTGCATCATGGCGTCCTCCATCTTGATCTTGCGCGCGTCCAAGACGATCCGCTCGTTCACCAAATGGTTCAGCACGGCGGCCATGAGGTCTATTTTTTGGTCCTTGGGCGCGCGGTTCATCGCGGCGAGTTGCTCGGCGAGTTGAACATCCTGAACCTTGATGTCCGCGTTCAGCTTCATCTTCTGATGTTTCATCTCCTGACATTGCTCCATCATCTTGGCGTCGGACATTTCATGCATGTGCATGGGTTCGGCGGCGCGCGTCGGGAGCGGCGACCAAATGGCGATGGCCAAGGCGAACGCAAGGGTGGAGCGGGTGAGGAGATGGGGATTCGGTTGTTTTTTCATATTCGGTTGATCGGTTGATGCGCGCGAACGGCCGCGACCGTCGTCGGGCCAACCGCGCGCGGTTGACTCGGTGGCGCCGCCGCTGGCGCTGGCGCGACTCCTTTATCGTAGCGCAGCGCGGGCGCCGTCACGATGGGGTGTCGCCCCAACGTCGTTTAACCCAGCGTCACTTCGGATAATCGCGCCAGAGCCAGCGGAGCATGTCGGGCATGATCGAGCCGCCGTGGTTGTCGGAGTGGACGCCTTCGGCGAAGGCGTAGGTGAAGTCGTAGCCCTTCTCCTTCAGCGCGGCCACCATCGCCTCGTTTTGGACGTGCCAATCGCGGTTGGGATCAGTGGGGTTGGGCAGGTCGTGCAGGGTATCCTCCACGAAGACACGGATCGGCTTTTTGTCGGTCTCGCGGACGCGTTTGGGAAAGACGTGCCCCCCGCGGATGTTCGTAAAACTGCCGATGCAACTAATCACTTTGCGGAATTGATCAGGGCGTTCCCAGGCGACATTGAACGCGCAGATCGCGCCGCTGCTGAAGCCGCCGATGGCCCGGCCGGCGGGGTCCTGGGTGAGTTGATAGGTCTTGCCGACTTCCGGCAGGATTTCGTCGATGAGAAACCGGGCGTATTGGTCGCCGAGCGAATCGTATTCGACGCTGCGATTGTTCGGATTGCCGCCGCCGACTTCGCGATATTCCTCACCGCGCGAGCCGGGGGTGATGAAGATGCCAATGGTCACGGGCATCTCATGCTTGGCGATCAGGTTGTCCATTACCTGGGGCAGGCGAATCGAGCCGTTGGTCTTGGAGGCGCGTTGGCCGTCCTGGAACACCAGCACGCAGGCCGGTTTGCCGGCCTGGTATTGGGCTGGCACATAGACCCAATACTTGCGCACCGTGTTCGTGAAGACCTGGCTGCGAAAGAGGAACGGCCCTTCCAATTTGCCTTGGGGCACGCCCGCCTGAGGCAGTGAGTCGGGACCGAACGGGTATTTGGGCGGCGGCGGCGGTTGGGCCGGCGCTTCGGCGGTCTTGGCGTCCGCGGCCGGTTTGGTCTCGTCCGCCGCCCAAGTCGTGGCGACGAGCGAAATGGCCAGCAAAGTGACGGACAACGCGCGGGAGGTTTTCACGGGCGGATGATAAGCGGGGCGGCGCGGGTTGGCAACTGGCTGGCGTCTGCTAGCGTGGGGCGCTACGTGCAGGGCGCCTCGTGCGCCCGCGAGTCTCGGAGCGCCAGTGAAAAACCGGATGGTGGGGCGAGGCTCCGCGGAGCCGTGGAAAGGTTTGGACGGCAGCGGCTTGCCAAAGTCTCACCACGGCTCGCCTTTCGAAACCTCATGGAGGTCGTGACGAACAACCGCGCCGCCCCAAGCGTCCGCCCATCCGCGGCGCGCGGCTGGCAGGCGGGGCCGCCGAAAAGTTCTTCGCCCGCCGCGGCGGTCGCGCTAGGATCGCGTTCGGATTATGAATGCGTCACCCCCTTTCGATGTCGCCCCACGCGGCCCGGCGGCATTCCTGGCCGAGGCGGGCGTCTTATTCGAGCGCTCGATGAAGAAGCTTTTTCGGCGGCCGATCGCGCTCTACTTCTCGCTCATCCAACCCGTGGTTTGGATGCTGTTGTTCGGCCAGATCTTCAATCGAGTCGCCAAGGCGCCGGGTATGGCGGAGGCGTTCGCGGGCAAGAGCTATTTCCAGTTCTTTGTGCCGGCGGTGGTGTTGCAAACCCTGCTCTTCGGCGCGGCCCAATCGGGGATCGGCATGATCAACGACATCCAGAGCGGCTTCCTCTCGAAACTGCTGACGACCCCGATCTACCGCATGGCGATCCTCCTTGGGCGCATCATGAGCGATTTGACCCGGATGATCCTGCAGGGCGTCATCATCGTGCTGATCGCCTGGCTCGCGGGCTGGTTTCAGGCTGACCCGGTCCATTATGAATACGGTCTGGCCGGGATCGCCGGCGCGCTCGCCATCGGACTGTTGTTCGGCCTGGGCTTGTCGGGCTTGAACGTTTTTATCGCGCTCAAAACCCAAAGCACGGAGTCCACGTTTTTGATCGCCAATTTCATGACGCTGCCGCTGCTGTTCACGAGTTCGGCGCAATTGCCCATTCCACTCCTGCCCCAGTGGCTGCAAACCGTGGCGATGTTTAACCCGCTGACTTACGCCATCGAGTCAATGCGTTTTCTGCTGAACGGCCGGGGCGCCATCCCGCAAATGGAGCCCGCTGTGCTGCTCGGCAAGACCGTCCTGATCCTTTCGTTGATCGCCGCCGTCACGCTGACGCTGGCCGTGCGTAGTTTCCGCAAAAGCGTCCGGTGAGTCGGGCGGTGGGTGGGCGGCCCCGGAGCGCGGCTCTGTGAGCCGCAGCGTGTTCGAATCGCCGACCGCTTTCGCCGGTTTTGCGCGCGTTCGTCCGACAGTCGCCGATGCGGGTCGCAGACCCGCGGTCTGAGCGGGTTGAGTCTCGGCGAGACTTGGGCGATTCTCTTTTGGGATCCAACCCAATTCACCGCGCTCGCCGAAAAGAGGTACGGATCACGGGGCCGGATTTTGCCGCGGTGGGCGGGTGGTCCCGGAGCGCGGCTCTGTGAGCCGCAGCGTGTTCGAATCGCCTACCGCTTTCGCCGGTTTTGCGCGCGTTCGTCCGACAGTCGCCGCTGCGGGTCGCAGACCCGCGGTCCGATTGACCCACGCCAGCGTGGGGCACCGCACTGGTCCGATTTCACGCGGATTCCTGGCTGGCGTTCCGCTAACGCCCCGGATACTTTGCCAGCATGACCGACGGCCCCATCAACTACGAAGCGATCTTCAACGACAGCTATGGTCGCGTGATCGAATCGCGCAAGGACGGCGAAGATCTATTCGACACTTTCTATCGGATCTTCCTGGCCAAATCGCCCGAAATTGGCGCCAAATTCAAGGGCACCGACATGGCCCGGCAGAAGGAGATGCTCTCCGACTCGCTGGTCCACATGTTGAATTTCTTCGTCACGCGGACCGCGCGCAATAATCTCCAGGAATTGGCGCGGCTGCACAATCGGCACGAGCGAAACATCCCGCCCCGGATGTACGATCTATGGCTCGATTCCCTGGTGGAGGCGGTCGGGACGCACGATACGACGTTCAATGACGACGTCAATTTGGCTTGGCGCGTTTTGATGGCGCCGGGCGTCGCCTACATGAAGTTCCGTTACGATCACTGACGCCAGGCGTTGTCCCTGACGCCTGCGGACGTCAGGATTCAGACGCGGGGTTTCAGCGTCGGAGAGAATAAAGGGCGTGACCGCAATGCGGGCGTGCCGCTCAGGCGGACGTCAGGCGATCAAATGGCTAAGCGGCGTGACGCCGTTCTGCCGCCGATGGCGCCGCCGGTGCAGCCAGCCCCGAAATAACGTGCGGGGCGGACGCGAATGCAGGTACAGCGTCGGAGTCCCGCCGAATAGGCCGAAGAACGGGCACCAGATCATCCCGCGGCTCATGCGCGGACGGTAGATCAGGATAATTCCCACGAGCAGCGCCAACGCCAGGGCCAAGGCAATCAATACCGGGGTCTGAAAATTGGCGAAGAACGAACCGAAACGCCCGAGAAACGACCCGGCGCCGCCAGCGTTCTGCTGCTGGCTGAAGGCGATTTGCCGAAGCAATGAAGCGACATCCGGTCCCACGTTCATACCTACTTTATACGCATCTCACAATGGAGGCGGATTGTCAACGCGGCGTTTCGGGCCAATCGAATTGTCACTTTTTGCTCCCCGCTCGATCCCGGGACGGCTAGAGTCGAATAGAACAGTTCAGTAGAGTTGGCAAAGTCGAGCTTGGTGGTTGAGCCGACCGGAGTTGTCGGCGCCGACGGTTCGACTTTGCCTACTCGACTCAACACGAACGCCGTCCGGCCACCAGGTCGAACACCGGCAAATTCATGGCGCCGCCCCGGGTCGGATCGAAGGGCGGCTCGCGCGATTTAGGAAAGGCAAAATGAAACGCACTCTCTCGGACTGGATTAACGAACGCCGCGCGCTCGGCCTCGCGGCCGCGCTCGTGATAGGCCTCTTACGGACCTCCGCGACCGCGCGAGGCGCCGAGAGTTACACGCCTTTCGAGGGCGAGAAGACGACGTGGCACGACGGATTCGACCGCTATGACTTCGTGATGGATGACGCGACGCTGGCGATTCAGCCGTTCAAGGCGCCAGCCGGCGAGAAGTACGGCGTCGGCGCCCCGCCCGCGGGTCAGCGACGCTGCATCGTGGTCGTTCCGAAACAGCCGGCCGCTGGAAACCCCTGGTCGTGGCGAGGCTGTTATTGGGACCATCAGCCGCAGACGGAGGTGGAACTGCTTCGGCGCGGTTTTCACATCGCCTTTATTACGCCCGACCCGGGCAAACAATGGGACGCGTGGTACGCCCACCTGACCGAAAAGCATGGGTTGTCGAAAAAGCCCGTCTTTATCGGCATGAGTAAAGGCGGCGTCAACGAGTACGACTGGACCACCGTGAATCCCGACAAGGTTGCCTGCATTTACGCCGACAATCCCGCGATCCGGCCGGAGGCGCTGGCCAGGCTCGGCGAGCTGGCAAAGAACGACGTGGCGTTGCTCAACGTCTGCGGCAGCTTCGATTTTCTGTTGCAGCGGCACACGCTGGTCATCGAGGAGCGCTACGCGCGACTGGGCGGCCGGATCACGGTGATGATCAAGGACGGGACCGCGCATCACCCGCACAGCCTGCGCGATCCGAAACCGATCGCGGATTGGATCGTGGGGCATCTGCCGCGCGCGGACGGCGGGCGGCCCGCGTTCGCGGATGAGAAATTCGTCAAGTCGTACTACTACAGCGGCGCGAGCACGAACCTCTTCCTCAAGGAGGAGAATACGTTCGCCCTTTGTCGCGGCCCTGGTTTCACGCCGTGTTACGAGCGTTACGATGCCAGGACGGAGAGCCAATGGGGTCTCATCGGGCTTTCCGTCATCGTGCCCACCACCGTCGCGCCGGGACAGCCGTGGGTCTTGCGCGCGGACGCAATCGGCCGGGACGCGGTGATTGACCAGGCGCTGCTGGCCCGTGGATTTCACATCGTCGTGGCGCCATTGACCGCGCAGGCCGGGCCGTTGGCGGAGCAATGGGACGCGGTTTACAAGCTGCTCACCGAGCATGGCTTTTCCCGCAAACCGGCGCTGGAAGGGACCGGTACCGGGGCGGGCGAGGCCTACGCCTGGGCGAGCGCGAACCCGGACAAGGTGGCCTGCGTCCTCGGGCGAAACCCGGCCTTGCGCAGCCTGATGTCGAAGACGCCGCCGCTGGAAAACCTGGAGCCGCTGGCCAAGGCCGGCGTGCCGCTGCTGCACGTCTGCGATCGCGACGATCCGTGGTTCGAGCAATACACGCGCGCCGTCGAGCCGCGCTATCAGGCGTTGGGCGGAAAACTCACCGTGATCGTCAACGAAGCCGGCCGGCAGTACCCACTGACGCCCGCGGCGCAGATGCAAGCGGCCGACTTCGTCGCCGCGGCCGCGCGATAGCCGAAGCCGTTAATCAAAAGCTGACGGACTTTTCAGAAATGGCAAAATCATGGGTGGCAAAATCATAAAGACTTAATGCGGATAACCCCGTAATCATTAACCGGCCGGGAGCGGCGCGGCAGGGTGGTTCCGCAGCGTCAATCGATCAGGCTTCGAATCGGCATCAAGGATTTCTTTTCAGTTTTATGATTTTGCCACTCATGATTTTGCCACGATCCGATCCGCTTACCGTTTCGGCATTTCGTCGGTCGCGGGAATCTCGCCGCGCAGCATCTTGCCGATCTGGCCGGTCAGCCAGAGGTAGTGATCGGCCGGCAGGCCCTCGTAAGTCAGAAACGGCGTCTCACCGATCGGCGGATCATTCGACACTTTAAAAATCGCGGTGCCTTCGTCGATCTCGTCGAACATCGCGACGTAGAGCATCCTGGCGCCCGCGCGCTGGCTCGAGATGGCTTGGGTCCAAAGAAACTTTCCGCCGAGGCGCGGAATCTGATTGAAGGCGTTGGTCGAGCCGCGGGTCAGCATCAGATTGTGCCAACTGAAGCCGGGGAAAATGCCGGGCAGATAATCGCGCTGGTGAGCGGCGGCCCATTGCGCGTCGGGTTCGCGTTCGGATTTCGCGAGGCGCGTGGCGCCTTCGGGGTTGGCGTAACGTCCGACCGGCCACGGCGCGATCACGTCGGCCGCCAGAATGATCTCTTTTAGTGAAGGATCATCGACCGCGTCCCGCTGGCCGCTGCGCCAGTAGAACGGCACGCCGAGGATCACGGTGTTGCCGCCGTACGTCGGATCATTTTTCAAGAACTCAACGAGACTGAGATACTCCTTCGGACTGGGCCGGTCGCGCAGTCCGATGCCCCACAGAACCATCACCGGTTTGCCGCGATGATGAATATAACGGGCGTCCGCGCGGATTTTGGCCTCGCCCGCCAGTCGTTTCCAATCGTCCGAGACCTTGCTGAAAATCTCGCTCGCCCGGACGCCGGAGAGATCGTACATGAGGCCCCACTCGACGGCGTTCTCGCGCGACGCGGCGCGCACGTTATCCAGGACGCGGTCCAACTCGGGCCGTTGTTTCGGACTCGCCGCGGGATTCACGAAGCGCTGCAAGAACGCGCCGTCGATGCCGTATTGCTTCATCCAGGCGAAGTGCCGGTTCACGGTCTTGGCGTTCTGCGGATCGAACACCGTCGCGACGCGACCGTCTTGATGCCGGAAATCGGTCGGAATTTTCTCGTCGTCGCCGAGATCGCTGGTGTCCGGCCACATCTCGACGCAGACGAACCCCGGTTTGAACTCGCCGCGGTTTCCGTAATGCACCCAGCGCGCGCCGTCTTCCTGGCGCAACGGCGTCGCCCAACCCTGGTAACCGACGAAGACTTTGCCGTCCATCGACGTGGCCCGACTCGCGAGCGCGGCCGGCTTCGCGGCCGGGGCCGCGGATTGAGCGAGCGCCGCGGCGGTCATACCAGCCCACGCGACGCACGCCAGGAGCCGAGGAAACCATCTCGAGTCAAGCATGTCCGGGAAGGTATTAGCCAGGGACCCCACGGTCAATGGGTGGGAGCGCGGCGGAGGAGGCGCGCCACGCCTGATCCGCCGCGTGGGCCCGCGATCGCGGGATGGTTCGGACGCGCCGGCCCGCGCCAGGCGCAACTTCGAGTTGTTGCTTCAATTGGCTGTGGGGGCTTGCGGCGCCAGGCCAATCGGTCCCTGCCCGACTGGCAAATGGCGCTTTCTTGTGCTATAACGAATTGCAGCAGAATATCTTGAGTGGTAAGCGAGCGTCGGGAACGGTCGCTTTTCTCTGGCCGCGGCGCGCGCAAGCCAAGAACGCGCCGGGCGAGTGGTGGGGCGAGGCTCTGCCGAGCCGTGACGAGGGTCGGGACGTCCGCAATGCCGCACGGCCCCGAGACCCAGCTGGAGCGACGGCGTTTCGGCGGGTGCGAGCGTTGGTTCCCAAACCGGACCTCGCGCCACTTTTTCAGGGCTCGGCGGAGCCTCGCCCCACCCAGAAAAGCCAACAAGTCGAAGTCGCGCCCGCCCGCGCCGGGGATTCCGTGAATCCTTGGACAATCGCCCGGTTCTGGAGTTAAATGTCCGCAACCAATGACCGTGGCGGACCAGCAGAAGTTGGATGAGTTGATCGGTTCCGCGCAGGCGGCGCTTCGGGAAGCGGATTTTGGGAATGCCGTGGCGCTTTTCGGATCCGTCCTCGCGCTGGACCCGCGTCATGTGCTGGCGAATTATTGGGTCGGCGCGCTGGCGCGCAAAGCGGGGCTGCCGGAGCAGGCGGTGCCATACCTCGAAGCCGCCGCGACCCTCGACCCGTCCGCCCCCGAGACGAATCTCGAGCTTGGCCTCGCCTTGCGGGCGATTGGCCAAGCCGACCGCGCCGAAGCTTGCCTCGAAAAAGCCCGGGTGGCCGCGCACGGCCAAAACGCGGCGTACCTCGCCGCCGCGGAAGCCCAAGTCCAGCAAGGCGCCTCCAGCGAAGCCCTCGAGACCTACCGGCGCGGCCTGACGCTTTTTCCGAACGACCGCGATTTGCTCGAGCGGCTGGCGGATCTGTTGCAGCGCCTGGGCAGTTGGGAGGAAGCGAACGACCTTTGGCAGCGTCGGTTGCGTTTAACTCCCGAATCCGCGCCAGCCTGGGTGGCCTACGGGGTATCCGCCCACAAGGCGGGCCAATTGGCCGTCGCGGAAGCGGCGTTCCGCCAGGCGCTCGTGGTGGACCCGGCGTATCTGCCGGCGTTGCTGAACCTGGGCGTCACGTTGCAGAAAACCGGCCGGCCGCGCGAAGCGTTGCCGGCGTTTCTGCGGGCCGCGGCCAGCGACCCGGAAAATCCCGACGCCCACAAGGCGGTGGGCGACGTGCTGCGCGAGTTGAATCACTGGGACGAGGCAATCGTCGCGTGGCACAAGGCGGTCACCCTGCGGCCGAATTACGCGGACGCCTGGCAAAACCTCGGTCTGGCGCTCGAGCATCAGGGCCGGTTGCGCGAGGCGCAGGCTTGTCATCAGAAGACGATCGAGCTGAATCCGCAGGACCCTAACGCGCTCCGTTATTTTGGCATGGTCAGCCAGGACCTGGGCCAGTTCGACGTGACCGCGGAAGCCTACCGGCGGGCGCTCGCGGTCGATCCGCGGGACGCCGAGGTCCATTGGCAAAAGTTCTACCTCCAGGCGCTGCGCGGCGATTTCCCCGCGGCCTGGGAGGAATACGAGTGGCGCTGGCTCATCAAGAACAACACCACGCCGAAACACGATTTCACGCAACCGAAATGGCAGGGTGAACCGCTTGCCGGCCGCACGCTGCTGCTGCACACGGAGCAGGGCTTCGGGGAAACGATCCAGGCGGTCCGCTTCGTCGAATGGGCGGCCGCGCAGGGCGGCCGCGTGCTGCTCTGGTGTCCGCCCGAGCTCGTCACGCTGCTCCGCTCGACTCCGGGCGTGACGGCGGTCTTGGCCCAGTTGACCGCGAAGGTCATTTTCGACGTCCACGCGCCACTGATGGATTTGCCGCGCCTGTACCGCGCCGATTTCACCAATCTCCCCCGCCGCGTTCCCTACCTGCGCGCGCCCGCGAACGCCGGACCGCGCCTGCCGCCCGCGAACCCGCGCGCGTTGCGGGTCGGCCTGGTCTGGAGCGGGTCGTTGAGCCAGGAACACGATCGCCGGCCGATTCCGTTCGCCCGCCTGCTCCCGCTGCTCGGGCTGAACGGCATGGAATTCTACAGTTTGCAGAAGGGCGACGCCGCGCGCGACGCCGCGGCGCCCGAGGCCGCCGGGCGCGTGGTGGACCTCGGCGCGGGATTGACCGATTTCGGCGCGACCGCCGCGGTAATCGAGCAACTTGATTTGATCCTCACCATCGATACGTCCGTCGCCCACCTCGTGGGCGCCTTGGGCAAGCCGGTCTGGCTGCTCTTGTCTTTCGCCCCCGATTGGCGCTGGCTGCGCGACCGCGCCGATAACCCGTGGTATCCCACGATGACGTTGTTTCGCCAAACCCAGCCGGGTGATTGGGCCGGCGTGATCAGCCGCGTCGGCGCCTCGCTCGCGAGCTGGAGCGCCGCGGGGCTTTCCAAGTCGGCCATCATGTGGGTCAACTGGTTGACCGAGGGCGTCGCCTGCCATCAGCAGGGCCGCTTGGACGACGCGGAACGTCTCTACGCGCGGGTGATCGAACACGAGCCGCGCCAGGCCGACGCGCTCCGGCTGTCGGGCATCGCGTTGCGCCAGCGAGGCCGCCACGAGGCGGCGGCGCGCCGGCTCCAGGAATCACTCGCGGTCGCCCCGAACGTCGCGGCCACCCACCACGACCTGGGGCTGACCTGGTTCGAAATGGGGCGCCTCGACGAGGCGATCGCCGCCTACCAGCGGGCGATCGCGCTAAGCCCCGTGTTTCCCGAGGCGCATTACAACCTGGGCAACGCCTTTTACGCCGTCGGGCGCCGGACTGAAGCCGCCGCCGGCTACCGGACCGCCGCGGAGCAGAATCCGGCCCTGCCGGAGGCGCACTACAATCTCGGCCTGCTGGCCCACGAGAGCGGCGACCAACCGGCCGCGCTCGGCCACTACCGCCGGGCGCTTGAGCTTCGCCCCACGTATCCCGACGCGCTGATGAATCTCGCCGTCGTCCTGAAGGAGTCGCGCCAGCCCGACGAAGCCGGGGAGTATTTGCTGCGGTTGCTGCGACTCGACCCGGGACACCTCAAGGGCCGCGTGAATCTCGGCGCGGTCAAGGCGATGCGCCGCGAGTTCGCCGAAGCGCGGCGCCTGCTCGAGGAGGTCGTGCGGGAAAATCCGAACGTCAGCGAGGCTTGGTCCAGCCTCGGCGTCGTCCGCCAGGCGGAGGGCGACCCGGCCGCGGCGATCGTTTGCTTCGAGCGCGCGCTGGCCGGCCGGCCAGACCATCCCGAGGCCACGTTCAATCTCGGCATCGCGCAGTTGCTCTCCGGCCGCTTGGAGGCCGGCTGGCGCAATTATGAGGCCCGCTGGCGCACCGGCAACCCGATCTTCGCCCCGCGCGGATTTCCGGCCCCGCTCTGGCAAGGCGAACCGCTCGCCGGCCGGACCGTGCTCGTCCACGCGGAGCAAGGGCTGGGCGACGCGATCCAATTCATCCGCTACGCCGCCGCCCTGGCGCAGCGCGGCGCGCGGGTCGTCGTTGAGTGTCCGGCGCCGCTCCTAACGCTGCTGGAGACCGCCGAGGGCGTGGCCGCCGTTGTCGCCCGCGGCCAGCCGGACCCCGGCTGCGATTGGCAGAGTCCGCTCTTGAGCTTGCCGCTGCGGTTCGGCACGACCCTCGAAACGATTCCCGGCCGGGTCCCCTATCTGCGCGCGCCCGCGAACGCGACGGGGAGCCTGCCGCCGACGCCGAACGCGCGGCTCAAGGTCGGGTTGGTCTGGAGCGGTTCGCGCAACCAGCCCAGCGATCAAAGGCCGATCCCGTTCGCGCTTCTGGCTCCGCTGCTCCGACAGGAAGGCGCGGCGTTCTTCAGTTTGCAGGTGGGCGAGGCGGCCGCCGACGCGCGGTCCACGGCCGACGGACCGCGGCCGTTCGATCTCAGCGGCCAGTTGACCGACCTGGGCGCCACCGCCGCCGTCATGCAGGCGCTCGACCTGATTATCACCATCGACACCGCCCCGGCGCACCTGGCGGGCGCGCTCGGGAAGCAAGTGTGGATTCTGCTGCCGTTCGCTCCCGACTGGCGTTGGCTGCTGGGGCGCGACGATTCACCCTGGTACCCCACCGCGTGGCTGTACCGCCAGCCGGCGCCCGGCGATTGGGCGCCGGTCGCCGCCCGCCTCGCGCGGGACCTCGCCGCCCTGCTGAAGTAATTATGCCTCCTTCCGAACCTCTCGCCCAGGCCACCGCGCACCATCAGGAAGCGTTGCGACTGGCCGCGGCCGGCCTCCTGGCCGAAGCCGCGGGTCAATTTGAAGCCGCGCTTCGCCTGCATCCGGGCAATCCGGTCTGGTATTACAACGCCGCTTTGGCCTGGCATCACTTGAATCGCCTGCCCGACGCCCTCGGCGCGTATCGCCGGGCGCTCGAGTTGGCGCCCGATTTCTTCGACGCCTGGAACAATTACTCGGCGGCCCTCAAGACGGTGGGCGACATTCCGGGCGCCGTCGCCGCCGCGCAGACCGCGGTGCGGTTGCGGCCCGATTCCGCCGGCCCGCATCTGAACCTCGGCAACGCGATCAAGGCGGAGGGTGATTTGGATCGCGCGGCCGCGGCGTATCGGCGCGCTCTCGAATTGAACCCGGCCGACCCCCGGACCCAGCTCAACCTCGCGAACACCTTGCGGGACGCGGGCCGCCTCACCGAAGCGCTCGCGATGCTGCGCCTGACCGTCGCCCGCCACCCGCAGATGCCCGAAGCCCACCGGGATCTGGCCTTCGCGCTGCTGCTCTCCGGCGACCTCCTTTCCGGCTGGGTCGAAAACGAATGGCGCTGGCAAACCGAGGAAATGGCGCCAAAACGCCGCCTCTTCCAGCAACCGCGCTGGAACGGCGAAGAATTGGCGGGGCGGACGCTGTTCGTCTATACCGAGCAGGGATTTGGCGACGCGTTTCAATTCGTCCGTTACCTCGGTCTCGCCGCCGCGCGCGGCGGAAGCGTCGTCCTGGAGTGCCAGCCCGCGCTCACGGGGATTCTCGCGTCGGCGCCGGGCGTCAGTCAGATCGTGGAGCGCGGCCGGCCGTTGCCGCCGTTCGATGCGCAGATACCACTGCTGAGTCTGCCCCTGGCGTTGGGGACGACGCTGGCGACCATTCCCAACGCGACGCCGTACCTGCGCCCGCCGGCCGCCGCCGCGCTGCCGCTGCCGCGCGTGATCGGCAGCCGCCTGGGCGTCGGGCTGGTTTGGGCCGGCAACCCCGGCCACAAGAACGACCGCCAGCGCTCGCTGCCCGCCCCGGAGTTGAAGCCGCTGCTGGAGGTTCCCGGCGTCGTTTTCTATAGCCTGCAAACCGGCGAACGCGCGGCCGATTGGAGCCGCTTCGCCCCTTCCGAACGGTTGATCGATCTCAGCCCGCGGCTCACCGATTTTACCGCCACCGCGGCGGCGATCGCCCAATTGGAACTGGTGATTTGCGTCGATACCGCGGTCGCCCACCTCGCCGGCGCGCTGGGCAAACCGGTCTGGCTGCTCCTGCCCTACGCGCCCGACTGGCGGTGGCTCCTCGGCCGGAAGGACAGCCCGTGGTACCCCACCATGCGGCTGATCCGGCAAACCAAACCGTGCGACTGGACCAGCGTGATGCAAACCGCGCGCTCCCTGCTCACCGAACTGGTGGCCTGAAAATTGACAAACCAGGCCAATTGCATGGGACCAATTCCATGACGCTAGAAAACCGCCGCGCTCCCGCGGCCGCCAGATTCATGGCAAAATCATGGGTGGCAAAATCATGAAGAATAAGCTCATGCGGTCGGCGGCGCTTAAATCCCTTCCCATGATTTTGCCACCGATGATTTTGCTCGCCACGTATCCTGATTGAATCCTGCGCTGGGTTCAGGGATATTGCCGGACGTGACCGGTAGTTGGTTTATCCATCAGTTTCGGAAACTCCCTCCCCGCGCGCGCGCCATCGCCTTGACCAGCCTGGTCGGATTGGCCGCCGGGGTCGGGGCAGTGGCGTTTCAGCTGGCGATCAATCGTGTTTACTCCGGCACGTTGCTCGCGCTCGCGGGGCATTCACTGGGCGTATTCATCGTCGGAAGTTTCGCCGTTATCGTCGGCAGCGCGATGATTTCGGGGCGGCTGATGACGAGCTATTGCCGGGAGGCGGCGGGCAGCGGCATTCCACAGTTGAAGCTGGCTTACTGGAAGGATTTCGGCCTGGTTCCGTGGCGCGCGGTGTGGGTGAAATTCTGCGCCGGGGCGCTGGCGATCGGCGGCGGCAGCAGCCTCGGGCGGGAAGGACCGAGTGTTTACCTCGCGGGCGGCCTGGCCTCGAATCTCGCCGGCTGGCTGGGCGAACCGAAACAGAATCGCCGGCCGGCGACCGCGGCGGGCGCGGCGGCGGGTCTGGCGGCGGCCTTCAATACGCCGCTGGCCGCGGTGACGTTCGTTCTGGAGGAGATTATCGAGGATTTGAACAGCCGCTGGCTTGGCAGCGTGCTGTTGGCGTCGGTCATTGGCGCGCTGGTCGTGCATGGGTTGGTGGGCAAGCAACCGGCGTTCCGCCTCGGCAGCATCACGTCGCCGGCCTGGCCGGTTTATCTGCTGACGCCGGTCGTCGCGGCGTTGGCGGCGGTCGCCGGCGCGGCGTTTCAGAAGCTCACCCTGCGGCTGCGCCGGGAACGGGCGCAATTGGTCAGAATACCTCCCTGGCTGCTGCCGAGCGTGGGCGCGTTGATCACCTGGCTGCTTGGCATCTCGGTGTTCGCCGCCACCGGCTTGCTGGGCGTCTTCAGTCTGGGTTACGACGATCTGAGCGCCGGCATCAACGGCCAACTGACCTGGAAGCTGGCGGCGTTTCTGCTCGCGACGAAACTGGCCGCCACGGTGGCTTGTTACGGGCTGGGCGGTTGCGGCGGCGTGTTCTCGCCGACGCTGTTCTTTGGCGGGATGTGCGGGATCCTCATTGGTGACCTGGCGGCCGGGCCATTTCATTTGAGCGCCGCGGATCAGACCATCCTGGCGGTGGTTGGCATGAGCGGCTGCCTCGGGGCGGTCGTGCGGGCGCCGGTAACGGGGATCTTAATCGTGTTTGAGATGACGCACGAATTCGCGCTGGTCCCGGCGCTCATGCTCGGCGCCCTGGTGAGCCAGGCGGTCGCCCGCCGCCTGACGAGCGAGAATCTCTACGACGCGTTACTCGAGCAGGACGGCCACCATTTGGAGCACGTGATCCCGCCGCGCGACATGCATAGCTGGCAACTTTTACCGGTTTCCGCGGTGGCGAACTTCCAGCCCGTCAGCGCCACCGATCTGGCGCCCGACGTCGTCCGCGAATTGATGCGCGCCCACCCTTATCGCCGTTTTCCGGTGACGCAAGACGGGCGTGTCACCGGGGTCTTGACTCGCGAGGGGGCCGAGGCGGCGCTCTCGGCCGGCCAGCCGGTTAAACCGGAAGCGGCCGTCACCTGCCTGCCCAACCGGACGATCGGCGAATTGCAGCGGCTGCTGATCGATTCGAGCATGCTATTCGTCGTGATCGTCAGCCGCGAGGGCCGCCTCGTCGGCGTCGTCACGCTCCACGATCTCTTGCGCGCGGAACTCGCTGTCGCCAAAGGTTCCGACGAGTCGTAGCCGCGCGCCTATTCCCCACGGACCGGCCGAGGGGAACCGGCGCGCGGCCGCCACATTTGAACAGTTATTTCTCCAATCGATAGAATTTCGCCCCGCCCGAGGCGGTGAGCGTGATCGAGTTTCCCGTCACTCCCGCGACGGCGGTCCACGCCGGCGTTTTCAGATCGTCCGCCGATTGCAACGTGTGGCCGGTAACGGTCGCGTCCCACGAAAGGATCACACTGGCGCCGGATCGAGCGACGCTCAACTTCGGTTGCGTCACCTTCGGCGGGATCGAGTAGAGGCCAAAATTATCGATGCCCCAATACCAACCGTCGGTTCCGGTTTCGGTGAAGCGGAAGCGGACCTTCGCTTGATTGTCCGCCGGCGGCAGCAGCCACTATTTCCCGCTGGCCGCCCCGGACGAAGACCGGGCCGCGCGCCAGGCGGCGGCGATTTACCGGCTTATTTTGACGAAAGGCTGGACCGCCGCGTTCAAGCGTTACCCGCGCGATGCGCTGGTCGAACAATCCACTCGCCGGGAACGGACGCGCTCAACGCCGCGAACCTGTCGCGCTGGACGCGGGATTATTTTCAGAAAGCCGTTGAGTTGCTCGCCGCCGTGGATCCCGCGCCGAGCATGGCCCGCCTGACGCCGCGTGAACAGGGCATCCTCAACCTGCTGAGCCGGGGTTGCGTGGACAATGAGATCGCCCGCGCGCTCCGCATCAGCCCGTGGACGGCGCATGGCCACGTCAAGAACATTTTTGAGAAAATCGACGTCCACTCGCGCGTTGAAGCGGTATTAAAATTCCTGCAAAAATAAATGAGCGCTCCCGTCAAGTTTCGCGGCCGGCCGGCGGTAGCTATAGTAAAGCGATGATGCCCGATGACGCGCAATTGCTGCGGCGCTACGCCGCCGAACGTTCCGAGGCCGCCTTCACCGAGTTGGTGGCGCGGCACGCGGGCTTGGTCTATGCGGCGGCCCGACGGCAGGTCAACGGCGACCACCTCCTGGCCCAGGAGATCGCCCAAACGGTGTTCACCGCCCTCGCGCGCAAGGCGACCCGGCTTCCGGCGAATGTCATCCTCGCCGCCTGGCTCCATCGCGCGGTCCACTACGCCGCGGCCCAAGCCCGCCGCGCCGAGCGCCGCCGCCGCGCGCGCGAACTTGCGGCGTTTGAAATGAACGCGCTCGACCTTGATCCCGCGCCGGATTGGGCCAGCCTTGGCCCGGCGCTCGACGACGCCCTGAATTCGCTGGCCCGTGCCGACCGCGAAGCGCTCCTACTGCGTCATTTCGAGCGCCGCAATCTCAAGGAAATCGGCGCCGCGCTCGGCTGTGGCGAAAGTGGAGCCCACCGCCGCGTCGCCCGGGCGACCGAAAAGCTCCGCCAATTGCTCGCCCGCCGCGGCGTCACGACGACCGCGGGCGCGCTCGCCGCGCTGCTGGGCGCCCATGCCGTCGAGGCCGTCCCCGCCAGCCTGGCCGCCACGCTGGCCCAGTCGGCCTTCGCCGCGACCGGCGGCGGCGGTTTCGCCGCGCTCCTAACCGCCAAGCTTATGAGCATGACCAAATTGAAAATCGCCGCCGCGTCGCTCGCGATTGTCGCGGCGGGCGTTCCGCTGGCTTGGCAGCGGCAGACGGCGCTTCGGCTCGAGGAAGAAAACCGGGCCTGGCGCCAACGCCTCGCCGACTCAGCCGGCGAGCCGAGCGGTTCTTCGGCCGTGGCCAAGTTAGTCGAGGTGGACCAATTGGAGCGGCAGCGCGCCGAACACGTCGAACTACTGCGCTTGCGGGACGAAGCCACGCGGCTGCGCCGAGAGGTCGGCGCGTTGAAGCCGAATCGCGCCGCGATCGCCGCGGAGTCCGGGAATGCGCCGGACGAAGCCACTGTTTTGAAGCAGCCTGCCGACTGGCGGGACGTCGGGTTCGGCTCGCCCGCCGCCGCTTTGGAAACCATGTTGTGGGCGCAGTCCCGCGGCCAACGGGATCGATTCATGCAGGCGCTGGCCGTCCCCGCCGGAGTTGATCCCGGAGTCCTCGAGCTGTGGCGCCGCCAATTCGTGCCGACTCCGGACTGGTCGGATACCCGGAAAGGCTATTACGTCACGGCCGTCAAGCCGATCGTCGATGGCTTGGTCGAGGTGACCGAAAAAGTGACGATGGCCGACGGCGGGACGATGCTCGGCCGCCGCGTCTTCCAACGTATGGGCGACGACTGGAAGGCGTTGGTCTGGGTCGCCAAAATCCAAAACACCGGCCAGCCGGAACTTTCACTTACCCAGTTCATCCACGGCGGCCAATTCGACGCGCGAGGCGTTTTCCACGGCGAACCGGTCGCGCCGCCAGATAGTCAATAGGCCCGGGCCAATCACCTGCCGCGCTCGTATCATCGCGGGCGAGTGGTTGCGCGCGGGCGTTTTCGGCCTCAAGGCGGGTCTGTCGCCTCGACATCCGCGGGCCTTCCCTTATCCTCCGGTGAATCATGGCGGCGAAATCCAACCGCGGCGCGGACGCGCTCTTCCGGGCCTTCTCCGACCGCACACGGCTGAGAATTCTGCACTTGCTGCGCGAGGGCGAGTGGTGCGTGGGTGATCTCGTGCGGATCATCGACGTGCCGCAGCCGACCGCCTCACGCCACTTGGCCTATTTGCGGCGGGCTGAGTTGGTCGTGACGCGGCGCGCGGGTCTCTGGACCTTTTACACGCTGGCGCCCGCCCGGAACGCCTTCCACCGGAAGCTGCTGGAGTGCCTCGCGAATTGCTTCACGGAGGTCGCGGAGTTGCGCCGGGATGGCGTCCGGGCGCGCGAGTTGCGCCAACGGGGCGGCTGCTGCCCTTAATGGAGCGTCACGAACGCTGCCGCTCGGCTCCCGCCGCGAACCGGGCGAGATACCGGGCCGCGCGGTCGGCGGTCCGGCCAACCGACGAAACCGAACCGGAAGCTCGCGCCGCTCAATGTTGGCCCGAGCTGGTCGCGTCTTTCAGACTCGTGTTGAGCTTGAAGACCAGCGACGCCGAATTGACGCAGAATCGTTCGCCCGTCGGCCGCGGGCCATCCGCGAAGACATGCCCGAGATGGGCGTCGCAACGGGCGCAGAGGATTTCCGTCCGACTCATGCCGAAGCTCAAATCGACGTGCGTCGCGACGTTTTCCGCCGCCACGGGCGCAAAGAAGCTCGGCCAGCCGGTCCCCGAATGGAATTTCGTCTCGGAAGTAAAAAGCGGCAGACCGCAGCAGACGCAGGAATAAATCCCCGGCTGCTTCTGGTCGTAAAAGACGCCGCAAAAAGCGCGTTCGGTCCCCTTGCCGCGGGCGATCTGGTATTGCTCGGCGGTCAATTGCCGGCGCCATTCGTCATCGGTTTTGATCACCTTGGGCGTCGTCGTTTTGGGCAGGACCTTGCCCGCCGCGTCGAGCAGACGGACCTCGACGGTCGGCGCCGCGCCCGACTTGGGTTGGGCCTTCTCGCCGGCCCCGCCGGTCTCCGCCGCCGCCGCGAACATGATGGTGGTAAAGAAAAAGGAAACGCCGAGCAGGGTCAAAGTTAGGTTCATAGTCAGAAATTAGTCAGACCGCGCCACCGCGATCAGGAAGCGCGCTCTTCCCTCGAAAATAGCCCGGGAACCTGGCCGCGCAAGCGTTTTGACGGCGCCTTGTTTCCTGACGGCCTGGGTAACCGACCATTAATGAGGCCCTATACTTGTCCGACGAATCTTTGGTGGCTCGATTGGTCCCGCGGGGACAGTTGAGTATCGGCCGAAGTCTCAATGCCGGATTCAGTTTGGAACGAGTTGAAGTAGAGAGACTCCGAGCGCGTTTCTGCTCGACGACGCGCGCGGGCGCCAAGCATTCTCTGGGGCAATGAGACGCCTTCGATCAATGCGTCGCCGCTAAGCGCGCGTGGAAATGGTTCCCAGCCCCGAATCCGAGGCGAATCACCCCGAGCATCCCGCCCTGGCCACGGTGGCGGCCGCACGGCGGCGATTGGCAGGGGGCGATCCCACGGGTAGCCGGCAAGTATTGCAGGAGGCGCTGGGAAGGCACCCGGGATTCCCCGAGCTGCTCGAGAGCCTCGGCTACCTGGAACTCCAGCTCGGCGAAACGGCCTTGGCCGCGCGTCATCTGACGGAGGCGTGCGCGGCGGCGCCGGGCGGCGCTTCGGCCTGGATCGGCCTGGCGCTGGCGTGCCGGGCGCTCCAACGCTTCCCCGAGTTTCGGCGCGCCCGCGACCGGGTGATGGAATTGAACCCGGAATGGCGGGATTATATGCATGTCATCCGCCATCAGCCGCCCCGGCCGGCGGAGCCGGGCGATCCGCGCGCGGCCGACCCCGCGTCGCCCGAGACGCCGGTCATTTTCGTCCATTTCGGCAACCCCACCTATCTCGCGGCGGCCATCGAGAGCGCCCAGCGGTTCAACCGGCGGGTCATCCTGATCGGAGATGAGAAAAACGCCGTCTTGAGTGACCGCGTCACCCATGTGGACATCGCGCGGCATTTCGAGCAGGCGCACGCCTTTCAGGCGCTCTACGAGCACATGAGCACGAACCATATCACGGTCGAGCGCTTTTGCTTCATGCGTTGGTTCGCGCTCCGGGATTACCTGGATCGTAACGGGTTGGAGGTTTGCCTGTACCTCGATTCCGATGTCCTGCTCTTCGCCAACGCGACCCGGGAATACCACGAGCGCTTCGCCGGCGCGCGGCTGGATTTCACGCTGAGCGCCGGCTCGAGCGGCCACACCTCGTATATGACCCGCGCGGGCCTCGGTCGCTTCTGCGACTTCGTCTGGGAGACCTACGCGAACAAAACCGGCGAACGTTACCAGTCACTGCTGCGCCTGGACCGGCGTCTGCGCGAGGCGGGGGAACGTGGGGGCATCACCGACATGACGCTCCTGGAGTTGTATAAAGACCTGCATCCCGAGCGGGTCGGCGAGACCACTGAAATCGTCAACGGCGCGACCTACGATCATAATTTCAACCGTTCCGCGGGCTACGAGATGATCGGCGAGATTAAACGGGTGTTTTTCTTCGAGGATGTGCCGTTCGTCCGACATTTGGAACGGGATCGGTTCATCCGTTTCGCCAGCCTGCATTTCCAGGGCGTCGCCAAGTTCGCCGTGCCGATCGTAACGCAGCTCCGGGATTCGCGGTCCGGAGCCGCGATCGAAAAGGTCGCCCGCCTGCTGGCGACGCCGGTTTAAGGTTTAAGCGAACGGGCCGCCCGGCGTCCGCTACGGCATGCCGAGGGCGTTCACCACTGCGGCGTAGGCCGGCTTGGGTTGACCTTGGCGGTCGAACAGCAGCGGATGGTTGACCCGTTTCCATGGAAAATCGTTCAGCCAACTCTGGCCATCGTGGAGGTCCCAGAAGGAAACGCGGGCGATCACCTCGGAGCGCTTGCGAAAAAGGCGAAACAGCCGTCCGTATTGTTCCGCCTGCCGCGCGAGGATTTCCGGCGGACAAGCGTCCCGATACGGGTCAATTTTGGCCAATTCGTCGCGATACTTGCCCCCTTCCGCCCACCATTTCGCGCGCGGGATCACGTCGATGTCCAGCTCCGAGACCACGACCTTCAACCCCAGGCCGCCGATCGCGACCAACGTGGCCTCGAGGTCGTCGTACGGCACGCGGTCCAGCTCGTAGTGGCCTTGAAGGCCAACCGCCTGCACGGGCGCTCCCCGCGCGAGCAGCGAGCGGATCAAGCGGACCGTCTTCTCGCGCTTGGCCGGCGCTTCGTTATTATAGTCGTTGTAGATGAGCAACGCCTGCGGGTCGGCGGCGTGGGCGTACTCGAAAGCCTTGACGAGGAACTCCTCCCCGCAGGCGCGGCTCCAGCCCGACGGGCGGAGGAACTCGGCGCCGTCATCCAGCGCCTCGTTCACCACGTCCCACATCGCGATCCTCCCGCGATACCGCCCCACCTCGGTCTCGATGTGTTGGCGCATTCGGGCCAGCAAGAGTTCGCGCGAGGCTGCGCCCGCGCCGTCGCGGAAAAACCAGGCCGGAGTCCGGTCATCCTTGGCCCAGACCAGGCAATGACCCACCACCTTGAGCCGGCGCTGATTGGCGAACGCGACAAACGCGTCCGGCTGTTCAAAATGAAACTCGCCTTCGACCGGTTGAACCGCGGCCGGCTTCATGCAATTCTCCGGCGTGATTATTCCGAATTGCGCGGTAAGCAGCGGCCAATCGACCGGCCGCTCGGGAATGCGGTCGCTGATACCGACGCCAATCTCGAACCGTCCCGCCGCGGCCTCGCGCAAAGTCCGTTCGCCCGGCGCCGCGCCGCGCGCCGATCCGGCGCTTAACACGAGGAGCAGGCCGGCGACAGTAAAGAGAGCGGGGCGGTTCATGCGCCCATTCTGGCCCGGCGCCGCCGCGGTTCAACCCAAAATCGGCCGCGTCCCACGACTTGGATCCGTGCGTAATGTGGCGCGCGGAGGTTGCGCCGCCAGCGTTCGAGGACGTGAGGAAAATACCGGACTGACCGGACGCTGGCCCGAACCTTGATGGCGGGCCGTGGATCCGCCGGCTAGACTTGAGAGTTGAGTTTGCGAGCCGTCGAGGTCAAGAGTGATCCGCCTGATGTGTTGATGAAAAAAGCAATGAGCTTGAAGCCCCACTGGCGGCGCGGGAACCCGCGCGGGCCGCTCGCCGCGCCCGGCGGCGCGATCCCGGAAGATTGAGCGATGGAATATCACCTCTTCGGCTTGGTTAACGTCGTCGTCTTTGGCCTCTGTCTGACCGGCCTTGGGTCGCAGCTTCGCCTCATCGAGCGGCGCAAGGCGCTTCTGGCCGACGGCCGACTGGAGGGAGAAAAGGTCACGACGGGGCTTTCCCTCAACCAATTCGCGAGCAGCTTTTTGGCGTTCTACTCGTTCTTCGTTTACGGCTTCGTCATCGAGCGTTTTAACCACTACCTGGTGTGGCCGCGCTTGCTTGCGGTTCTGCTGACGCTGGCGATTCTCTATCAAATCGTCATCGATCGCCGCGAGCGTCAGGCCTGGGCGGTTTTTCTGGCGTGTGCCGGCGCCACGCTGGCCGCCGTCGCGCTACTGGTGGCGGGAATACATTTCTCGGCGCTTGGGAGATCTTTTTTCCAGGGGTTGGTCGTCGTGTCGGCGCTGATCGTGACGCAAGGTTACCTGCATCAAATCGTGATCATTCGCCGAACCGGCCGGTCGGGCGGCATCTCGTTGCGGATGCATCAACTCACCTTCTTAAAGGATGTCAGCACGATCCTGCTCGGCCTGGTGATGGGCTGGCGGACCGGCTGGCCGCTCCTCCTGACCAATGGACTGTGCGCGGTGACGAAGCTCGGCGTGCTCTCCCAAATCCGTTGGGCGCGCCGCAGCCCTGACGCGCGCCGACTGCGCGGCGGCGCGGCGGCGGGCGTCACCGAACCGTGGCCCGAGTCCACGCCGGACCTCGGTTAACGTTTGGCGGAAGGGTCGGTGATCCCTCGTTTCCCCTTCAACCCAGCCGAGCGTCATACGGCGTTCGGTCAGTCATGGTGGAAGTAGAAGAGGTTTCCATCCAGATCCTTAACGGTGAACTGGCGCAAGCCCCACGGTTTTCTTTCGAGAGGCTCGACGAGGTTGGCGCCGGACGACTGCAGTTCCTCATACGTCGCCTCAATGTCGTCAGCAAATATCCAGTGAACGGCTGGTTCGAACGGCAGATGCCTCTTCCGAAAGAATATCGTGACGTGACCGCGTGACACGGCTCCAATCTCTTTGCCCGGATAGAGCCACCCAATCTCAAAGCCGAGCGCATCCCGATAATACAGTTGCGCGCGTTCAACATCAGCGACCGGCAATTCCGGGCAACGGACGATCAACTGAAGCGTTGGAACGTGGACAACCAGCCTCACGCCGACCATTTAGGCGACTGAGCCGTAACCATTTGGCGGCATCGGAATCGACCTCGGCGAGTCGGGAACCTACGGCGCCAGTTGATCTTCCGGGCGGGCGGCGCCAGGAGTCGCCTTAATATCGAGTTTTAGGACGACGTTATCGCGGATCAGGTCGTTCGGCATCCCGGGGTAATTGACGTTGAAATCCCGTCGATTGATCGCGAACTCCGCCTTCAGATTCACCTCATTGTCCGCCACTTGAACGGCGGCCGGGAACGAGACACTCTTGGTGACGCCGTGAAGGTCAAGGTTGCCCGTGATCGTCGGCTGCGAGGCTGGCCCGGTAATCGAGGTGGCGGTGAAGGTCGCGACCGGGAATTGTTGAACGTTGAAAAAATCGGGGCTTTTCAGGTGTTGGGTCAGGCGCGGGTCGTCTGCCCAGATCGAAGGCATCCCGATCTTGATTTCCGAAGCCCCGACAATCTTGCCGGCGCCGACGTTGATTTTGCCGGCGAAACTCTTAAAGCCGCCTTGATGCGTGCGCGTCACCTTCGAGGCGGTAAAGGCGATCGTCGATTCCGCGCGGATGACGTACTCCTTGCCGGCGCCCGAGCCGCCGGAGGGTTTTTGGGGGTCCGACGCGGAACTCTTGTGAACCTTATCCGCGGGATCGGAACAGCCGGAGAGCCACGCCGCGGTCAGGAGCGCCGCCAAAGTGAGCAGGGGAGAATGCTTCATGGGATAATAGTTTGGGTAATCGTGATGGCTATTTAGTTACGGGCACAGCTTCGCAGATAATGACCGGTCGGGCGAGTTTTGGTTACACGCGGGATTTCGGAGCGTCCGAAGACCCGCGCCGTAGCGGCGCCCGACTCCGCCGCCGGATTAGCCGAACCAACCCAGTTCGCCTGGCTGCCGGCGAAAGGAAGTCTGCCGCCATCCGCGCGACGCCCGGCCTCGGACTGGCCGCGGTGATCGACGCGCGCAACGAAAACGCGCCCACTCCCGCGAAAGGGGTCGGTTCTTAGTATTGACAACTAGTTGTCAATACTAAGAACCGACCCCTTGTCGAGTGGAACGCGCGACTGACCGGCGCGGTCGAACTTGCGGAGTCGCATTTCACGCGCGCCCTAAACGCGGAAGGATGGGCGCGAAGGAAAAGTTGGTGGCGACGATGGATCTCAATCGCCTTGGCGATTAGCCTGCCGGTGAGTTATACGAAAGGATGCGCCGCGCCCTGTGGATTGGACTAATCGGCCTGTTATTGGCGGCCGGTATTTTTATCGTTGCTGATTTCAGGAGCATGGGAACGAGTCCGGTGACGTTCTCCTTCCAAGGTTTTGACGACCACCCGCCGCGAATTGAGCGGTTTCACATTTATCCAGGGCTGGGACCAGGACCGGGAATTCATCCGGCTAGCCGCTATCCCACGTTCGAGGCCAGGAATCTTACGGGGCGCCGCTGGGAAATTTGGCTCTACGCCTTTGTTCAGCCGGACGGGAAACCGGCGACGCCCTTTTTCGAGCTCCGGACTGAGGAGGCGTTCATTGCGTCAAGGGAATCCAAGGCGATCACGCTTTCGGGTGGCGTTCCAGGCCAAGGTGTTCATCCATTGCGAGTTTGCTTCCGACTGGGACGGCGTAGAAATCCCATCATGAAGTCGATTTACGCGCAATTGCGGATTTTGAATCTGCGTTGGCATCACTCGCTGGATCGATTGATCCCGCCCGATTACGTCGAGTGCGTGAGCGACCCGATCCGCGAGTAGGAGGCGCCGGGAGAGTCCTCCGCGGTCGGAGCAGAGCGATGATTTTTCAAAGGGGTCGCGAAGGGGTCGGTTCTTAGTATTGACAACTATTTGCCAATACTAAGAACCGACCCCTTTGGCTCGACATCGACGCTTTTGCAAACGCCATATCGAGGCGCATGCTGGCCCTGCGGCGCGGCGCCGCGGGCTTTCCAGGGCTTGTTATTCGGCGGGGGGTCCGTTAGGTTGGGGTCGCCTTTGATTTTGGAAGGGCGGAAGGTCGCTTCCGGCGCGAGCCGGGGGAGGAAAGTCCGAACTCCGCAGAGCGCGATGCCGCGTAACCCGGGCCGGCGACGGTTCGGGATACACGCGGGAGGCCATGCCGCGAGGCGTGCCGACGGATAGTGCCACAGAAACTTAGACCGCCCGGCGTTTCGCAAGGAGCGCCGGGTAAGGGTGAAAAGGTAGGGTAAGAGCCTACCGCCCTGCGCGTAAGCAAAGGGGCACGGAAAACCCCATCGGGAGCAAGGCCAAATAGGAAACCGAGGGGCAGCTCGTCCCGTGGCGCAAGCCAGGTTTCGGGTATTGGCCGCATAGATAAATGATCTTCTCCATTCCGCAAGGGATGCAGACAGAATTCGGCTTACAGCCCTTCCAAGATCAAGGGTTTGGCGCGCCGCCGCGCCGAACCGCCCGTTCAAAAAGTATGGAAAGCAATCTCCGGAGGCTTTGACGGGCTTGCTGACCCATTTCTTCGGTCCGCGATTCTCACCGGCGCGGCACGAGCGGCGGTGGGAAATGTCCCGGCCGCCGCCGATGGGCGAGACCCAAACTCTTTGCGGTCGAACCAGCCAGGCCGCCTCCTCGGCCGAGCCACGGCGGCGCTAACGCGCGAAACCTTCCCGTCTGTCATCATGAGCGCAATCACTTGCTGCTTGGGAGGTGGGATAGGCGAGAAGGGGGCGCTTCATTTTTTTGTCGGTCTGCTGCGGATTTGGCGCAACCGACGCTGATTTCCCCTCTTCCCTCTTCCCTCCCAAATTATCGACCTGTCAAAATAATGAGATGCGCCCGCGAGAAGGGCTGGCGAGAGATCTGGCTTAGTGGCTAGGCGCGAGCAAGGAAGGATACCCGCAGCGGTCTCTGCCCGCGCAAGCTACGCCACCACCAAGCCAAAGTTTCGACAGACAGGTCGTCTATCGCCGCACCCAAGCGGTATTCACGCCACGCTCCGGTTTCCGTACCGGTCTGCGCGCGTTCCCGAGTTTCAGGCAGGGCAAACGCATCTGAATGTGGAACCCACCGACGGTTGTTACCAATCCCACGGCATTCTCGATTCGACCCCGTGGTAGTCGGGAGGAACTTGTTGCCGTAACCGGATTCCTATTCCAGAGGTCATGCATTTTTGCGCGCGCGCCTTCTTCAGCGGGGCTGAGTCCTAAAGCCCAAGGATGGCGCAACGCGCCTTGGGTTTAGACGCCTCTGTTTGCCAACCCCGAAGCGGGTCGTGGCGGTGGCCGGCGTCACAACCCGCTTCGGGGTTGGATCGGGACGGACCGGACACCCAAGGTTGCCCGCGGGGCGGGACAACCTTGGGCTTTGGGACGGAATCCCTCCAGGATTCTTTCACTAGGTCGTCTCCTAAAACCGAAGCGACCCTTGCTCAAAAAACGGGCCGACACGACTCGCACGGCAGGATTTAGATGCGTCTGCCCTGGAGTTTCCGGCTCGCGCGCTTGCGCGGCGGCGTCCGGCTCGGTACGCTCGATGGGATGATAAATCTGGATGTCATAACCAAGGCGCTCCCGAACAACCCAGCCGTGCTCCGGGAGTGCTGGGCGCATTTTTCGCAGTTTGGCGAAGACATCATGGTTCAAACGCTGCTCCGTCAGGAGCGCACGCCGGGCTTCTTCATGGACATCGGGGCCTATCACCCGTTCCAGTATTCGAACACGTTCCTGCTCTACCTCGCGGGCTGGCGCGGCGTTAATGTCGATGCCAGCGAGACCGCCATCGAACTCTTTCAAAAAGTTCGGTCGCTCGATATCAATGTGCGGGCGCTCGTCAGCGATCGGCTCGAGGCGATGAGGTACTATAAGTTCAGGGAAGGCGCGTTTAACACGACCAGTGAAGCTTCCGCCAAGGATCTTCTGGCGCGCAACCCGCCCAGCACCCAACTGCTCGGGGAAGAGACGCTGATCGCGCGGCCGATCAATGAGCTGCTGACCGAATACGCCACCGGCAAACGGTTCGATTTCTTGAACATCGATGTCGAGGGCATGGATCAGAAGCTTCTTTACGGCATCGATTTTGAACGGTTCCGGCCCAAAGTCATCGCGCTGGAAATCGAGATCGACGCCTGGAGCTCCGAACCGATGAAGTCATTTCTCAAGAAGCAAGGCTATCAGGTCTTCGCCCAATGCGCGCCGACGGTGATCCTCTCGCGGGAAAGATAAACCTGAAGGCTCGAGCGGGTCGCGTGAGCTATGGCTTGGTCCGCAGGATATCCTGCAGCGCCTCGACGTGCGCCTGGAATCTGGCGCGGCCCTGGTAGGTGGCGGCGGCGTGGGTGCGCGGTTTGCGTTGCACGAAGCTTTTTCCCACCTTGATGTAGCCGGCCTGCTCGAGCGTTTGGAGGTGCGCTCCCAGGTTGCCGTCGGTCACTTTGAGCAGCTTGCCGAGCGTGCTGAAGTCCAGCGCGCTCCCGTCGTGCAGGGAAGTCAGCGCCGCCATGATCCGCAGCCGCACCGGTTGGTGGATGATCGGGTCCAGTTCCGCCATGCCTATCTCCAGCAGCGGCGAATATAGACGCCGGAAATAATCAGCGAGCCGCCGCAAGTCACCGCCATCCACAAATTGAGATACGCGGGAAACGCCGCCACGCCGATCACGGTGAGAATCGTCACCGTCGCGCCGATCCAAATAAAGAAACGCCCCAGCCAGAGGCCGGCGACAACGTACCCGAACATTGGCACGGCGCCGAAATAGGCCCCGAGGCGCGCGCCATTGAACGGGTGCAGCAGGTAAGCCCAGATGATCGCGTAACCGAACAACACGATCCACGCGATGAAGAGGCGCGGAAAAAGTGGGCTGCGCACGGGCCCCCGGCGTCGCGCGCCGAGGAGCCAGGAAAACGCGATCCCGCCGATCGAGAGCGGCCCCCAGGTCCACGCCCATTGGCGGGGGAAAAACTGCGTCGCCGAATAACCGATCACCCAAATCACGCCCCAGAGGATCAGCATGGCGCTGCAACAACTGCCCGCGATCGCCCGCCGTGTCTGCGTCACCACGCTTTCAATCTCCCGCAAAGCGGCTTCGGCTTCGGTTTTCGATAGGTTCATAGTGTGTGAGTTTCTGCCGACCGGAGCCGACTTATTGAGACTCGATCTGCGGGTTCGACGCGGCGCGCGGTTCGGTAAACCGCGGCATGATTGAACATTCGCCATGGGTTCTCTTCTACGAACGCGATCGGTCGAAAAGTTGCCGCTGCGGGTCGCAGACCCGCGCGCCGCCGGTCTGCGCCCGAGCGTGGCGTCAAGGCGGCGCGAGCGCGCCCGTGCGTGGCTCGCGCGAACGCGCCGTCCGAGATTAGTCCGAGTCCCATTGAAACCAGTACAGCGCCAGGCCGCCGAACAACGCGCTGTAACCGAGCAGCACGGCGATGGGCGGCCCGGCCGCCGATAGTCCCAAGCCGCGCCACGTCATCGCTTCCATGCCGTCGATGGCCCAGCGCGTCGGCACCGCCAGCGTGGCGCTCTGCAGCCAGGCGGGAAAGATAAAGGTTGGGACCCACGCGCCGCCCAACATCACCAGGATCAACACCGCGAAGATCGCCACGCCGCGCGTCGCCTCCGGCGTCCGGCCCACCGCCGCGATGAACAGCCCGAAGCTCGACGCCAGCGCCGCGAACGCCACATTCGTGGCGATGAACCCCACCCAACTGCCCCCCACCTGCACGCGGAACACGAGAATGGCGAACGCCCAGCAAACCCCCATCGTCACCAGCGAGATTACCGTGCCGCTGGCGGCCCGCGCGCCCAGCAGCGTGCTCCGCGCCAGCGGCGCCGCCCGCAGCCGCCGCCACAAGCCCCGCCGCCGTTCCGCCAGGATGCCGATCCCCGCCTCGATCGCCGCCATCAGGACGAATTGCACCCCCATCCCCGCGAACGAATGGGCGTAGCCGTTGTAATGAACCTCGACCTGCTTGGTCAGCGCCTCCGAGCGCGTGGTGAACGGCATCTTCAAACCGCCACCCGGCGCGACCGCCCTCCCCGGCTCGCCCGGATTCGCGCTCCGGTGATCCATCCAGCGGTCCACGCTCCTCAGAAAATCGGTCAGCGCGGCGCGGTCCGTCTCGGCCACGCCCGGGGAGCCGGCCAGGCTCTCGATCGATTCCTTCACGACCTTCTTTCCCGTGGGACCCGTGAACAGTTCGCGGCTTACCGTCTCCATGACGTGTTGCATCAGTAAACCCTGCACTAAACTGACCTCCGCGTTATGCGACGGATCGTGCAGGATCGTCAGCTCCGGCCGCTCGGCCCAGCCGAAAAAACTCTTGGCCGCTGCCTCACCAAACCCCGCCGGAAAAATCACGGCGACGGGCACGCGACCGTTCAAGACGCCGTCGCGCGCCTCCGCCTCCGTCGCGGTAAAAACGCGCAGATTTTCGTCGCGCGTCAGATTCGTGACGATCTCCGAGGTAATCGGCCCGCCGTCGAAATCGACCACCTGGATGGTAATGCCGCCGCCCTTCGGCTTCCCGCTCTGGCCGCCCATGACGAAGCCGAAGAACGAGGCGATGGCGATCGGCACCGCCAGCGTCATCAGGAGCGCCCGGCGGTCGCCGAAGTGCAGTTTCAGGTCTTTGGTGAGCAGGGCGAAAAAGGGTCGCATAGAGTGAAGGGGTCGCGGGTGGGCCGCCGGCGCCGGGAGCGTCTCATTTGTCGCGCAGGCCGTGGCCGGTCAATTGGAGAAATACCGCCTCGAGGTTGGCCCGCTCGGTGGTGAGTTGGACGCAGCGCTGGCCGTGTTGTTGCAGCAACATCAACACCACCGGCGTCGTCCCGCTCAAGTCGCTGACCTCGACCAGCAGGCGTTGTCCCTCCATTTCCGCGTGGAACACGCCCGGCGCCGCCCGCAGCGGCCCGAGCCACGCGCCGCCCGGCGTTCCCTCCAACTCGAGGCTCAGCCGGTTTCGGCCGGCCGACCGGCCTTTCAACCCGGCCAGCGTGTCGTTGGCGATCACTTGCCCGTGGTCCATGATCACGACGCGCTGACACAGGCGCTCGACTTCTTCCATGTAGTGGGTTGTGTAGAGCACGGTCTTGCCGCGGCGCCGCAGGGCGTTGATGTTCTCGAAAATCGCGTTGCGGCTCTGCGGATCGACGCCGACGGTCGGCTCGTCCAGCAACAAAAGTTCCGGATCATGCAACAGCGCCGCGGCCAGATTCAGCCGCCGTTTCATGCCGCCGCTGAAGGTTTTAACCTTGTCCCCGGCCCGGTCGGCCAGTTCGACGATCGCGAGCGCCTCCGCCATCGCTTTGGCCAGGCCCGCGCCGGCCAGGCCATAGAGCGACCCAAAAAAAAGCAGATTGTCCCGCGCCGAAAGCTCGTCGTACAGCGCCAAATCCTGCGGCGCCAGTCCGAGCGTCCGTTTCAGCGGATCGGTGTCTCCCGTGAGCTCGCGTCCGCGGATCAGCACGCGGCCCTCGTCCGGTCGCAACAATCCAGCGAGAACCGACAGCAATGTGGTTTTGCCGGCGCCATTGGGGCCAAGCAAACCGAGGCATTCGCCGCGCCGGACTTCAAAGGAGACGCCGTTCACGGCGGTCAACGAGCCGAAATGTTTCGTGACCCGCTCGATCGCGAGCAGGGGAGGTTCAGGGTGGGCTGACGCGTTCATGCTTCGACATGTTCTCTGTAGCGCAGAGAACTCTATCATTTTCGCGCTTGCCGTCAACTCGTTTTCCGCGGTCGGTCCATTAACGGGGCTTTTCTCGAAATCTCGTACCTGAGCTGGCGGCGATTCCGAGCGAGTGGGCTGTGGAACTGACTGACCCGGGAAAACCTCGGTGGCGTTTGGGACTGAATCGGCTGCCCTCCCGGTCAGCATTGGTCTGAACACGGCGAAGCGGCGCCACGAGCGGGGCCATTCGGGCAAGACGGATTTGTATGGGAGACTCGCCCGTCCGGCCCGATCGGGAGGCAAAGCTGAACAGTCGCTGCCAAAGGCCCTGGCCGTTCAACCACCGTGCGGGACGCTAACCAATCGATTCAACCACGGTGGAGTGGACGCAAGGACTCCTCGGCCGGCGCGTCAGAACGTTAGACTACGAGCGGAAATCCGGCGGCGCGCCGCTCCCGGGAGCGCCGGGCGTGGATTGGTAGTGCGTCGCGTAGTAGCGATTCTGGTAGTAGTAGTACGAGTAGTAGTAGGAGTCGCGACCTTCGAAATCGATGTCATTGAGCACGACGCCCAGGATGCGAATGCCGGCGTTCTGAATGCGCATCACCGACTTGCGCGCGTGCTCGCGGCGGATCTTGTTGAACTTGGTCACGAAGAGGATGCCGTCCGCCAGCGCGCCCATGATCAAGGGGTCGCTCACCGCGGAGATCGGCGGCGTGTCAATAATGATGCGGTCATAACGTTCCCGCGCGTCTTTCAGGAACTGCATCATGCGCTTTGAATCAAGCAATTCGGCCGGTGACGCGGGGATGGCTCCGCAGCACACGACGTCCAGATTCGGCACTTCGGAGGTGTGGGTGATTTCCTCCACGTTATTGACCTTTTCCATCAAGTACGCCGAAAGCCCGATCGGGCTTTGCAACTGAAACGCCTTATGCACGAAGGGCCGGCGAAGGTCCGCGTCAACGATGAGCGTTTTCATGCCGGTTTGCGCGAGCACCACGGCGAAGTTCGTGGCCACCAGTGACTTGCCCTCCGACGGGATGGTGCTGGTCACGGCGATCATCTGTTGCTTCTGGGTTTTGCTGGCCAACGAAACCGTGGCGCGGATGGTGCGGAACCCTTCGGCGGCATTCGATTGAGGATGCAAATGGGCCTGTAAATCGCGCTCGACGATGCTGTTCGTCTTGATGTTGGGGACATAGCCCAGGAACGGCAGTTTGAGGTAGGTTTCGACGTCGTCCTGACTCTTGATCGAGTCGTCCAAATAGTTGACGAACAGAGCCAAGCCAATGCCGGTGAACACGCCGCCGATGAGGCCGAGCGCCATGATCCAGACCCTCCGCGGCTTGACCCGATACCTTGGCACGATCGCGGGGTCGCGGACGAACACGTTCTGGCTTACCACTTTGGCGGTCAGCTCGGTTTCCTTGATTTTTTGGAGCAACATTTGGTAGAAAAAGTCGCTCTGTTTCAGGTTCTGCTCAAGGCGGTTGTACTTGGTCTTAAGCTCATCCAGCTTCGCCGCTTCCTGCTTGAGTTTGTCCAGGGACTGCAACGCCTCGGTCTCCAGCGCCGTTTGGGTATCCGCTTTGATCTTGACGGATCTAAAGACCATTGCCGCCTGACGCTCGATCTCGTGGCCCAGCTGGTTCGTCTCGCTGCGCAAGCCGATCACGTCCGGCATTTTCTCCCCGTGCCGTTGCAGCAGATTCGCCAGATCGGCCGTCTTGGACGCCAAATCCCGTCGCATAAGCTGAATGTTGCCGTCATTGGCAATTTCCGGGATTTCCAGGAGGTTGTTGCCCGCTAGAACGTATGCCTCCGCGTGTGAGGCTGTCTGGCGCGCGGCGCTCGCGGCCGTGCGCGCTTCGTCGTACTTGGTCTGCGCTTCTTTCAAGGCCTGTACGTTAATATTGCGCGTTTCGTCCAGTGAGACGGCGTTGTTGGTGAGGTTGGCAACGGTAAACGCCAGCAACGCTTGTTGGTTGGTCTCCTTCGCTAGCTTATATTCGTCGGCCTCCGCCATGAGGTTTTTCACGGCCAGATCGGATTTGCTGATGCGCTGCTGGATGTTGTTGCTCGTAAACGTCTCGCCGAGCGCGTTCGCCATTTTGGCCGCCATCACCGGATTCGGGTGTTCGGCGCGGATTTCGATCAGGCGGGTCATGCGGTACGGCACGACGTCAAAGCACTTCATGGCGGCGGAGGTGACGTCCACGCTATTGCTGAAATACGGGTCCAAATACAACTGCGAATTCGTCACGACCTGGGCGATCAACGCGCGGCTCAGCAGGTTTTTGTACTGCGTTTGGAGGTAGTCCGTATCCTGCCCCTCGACCGCGAACGCGTCCTTGAGGTTCAAGACGTTCTCGGATTCGCGATTGATCTGGATGGTGGCGATGGCGCGGTAGATCGGCGTCGCCTTAAGCAGGTAGAATACGCAGAGAACCACCACCGAAACAAACGCGGTCAGCGCCAGCCAGCGGCGCTCCATGATGACGTGCCAGAGGTGGTAAAAATCAACGCTGGCCTCCTGGCCAGGATTCTCGCGCGTCTCAATTGGTCCAGATTCCATAATTTGCTCAGAATAACGAGTCGGGTACGTAGATCAGATCGCCCGGCTTCAGCATGATCCGCTTGTCTTGCGCGGTGCCGGCCTTCAAATCGTCCCAACGGAACCGTTGCGGCTCGGAACCGACCCGGCTGAGTTCGATCTGGCTTTTCTTCGCGGTCTTGCTGAAGTCCCCAGCTTTCGAAATCGCCATAACGATGTCCATTTTGCCGTCCGGCGGGAACTCAACTTCGCCCGGCTTGGTGACTTGCCCCATCACGTTCACCGTCTGTTTGTGAAGTTCTTTGACGGTGACGATCACTTGTGGGTCTTTCAAATAGTCGCCGAGCCAGGCCGATTTGAGCGTCTTTTCCATTTCGGAAGTCGTCCTTCCGGCCACCCTTAAACTCCCCAGGAACGGCACCGTGACCTCCCCGTTCGCTGACACGCGCACGTCCACGGACATATCCTTCTCGCCGTACACATATATGCTGATCAGATCGTCGGCGACCAATTTGCGGTCGTCTTCGGCGTGGCTGCGCGCCGTGGCCGTGAGCAGAGCGATCAGAACCAAGACGCCAAACCCAATTGATTGTCGGTGAACCTTCATAAACTAGTAGCCTAATGCCACGCCTAAAATAACGCGATTGAGGTGATAGTCAATTATTCCCGGCGTGTTGCTGCTGTAAATCTCGAACTGGTAATTGAATCGGGCGGCCAGCCAAAGCTGGATTTGGTACGTCAATCCCGCCTCGGCGGTGTAGCCTTGGTCGTGCCGGCTGTTGCCGACCCCCAGCACCGCGTAATCATAGTTCACCATCGCCGCGTTGAGCTTGGCTCGCCACTTGTTGCGGCTGCCCAAGCCCTGTTCCCAACCAATCGAGACTCGGTCCGAGGTGTAGGATTCGCGGGCAAACTGGATGGAAACCGCCGTCTGGCGCGTGTACTCCAGGGTGGCGGTGCTTTTGGTCCAGAAATTGTGCGTCAGCGATATCTTCACGGCCGGCGAACTGGGCGCCGGGGTATGGTCACTGAATTCACGGGTTTCGTAGCCCAGTTTCAGTTCGCCGGAGGTGCGTTCGGAGAATTGCCCGTCCGCGCCGATGAAACCGCCCATGAAATCCGAATGCGGCGAGTGGGGTCCCCCCACAAATTCCGAACTGGTCGCGGTTTGACCGTAGTAAACCTCACTCAGGAAGCGCAGCTTCGGGCGGGGCTTGAAATCGGCTCCCACCACGCCTCGCCAGTCGTTGATGCTGTAAAGCGGCGTGCCGGGACGATACTCCGTGGCGCTTTGGCTGCCGGTGACATAAACTCCGGTTTTCGGGCTGAGGTCGTACTCGAGGGTGTGAGAATTGTCGTACGCCGTGCGATACACCTTTTCGCCGATGTTCAGACCGCCGCCCAGGGGCGAGGAGAGGAACATCAAATCGTCCGCCCCTTTCCACGTCAGGTGCCGCTCGTTCACCCACCCGCCGAAGAGGAGCGTCTGGTCCAAGCCGTCGAATTGGCTGTTTTGGAGGTAGAGGCGTTCGTCGAGCCGGTATTCCAACGTAAGGTTGTTCTGGAGCGGCTCGCCCGGAATCTCCGGCTGCCCCACCGAGAGCTTGGCGCCCGGGCTGAGCGTCGAGACCAAGTCGGACAATTGGTTCGCGTTGCGAAAAAGGATATTGTCGTCGTAGGTTTCGGTTTCCGCCAATTGCGGCCGTACGAGCAATGGCCCCGTGCGAAATGCGAGCAAGTCAGACGCTTCAAACGCGCGGCTGGCGCTTTGCCCCCCGACGAATACCCCCAGCGCCATCACCCACCGCGCCGCCGTTCGCCAGTCGTGATCGAGCGCGACGCGGCGGGGCTGAATCCGACCCGCCAACGCGGGCTTTACGAAGGCCGTCCCGTACCGCCCGGCGTCGGGCGCGCTGCGTTTTGCTTTCAAGGCTGCGGATTTCACGTATTAACGTCGGGTGATGCAAGCACAATTTTCAGTTCGGTGGGAATGACCGGCGGCGGATCGTTGATGATTCCCACCACGCTGAGCCTGACCCACGAAACCGCCGGCGACCGTTGCGCGGCGAGCCGCATCGCGCCGGCGTAACCGGGTGGCGACGAAGCGAGGCTGGTTATTTGAAAAAGTGAGGCAGCATTTTTCTTGCCGAATCGAAATTCGGAACGCCGCGATTCGGGCGGCGCCCGTCAAAGGAGAAGCATCGAACGAGCCGAAAGCGCCGAAAAATGACAAAAAGTGCTTGCCAGAACGCCGTACACGCTTTATGTTCTTCCAGCAGGCTTATTTTGTGCATCGAACTACAATAGAATCTAACGCTGCAATGGCGAGCGCGGGGGGGATTGATTTTTCCGACGACCGCCGAATATGCTCGGGTCGCGGAGGTGGCTGCCGCTGGCTTTCTTCTTGGCCGCCCGACGTTCTGACCAAGTGGGAGGCGCGTGGAATCGACGACGGCTTTTACGCAAAAGCATCCTGCGCTTAAATGCTTACACGACAAATTTCTACTTTTTTGTTGCAATCCCGCAATTCGAAACCGTAGGATGCACCTTCAAAAGTGAATTACCAACTCAATTTACTCAAAAAATACGAAGATAATAACCAGAAAATCAACCATGAATAGTAATACCAAAATTGATCCAACGTATCGTTTGGGAGTATGGGTTTTGGCCGGGATAAGTTTGCTCTTATTTAACCTGGCTGCGACCGCGCAGTTGGCATTCAGCAACCCCGCGACGATTACGATCAACGACAATACGGTGGCATCACCGTTCCCGTCGACGATCACCACTTCTGGTTTGAGTGGCCAGATCACCCGTCTCTCCGTCACGCTGAACGGAGTCACCCACTCCTATCCGAGTGACATCGAGGTATTACTGGTTGGTCCAAGCGGCGCCAGCGTCGTCTTGATGGCCTCCGACGGTGGCAGCACGCCGATCAATAAGCTGAACCTGACGTTCAGCGATAGCGCCACCAACGTCTTTGTGGTAAACCAGGCGATCTCTGGTTCTGGTGTGTTTCAGCCGTCCAATCTGAACACCGCCATGAGCAAGTCCGCTCCCAGTTTTCCCTCCCCGGCGCCCGCGCCACCTTACGGCGCAGCCTTCTCCAGCTTCACCGGATCAACCCCGAACGGCGTTTGGAAGCTCTATGTCCTTGATGATTTTGTCGGCAATTCCGGCAGCATCGCCACGGGTTGGACCTTGAACATCGACACCACTCCGGTCATTACCGGACTTTCAACCGTTTCGCTGAACGAAAACGTCGCGGCCTCGATTCCGTTCAACATCGCCGACAGCGATCCCAACAAGCTCAACTCGGGCAACCTGACCATCACCTTCACTTCGGGTGACACCACGTTGGTCTCGAACACCAACATGAGCGTCTCCGGCTCGAACGGAAGCTACACGTTTAACGTGACCCCGAACTTGAACCGCGCGAACAGCACCAATTCAACCTCTGGAACCGTAAGCGGTGTTGGCACGAACGCCACGCCTATTACCATCAGCGTGAAGGACAATGTTACCGGGGTCACGACCAGCGGCACCTTCGGCCTTAGCGTCCTTTTCGTTAATAATAAACCGACCTTTGGGACATCGGTTCCGAATCAAGCGATCACTGCTGGCGCAATCAGCACCAACGTTCCCTACGTGATCAACGATATCGAAACCGCCCCGAACCTGTTGACCGTGTCTGCGTCGTCCAGTAATCCAAGCGTAATTCCCAGCACCAACGTTTTCTTCGGTCCGCTGAACGCTAACGGAACCAACTCGCTCATCGTCGCGCCATTGGGCGTGGCGACCGGTACGGCGGTAATCACGCTGCAAGTGGTTGACCAGAACTTGGGCACGAACACGACTTCGTTCACCGTCAACGTGACGGGTCCTACCAATCACGCGCCCCAATTCGCCAATGTCACCAATCTCAATATCATTGGTCAGACGGTCACTTCATCGACCATCGCCGTGAGCGGAGTTCCATCAACGGCCGGAAAAGTAATTGTGAAACTGGCGGATTTGAACCACCCAACCGGCGACTTGGTGAGCGCCCTCCTTGTCGGACCCGCTGGCCAGACCGTGTTGCTCATGGGTAACCCCGGCGACACCTCTCCATTGGTTCACCGTGAGTTGACCTTTGACGGTTTACTCGGCGCGGCGCTGCCTAATGGCACACCGTTAACGAATGGAACTTACATTCCTGCCAATCTTTTCGGAACTCCGTCCACCTTCACGATGCCGCCGCCTGCTCCCACGGCCCCCGGCGGCGGATACCTGACCAGTCTTAGCACGTTCAATCAACTCGATCCGAACGGAACTTGGACCCTCTATTTGTATGATGATCTTTCGTCTTTCGGAACCACGGTCGGTAACCTCGGTGGCGGCTGGAGTTTGACCTTCCTGCCCACCCCGTACTCCGGGTTCGGCGCCATCGGCACGCAATCAGTCCAGGAGAATGGCTTGGTTTCCGGTGCCACTTCGATCTCAGTGCATCTCGACCTCGGTGACGTCGTTGATTCGGTCAACAACGTTACATTTGTCGCACACTCCAGTAATCAAACGATCGTTCCCGACGCGAATATCTCGGTCGTCGGAACCGGTGGCAGTCGCAATGTTGTCGTGGTTCCCGCTCAAAATCAAAACACCGCCATTACCGGACCAATTTCTATCACGGTTACCGGCACGGATACCGTGACCGGCGTAGCCGGGCCTGTTTCTGGTTTCTCGCTGCTGGTGAACGCGGTCAATCAGGCCCCTATCATCGCCTTCGTCCCGAAACAGACTACAACCGGTGGTGATCCGCTCACCATTCCGATCATTATCTCTGACGTCGAAGAGGCCGTCCAGCCTTTGACCGTTACCATTGGCTCGTCGAACGACAAACTCATCCCGAACGCCACGCTGAGCTACGGTAAGTTGTTGAACTTCGGCCGAGTTTATCCCGCGGTTTACAACGATGCCTTGACGGTCTTCCCGGCCGCCAGCCAAAGCGGTACCAGCACCATCACCGTGACCGTCAACGATGGCGGCGCGAGCAATAATATAACGACGATCACCTTCGACGTCGTCGTGCCCGGTCAGGCTAACCCGACTTACGCCAACACTGTTGGGCTTAACATCCCCAGCAATGGCGGCGCCAGCACCTACCCCTCAACCATCACGGTTTCTGGCGTCGCTGGCAAGATCAGCGACTTCTCCGCGACCCTCTACGACATTTCGCACAAGGTTCCGAAGGGCGTGGATGCCCTTTTGGTTGGTCCTAATGGCAAAGGAGTTATTCTCATGGCGGACGCCGGTGGTTCATCACCCATCGCCGATTTGGTACTGGTATTTGAAGACGACGGTGGGGTGCTCTCCAACGCCGGACCTCTGAGCTCCGGGATTTTCCACTCGGCTGACTACACCGGGGTGAATAGTGATCCCTCCCCAAGCTGGCCTGGCGCTCCTGCCGGACCGTATATTGGCTCCATGGCTGCCGCGTTCAACGGCATCAGCCCCAACGGTGTCTGGTCGCTCTATGTAACCAACCTGTCGGCCCAGTCAGGTAGCATCGCCGGAGGTTGGAGCATCAGCTTGGACACGGCCCCGGTTGTGACCTTCGCGACCAACGCCTATACGACGAAACAGAACAGTCCGTTAGTGGTCAAGTTCACCATTGGCGACGACCAAACATTGGCGAACAATTGGACTGTAACCGCCACCTCCTCCAATCCAGCGCTGGTTCCTAACAATAGCACCGCCTTGGCGCTCAGCGGAACGCTCGGCTCCCGAACGCTCACGCTCACGCCGGCTAACAACGCCAATACGCCCAATAACGGAACGAGCACGATCACTGTCACGGCTACCGATGGATTTGCCAACAGTTCGACCAGTACGTTCACTTTGACGGTTTCATTTGTCGATCAGCCGCCAACAATCTCGAGCATCGCGAATATCGTGACCGATGCGGGCTTCGCGAGTTCCGTGATTCCCTTTACGGTTGGTGACATTGACACGCCCGTTGGCAGTCTTACGGTCACGGCCGTTTCGGACAATCCGTCGCTGATCCCCAACGACCCGGTCAACAATATCATCCTTGGTGGTTCTGGCGCGAGCCGTACGATTCAATTGATCCCCTCGATCATCCAATCGGGTAGCGCCAAGATCACCGTCACCGTCGCTGACGCCGTGAACAAGGTATCCACCTCCTTCACGAACACTGTATTGTCCGGCATCAACAGTGCCTTCGCGAACACGAATGTCATCATTATCAACGATAATGCCATCGCTTCCCCATATCCGTCACAAATCGCCGTCTCTGGCGTTGCTGGCACGCTCATCGACACCGTGGTAACGCTCAATGGAGTCACCCATCAATTCCCAGAGGACATTGAAGTCCTCCTGGTCGGACCAAAAGGACAAAAGGCTGTCCTGATGGCCGACGCTGGCGGCAAGTACGCCATCAGTAATGTTCGGCTCCAGTTCGATCCGTTGTCCTCGACCGCTTTGCCGTTCGGAAACGGTGGTGGCACGCTTACGTCTGGAGACTACCTCCCGAGCAACTACAGCGGCACGCCCGGAACGAGTTCCCCGTATCCGCCCGTTTCCCCCGATCCGGCCGCTACGTCGTTCCCGTCGCCGGCCCCGGCTGGTCCCTATACGGCGACCTTCGCGCCATTCAATGGGACTGACCCAAATGGTATCTGGTCGCTCTATGTGATTGATCATACCGCGCCTGATTCAGGGTACATCACCAATGGCTGGTCTCTGATCATCGAAACCGCTCCGGCGATCACCTCGATCCCCGCGACGGTAAGCATGATAGAAAATCAACCGATCAGCGTGCCGTTCACCATCGGTTCAGCCAACACTGCGCTCTCAAATCTGACCGTCAGTGTGACCTCTGGCAGCCTTGCGCTTGTGCCCTCGGCCAACATCGCGGTTTCTGTTCCGGGGGTAGGGACTCTGGCGAACGGCGCCTCGCTGACCAATCTGGCCGCGGGTAGCGCGAACGCGCTGCTCTCGATCACAAACGCGGCGAATCAATTTGGAACCAACGGTGGTTTCTCCGTCGTCGTTACTGACACGGTCTTGGGAGGAGTCACGACCTCGAGCTTCACGCTCGGCGTTGCCTTCTCGAACCAGCCGCCGGTCATTACGCTGGCCACCAACCGGGTGATTTCAACTCAAAATGTCAGCAGCATTCCCGCCACGGTCAACACCGCGGTGCTGAACTTCGGGGTCACCAATCCCGAAATCAGCGATACCGTGACGCCAAGCTTGAGTCCCGCGACATCGCCGTTGATCGGCAAAGCCGTCTTCGCTGGAGCCGGTGGAGCGCAGACCCTGACGCTCACGCCCGCCACCAATCAGTTCGGGACGAATATCTATAGCGTCGTGGTGAGTGACGGCGTGAACGCCGCAGTATCGAAAACGTTCACGTTGGAAGTGCCCTTCCTCAATAATCCGCCGACACTTACGGCCAACAACTTCACGTTCGGCGCCGTGTCGAACGTCACCGCCGGGACGGCCTCCTCGACTTGGCAGTTCACCGTCGGAGACGTAGAGACGGCGGCGAAATCACTCACGATTGTCGCCACCTCGTCCAACCCGAGCGTGATTCCCAACTCGAACATCATCCTGATCAACGAGTCCGATTCGACCAAGCATGACTTCGTGGTTTATCCCTCGTTTGTTGCCTCCGGTACCGCCGACGTCAACATCTTCGTCACAGACGGAAACGGCGCCACGGTCAGCAATAAGTTGACGATTAATATCGTAGCTCCTTCGGCCTCGGTGTTCTCGAATACCAATAATCCAATCACCATCACCGGTAGCGCCAAAGCCTCGCCCTATCCTTCCACCATCACGGTCTCGGGCCTGAGTGGGACGGTCGGCAATGCCTCGGTGACCTTGGTTGGCTTTACTCACCCCTTGCCGGACAACGTGGACATACTCCTCGTATCACCCTCTGGCAAAGCGGTGACTTTGATGGCTGACGCAGGCGGGTCCTTCGCGATCAACAACGCGCGTCTGACCTTTGATGACAGCGGTCACTCGCTGCCTTTCGCCGCCCAGATTGTTTCAACCAACATTCTACAGCCCTACATCACCTACAAGCCGAGCGACTTCACCGCTAACGACAATGAGACGGTGTCCTTCCCGTCGCCCGCTCCTTCCGGACCCTACAGTGCCACGTTGTCTGCCTTGACGGGCACGGCTCCAAATGGCGTTTGGTCGCTGTATATCGTTGATAATTCCGCCGCCAGTGTCACGGGAGTGATTAGCGGCGGCTGGATCCTGAACTTGGCTCCCGCGCCCACCATCACCGGTTTGCCCGGGACGGCGGCGACCACGGCCGAAAATACCACGTCAATCGCGATTCCTTTCGCGGTCGCTTCACAGAATACCTCGGCTGCCAACCTGACGGTTTCAGGGCACTCCTCGAACCAGGCGCTAATCAATGACACGAACCTCGTGTTCTCCGGCGCCGGCGGCGTCCGATCCCTAACCTACAAAGGTCAGCCGAACGTCTTCGGCAGCAACACTACGGTTACTGTTACGGTGACCGACCCGACCATCAATGGGACTGGCAACGCCACAGCGAGCGCCACCTTCACCGCGAACATCAGCTTCGTCAACCAGCCGCCTGTCATCACCCGCTTGGACGACCAGACGATCCTCCAAAACCAGACGCTGGTTCTGCCGTTCAATGTTACCGATGTGGATGACACGCTGACGGCGGCCAACATCTTCGCTGGTTCTAGCGACGCTACGCTGGTCAAGAATGATAATACCAATAGCTTGGTCATCAGCGGTAGCGGGACCAACTACACCCTCACATTGAGGCCCGTCGCGAACGCCGCTGGGGCGCTCCAAATCACGGTATTCGCCACCAATAACGGCGTGAACCTGATTGGCGCCGGAGCGGTAAGCAATACCTTCAATCTGACGATCAATACCGTCAACCAGACACCGACCATCTCGTTGCCTGGCGGTACCTCCTACACGACGACCGGCGGCAAAGCTCTAGCGGTGCCATTTACGGTCGGCGATTTGGAGACGCCGACTACATTGACAGTCACGGCCACGACGACCGACGCTGGCGGTAGTCCGAGCACAATCATTCCAAGTGTAAGTATTTCAGGCGTTCCTGGAAGCACGAGTGGGACTGCGACCATGACGCCAGTAGCCGGTTTGGTTGGCCCAGTTACTGTGACGTTGACAGTCAAAGATCCGGTCACGCCATTCCCGACCTCGAAGGTCACGTTTACCGTCGCGGTTCGTCCTTCCACCGATCGCATCTTCGCGAACACGAACGTGATCACGATCAAGGACAATCAAGCTTCGGTGCCATATCCCTCGACCAACCTTGTGTCGGGCCTCTACGGCAACATCAATAGCTTGACCGCCACGGTTACCGGCTTCAAACACAGCTTCCCGCAGGACGTGGATGCACTGTTGGTCGGACCTCAAGGTCAGAAAGTTCTGCTGTTCGGCCATGTCGGCAACGGTTTCAACATCACCAACGTTGGTGGCGTGACGCTGACGTTTGACGACTCGGCCGCCTCGGGACTGTCCTCAGCTACGTCGATCAGTTCCGGCACCTATAAGCCTACCGATGGCAAAACGGGGCCTGGCGCGGTCGGTTACACCTTCCCGCTGCCTGCTCCGAGCGGGCCATATCCGGTGAACTTCAGCGCGTTCGGGAACACCAATCCCAATGGGACTTGGTCGCTATATGTTCAGGATGAAGCGCCGGGTGACGACGGGTATATCACCAACGGTTGGTCGTTGGACATTCAGACTCGTCCCGCCTTCGGCGCGCTTCCGTCCGGTACCAACAGCCTGCCCGAGAGCACGACCGTTAAGATTCCGTTCACGGTGGGTGATGACACCTCCAGCAATCTGACCTTCACAATCACTTCAGACGTTCCGAGTCTGATTCCGGTCAATATCGCCAACCTATCGGTCGGCGCTCCGAATAGCAGTGTGGTGGTCACGACGAATGGTGGCGTGCTCACGTGGAGTGTCGCGGGTACAAACGCGATTCTGACCGTGACGCCGGCCCTCTACCAGTTCGGGACCAATACGCTCCGAATCACGGTCACGGATGAGGATTTGAGAACTCAAACCGCCGCGCTGCCGTTCAATGTCCAATTCGTCAATAATCCGCCGACGATTTCCGCTATCCCAGCGCAAACCACCACAGTGGAAGTGCCGACTGCGGCAGTTGCGTTCACGATCGGCGATAACGATCCAGCGGCTGCTGGTCAGACGTTGACGGTGACTGCGGCCTCATCCGATCCGACCCTGATCCCGTCTAGCAACATCATCCTGGGCGGCAGTGGCGCCAACCGGACGATCATGGTGGTTCCGGCCGGAACCATCGGTGGCACCGCCAGTGTCTCGGTCTCCGTCTCGGACGGTCTGACCAGCGCCACGAGCAAGTTCCTCGTAACGGTGTTGCCTTCCACGAACCCAGTGTTCGACAATGGTGGCGCTGCGATTACGATCAATGACTTGGCTAAAGCCACTCCGTATCCTTCGACGATCTCGGTCTCGGGCGTTGTGGGTAATATCACCGGAGTGACCGTTACATTGAACGGGATCAGCCACGCCTTCCCGAATGATGTGGACATTCTGTTGGTTGGACCGACCGGCAGCAACGCTGTCGTCCTCGCCCACACCGGGGGAATCCTCCCGGCGACTGCCTGGTTGACCATTTCCGACTCGGCGTCAAGCTCGCTCGGGACAGGTAATAACCTTTCGAGCAGTTGGGTCAGCGGGACCTTTAAGCCGACCATCGGGTCGGGATCATTCACATTCGCCTCGCCGGCGCCCGCGGCTCCTTACGGAGTTGGCATGGCCGCCTTCAACGGAACTAATCCGAACGGCACGTGGTCGCTCTACGTTCAAGATGATACGCTCAACAGCTCTGGAACCATTCAGGGTGGCTGGGCGATTAGCTTCCAGACGGCGGCCCCGACGGTCAGCGGTTTGCCCGCGACGGTGACGACTGCTGAGAATACTCCAGTCGCCGTGCCCTTCACGGTCGCGGATGGTGGAGTCGCCTTGAGTGCCTTGACGTTCAGCGCAATCTCTTCAAATCCGCAGGTCGTTCCGACCGCTGGCGTGGTATTCAGCGGCAGTGGCGCGAACCGAACCGTTACGATCACGCCCGGATTGAATCAACCCGGCGCTCCTGGGTTTGGCAGCAGCACGGTCGGCATCATTGTCTCCGACGGGGTCGTCACCATCACCAACAACGTGGTGGTCAACGTGACCTTCGTGGATCAACCGCCAACGCTCTCGTCGATCCCGAACGTCATCATCAACGAGAATACCTCGATCAATATTCCGTTCACCGCCGGGGACGCGGAGACTGGCGCGCTCGGCGCGCTCACGTTCTCGGTCCAATCGACGAACACCACGTTGTTGCCGACCGGCAACGTCGTTGTCACGGGCGCCGGCACAAGCTACACACTCGCGGTTACCCCGGCAGCGAATCAGTTCGGCAAGAGCCAGGTGACCTTGGTTGTCACGGACGGTGGTGGGCTATCCGCCACGAACGTCTTCCAAGTAAGCGTGGCGTTCGTGAACATCGCCCCAACGGTGACGCCGATTGCGAATATCAGCATCAACGAATATAGCTCGGCGCAGGTCCTGATCGGTGTAACCGATCCGGACACGGCCTTGACGAATCTGACGTTCACTGTGGTCTCGTCCAACCCGACGCTGATCCCGGCTGGCAACGTCTCAATCGCGTTGCAGGGGACCAACTTCGTGGCGACCGTGACCCCTGCCAGTGGTCAGTTTGGCGTCGCCGCGCTTACGATCACCGTCTCGGACGGCGTGAACAACGTGAGCACGAGCTTCGGAGTACAGGTTAACTTCGTTGACTTGCCTCCCGCCATCACTGGATTGGTCGCGAGCACGAATGTGGCGGAAAACGGTACCGTAACCATTCCGTTCAACGTTGCGGATGCTGACGATACCGCCGCGAACTTGTTCGTTAGCGTAAGCTCATCGGATACGAGCTTGGTTCCGGCGTCGGGTTTGGTCTTGACCGGAGCTGGCACCGCGAGCCAAACCCTCAAGATTACGCCGGCGCTTAACAAGTCTGGAACGAACGTGATTACCATCACAGTTTCCGACTCCGTTTCGACCGTAAGCAACCAGGTTGCGTTGACGGTTAACTTCGTCGATCAGCCGCCCACCATCGCTGGCTTGCCGGGTAGCGTGAGCACCGGCCAAAACACGGCGGTGACCGTGCCATTCACGATTGCGGACGTTGACACGCCGATTGCCAGCCTCATCACGGTGGCGAATTCATCGAACACCACGCTGGTGCCTAACTCAGGCTTGGTTGTGACCGGCACGGGCGCGAATCGCACCTTGACGATTACACCGGCCGCCAATCAGCTGGGAACCGCGAACATTACCCTCGGCGTCTATGACGGGGTAAATCTGACGACCAGCATCATCCCGCTTACGGTGAACTTCGTGCCGACCGCTCCGACGATCTCAGCGATTGCGACGGTCAGCATCTTTGAGAATACGAGCGCAACGGTAAACTTCACCGTCGGCTCGTCCACCAAACCAGCCACGGCCTTGACCGTGTCCGCTTCGTCATCGAACACCAGTTTGGTGCCGAATGCTGGCGCGAATCTCGCACTGAATGGCACGGGCACGACCAACCAGTCGCTGGTGATCACGCCGCTGGCGAATCAATTCGGCGCGACCCTGATCAGCTTGGTCGTCTCGGACGGAACGTTGAGCGCGACGAACAGCTTCACGCTGAACGTTCTGTTCACCAATACGCTGCCGACGATCTCGCAGGTCTTGCCAGTGACGATCAAGCAGGGCGCCTCAGTGGTCCTGCCGGTGACGGTGGGTGACAAGGAAACCGCGGCTGGCAGCCTCACGTTGTCCGCTTCGTCTTCGAACCCGGCCCTCGTTTCGGCGGCTAACGTCGTCTTTGGAGGATCGGGCGCCAACCGCACGGTTGCCATAACGCCGGTTCCCTCGCAGAATGGCAGTGCCACGATCACGTTGACGGTCACGGACGGAAACAACGGAACGGCCAGCACGAGCTTCGTGTTGTCGGTTACCGCGGCTCCGCCGGTTATTACGGGCGGCAGCACCGGCGGCGGCGGAACCACCGGCGGAAACTTCACCTTGGGCTTCAATGCGACGCCCGGAATCACGATCATTATCCAGAGTTCGACGGACCTGAAGAGCTGGATCCCGGTCTCCACAAACACGGTGCCCGCCTCGGGTGTCGTGAGCTTTATTGACACCGCGACCAAGAGCACTCCGGGTAAGTTCTTCCGCGTGCTCTTTCCGTAAGACCGTTGCGAATTAATCTCTGAACACGCTGAGTGGAGGAAGTCGTTGACTTCCTCCACTTCGCCTTTTTAAATCCTGTGAATCCGCAAACGGAACGATTCCAACCGGACCCCGCGCAGGTGAAGGCCAAATTGTCGGGCGCTTCGAACCGCGTCGTTGCGGAGCGGTGTCGCCCAACGCGTGAACAATAGAACGCCACTCGATAAACGAGCTTCTGAAATCTGCCGACTACTCGCGGCAGCGTATCCAGACGCTCATTGTGAGTTGACTTACCGGACGCCGCTTGAATTGCTTATCGCCACGATTCTGTCCGCTCAATGCACCGACAAATTGGTAAATCAAGTTACACCGGAGCTTTTTCGGAAGTACCCGACGGCAAAGGATTACGCGTGCGCCGACATTACGGCGCTGGAGAATGATCTGAGGAAAATTGGTCTTTTTCGGAACAAGGCGAAAAACATTCGATCCGCATGCGCCCTGCTGGTTGAGAAGCATCACGGGGAAGTTCCTCGGACCATGGCTGAATTGGTCGAACTCGCCGGGGTCGGTCGCAAGACCGCGAATGTGGTCTTGGGAAATGCCTTTGGTATTAATGATGGAGTTGTCGTGGACACCCACGTCGCCCGTCTCTGCAAACGACTCGGGTTCACGCGACACACTGCTCCCGATAAAATCGAAACCGCGCTGCAAAAGCTAATTCCCCGGCGCCAGTGGACCCGATTTAGCCATTGGCTGATTTGGCACGGGCGGAGGCGTTGCTTCGCGCGTAAACCGGATTGTGCTGGCTGCGAAATCGGCGCGCTCTGTCCAAGTCGGGAGGCCGTGCCGAAGCCGATGGCTTGAATGGAGCATCTTGAGTTTCAAACTTGGCGGGTGATAAATCGCGCCGTTAGTTCACCAGCCTTTAACATGGCGCTCGACGAAGCGCTCTTGGAGGCGGCCCCGGAGTCATCGGAGCCAATCTTGCGGTTCTACGGCTGGTCGGCTGCGGCCGCTACTTTTGGCTATTTTCAAAAGTCGAGCGACGCGTCAGCGGGCACCGAGCTCCGGCCGCTAATCAGGCGGCCTACGGGCGGTGGTTTGGTGCCTCATTCCCATGATTGGACCTATAGTCTGGTATTTCCGACTTCGCACGAGTGGTATCGATTGTCGGCCCGGGCGAGCTACTGCCGCGTTCACGATTGGGTCGCGGCGGCATTTCAGGAGCTGGGCGTCTTGGCCGCGCTCTCTACCGCCGCGGAGGGCGGCATTCCCGGTCGATGTTTTATCGGCGCGGAAGAGGCGGACGTGGTGTTGAATGGTCAGAAGATCGCGGGCGCCGCGCAGCGTCGCTCCCGCAACGGGCTGCTTATCCAGGGGTCGATCCAGCCACCGGAGGCCGCCGGAGAGCGGTCGGCATGGGAGATCGTATTCTGCAAGCTCGCGACGAGCCGGTGGAATGTCCTCTGGCGTCCGTACGAGATCACCGGTTCGATTCTGGCCCGCGCCCGGAGCCTGGAGGTCGAGAAATACTCCCAAGCCGCATACAACGAGCGTCGCTAACGTCGGTCTTAACCTTTCGGGAGCAATTCACCGACCATTGAGCGTTCTTCCTTCAATTCGTTCACGGTGGCGTCAATCTTCGCGCGGCTGAATTCGTTGATGGGCAGGCCGGGAACGACGGTCAATTTCTGGCCATCACTGCGCACCGGAAAGGAACAAATCAGCCCTTCGTCCACGCCGTAGCTGCCGTCCGAACAAACACAAACGCTGTGCCAGTCCCCCGGGGCGGTGGGATTAACGATGGACGTGACGCTGTCGATGATCGCGTTGGCGGCGCTGCCGGCGCTGGAGGAACCGCGCGCTTTGATGACCGCGGCGCCGCGTTGCTGGACAGTGGAGATGAACTCGCCCTGGAGCCACGCCTCGTCCTTGATGACCGACGTAACCGGTTGGCCATTTATCTTGCCGTTGGTAAAGTCCGGAAATTGCGTGGCCGAGTGATTGCCCCAGATCGCGACGTTGCTGACAGCGGTGATATCGACGCCGGCTTTCTTGGCGAGCTGGGACTTGGCGCGATTCTCATCGAGACGGGTCATGGCGAACCATCGGTCCGACGGGATCGCCGAGGCATTGTTTCGGGCAATGAGGCAATTCGTGTTGCATGGATTCCCGACGACGAGAATGCGGACGTCACTCGCCGCGTTTTTCTGAATGGCCTGACCTTGACCGACGAAAATCTTGCCGTTGATGCCGAGCAGATCCTTCCGCTCCATGCCGGCCTTGCGCGGGATGCTGCCGACCAACAAAGCCCAGTTCACGCCGCGAAAGCCTTCGTCCAAATTGGCGGTCGGAACCACGCCCTTGAGGAGCGGAAACGCGCAGTCGTCCAATTCCATGACGACGCCGTTCAACGCCGGCAGCGCCGGTTCAATTTCGATCAGATGAAGAATGACGGGCTGTTGCGGGCCGAAGACGGCGCCGGAGGCGATGCGAAAGAGGAGGGCATAACCAATTTGACCGCCAGCGCCGGTGACCGCTACACGAATAGGAGTAGAATTCATAGTTTTCGTGCGGAAAGTATATGAACTCCGCTTTCCCGGACGCAAGCACGGATGGCCGGTGTTAATCTGATTTCACCTCACCGCAGCTTGCGTTGGACGACGACAACCCAAGGAGACCGCCGTGAATTACCCACGTTACTCTCTGGTGAAGAGCACCCGATGGATCGGCGTCGGGTACGGGACATCCGCGCCTTTGGCGGTGAACCAGAGGATACGGTTCAACTCATCCTCCGGCGCCCGGTCGTATTCACGAAAATCCATCCGTTTCGACTCTTTGGCGAAGGGCGATTTTTCGGTGTTCTTGGCGAACAGATCGACTTTCGGCGCGAGCGGGTGATAGACCGCAAGCTCGGGCGTCTTTTGGAAGCAATTGAACATCGGCGTAGCGCCAGCGTCGTACTGCGTCAACGGTGGCAGACCCAGAATCAATTCGATCGTGCGCACCATGCTGGCCGTGGTGTAAAGCGTGCTATCCACCGAATGGCGCTTCACGAATGGACTGATGACCAATCCGACCGTGCGATGGGCATCGACATGGTCCGGGCCATTTTGCGCGTCATCTTCGATCACGAAGATCGCCATTTCTTTCCAGAACTTGCTCTGGCTGGCGGCTTCGACGATGCGGGCCAACCCGATGTCGTTGCTGGCGACGCAGGCGTCCGGCGTGTTGACCCCGGGCGTGGTCCCTTTGGTATGATTCTCACCAAGCGACATGATCGTAAACCGTGGCAGCTTCCCGCTTTCCTCGGCGGCGTGGAGGTCATCAATCCACCATTTGACGCGATCCATGTCGCGGTCGCCGGTCCATTTACCGCGGCTTGACGACGGGACCCGCTGCGCGCCCTCGCCGTAGTTTTTGTAGCTTAGCCCGTGACGATGGCAGAGGTCCCAGAGATAACCCTCGGCGGGGTTCTCCATTTCTTCGTTCCCGGGCAGGTGTCCATGCTTCGAGTAGGACATGATCCAGGAGCGTTGATTGAAATCGGTCGCAATGGCGGCGTCGCACCAGCTATGACCGTCCACGCTCACTTCGCCGTTGCAATAGAGGTTATCGAGCAGCACGTAGTCCCGCGCCAATTGATGATGGTTCGGCGTGACTGGTTCACCGTAAATCGCCAGGGCGGGATCACCGTTGCCGGCGCGCTTGCCTTGAGCGTCCGTGAAATCGCCGAGCACCTGGTCGTAGGTGCGATTCTCCTTGATGATGTAGAGCACGTATTTGATGGCGCACGGTTGACCGACCTGATCGGGAATCACGGTGTCGCTCTTGATCGGAGCCGAATGCAGCGACTCCGGCGTGTAGGGGGAGTTTCGCCGGACTTGCCGCGTGTACGCCACCATCTGCGTCGCATCCGGCCGAGCGATAAACGAGATCGATCCCACGAAGATTCGGCCGATGTAATCGAACGCCGGCGGTTTGTGCAGCTTGCGCGGGTCCGGGAGTTGCGCCGGGGCGTTCGGGCGGGATTGGAGGCCTTTGCCGTTCGCGACCAGGAGCGTGCCGTTATCGGGGCTGACGGCCAGCGCGGTCGGATACCAGCCGACCGGAATAAATCCATTCGCGGCCGACACGTTCGGGTCGGAGATATCGACCACCATCACGTCATTGTTGTCCGCGTTGGCGATGAACAGCGTCTTGCCATCAGGCGAGACGGCCAACGCGTCGGGCGTGCTGCCCTCCGGTGATTGGGGGTAGAGCGAGGTCGAGATAATCTCCCGCGTCCCCTCCCAGAGCCGTCGCGCGGGACTGGCTGCGTCCGGGGCTTTCTCCAGGGCTTTCGTGAGAATGACGTGAACCGTGTTGTCGCCCGAGCAGGCGATAAACATGCGGCCGTCGGGCGCCAGCGCCATATCGTTGGGCCGCAGGCCGACGGTGATGTCACGCACGCGGCGATTTCGCTCGACTTCGATGACGCTGACGCTGCGACTGCCCCAATTGCTTACGTAAACGTACCGTCGATCCGCACCGACGAGGCAGGAGTGGGGATGTTGGCCGACCGGGATGGTAGCTTCCACCGCGAGGGTATCGCCGTTCAATACCCAGACTTCATGGTTGCCCTCGTTGCAGACGTAGAGTTTGCCGCTATCGGGATGGACCGCCATGCCCGCCAGGAAAACCGCTGGCGCGTCAGTCGCCGGACGCACGGGCTGATCATTCGTCGAAGCGACCCCATTGGAGTAGGCAAAGACGTGAATCGTCCCCGAGTCGCCCCCCGAGACAAAGATGCGCTTGCCATCGCGACTGAAAGCCAGGCCGTTCCAGGCCTCGGCCAAGCGGATGTATTGGGTGACCCGCTTGCCCGCGAGGTCGAGCAGCGTCAACCCCTGATTGCTGAAACCGCCGCTGACCGCGACGAGCGCTTTCTTGTCCGGCGCAATGACCAGTTTCAACGCCATGTCACTCATCGCGACCGCTTCACCGGCCGGGGTGATGCCCCAGCCATTGAAGAGGACGTTTCCCTCTGGTTTCAGGCCAGCCTGTTGACGGAACTCTGGGGCGTTGACATCGACGTCGGATTTCCCGGGCGGTGGTTGCTGCGCGAACCCGGCGAGCGAGGCTGGGCCAAGGGCGATGACGGCAAGCAGGGCGAGCAAGCGTGGGGCTGAAGTCGTAACATTCATGGGCGGCAAGGGTTAGAGAGTGATCGCAATTTACGCCGAAACACGCCGCCATTTCAAGCGCGGTGATTGTTACGTTTCGAAACCTTGAACGGATTGAGTCAATCGAAACCAACGTCGGTAGGAATTTGTTGACGATTTGGGCGGGCCGTCGCTCCGTTGGCGCCAGTCAAGAATCTCACAGCGCAAATCCCCCCCCCCAAAAAAAAATTCCAAAAACTTGCCGATAATCCCTGGGGAACATCGCGTCTGGTGATTCTTTTCAGGTCGAGGTCCCTTTTGCGCGGGGCCGTTTAGCGTGTCGCTTCCAGTTCGGCCAGAACCTGCGCGCTCGTCGATCTCCGCCCCGATCCGGAATTCCCCGGAGAAGAAATGTCCGTAGAGGACGTGAATGAGATAACGCCCGCTACCTGGCCGGTATCGGGACACTCGCGGAACGTTGGGTAGAGAAGGGTGGCATCCCAGATAACAGCAAAACTTGCGAAGAATACATGCTGTGAGGGCGCGCGTGCCTGCCGAAAGTGTTGAATCGGTCGGCCACATTTCCTTAAAAATCCGCCTTCTTCGTTGAAAATCCTCTTGTCAATTGCGTTAAAGGCTTCATACTTCCGCACAGGAAATAATCACAGGACACAAGCAAACCGCCGGTCAAACCAGAATACGTTGATCGTCGTGATTCGCGAAAACTGCGTGATCAAAGCCGCGGTTGGATCTCCATTGAAGAGGTCCATTTCGGCAGTTTTCGCGTTCTGTTCGGAACCTGTAATGTGGAGATTGATCTGAGACCGCAAGGGAACGGAATCTAAAATTCGTCGAGATAGGACGCCTGCGAGGGTAAGTGTATTAGTCACTCGCTGCACGCGGGCCATCGGTTTGGTACGGGTATATACCGTGAGTGTTGGCCACGGCGCGCCAGAGGCGGAGTTGTGATGTTAATAAGGGGAATATGACGAAAACAGTGATCGAATTCGATCTGATTGGCTACAGTCAGATGGCGGTGCGACTGCAGGCATTGTTAGGTCCGGAGGCAATCAGCATATTGAACAGCCGAATTCAAGCGCCGATCAGACAGGGGTTGATGGATCGTGGACTTGATTGGGAACTCTGCGTGAAGAACACCGGGGGAGATAGCGTCGTGCTTTTATTAGAAAGCGCGGCGAAAGCGCATGATCTCGCGGTCTCAGTCCACGAGTGGAGCGCCGCAAATAACCCAACCAATGAAAGTGGCGATGAACGGGACGCGCTCTGGTTTCGGGTAGGAATCGCGACCGGTCCCGTGTCTGAGGCTTTTGGCGGGATCGCGGGCGCCGCGATCATCGACGCGGTGCGACTCGAGGCGGCAGGCAGCCCCGGCCACATTCTGATAGATGAAGCCACCTACGCGGCGTTGCCAGAACGTTGCAAACTTAAATACGGCCCGGCAGAGTCCGTGTTGGATAAGCATAAGGTTGCCCGTGTCGTGCGACGATTCGTGGTGATAAACGTGGCTCAAGCGGCGCACGACGCGACCAAGGCTTGGACGGCCCAAATGGGACGAACTTCAACGGGTACGCAGGTCGTTCCCGCGGTTGTGTTCACGCATTTTGGCTCTTTAGTCCGAAAGGTGGCGGAAAGTAGAGAACTTGCCGCTACATTTTACCGTGGTGTTATAAAACGCCACCTTAATTGCAGAAAGCACGTCGGATTGCTTTATGTGTATATCGATGATGCGCTTCGGAAGATGCTCAAGAAGCTAAGAGAAGAAAAGGGCGATAGGGCATCTCTTGACGTCCCCGCTCAAATTCTTATCCGAGAGCGTGAATTAGAGGACTTTCTAAAGGAAGTTGAACGCGAAGCCCGGCTTGAATTGGGAATGGAAGACCATGACCGGCCAAAGATTATCTACGTTGGAATCAATAACCTTCTGGCTTTCCTTGAGAATCTCTACAAGGTCGATCCGCATTTGATCGACCACATCGCCGGCCCTGAGCTAATTTTCACGTACGATGCGCCAAAATTTGTCGAAGCAATCATTCGGGTGGCGCGT
>CAZFVY010000041.1:0-54128 GCA_964522665.1 uncultured Verrucomicrobiota bacterium | reverse complement strand
CTCCCGCTCAACCTGCAACCGCTCTGGATGTTGTACGGCTATTTCATTCCGATTAGCGACGAGCTGAACCGTTACTCGCTCGCGATCAAGAACCTGCCCGAGGGCCGCTACGCGATCAGCGCCGGTGGCCGTCCGCTCGGCGCCTGGACCGCCGCGGAGCTTTCGCGCGGGATCAATATCGCGTCGGCTTCCGCTGATCCCTGGGTTCCCGGCGGCCCGTGGGACGCCCAAGGCCATGCGTTGAAAACGCTGACCGACGTGCGCGATGAACTAGCCGTCGTTCGCCGCGGCCTGGATGAGACCCTGGGCGCGCACCCGCGCGTCAAGCGCCTCGAAACCGAGACCATCGCCATCGAAAAAGAGGTTGTCGCTCTCCAGCGCGAGCTTTCGCGCCCGGTTCCCGTCCGCTTCATCGTCCGCAAAGAATCGAAGCAGTAACGGCGATTCCGTGTCGATTGACAAGTTTCCGAGAGCGGTCCGCTGGTAGGGCCTCCGCGCTGCGGAGGCACGCTCGCGCGAGTGTGCGCGAGCGTTCCCCTGGTGACTCACGCGTCCAAAGGAACCTAAACGCGCTAGATGCCGTCCTGTCCGTTGCTCGCTAAATTCGAGCGAGCCGACCTCGGAGCGCGCCCGTTTTCGCTCTGAGCTTCGCCGCCGCAAGGGTTCTGGCCGCGAAGAAGCGATGCGTAGGCGGCAGGTTCGCGCCTTGCGCGACCTCGCTCCACGGATTGCGCGGCGCCTCACGCTAGAAGGGCTGAAAGCCCGCAATGGGATAGCTGGGATGGAGCGAAGCGAAGTCCCAGGAAATCAACGCCCAAAACACTCCGTCCGGTCTGTAAGACCGGGAACGATTGCATTTCGTGGCAAACCATCTCCCAAAACGACGTAAAAACCCAAATCCGCCCGCCACTTCGGCATTGCGCGGGGAAACGTGCTGATCTAGTTTTTTCGCCGCGCACAGGGCGCAACCCGTCCGCGGAGAGGACAGAAGTCCACCTGCAAAATAACCGTAAGTTCACGAACTTACTTTCTGCCTGAGTTGCGGACGGCAGGCACAATGAAAGAAGTTCGTCATGCCATCCAAATCATTACCGCCCCATCCCAACCTGGAACATCTCAAATACCAGGCGAAGGATTTGCGGATCGCCCATCAGTCCGGTAACGCCAAAGCGGTCGCCCGGACCAGGGAATTCCACCCCAAATTCACCACCCGGAACGAACTCGAGGCGCAGCGCGCGAGGTTAAGCCTCAGCGACGCGCTGCTCGTCATCGCCCGCGAGTACGGGTTCGAGAGCTGGCCGAAACTCAAGAATCACGTCGAAGCGCTCGCGAAAGGCGCAACGCCCGCGAGCTCCCCAGGCGAGGCGCCCCCGGAGCAATCGTTAGCCTCGCCGCCCACCACGACCCTTCAAAGCCACGCGGAGCGAGTGGCGCAGTTCCTGGAATACGCCTGTCCCGACCACCATATCCGCGGCGGCGCCGCGCACCGCATGGCCCGCCACGCCGCCGAGCGGATGTTGCGGCGCCATCCCGAGCTGGCCCGCGAGAATCTTTACACGGCGGTCGTTTGCGGTGAATTGGCCGAAGTCGAGCGCCGCCTCGCGGAACGCCCGGCGGCGGCCACGGAAAAATACTCCGGCGCCGGACCCGACCGCGCCGCGTCGGGCGGCGCGGACGACGTGTTCAAGAACAACGGGCCGAAACTGTGGGAACCACTGCTGTTTCTTTGCTTCACCCGTCTGCCGCTCGCCGCGGCCAGCGCTAACGCGGTCGCCATCGCGCGGACGTTGCTGGATCACGGAGCCGATCCGAACGCCTGCTTCATGGCTGGAAGCAGCCGCTACACCCCGCTGGTTGGCGTCATCGGCGAAGGTGAGGAAGGGCGGGCGCCGCATCCGCAGCGGGACGCGCTGACCCGATTGCTCTTGGAACGCGGCGCCGCGCCGTACGACCTTCAGGTCATTTATAACACGCACTTTCGGGGCGACGTTCTCTGGTTTCTCAAACTCATTTACGAGCAGTCGGTGAAGTCCGGCCGGAAGCCCGATTGGGACGATCCGAATTGGGAGATGCTGGGCATGGGCGGTTACGGCTCGGGCGCGCGCTTCTTGCTCCACGGCGCCGTGCAACGTGACGATCGGCCACTCGCCGAATGGCTCCTGTTCCATGGCGCCGATCCGAACGCGGCGCCGCCGAGTTCGTCCCACTTTCCCAAGAGAACGCTCTACGAGGAAGCGCTCCGCGGCGGTCAGCTCGAAATGGCCCGCCTCCTCGCCCGCTATGGCGCGCAGACCGGCGGCGTCGAAATCACCGGCGAGGACCCATTTAAGGCGGCCTGCTTTCGGCTCGATCGCGCCGAGGCCGAGCGTCTGCTGAAAGATAAACCCGACTACTTACTGGCCCCCGAAACGCTCATGGCCGCCGCGAAGCAGGACCGCGCCGACGTCGTGGCGCTCCTGCTCGACCTGGGCGTGGCGCCTGACCTGACGAACCCGCGGAACGGGAACGAAACCGCGCTGCACGTCGCCGCGTACTCCAACTCGCCCGCCGTCGCGGCCTTGCTGCTCGACCGTGGCGCCGCGCCGGACGCGCGCGAATCGAACTTCGGCGCGACACCGCTCGGCTTTGCGGTCTGGGGCGAAAAAACCCGCCTGATCGATCTCCTGTGCCGGTTCAGCCGGGACGTGTGGGACCTCACTTTCATGGGCAAGCTCAAGCGTTTGCGTGAGGTATTGAACGCTCAGCCGGAACTGGCCAAGGTCGTCTCTTCCGACGGCGAAACGCCCCTCATGCGTTTGCCCGACGACGAAGGAAAAGCGCTGGAGTGCGCGCGGCTGCTGCTTTCCCTCGGCGCCGATCCCGCGCTCAAAAACCGCGCCGGACTGACCGCGGCCGACCTGGCCGAAAAACGCGGATTGCTTGAAGCCGCCGCGGCGCTGCGGGTCGGCCTCCCGACGCCCGGTCCGGAGGGATCGACCAGTCCGCGCGGCGTTGAAGAACTTGAATGCCGGGCGCAGGACTTTGTGCAAGCTTACGAAACTGGCGATGAAGCCGCCTTGCAACGCCTCAATGCCTACCACCAGCGCGCCTTCACTCGGGAAGATTTGCGGGCCGAAGTCTGGCGCCGTGCGCGAGTGGCCCGGGAGGCGTCGTCCCGAGGGATCAAAAACGCGTTCGGCCTCGCCCAAGCCAAGGTATTGCTCGCGCAGGACGCCGGCTTCGGAAGTTGGAGCGCCTTCACCGCCTCCGTCGCGACCGGCTCTCCACCGCCCGACTTGCCGTACCAGATTGATGCGAAGCTAAATCAGATCGAGCCGCGCCGTAATCTCTCGGCGCGCGATTGGGAGACCATCGTCGCCGTCATGCGGGAGCGGCAGATCACGGCCCTCAGCGCCAACGGCCAAATGACCGATGCCGCGATGGACCGCGTTGCTGAGTTGGGTCACGTCACGCGCCTCACTTTGGGTGGCTCCCGTCAACTCACCGACGATGGCCTGTTGTGCCTCGCGCGGATGCCGCAGTTGGAATACCTCCATTTGAGCGAAAACCCGGGCGGCCGCCTCACGGATCGCGGTTTAGAAGCGTTGCGCCATCTCCCCCAACTCAAGACGCTTCAAATGACTTGGCAAAAGGGCATCACGGACGCCGGTGTCGCCCACCTGGCGTGCTGCGATCAAATTGAAAACGTCAACTTGATGGGGACGCCGACCGGCGACGGCGCGCTCCGCGCCCTTCGTGGCAAAACCAAGTTGCGCTACTTCCAAGCCGGCAAACTGCTCACCGACGCCGGACTCCCGTTGCTCCATGAAATTCCCGCGTTCAAGACGTGGCAGGGTGGCGAGCTGAAATTCAGTCTCCTGAACGATTCCGCCGAACCAAACAACCTGCTTTTGGACGGACCAATCACCAACGCCGGTCTCGCGGCCCTGGCCGGACTTGACGGCCTTTTCGGCCTCCGCTTTTTCTGGCACCTCACCGCGGTGACCCCGGATTGCCTCCAGCCGCTGGCGTCGCTTCCCAATCTTGGAGTGTTGGGTTGGGGCGGAGCCCTTTGCGACGATACCGCCATGCGACATATCGCGGCGCTGCCGCGACTGCGCATGTTGATGGCCCAAGGCACGGTGGCGACCGACGCCGGCTTCGAGTCGTTAAGCCGTTCCACGACGCTCGCGCATTTTTGGGGCCGGGAATGCCCGAACTTGACCGGGCGCGGATTTATCGCGCTGTCCAAAATGCCCGCGTTGCGCGCGCTCTCAGTAAGTTGCAAGAACGTCGATGACGCGGCCCTTTCAACCCTGCCGGAGTTTCCCGCCTTGGCGGAACTGACGCCGATCGACGTTTCCGACGCCGGCTTCCGCTACGTCGGACTCTGCCAGGGCCTCGAAGGATTGTCGTGCATGTATTGTCGCGATACCACCGACGTCGCCACGGAACACTTGCTCGGGTTGTCCCGCCTGAAAACGTACTACGCCGGCGCGACGAAGATCACCGACCGCAGCCTCGAACTCCTCAGCCGCATCTCCTCACTGGAGCAGCTCGCGTTCTACGAATGCCTGGGCATCAGCGATGCCGGCCTGCCGTTCCTGGCGCGCCTCCCGCGGCTCCGCGAAGCCGATTTCAGCGGCTCGCCCAACGTGACGTTGGCGGGGACCCGCGTTTTCCCGAACCGCGTCCGCGTCAAGCACACGCTGTGACCGACCCCTGGTCTGGCTTCGCTCGCGGGTAAGGTGTCACTCAACACGTTGGACCATGACGGTTTCGATTCGGCTTCCTTATCTTAATTGTATGACCACGGATACAACGATCAATCGGGCGGACCAGACGCGCGAGTCGCGACGCAACTCCGACGCCGAAAACGGTCGTCGGTTGGGCGGTCTTCGGTTGTCAGGCGGCTGGCGGCGTCGGCGCCGTGACGGCCGCCAGCATGGACTACACGGTCGATGTGTTGCTCTGCTTGCTCGGCTCGCTCGCCTGCTTCGGGACGGTTTTTTACCTCTACTTGCGCAAGGGTTGGGCTCGAAGTTCCGCCCGCGCGCTCGCCGCGGCATCGCCGGGGCCGCGATGGATCAATGTATAGACGTTGGTCCGTTCGAGCGTGTCACCCACCGCCAGGCGTTTCACCGGGCCAAGCATTTCCAGTTCGACGTACGGGAGCGGGTCGGGGTCGGTGTAAACTTCCGCGCTGCTGCCGCCGTCCGGGTATTCGGCGCCGGTCACGCGGGGCGAATCGATGCGCAACATCTGCCGTTCGCCCACCCACAGCAACGTGCCGGCGTCGGTCCCGATCTTGTGCGGTTCCTTGGGATCGCGGCGCAACGAGACCACGTGGCCATCAAATGCCAAGCCCAGCGGCGGGCGTTCCGATTGCTCGGCGTAACCCGCCGGAAAGCGCGTGTTCGCGGGTATCGGCGCGCCCACCAAGGACGGATCGCGAAGCTGGGTAATCACCCAAACGCCGACCGTTTGTGGTTCACCCCGCGTTTTGTCAAAGGTCGTCGTGATCGTCAAAACAGGTCGGTCCGCGTCCAAGTGAATCCGCCGCTTCGTGCGAATGCCGTAATGCGGGTCCACCGGAGACGTGAGGATGACTTCACCGTTTTCCGTCGTGGCCTCCACGGGGAGCGAATCAAACGCCACCGGCGGCGGCCAACCGCGCGGCGTCACCTTGCCCCAATCGGCCTGCGGCGAGGGCCAGGTTTTGTCGCCGCCGAAATTACCCCAATCCGCCGATTTGGGATCGGTTGGCTTCCCATCGAGCAAACGATTCTCCCAAAACGGCCCCGGCTCGCCGACGAATTGAAACTGCATCACCCGGCCAATGGCGGGCACGACGATGACCTCCGCCTGCGCGCTCCGCAGAATCAGCGCGTCCGGCCAGCCATGATAAGCCGCCCGACTGATCGCGACCGGCGGAGAAGATTCGTTCGTCGCGGCGGCCGCTCTGGCAACGGGAGCCGTCGATGCGAAGAAGCTCGCTAACAGAATACGATTAAGCATTTGAGTCATAATGGCAAAGGCAGACGCCGTTGTCCGAGATCAATCAGCCGACAATCGATTATACTTTAGGTTCCTACGGCGTTCGAGCGCGATAAAAACGAATGGGAAAACGACTGTTTTGCGCGTCGCTGAAGGTAAAGATGCCGTACGATGCCGGACCGCGGAAGGTATTGGTCCATATCGGTAGCCAGCTTTGAAGATCGCTAGACGCATCGATCACAGCCAAGCCGCCGGCCGGGCCAGAAAGTTCGAAACCGAACGCCCCGTTGCTGAACTGAGCGCCGATTCCTGATAAAGCGACCGGAATAGTCTGCGGCGTCCCGCTGGCGGAGCTCTTCCGAATCAGACCACTCGCGGCATCGGCAACATATAAGTCGCCATTCCCGTCGATCGTCAATCCCGTCGGCACATCGAAACGGGCGGCGGCGCCGCGGCCGTCAACGCTCAGGGGATTACCAGGAATTCCGCCGATAGTCGTTGCGTTGCCAGCCGGCGATAATCTGAGGATCGTATTGTTGCCTGCGTCTGCGATATATAAGTTGCCGGCGCGATCCAACGCGAGACCCTGAGGATAATAAAACGGCGCGCCGAGGTTGGCACCGGTAACCGGGCCGAAAATCGATTGCCCGGCCAGAACTGTTGGCACGCCAACTGGGGTAATCTTCCAAACCAAGTTGGCCGCGATGTCCCCTACATAGACGTTGCCAACGTTGTCCACGGCAATTCCAGTCGGATAGCTGTTCTCCGGGAGATCTCGATTGAAAAAGCCAGAGAACTGCAACGCCGCGCCGTCGGGCGTCACCTTCACAACGGTAAAGGCGGTCGAGTAACTATTGTCCGCGACGTACAGGTTGCCTTTGGCGTCCACCGCCACGCCTGTCGGGCTGTGAAAATGAACCGTGACTCCGCCTCCATTCGTCAGGCCGGACAACGTCGATACCACCCCGTCTGGCGTCACGAATCGGATCGCGTTATTCCCCGTGTCCGCGATATAAACGGTCCCTTTCCGATCCACCGCCAGGGCTCTGGGACTGTTGAAGCGGGCGGTCGCTCCCGCACCGTCTGCGCTTCCGGGATTACCCGCCGCGCCGGCCACCGTGCTCACGAATCCTGCGGAGGTCATTTTCCGAATCGTGTGGTTATAGCTGTCCGCGATAAACACGTTGCCGTCGCCGTCCACGCTCAGGCTGGATGGGTGATAAAAACGCGCGAAACGACTCATTCCGTCTGCGTTCGCGAAAGCGCCGCCAAAGCCCGCGACGGTTACCACCGAGTCGTCCGACGCGATTCGGCGAATCTCCCGATTGCCGGTATCCGCAATATAAATGTTTCCCTCAACGTCAACCACGAGGCCGCGCGGATTATTGAATCGCGCGGATTTGCCGATCCCGTCAGAGTTGCCGACCGCCCCGGCTTGCCCAGCCACCGTTGTCACTTCCCCGGAGGGCTTGATTCTACGGATGGAATTGTTGCCTGCATCCGTCACGTAAACGTTGCCGGTGGAATCCACGGCTAAACCCTGCGGACCATAGAACCGTGCCGCGCTCCCAGACCCGTCGGCCCCACCGGAATTGCGCGGATCTCCAGCCAGTATGGATAATTCTCCGTTCGGCGTACGTTTTCGAACCATATTGTAGTAGCTGTCCGTGAAGTACATGTTCCCAACCGCGTCAATCGCCAAGGCGATCGGAGAGCTGACCTGCGGTATGGCCCCAGCGTCGTTAAGGAAAGTCAGCGTCGTCACGGCGCCGTCCGGAGTAATTCTTCGAATACTTGGAAAGTAGCTGTCCATTACATACAGGATGCCCGCAGAATCCACGGCCACGGCGCGGGGACGGGCAAACCGCGCGACGCTACCCACTCCATCAACCGATTCCAAATTCGAATTCGATTTTCCGGCGAGCGTTGTTACGACTCCGTCTGGCGTGATTTTTCGAATCTCCGCGTTGTAGGTATCCGCAACATACATGTTGCCTGCGCCGTCCACCGCAATTCCGTGAGGACCATAGAATAGCGCGCCGCTCCCTGCGCCGTCCAGGCAACCACGAACGTTTGCAAGACCGGCCAGGGTCGTTACCAGACCGGTCGGGGTCACTTTGCGGATTGTGTGGAGGCCGGCGTCCGCGACGTACAAGTTTCCGCCGGCGTCCGTCGCCAGGGCCGTCGGAGCATCAAAGCGCGCGGCGGCTCCAAGCCCGTCGTCGTTGGCCAGAGTTGGGTCCCCGGCCATCGTCGCAAAGGCATACTGGCTGGAACTGTTAGTGGAGACTTGGGAGACACCCGTCAAGGTGGGCAGCAGCGCCGCCATTAGGATAATGCTTAAGTTTGCCGGGCAACGGTTCATTCAATTATGATCGAGTCTAGACCTTTTTTCTTCGAACTGGCTTGTTCCAATTCCGCAATGTGACCGAGGGTGCGGTGAAACGCGCCCAATCCTCGCTCTCACCTCAACGATCACTGCTGACCGTCCGCGACAGTATCCACCCTCTCGCGGGCTTACCCGAGCTAGAACGCCGGCCCAAGCCCGCTCACTTCAAGCTCGACAGAAACTCGACCAGGTTGCGCAGGTCGCGTTTGCCGATGACGGTGGCTAAACCTTCGGGCATCGGCGAGAGGCCTTTTTGGCGCGCGGTGATGTCCGCTTTCTTCAGCTTGAGCAGGCCATCTTCGGGCGAATTGAGCACGACCTCCTGGTCGTTCTCGGACTTCAAAATGCCGGCATGCGCGGAGCCGTCTTTCATCGTGACCAGCCAACTCTCAAAACCGGCGGCGATTTGTTTGTTGGGCAGCACGATCGATTCGAGCAGGTACTCACGCGGTTGCCGGGAGCCGATCCCGGTCAGGTTCGGACCAACGTCGCCGCCCTCGCCGTTGATCTTATGGCAACGGACGCACGAAGCCTCGGGCCGTTCGAAAAAGACCTTCTTGCCCAGCGCGGCGTCGCCGCCGTAGAGCGCCTCGCGCGCGTCGGCCAGCGCGTCATCCTTCGGTTTCGTGGCGACGTATTGGGCCAGCTTCGCGCGGACATCGGCGGCGGTGCGTTTGGCGGCGGCGTCCAGCACATCAAGCTGCAGTTCCTTCGCCACCGAACCGGCCAGCAGTTTGTCGAGCCAGGCGCCGAGTGTGCGATCCGCCGACGCGTCCTTGATCGTGCCGAGCGTGGCCAGAGCGTTCTGTTGTTCGGCAAGGCTGCCATGGTCCAGGGCCGCCAGCAAACTGGCCGAGGCGCCGCTGGGTTGCGTCTCGGCCTCAAGCCGGACGGCTTCGCGGCGAACGGTCTCATTCGCGTCGGTTTGCGCGAACTTGATCACCTCCGTCAGGTTGGGGGCTTTTTCCGCGCCCAGAGCCTTCAGCGCCTCGGCGCGCACCGAGCCGGACAGTTCGCGATTGCGAACGAGTTCCTCCAGCGTCGGGTTCGCGTCGGCGATGCTCAAGCTGACGACGGCGTGCGTCGCGGAGATACGGACCCGTTCGGGGGCGTCGCGCAAGAGGCCGGTGAGCACGGGCCGCAGGGCGTCGCCCGGCCATTTGTTATCTCGTTTCTCGGCGATGGGACGCCACAGGCCGACCACCCGGTCGCGGCCGGAAGGCTTTGGCCAATCCGCGAGGATGTCCAAGGCTTCGGCGCGCATTTTCTCGGGCGCGTCGCCGCGGGCGGCGAACCGGGCCAACCCGGCGGCGGCGGCGGCGGTCCCGTGATGGAGATTCGCGTTGAGCACGCGGCGCAGGAGCGGCTCGGAATCGGTCGGTCGGTCGATCAGCGCGGCGAGTTCCGCCATCGCGCCATTGATCGGCACGTCGTTGATCGCCCGCGCGGCCTCCAGCACGAGCGCCGGGTCCGCATCATTGAGGAACTGTGAAATCTCGTAACGCTGCAGCCGGCGCATCGCCAGCAGCGCGCCCATGCGGACCGCGGCGGAACTGTCGTGCGCGGCGGCCAAGACGGCATCGAGATCGTTGATGCCGACGAGGCCCATCACGCCGGCGTGGCGGACGACCGGGTCCTTGTCCGCGTTCTCCCGCAGCATGGTGATCAACGCCGGCGCCGCTGCATCGCGGCCGAGCTTGCCCAAGCTGATCGCCGCGAACGAGCGAACGCGCGCGCTTTCGTCTTTAAGTTGCCGGACGAGGCCGTCGAACGCCTTCGCCGCGTGCCCCTCGCCGCAGACCTTGGCGGCTTGCGCGCGGACTTCGGCGTCGCCATCGCCAAGCAGCGCCACGACCGGTTCGAGCGCCGCCGGATTCAACGGGTGGCCGTCGGGGAAGCGGAAGTTCGCCACCTGTCCCAGCCCCCAAATCGCGTGCAGGCGCGCGAGCGGATGATCGCTGTGCGCGGCGGCGCCGGCCAGCGTCTTCCAATCGCCCCGCTCGGCGAGGGCGAACTGCGCTTCCTGGCGCACTCGCATATCGGCGTGCCCGAGCAGTCCGGCCAATTCCTCCGCCGTGTGATGTTCCATCCCCTCGGCGAGCAGCCGCTTGGTTTCCAAAACCTCTGGCGTCGCCACGTTGGCCGGATCAAACGTCCGGTAGATGCGGCCCTTCCCAGGTTTGTCCCAACCCTCGACCCAATCGGACACATAGAGGCCGCCCGCGACGCCAAACTGACAATCGGTAGCCAGCACGTGCCAGATGAACTGTTCATGGTTCGACAGTTCAAACGTGGCGCCCTTGGGACTCATCGTAAAGGTATGCACGCCGCTGTTCGCGCTGGACCCGCGGAAATCGCTCAGGAAAAAGTGGCCCTGGTAACGCTCCGGCAGACCGGTGCCGGGGAAAAAGGACGTTCCCGATGGGCCATCGGCGATGTTGGCGATCGGCGGCACGATGTACGCCGCCTGCCCGTCGAACTGCGGATACCAAAGTTTCTCGGCGTTGAACGGTCCGCGCGAATAGGGCCGCTCCATGAATTGATAACCCACGCGCCAGCCATTATCCGCCCCTTCGACCACGTAAACCCAGCGCGCCTTGTCGCCGCTGTCCGAGTTATTGTCCCCGGTGAAAAGATTGCCGTGATCGTCGAAGGCCAGGTCCTGCGGATTCCGCAGGCCGAACGAAAACACCTCGAGGTCCGACCCGTCCGGATTGCAACGGAACACGCAACCGCTTTCCGTCTCACCCACCGTTTTGCCCTCGGTGACGCGGATGTTCGACCCGCGGTCGCCGATGCTGTAGTAAATCTTGCCGTCCGGCCCCATGCGCAACCCATGCAGGTCGTGCCCGAGGAATCCGACGCGCACCCCGTAGCCGTAATGCAGTGATTTACGCACATCAGCGACGCCGTCGTGGTTCGTGTCCTGGAGCAGCCAGAGATTGGGGATGTTGGCGAACCAGACGCTGCCCTTGCGCGCGAGCACGCCGGCGCCGATGCCGTCGAGGATCGAGTTGAAACCTTCCGCGAACACGGTCGAATGATCCACCTTGCCGTCGCCATCGCGGTCCTCAATCAGGCGAATGCGCTCGGATTGGAGAGTGTAATCCTTCAGCTGGGCGCCGAGATGGCGTTTCATCTCGGCCAGGCGCTCGTCGGCCGACCGCGAGGCCAGCTCTTCGTCAAGCCAATCCATGATCCCGCGAATATCAATCACCCCCGCGAAATGCCGGAACGTCTCGCAGACATAACACCGCCCCACCTCGTCAAACGTGAACGCCACGACGTTCGCCAGGTCCGGTTCGGCGGCGAACAACTCGGTCTTGAACCCGGTCGGCGCCGCGAACTTCTTCAGGGCCATTTCCCCTTCATTCGACGCGGCCGCCACGCGCGGCGTGTAAACCGGCTTGGCCCCCGGTTGATATTCGGTCTGAGTGTCCGCCCCGACGACTAAAATGGACCACGATAAAAGGCATAAAAGCCGGAGCAACGGCGCTGCAAATGTGAATTTGAACATGACGTAGCGAGCATAACCACGGCGTCAGGGGAATCAAGAAACGATCATCGGGCGGCGGGGGTCTCCCGGAAATGGCAAAATCATGGGTGGCAAAATCATAATCAGGTGTGAAAATATTGTCCCCGGCTTCGCGTCCTGTCGCATTTTATGATTTTGCCACCCATGATTTTGCCAGCTCTCCGGTTCGGTTTTAAGGTTCAAATTCGCGGCGGTTGTGCGAAAGTGCGCGAAATTTATGAAACAGAAAATGCGAGTGGGCATCATTGGCGGCGGTCTGATGGGGCGCGAGGCGGCGAGCGCGTTTGGGCGCTGGTTCGCGTTGCAGGATTTTCCCGTGGCGGCGGAATTGGTCGCGGTCTGCGATTTGCAGGACAAGCTCCTGGAATGGTTCCGCGGCGTGCCGACCGTGAAGCTTTTGACCAAGAACCATGCCGAACTCCTCGCCTCCGCGGACGTGGACGTGGTCTATGTCGCCGTGCCCCACAACCTGCACGAAAAGATGTACCTCGACGTGCTGGGCGCCGGCAAGGACCTGTTGGCGGAGAAGCCGTTCGGGATCGATCTGACGGCGGCGCGCAAGATTCAGGCCGCCGCGACGGCGTCGGGGCGGTTCGTGCGGTGCAGTTCAGAGTTTCCGTTCATGCCCGGCGCCCAGCGGGCGATTCAAGTGGCGCGCTCGGGTCAATTAGGCCGGCTCCTGGAGGCGCGCTCGGGCTTCTGGCATTCGAGCGATTTGGACCCGAAGAAGCCGGTCAACTGGAAGCGGCAGAATGTCACCTGCGGGGAAATCGGCGTGATGGGCGACCTCGGCATGCATGTCGTGCATATTCCGTTTCGGCTCGGCTGGCGTCCGCGGCGCGTCTATGCGCAACTGCAGAAGATTTACACCGAGCGACCCGATGGCAAAGGCGGGCTGGCGCCGTGCGACACCTGGGACAACGCGATGCTGCACACCGAGATCGAAGTTGCCGGGCAGGAAGTCCCGCTGCGCCTGGAGATGAAGCGTCTGGCGCCCGGTGAAACCAACACCTGGTTCATTGAACTGCTCGGCACGGACGGCGGCGTGAAGTACGGCACGAAAGAGCCGAAAACCCTCTGGCTCTTCGAGCGCGGTCAGGAACAATCGTGGCGCCGGATCGACCTCGGGTATCAAACGCCGTTCCCGACGATCACTGGTGGCATCTTCGAAGCCGGTTTTCCCGACTGTTTCCTCCAAATGTGGGCGGCCTTCGCCGCCGAACGCGCGGGAGCGTTGGGCGAGCGGTTCGGCTGCGTCACTCCGGCCGAGGCGGTCGCCAGCCACGAACTTTTCACCGGCGCGCTCGCGTCGCACCAAACCAAAACCGTCGTTAAATTGGACTAGCCGCCAAGAAGCTACGGCCCCGTCACCGCGCGGTAGAAACGCGTGTCTCCCGGCGCGGTCGTGGTGTCAATGAAGGTTCCATCCGGGGCGACCGTTCCGGGGAGAGTGACCCAGTCGATCAGGTTGGTTGAAGTCTCGATTTGGGGCGTCTTTCCGCTCGGCGAGAGCACGCTGAAACGCAGACCGCCACCGGGCGTTCGCGCGACGGATTGGGGCGTAATGGTGGAAGGAACTTTGAATTGAATCGCGAGCTGGATCGATCCCTCGGGACTATAATAATAGCCGTCCACCGCGACGTGGTAAGTGGTGTTCGAGAGGACCGGGAAATAAACCTGGCTGGTAATCCCTTGCCAATTGTCGTTGGCCGCCACCAAGGTCAGATTGGTCAGGCTGGCGCCGGTAAAGATCGCCAAACGCGTGTCGAAGCTGCTGCCCAGCGTGCTGATCAGCGCATAGCCGTCGCCGACCGCCGTCCAGTCCCACCAGACGGTTTGGTTCGCGGGATAGGAGGGATTGGGGACCGGTTCGCCGGGTTCAATGGTCGCGTTGACGTTCGAGCCGCTGGCCGCGACGCTCGGGCCACTGAGAACCGTGGCGTTGGTAAAGTTGTCGTTCGGCGGCGGGGCGCCCTTGCCAATGTTGAGCTGAATATTGCCGGTAACGATAAATTCGCCGGCCACCGAAATGTAGTAGGTCACCCCGCTTTGCACCGCGACGCTTACCTGAGGGACGGTCAGCCCATCGACGCTATGGTCCGAGGTTAAGGGGTAGGTGTTCGCCGGGGCGTTGGTATAGACGCACAGGACGGTCGCGAAATCACTGCCGGCGGTGTCGATGCTGACGTTGCCCGTGAATGGCGCGGTCCACTCCCACCAAACCGATGATCGATCATAGAAGACGCTTACTTCGCCCAACTCGGGCGTGGCGCCGACGCTGGAGCCTTTGGCGGTGACCGGGAAGCCGGTGAGGGTCGCGTGATGGGAGAAATCGTCGTTCGTCGGCGTCGAAAACATCAGAGTCAGATCGACGACGCCCGTCACGCCGTTGGCGCCGTCAACGGCGATTTTGTACTCCGTTCCGGCCGTCACGGGAAACTCGACTCGGCTGAAGGTCTTGCCGGGGGCCGCGAGGTCGTTCGTGGCCAGCGTCGTCAAGGTGGCCACGGTATCGCCGGTATAGGCCGCCAACTGGGTTTCGAAACCGGTGCCCTGCGTCGTGGCGATCAGCCGGCCGGAAGCCGGGGCCTGCCACGACCACCAGATTGAATGGCCGCCGCCGTGCTTCGGTTCCCCTGGCTCAAGCGTCGCGCCGGTGTTGTCGCCTTCCACGGTCACGAACGCTCCCGTGACAGCGGCCCGCGCGGCGAAATTATCATTGCCAGGCACGGCGGGCGGCTCCGCCAGACGGGCGATAAAGGCGTCCGATACGTCGCCCCCGAATTGCGGCTGATACGCGTTCATCGTGACGGGCAGTTCCGGGGGATTTGCGACGAAGGGGGTGGTCCCGACGGCCCAAAGACCAGACGGAGAAAGCGCGACGGCTTCGATGACGCTTCCCGTCAGATACCTAAACCACAGCAAGGCCGTGGCGTCCGGGTTAAGTTTCGCCACAAAGCCGGATAATCCGAGGGCATTGACGGTGGCGGGAGCATCCGCCGGCGAGAGATCGGATGACGCGCTTCGGGAGCCTACATAGGCGTCGCCTTCCGCGTCCAACGCGATCCCGCCCCGTTCGACTGGCAGATTGAGGTCCCCCGCCGGGCCGCCATCCAGGGAAACGCTCTGCGCGTAAACCAAGTCATCCAGGGCCTCGCTGCCGGTCCCGCCGAAATAGGTGGCATAAACCAAGCCGTCCCCGGCGGGATTCAGTTTGGCGACAAAATCATTGCGGTTCCCCTCGTCGCCTCGTCGCATCGTCTGAACGGCGTTCGTCGTCACCGGGAAATCACTCGACGTCGTGTCGCCGAGGATAAAGGCGGAGCCAAGCCCATCGACCGCGATGGCGGCGCCTCGATCCGAGCCGCTGCCGCCGACCAGCGTAAGATAGGTGACCGTGGAACCGTCGCCCGAAAGCTTGGCGACGAAAGCGCGCGAGGCGCTCCCCGCCGACTTGGCGCCGCCCAACGTCCGGGCGGTGGCCGCCGCCAGAAAGTTGGTGGAAGAACTCGTGCCGGTGATATAAACGCTTCCTTGTGAGTCGAGGGCGATGCCGGAGCCGTGATCCGCGCCTTTCCCGCCCAGGTACGTCGAAAAGCGCCGTTGTCCGGTGGCGTCGAAACTGGCGGCAAACGCGTCGAAAGATCCCGCCAATGTCTTCTGCGGCGCGGCGCCGGAGACGGGAAAATTCGTCGAAGTCGTCCAGCCGGTGATGTACGCGTTGCCGGCGCCATCGACCGCGATCGCCGACGCCAGGTCCAGCCCCGCGCCACCCCAATAAGTGAGGTAGAGCAGCCGGGCGCCGTCCGCGCTGACCTTGGCGACAAACGCGTCTTTATTCCCGCCCGGCGCCGCTTGCGCGGCATTCGTCGTCGTAAGGCCGCCGGCATCGACATAGCCGGCGAGATAGACGTTTTGCGCCGCATCGACCGCGACGGCGGTTGGGTAAGTTCCGGGTATCAGGATGGAATAAATCAAGTGGTTGTCGCCGCCGGCCAGCTTCGCCAGAAAACCGTTGGGCGCCCCGGTCGAGCTGGCGGGTCCCGCCGTGACGGGAAAGCCGGCCGAGCGCGTGGCGCCAACCACGTAGGCGTTGGCATTCGTGTCCACCGCGACCGCCCAAGCCGTCTCTTGATTGTAATACACGCCGCCCCCACCGAGAAAACTGGAATACACCAGCGCCGGGTGGGTTGCCGCGCGCGCGGTGGTGAAACCTAACGGCGCTGACGAGACGGAGATGACGAGCGCCGCGAGGATGATTCGAACTTCCCATTTTGTACGCATACCCAGAAAGCAAAGATAGTGAACCTGGCGCGCGGTCGGTGGTAAAACCTGGATTCTACCGCGCCCCACGCCTGCTGGAATCGAACAAAACACGGCCGAAGCTGTCAAACAAAAAAGCTCGGGAGTGAGCGCCGAAATCAATGCAGATGCCGGACGGCACGCGAGAGTGAAACGCGCGCCGCGGTGGTCAGGCGACGCGCTTCGGCGCCGACGGTTTGATTTCCATCCTGCGACCGGATACGCTCGGCGATATGATCCGCTTCGCATCGTCCTTTTTGCTTTTTGCCGTTCTGTCGCTGGCTTGGCGCGGCTCCGCCGCGGAGAACCCTTTCGTCGTCGATGTCTGGCCGGGCGATCCACCGGATCCGAGTGGCAACGTCGGACCCGAACACATCGTGATGTCGCCCAAGCTCGACAAGAAACATCTCGAGGTCACCGAACCGACACGCATGATCACGGGCGTAACGCGCCCGACCATTACGATTTATCGGCCGGCGAAAGAAAAAGAGACCGGGACCGCGGTCGTGATCTGTCCCGGTGGCGGTTACTGGAGTCTTTACTGGGAATTGGAAGGCGAAGAAGTGGCCACGTGGCTGAACTCACTCGGAGTCACGGGCGTCATTCTTAAATACCGTGTGCCGCGCGGGCCCGATGAGCCAAAAACCGAGCCGGCGCGCCGCCCGTTGTTGGACGCTCAGCGCGCGCTCAGCCTGGTTCGCAGCAGGGCCGGTGAGTGGGGGATTGATCCACACCGGATTGGCATCATCGGCTTCTCGGCGGGCGGCCACCTTGCCATCGCGGTCGCGACCCGGTTCGAGCGGCGGTCGTATGCGCCCATCGACGAGGTTGATCGGGTGAGTTGCCGGCCGGACTTTGCGATTCCGATTTATTCCGGCTACCTGAAAGCGAAAGACAAAGACGAACTCAATCCCGGGATCACGGCGCCCGCCGGGACGCCGCCGGTGTTCCTCGCGCACGGCGGGGCGGACATCATCAGCCCCCCGGAAAACAGCGCCTTGATGTATCTCGCGTTGCAACGCGCCGGGGTGCCGGTGGAACTGCACATTTACGCGACGGCGGCCCGCGATTTCGGCGTCCGCAAAAGCGATCACCCTTGCTCCGCCTGGACGGACGCCTGCGCGGCGTGGCTGCGGCGCCAGGGCCTGCTCAGCCCGAGGAGCGTCTTGGCGCCCGCGGCTCAGTAGGCCAGCCGACGAATACGAGGGACGCGATCAAAGGCTTGGTCGAGGCTGATAACAGGCTCACGGTAGTAACGGCAAAAACCTGCGATCCAATTGTCATTCTCGCCGAGGCGGCGCCCGGTGGCGGTCAATTCCCTGTCCACGTCGGCTGCCATCTCGACAATCAGGCGGTGTAATGGATATATCCGCCACCGTTTGAAGTATTCCCACGCCGCGGGGGACGACGGGAACGAGACGGCGATCTCTCCGACGCTAATGACGGTCGTACGAATAACGTCGGCGCGGTGACGTTCAAGGAACGCCCGGGCCGGGCCTCGGCTGCCGCCGTTGCGTTCGCGTAGAAACTGGATCAGGAAGGTGGTGTCCGCGATCATTTGCGCCCGCCCGAACGGCGACCTCGGCCCTTGGCGACGGCCTCAAGGATCCGCAGATCAACCACGGGCGGCGGCTCTGCGTCAGTAATGTCGAGCAATTCCCCGCAGGTTTCGGCCGGGCGATGGACGTGACGTAGGATCACTTTGGTGAAGGAGTCGCGGCCATTTTGTTTCAGCGACACCAACAAAGTGTAGGCGTCGTCGTCAATAGTGATCGTCTTACTCATGCATGAACCATGCATGAACCTGGCTTCGAAATCAAGCCGACCTGCGCGCGCACCCAGGACAAACGATATAACCCCTTTCCAAACTGGCAATTGCCCATCGAGGCGGTGCAACCTCGAGTCCGACGGCTCATTTTCAGGGCTTTTTGCGAATGGCAGCGGGCGTTACGTCTTGCCGGGTCTGTGGCCGCTTGATCTTGACGTAAACGGGGCCGACGACAACGATTCCGGCGTGGCCACTTATGTCAGCGATCACGCTTACCGAAGATCCAGCGGTTAAACGCCTTCGTTGGGTGATGTTGGCGGCGATGCTTTTCAGCGTCGTCAATACGCTAGCGGGGCAACCAAGCGGCTTTTGGCATCATCCTGAAACGGCCATTCGCGGCGATGGCCTATCCATTCACAACCCCACGAATCACGCCTTTGAGTTTTTCTTGGGGCGGGGGTGGGCGGCCTATCTGATGACGAGTCTGGTTTATTTTTCAGTGGTGAGCTTTCTCGTATCCATTCTTTCTCGGAGGATGGCTCTGATCGCCATTTTTTCGGTACTTTTTGGCCATTACTTCGGGACATCACTTTGGTTGGAGGTTCGTTGGGATTCGGGTCTTACGGGCGCGTTTTTGTACGGCGTCTCGCTAAGCGCGGCGGTGGTGGTGTCGGTTTTTCCGACGCTCGAGGTTTCCAGCGACACAATAGTGAAACGCCTGCGCTGGGTGATGGTCGGCGTGATCTTCTTGGATTTCGCGAACACGCTGCTCGGCCAACCCAGCTCGTTTTGGACTCGCCCCGAAACGTGCCAAGAGAGTGATCCCTTTGTTCACGCCATTTTGTCGCGTGGCTGGCCGGCGTTTTGTTTGCTCGCGCTGGTTTATACAGCGAGCGTGTTTCGCCTGGTGGCCGTGGTCTCGGGAAAGACGGGGTTGATCGTTGGGCTGGCGCTCGTTCTGATTCATTTCTTAACTGCGTCGAGCTGGTTTTTCTACCGCTGGCGATTGGGGATGGAGGCGCCGGCTGTATATGGCGCCGTGCTGAGCGTGATTATCGTTTCCATGGCTTTTCCTCGTTCCCTAAAACGGACCGGAAAGCCTGTTTGTGAGGCGAAATCCGCGTGCGCGATCGGTTCCGCTTTCTGTTGACGGGAAGCCCCCGGACCGGTCTGGTTATCACGTTGAGACGTCTGACCGGTCGTCCGATTGATTAACGAAGCGAGTCAGGCTCTGAATCCTTGCATGAACTACCACCGTTTGATCGCCACCATCGCCACACTCTTAACGGTATCGCGGGGAGCGCTCTCCGCGGCGGCTTTGGAAGTGGTCGTTGATCCCGGCGCGCCCTCCGCGAGTACGCGGTCCGCCACGCCAGCGGTCACGGATCGTTTGCCGGCCCGCGCCCACACGTTGTCCGAGGCGCTCGTTGGCGCGCGCGCGTTTCACGCGGCCCATCCCGAGGAACCGGTGACCATTCGCTTGCCGGCGGGACGCCTCGAACTCGACGCGCCGCTCGTTCTCGGACTGGAGGATTCCCGTACCATTCTGCGCGGGACGCCGGGGCAGAAGCCTACGCTCGTGGCTGGCGGGAGCCGCATCACGGGGTGGCGGTCGGCCCGCGCCGAGCCGGGAATCTGGGAGGTGACGCTGCCGGAAGTCGCCGCGGGCCGCTGGTATTTCAACCAATTGTTCGTCAATGGTGAGCGCGCGCAACGCGCCCGCACTCCGAATACCGGCTACTTTCGCACCGCCGGACCGCTCTCGACCGGCAAACCGACCGAATTGCCCTTCCAGCGAGGCGACCTCGATCCCCGCTGGGCCGCCGACCCCGACGCCCGGGTAGGCATCTTGATGAAGTGGACCGACCTGCACTTGCCGCTGCTCGCGGTGAATTCCGAGCGAAACCTCGCGCGGTTGGGCGGCGGGCCGCGCGCGGATTGGATGGACGAACCGGACGCCCGCTATTGGATTGAGAATGTGGCCGAAGCCCTCGACGTGCCGGGCGAATGGCGGCTCGACCGCAAGTCCGGCTTGCTTCGCTACTTCGCGCCCGAAGGTATTGATCCCAACCGCGCCGAGATCACCGCGCCCCGACTGACGCGCCTGCTGGAAGTCGCCGGAACCGCGGAACACCCGGCGCGCGACATCGCGCTGCGCGACATTTCATTCGCTGAAGCGGACTACGCCATGCCGCCGGATGGCCTGGCTTCGCCGCAAGCGGCCGTATTAATCCCGGGAAGCGTAGTCGCCCACTATGCCATCGGCTGCCGGATTGAGCATTGCGCGTTCGTCGGACTCGGCGGCTACGGCCTTGAATTGGGCCGCGGCTGCCAGGGCTGGACCGTGGCCCACTCCGAATTCAGCCAACTTGCGGCCGGTGGCGTGCGAGTGGGCGAACCGGGTGACACTCATCCGTCGCCCGCGGACGCCAACCATTCCCACCTAATCACCGACAACGCCTTCGAGCATTTGGGGCGGGTCTTTCCCGCCGCGGTCGGGATCTTGGTTTTTCAAAGCGGCACGAATCAGATTCTGCACAACCGCATCAGCGACCTCTATTATACCGGGATTTCGGTGGGCTGGAACTGGGGCTACGCGGACACGCCGTGCCGCGCGAACGAGATCGCTTACAATCTCGTCGAAAAAATCGGCCAGGGACGTCTCAGCGACATGGGTGGCATTTACACCCTGGGTCCGCAGCCCGGAACGCGCATCCACCACAATCTGTTCCGCGAGATCCAGAGCTACGCTTACGGCGGCTGGGGCCTTTACACGGATGAGGGCAGTTCCGGCATCACGCTTGAGGAGAACGTGGTCTATCACTGCAAAGACGCCGGGTTCCACCAGCATTACGGTCGCGACAACGTCGTCCGCAATAACCTCATCGCGTTCAACACCGATTTCGAGGTGATGCGCACCCGGTCCGAACCGCACCGCTCATTCTGGTTCACGAACAATGTCGTTATCTTCGACCACGGCGCCTTGCTCGGCAGCAATTGGGAGGGAGCGACGAACCAATACTGGCTGGATGGCAACACGTACTGGGATACCCGTCTCGGCGCCCGGCGCGACGCGTATCGGTTTCAAAAGCTTTCCTGGGACCAGTGGCGCGCCACCGGGCAGGACCCCCACTCCCGCCTTGAAGACCCGCTGCTCCGCGATCCGCGGCGCCCCGAACTCGGTCTCCGACCAGAATCCCCCGCCTTGAAAGCGGGCTTCCAGCCGATTGACTTGCGCGACGTCGGGCCACGGCCAGGGCGTTGAGGCCGATTCCGTCCGGGCCTCCATCGCCCCGCCCGCTGGCCCGCGCCGTCGCTTTGCAACTTGCGCGAAAGATGCGCGTTTGCAATCGTTTGCGTCCCATGTCCGACACCAAACTGGCCTGGCACGTCGCGCACACGCGTCCACGCTGTGAAAAAAAGCTCGTGAAGTATTGCGAGCGCGAGGAGCTTTCTGTGACCTTGCCGTGTTACCGGCGGGTTCACAAATACCGCGGCAAGACGGTCGTTTTCCACAAGCCGCTCTTTCCCAACTACGTTTTTCTGCGGCTGGCCGACTCGGAACGCCAGAAGGTGTATCAAAGCGATTACGTGGCGAACCTGCTGACGGTGACCGACCAGGAATTGTTCGCGCGCCAGTTGGAGGATATTCTGGCCGCGCTCGAGACCGAGTTGGAAGTGCGGCTCGCGCCGGAGATTCAGGAAGGGGCGAGGGTGAAGATCAGGTCCGGACCCCTGCGCGGGCTGGAGGGCCTGGTGGAAAAACGCACCGGGGTCGTCACCGTCTTTCTTCGGCTCGAATTCATCGGCCAGGCCGCGGCGGTGAAAGTGGACGCCTCGGACGTGGAATTAAGCTGAAGCTAGGGCGGCGCTGTGCTATTCTCAAGTGGCGCTGAGACCCGCGCGTTCGGCGCGACCGTGAGCGCGGTCGCCCTCCATTCGAGCTGGGGCTGGCGCCTCAATCGGCCCCCGGGCGGCTCGGGCCGGTTTTTGAGAGTCGAAGCCGCGCGTTCCGGGGTGGTTTTTCGCTTGCATAATTTGCCATACCGTTTATTTCGTGCAATTGTAATTGAACGTTGTAAACGGTCCGACCCCGGAGACCAGTCGCCCACGCCAAAACGGCCGGCGAATTGACGGGGACGAAGTCCGCCCGGACGCCGCCGCGACTGGAGCTTTGAACCGGCTCCGACGCGCGCGTAATGCGCGCCCGAATCTTCCGCCGGAACCCCGCCGTTACGACGAACCAGGAGCCACTCTCATGGCGACAATTCGTTCTCGAACTCAGCGTGATATGGTGGAAGCCAGCGGCCGGCTCTGCCAGTTGCTCGGCTTGCCGCGTTCGACCGGCCAGATTTACGGGCTGCTTTACTTATCCGCGGCGCCGGTGTCGCTCGATGACATCGTCGAGATGCTGGGGATCAGTAAGGCGAGCGCCAGTAACGGCACGCGGCAATTGGTCTCCTGGGGCGCCATCCGGCACGTCTGGGTGCAGGGCCAGCGCCGGGATTACTACGAAGTCGTGGCCGACCTGCGGGCGCTCATCAAGAGCGGTTTCAATGATTTTCTCAAACCGCGGCTGACCTCCTCGCAGGCGCGGCTCGAGTCGCTGCGGGACATCCTCGAGGCCGAGTGGAAGGAAGGGGTCTTCGGACGCGAGGAGTACAAAATGTTCTCGGATCGGCTGAAAACGTTGTCGGTCGTCCACAAGCGGGTGAAAACGCTCGCGCCGCTCGCGGAAAAGTTACTTTGAGGCTCTTCCGGGGCCTGGGGACAGACGCCAAAGCTCGGCGTTTTCCCGTCGGCGGAAAGGCCGTTGCTTAACTTACCGATGAGAATCAAGCGTTGAAGCAAACGGCTCTGCGCGCGTCTCCGCCGGTTCACCACTGCATATTTTGCCAACGTACCCGCAGCTCCAGTCCGAGTTAAAACGCGCGCCCCGCTCCTGGCTGGTCACCGGCGCGGGCGGGTTTATCGGCGCCAATCTGACGGAAGCCCTGCTGCGTCTGGGCCAGCGCGTCACCGGACTCGATAATTTTTCGACGGGCCACAAGCGCAATCTCGACGAGGTCAAGGCGGCCCTGCCGCGGGAAGATTGGGCGCGTTTCGAATTCGTCCCAGGCGACGTCTGCGATGTGGAGACCTGCCGGCAAGTTTGTCGCGGAGTTGATTTCGTCCTCCACGAGGCGGCGCTCGGTTCCGTTCCCCGCTCGATCGAGGACCCGCTCACCAGTCACGCGAGCAACGTCACGGGCTTCCTGAATCTCCTGGTTGCGGTGCGGGACGCCAAGGTCAAACGTTTCGTCTATGCCGCCAGCAGTTCGGTTTACGGCGACAATCCCGATTTGCCCAAGGTCGAAACCTCGACCGGCCGCCTGCTTTCGCCGTACGCGGCGACGAAATATTTCAATGAGATTTACGCCGACGTCTTTGGCCGCTGCTACGGCGTCGAAAGCGTCGGTTTGCGTTATTTCAACGTCTTCGGGCCGCGCCAGGACCCGGAAGGCGCGTACGCGGCCGTGATCCCCCGTTGGATCGCCGCGATGATTCGCGGCGAGGCGGTCGAAATCAACGGCGACGGGGAAACCAGCCGCGACTTCTGCTTCATCGACAACGTAACCCAGGCGAACCTCCTCGCGGCCACGACCACCGACGCGATGGCGGTCAATCAAGTGTTTAACGTCGCCTGCGGCACGCGCACGACTTTGAACCAGTTGTTCGAGTTTTTGCGCGAGCGACTCGCGGCGCGCCATGCCCATCTGCAGGGTCTTAAACCGGTCTATCGCCCGTTCCGCGAAGGCGACGTCCGGCATTCCGAGGCGGACATCAGCAAGGCCGCCGCGCTCCTCGGCTACGCGCCGACGCATACCGTCGCCCAAGGCCTCGATACCGCGCTGGAGTGGTATCTGCGCGACTTGAGCAGGCCCGAAAGTCAAACCCCGGCGCCCGCCGCGCGCCCCGCATCCTCGCCCGCCATCAAGCCATGAAAATCAATCTGGGAACCCGAGCCATCGGTGACAACGAACCGGTCTTCATCATCGCCGAAGGTTGCGACAATCATCTGGGCGATTTGCCGACGGCCCGCGAAATGTGCCGGCAGGCGAAGCTCGCCGGCGCGGACGCGATCAAATTCCAGCACCATTTGCCCGACGAGGAGATGCTGCCGGACGTGCCGACCTCGAGTAACTTCAATATCCCGCTCTACGAGTTTCTCAAGCGCTACGCCCTGAAACTGGATGGGCACCGCGAACTGATGGCGTACTGCGGTGAACTCGGCATTCGCTACATGTGCACGCCGTTCAGTTACAAGGCGGCGGAAGAGATGGTCGGCATCGGCCTGGACCTAATCAAAATTGGGTCGGGCGAAATGACCGACGTGCCGAGCCTGACGCGCATGGCCAAAACGTTTCGCGTCCCGATGATCGTCTCGACGGGGATGTGCACGTTCGAGGAAATCGACCGCACCTACGCCGCGCTGACGGCGACCGGCGTCCCATTGGCGTTGACGAACTGCGTCTCGGAGTATCCGCCCAAGTGGGAGGACGTCAATTTGCGCGTCATCACGCGGATGATTGAGCGCTATCCGAACGCCGTCATCGGCCATTCCGACCACACCCCGGATATTTATACCTGCTTTGCCGCCGTGACGCTCGGCGCGCGCATCATCGAGAAGCATGTGATCCTCGACAAACGCCAGCCCGGGCCGGACCAATCCGTTTCGATCGATTTTCGCGACCTCGCGAACCTCGTCGATGGCGTGCGCAAGATCGAGGCCGCCCTCGGCTCGGACAAGCAGGTGCATTCGCTGGAAAAGCCGATCCGAACGTGGGCGTTCCGCAGCATTGTCAGCACTCGCGCCATCCGCGCCGGCGAGACCATTACCCAGGAAACGATTTGGACCAAACGGCCGGGCACGGGAATTCCCTCGCATTTGATGGATCAAATCCTGGGTCGTAAGGCCGTCCGCGACATCGCGGCCAACCGTTTGGTGGCGTGGGAAGACCTCGACGGCGCCAAGCTCTCGTGAAGCCGCTTAAACTGCTATTCATCACCGGTTCGCGCGGCGAGTGGGGCTATATCCGCCCCATTCTGCGGCTGTGCGACCGGTCGCCGCAGTTTAAATACTCGATCTGCGCGACGAACATGCATCTGTTGCCCTCGTTCGGCCTTTCGGTCGAGGACATCGAAGCCGACGGCTTCAAGGTGGATTATCGCATCTATATGTCGTTGGACGGCTATAACCACACGACGCAAGTCAAATCCCTCGGGATTTGCCTGTGCTCGCTGGCGGACGTGATCGCCAACAGCCGGCCGGATTGGATCGTATTGGCGGGGGACCGCGGCGAGCAGTTGATGGGCGCGTTGGCGGGCGCGTTTTGTTATATCCCGGTGGCGCACATTCAAGCCGGCGAACTTTCCGGAAACATTGACGGCATGACGCGGCACGCGATCGGCAAGTTCGCCCATTTGCACTTCGCCTCGAACGAAGACGCCGCCGAGCGGTTGGTGCGGCTGGGCGAGGAGCCGTTCCGCGTGCATAACGTGGGCGCGCCGCAAGTGGACGAGCTGGCGCAAGGGTTATATACCCCGAAGGCAGCCCTGGAGCAGGCGCACGGGATCGATTTCGGCCGGCCGTTTCTCCTGGTGGTGCAGCATCCGGTGACCGAGGAATTTGAACAGGCGGCCGAGCAGATCGACGTGACGATGCGGGCCTTGCGGCAGTTCGACCTGCCGAAGATCGTCATTCTCCCCAACAACGACGCCGGCTCGCTCATGATCCGCGAGGGCATCGACCGCCATCGGCACGGCGAGTTCCACGCGTTCGCGAATCTGCGGCGCGAGGATTACCTCGGCATCATGCGGCTGGCCGCCGGCATGATCGGCAACTCCAGCTCGGGTTTGCTCGAGGCTCCCTCGTTCAAACTGCCGGCCGTCAACTTGGGACGGCGCCAGCATCGCCGCCTGCAAGGCCCGAACGTCATCAACGTCCCCTTCGAGGAGCCGGCGATCGTGGCGGGCCTCCGCCGGGCGCTCTCGCCCGAGTTTCGCGCGGAACTGCAGCATAATTGCCACAATCCGTACGGCGACGGGCGCTCCTCCGAGCGCATCCTCAACCTGCTGCGGGAGACCGAGGTCACCGAAAAGATCCTGGTCAAGAATCTGACCTATTAGACCGGCCCGCGTTTTTCGCGATCCCTTAATCCAGTGAAACCCTTGGCAGATTTTTGCGTCCGCGACTCGGCGACCATGCAGGAGGCGATTGCGTCGATTCAACGCAACGAAAGCCGGTGCGTCGTGGTCATCGCCAAAGGCGACAAGGTGGTCGGCGTGTTCAGCGAGGGCGACGTGCTGCGCGCGATCCTCGCCGGCGTCGATGTGCATACTCCGCTGCGCACCCTGCTCCGGCCGTCGTTCCGCTATTTGCGGTCCGCCGACTTGGCGGCCGCGCGGAAACTGTTGATCACGGGCATCACATTGATCCCGGTGATCGACGATGAATTCCGCCTGCAAGACGTGCTGACGCTCAAACGCGTCTTTGGCGAAGGCGAAGCGTAATCGCGCGGCGCCGAGAAGGAACCTTCACCCTGCGATTTCATACCATGTTTCGATTTCAGACTCAGACCGATATGGTGGCCGAGAATGGCCTGGTGCGGCGGCTCGCCGGCTTTCTGCGCGAGCGTGGTTACCGCAAGCCGTCCGTCCTGGTGGACGAGGGTTTCGCCCGCAGCCCGCTCTGGCGCGAGGTCGAGACGGGCCTGCGCAAAGAGTTCAGCAACGCCCGGGTGACGCTCAACCCCGGCGCGGCCGAGCCGACTTACGACTCCCTGCGCGGCGCGCTGGAGAATTTCCGCGGCGAAACCGCCGACGTCATCGTCGGGGTCGGCGGCGGCAGTTGCATGGACACGGCGAAGGCGGTGGCGGCGTTGATCACCAATCCGGGCGATCCGCTCGAGTACCGCGGGTTCGACAAGCTGCAACGCCCCGGCGTGCCGGTCGTCCTCATCCCGACGACCGCCGGCACCGGCAGTGAAGCTTCCTTCAACGCTTCGTTCGTGGACACCGTGAGCAAGCGTAAGATGGGCATCAACGGCCGGCACATGTTCGCGACGCACGCGATCCTCGACGGCGAAACGACCCTGAGTTGCCCCTACAAATCCGCGCTAAGCTCGGGCGTGGACGCGCTCGTGCACACGCTCGAAGGCTACGTGTGCAAACAGCGGACGCCGATGAGCGACATGCTCGCGCGCCAGGCGTTCGTCTGGCTGACCGGCGCCCTGCCGAGCCTGAAGAACGATCCGACCAACGTCGATCGCCGGCTCGAATTGTTGCTGGGCGCCTTTCTCGGCGGCATCATTCAGATGAACTCCGGCTCCGGCGTCGCGGCGGCGATTTCCTATCCGCTGAGCGTCTATTACCGCGTGCCGCACGGCATCGGCGGGGGAGTGTTCTGCGTGGACATGGTCCGCTTCAACATTGACGCCGGTTTCTATCTTTACGCGGAACTGGCGCCGCTGATCGGCGTCGCGGCGCCGGGCGCCACGCCCCAGGAGAACGCGCGCGCGGTCCTCGCCCGCCTGCAAGAGTTGTGGGCTTTACTGCATGTTCCGACCAGGCTCGCCACGTTCGGCATCGGCCCGGACAAGTATGAGCACGTCCTCGAGATCATGAAAACGCAGCAGCCGGGCTTCGATCAAAACCCGGTTCCCTTCACCGTCCAGGGCGAACTGCCGGCGTTCCTCAAAGCCTACTTTTAGCCGCGCGCATGGATCCCAAAAAAGGCTGGCTGGAGTATTGGGTCGATCCGAAGACCTGGACCTTCGTGGGCAACTTCGAAGGGATGTACCGCGATTTTGAGGACCCGTGGCTCTGTCAGAAGCGGAACAAATCCGTGTCCCGCCGGGTGGCGCTGACGCTCTTGGACGGCCGGCGCTATGACCGGGCGCTCGACATCGGCTGCGGTTTGGGCGGGTTCACCGAACTGTTGCGCCGCTCGCTCGGGATCGGCCTCGCCCGCGGCGTTGATGTCTCGCCCACCGCCGTCGCCAAGGCGCAGGCCAGCTATCCAAGCTGCGAGTTCGTCGTCGCGGACGTCGCGAAAGAGCCGATTCCCGGCGGGGAACAGCCGTACGACCTCATCCTGTTGCAGGAGGTCATTTGGTACATCCTGCCGCAGTTGCGGGATATCTTCGACCGGATCGCCGCCAGCTTGGCCGCCGACGGAGCGCTGTTGATCGAGCAATCGTTTCCGAACGCGCAGAATTTCGGCCGCGAGTACCTTACCTCGCCCGACATGCTCCTCAGCCGTTACCTGATTCCCGCCGGTTTCAAAGTGGACATCCAATTGCGCGAGATTTTAGAAACCGAAAGCGTCCTGCTTTTGAAATTGAAACGCTAACGACTCCCTGCCGGCCGTCCGCCGCAGGGGCCAGTCTCCCGGCGGATTCGCCCGCCATCCTTTCCAATTTATGCCAGGCTTTGAACTCATTGGCGCCGAAGAAAAGGCGTTGGTAAACGAAATCTTCGACCAGAGCAACGGCGTCCTTTTCGCCCACGGCTTCGTCCCGTTGCGCAACGGGCGCTACCGCGTGCGCGAGTTCGAGGCCGCGTTCGCCGCCAAACTCGGCGTGGCGCACGCCCAGGCGGTCACCTCGGGGACCATCGCGCAATATGTCGCCATGCTCGCGCTCGGCGTTCGTCCCGGCGACGAAGTGATCACGCAATCGTTCACGTTCGTCGCGACCGTCGAAGCGATCCTGGCCATCGGCGCGGTTCCGGTGATCGTGGACATCGATGACACTTATAATATGGACCCGGACGCGTTGGCCCGGGCCATCACGCCGAAAACCAAGCTCATCATCCCGGTTCACATGTTGGGCAACATCGCTGACATGGAGCGCATTCAGGTGATCGCCCGTCGCGCGGGCATCCCCATCTTGGAGGACGGCTGCGAGGCGTTGGGCGCCCAATACCGCGGCAAATACGTGGGCGCGCTGGCCGAGGCCGGCGTGTTCAGCCTCGATTTCGCCAAAACGATTACGACCGGCGAAGGGGGGATGATCATCACGCATGACGCCGCCCTGCAAAAATTCTGCCGCGAGTACCACGATCACGGCCACGAGAGCAACCCGGCGTTCCCGCGCGGGCGCGACACCCGGAGCATTCCCGGCCTCAATTTTCGCATGACCGAGATGCAGGCGGCCGTCGGTCTGGCTCAGTTGCCGAAGCTCGACACGATTGTCGCCGTGAACCGGCGCAACAAAACCGCGCTCAAGGAAGTTTTGCGGCAGAGCAAAAAAATTCACTTCCGCCGCATCACCGACGAAGCCGGGGATTTGGCCGATACCTTGATCTTCAATTTCGAGAGCCAGGGCATTTGCCAGGCATTCTTGAAGCGCTACGTCGAGGCGGGGTTCATCACAAAGAACGTGCCGGACGCGATCGATTGGCATTTTTCCGGCACGTGGAATCACATGTTCCACGGCGTGCCGGCTTACCGCGATTCCTGGCGCACGCAATGGGCCAAGAGCGCCGAATTGCTCGACCGCTCGGTCGCCGTGCCGATCTTCGTCAAGAAATCCGCCGCCGAAATGCAGGCCCAGGGCGAGGCGATGCTGCGCATCCTCAACGAGCTTTGACGGTTTATTAATCGCATGGTGTTGGGCCTCATTCCGGCGCGCGGCGGCTCCAAGGGCATCCCGGGCAAAAACCTCGTGGACGTCGGCGGCCGGCCGCTGCTCGACTACTCGCTGGCGCTGGCGGAAGCGTGCGTCGAGCTGGACCGCGTCATTCTTTCCACCGACATCCCGGAGGCCATTGAATGGGCGCGGCGTCATTATCGCCGGATTGAGACCCCGTTTGTCCGGCCCAAACCTTTATGTGGACCGAAGGCGACCCAGGATCAGGTTGTCCTCCACGCCATTGATTTTCTCGAGCGAACCGAGGGCGAGCGGGTCGAGACGGTCGTGCTGCTTCAGCCGACGTGCCCGTTTCGAAACGTCGATGAGGTGGAACGCGCGATCCGTCGGTTCAAGACGCGCCGGTTAAACAGCCTCGTCGGGGTCTCGCGAGTCTGGCATCATCCCAGCGATTACGTTTATAAAGACGCGGCGCGCGAGGGTGAGTTGCGTTTCGTGTTCCGGAAGGCGAGTTGGAAGCAACGGCAGGATTATCCGCCGGTCTGGTTCATCACCGGCGCATTGTATATCTGCCGAGTGGCGAACCTGCGCCGCGGGGGAAAATTTTTGGACCGCCAGACCGAGCTTTTTCCGATGTCAGACGAGACGATGATCGACATTGATAATCCCTTTGACCTGGAACTGGCGCGCGGTTACGCGGCCCGTCGGCCGAAGACGCGAGACTGAGCGCGCGAGTGGGCCGGTGTGATTACGGGGCGTTGACGAACGGCGGGGACGCGGAGATTTTCCGAACTCTTCCCGCGTGGGTCAACGGGGCCTGAATTCTAATGAAGAAGCTCGTGCTCGGTCGCATCCCGGCTGACTATTCGCGCGCGACTCATATTTTGGTTGACCCGGGAAGCGTGCTCGGCGCGGAGTTCGCGGCGCCCGACCTGCCTGGCTTTCCGTTTCCGTCGTCCGCGGAAAACTACGCCGCCGCCCGGATTGCGACGGCGGAGGCGAAGCGGCGCCTGCCGGCCCTGGCGCAGCGGTTGAATGAAATCAACGGCGTTGACCACTCGTTGGAATTCTGGCGCGTCGCGGCGTTTCCGTGGCTGCTTTATCTGGTTCACGGATCGTATGAGCGGCTCAAGCGGATCGACGCGTTGCTGGAGCGGGAGCGCGGGACACGGGTTGAAGTCGAGCTGTTGCGGGTCAAAGGGGACTGGGGCTTCGCGAGCATCCGGGAGTTCATCGACACCTTGGTCGCCTCGGATGACTATAACCATTGGTTTTTCTCAAGGTTTCTCGAGAACCGCCTGCCCGCCCATTGGACGGTCACCTGGCGTGACGTCAAGGCGCAGGACCTCCCGTTAGCGCGGCAACCGCCCGTCAAACAAACGTTTAAGCGTTACTTGTACGACCGCTGGCTGGCTCGGTTCCTGCGCTGCAATAACGTCCCGGGAATGGGGCTGCTCGACCGGTTCGTATTCTCCCTGATACTGCAGCTTAAGCCGTCTAAACCTCGCCCGGCGGTCGCGACGGCGCCCGCGCGGCTGGAAGAATCGTCACCGGTCGAATGGGCGACTGACTTCGATCAAATCGTACTCCGAAGCCTCCCCGCCTCGTTCCAGAATATCGCGCGATTTCGGTACCGAAGCGTCAAACCCCGCCGCGGCAAGTTTTTCGTTGAAACCGGTTGGCTGAGGCAGAATGAGGCCAAATCAATCGCGCTCGCTTGGCGGGTGGAGCACGGCGAGCGGGTGATCTGCGTCCAGCACGGCGGCGGCTACGGAACGATGGAGTACGCGGCCACGGCGGAGGAGAGCGAGTATTGTCACGATGTCTTCATCTCCTGGGGTTGGCGGCGGCAAGGACAACATTCGGTCAACGCGCTGCCGCTGCCGTCGCCCAGTCTGGCCCGGCTCGACTGCGGCCCCGGCCCGTCCAACGGCGAGATGCTTTTGGTCGGCAACCTTATGCTGGCGCGGAGCATGCGGTTGGAGAGCGAGGCGAACGGGGAGCAATGGTTTGCGTACCGGCAGGAGAAGTTGCGGTTCATTGAGGCGCTGAGCGCGGGTCCGCGCGAGCGGCTGATCTATCGCGGCTTTCATCGTCAGCGGTTTCCCAACCATTATGAAGATGTGGATTATTTGAAGCGGATTTTCCCTTCCCTGAAAACCGCCGAAGACCCCGGAGAAATCACCGGGCGGATGTTGCGCAGTCGGTTGGTTATCCTCGATCACCCGGCGACTTCGATTCTGCTTGTCTTGGCCGCGAACGTGCCGTTCATCGGCTTTTGGGACCCGGACGTTTGGGGTCTTTGCCGCGAAGCCAAGGCCTGTTTCGATCGACTCGCCCGGGCCGGGGTTATTTTCCCTGACGGCCAGCGCGCCGGTGAAAGGGTTTCCGAGATTTGGGCGGACGTCGAGGGCTGGTGGCGCGACCCGCAGTTGCAGGCGGCGCGCGCGGAATGCGCGCGGAACTACGCCTGGCGGAAGCCGCAGTGGCGTCGCGACTGGCTGGCGGCCTTCGCTCGACTTTAACCTTGAACCTCATTTGCCGCGTGACCGGCGCCTCCTCCCCGAGCGCGCCGGAGACCGCGGTCATCCGCTATGAATGAAAAACAAGTCCTCACTACGATTGAAAAGGCGTTGGGCCTGCCCGAGGGTAAATTGAACGGCCTGACCCAAAGCTCCGAGATCGCGGAGTGGGATTCGTTAGGCCACCTCAGCATCCTGGCGGCCCTGGACCGGGAATTTAATGGCAAGGTCGCTTCAATCAGAGAGTTGGCCTCCGCCGCGTCGGTCCCGCAGATTCTGAACCAGCTTAAGCAGCACGGTCTTTTGCAATGACCCCCGGCGTTCAGCGCATGAAGGTTTCGGTCGATAAAATCGACTATTACCTTCCGCCCAAGATCGAAGACAACGGGCTTCTCCAGAGCGAGAACCCCGATTGGCGGATGGACGATATTGTCAAAAAGACGGGAATCTTAAAGCGTCACATTTGCGAGGAAGGTCAAACGGCCCTCGATATGGGCGCGCTGGCGGCGGACAAGCTTTTCTCGAGTCCCGAAGAGCGGCGGTCGATCGGTTTCCTGATCTTTGTCACCCAATCTCCCGATTACCTCTTTCCCACCTCGGCCTGCATTCTCCAGGATCGCCTCGGACTCGACCGGAAGTGTTTGGCGTTCGACGTAAACCTGGGTTGTTCCGGCTTTGTCGATGGGCTGGCGATCGGCGCCTCATTGATCGAATCCGGACTAGCCGAACGAGGCTTGGTGATTTGCGGGGAGACCTACTCCCGCTACATCCAAAAGACGGATCGAACCTGCCGGCCCATTTTCGGCGATGGCGCCGCGGCGGTCCTGCTCAGCCGCTCCGCGAAACCTGCCTTGGGTCCGTTTGATTTCGGAACGGACGGCTCTGGCTACCAGGATCTCATCGTCAAAAGCGGCGGGGCGCGGGGCGCAAGTGAGGCGAAAGCTCCGTGTTCGATTTTCATGGATGGCGCCAAGGTCTTCATGTTTACGATGGATGCCGTGCCCAAAACGATGCAGGCAGTCCTCGATAAGGCCGGCGCCAAACTCTCCGACGTCGATCAGTTTATTTTTCACCAAGCCAGCAAATTGGTGATCGAGAACATCATCCGGCGTCTGGATTTGCCGCCGGAGAAGGTTTTCCTGAACATGCAGGATATTGGCAATACCGTCTCCGCCTCCATTCCCATCGCTCTGAAAGATGCGAGTCGCCAAAAACGGATCAAAAATGGCGACCTGCTGATGCTCGTCGGATTCGGCGTCGGATATTCGTGGGGCTCCTGCCTGCTGGAATGGGGGGAAGCTTCATGATTGTGGTGTCCGGCGCGTCGGGGGGAATTGGTCAGGCGATTCTGGCGTCTTTGTTGGAGCTGGACTCCGTTCTTGCCCTTTATAACTCCACGCCGCCGAGCGCCTCGACGGATCCCCGATTTGCCTGGGCCCAAGTCGATATTACGGATGCGAAAGCGATTGAATCGTTGGTCCAGCAGTACCGGCCGGTGATGTCGCGGCTCACGGTCGTCCATTTGGCGGCGTGCAAAATCGACGGCTTGGTGGCGACCTACTCCGAGTCGGATTGGGACCGCACCATGGACGTGACCCTAAAGGGGAATTTCTTGCTCACGCGCGCGCTCCTACCCCTCATGGTTGCCGGCGAGTGGGGCCGGATCATCCATGTTTCTTCAATCGCCGGAAGGGAAGGTTGGCCCGGTACCGCCGCCTACGCCGCCGCCAAGACCGCCTTGCTCGGGTTTTCGCGCGTGCTTGCGCACGAATACGGACGATTCAAGATCACCTCGAACGTGCTCTCCCTGGGCTATCTTGACGCCGGCCTCGCTCTCAAGCTGCCCGAGCCCGTTAAGCATAAGGTTCTCGAACGAATTCCAACCAAAAAAATGGGGCCGGCGACGCAAGTAGCGGACGCGATCGAATACCTTCGGAAATCGGACTATGTAAACGGAGCCGTCATCGACATCGACGGAGGCGTCTGGTGATTTTGGATCGAGGCTTGGGACGAGAGGCGGTATTTAGCGTGCGGGCTCACGGGGCCGGTCAGTGAAGACCGGAGCGTGATGGCTCTAATAGCCAACTTCGTCAGCGCCGTGAAGCCTTGCATTACCGATAGCGTTCTCTCCGTCGCGGCTCCCACGGACGGACCGGCGATTCGGGCTTTTATTGACGCGCACTGGAGGACGGGGCATCCGTTGGGCGTTTCGGAGCGGCTTTTTGCCTGGCAACACGAAGACTTAGCTAACTCTAGGATTAACTTTGTCGTGGCAAAGGCGGGCGAATCGGGCGAGCTGCTGGCGCTCCTCGGCTTTATCCCGACTAGTCAATTTGATCCCACTCTGGCGGCCGAAGGCGATTTTTGGCTGGCGATTTGGAAAGTACGTGAGGATATCCAGGCCGGACCGCTCGGGCTTCAGCTTTACCTGTTTTTCGAGCATACCTTTCGCCCGCGCTCGGTGATGGCCATAGGTTTCACGGAGCCGTCCCGGCCGATTTACCGCCATCTGGGGTTTAGTCAGGGGAAACTTACCCACTTCTACGCGATAAACCCCGCGAGCAAGAACCATCGCCTAATCGCGGATGCCGGTCAACTTGGCGCTTATAAGCCCGCGGCGAAGGCCCTTCGCGATACCTACGAAATCCGCAGCTTTGACCAACTCCCCGAACGTCCGCCGGATTTGGACTTTCTGGCCGGGTGGAGTCCGCGCAAAACGTGGGACTATTACTCGCAACGGTATTGTGCGCATCCGGTGTACTCCTACGAGCTGCATCTCATCTGGGCTTCGGGGCGCTGCGTCGGCTTGGCCGTGACGCGGGCGGTTGAAGCGAACGGAGGCCGCGCGGTCAAGATCGTTGACCTGGCGTGCGATGACGCGGGGTATATGGGGCTGGCTTTGCTCGTCGAACGCGCGTTTTCAGATGACGCGGTGGAATTTGTGGATTTTTATGGCGCGGGCTTCAATGAGGAGCGGCTGAAGACCGCCGGCTTTTCCGTCTTTGCCGATTCCGATTCGGGAATCATTCCGAATTACTTTGAACCGCTTCTGATGGAGCATATCTCGTTGGAATACGTCCTTAAGACGAGTCGGAATCAACCGACGCGCTTTGTGCGGGGGGACGCCGACCAAGACCGACCCAACCTAATGCGGGCGAATTCATAGGGCTCCGGACGTGAACTATTTACTGTGGGCCGCACGAGCTTGCGAAGCGGCGACTTCATGCTGCGCATCGCGGGTGAACTATTCATCTCGGTAAATCGATGAACTCGTTGACGATCGTAATGTATCATTACGTCAGAGAGTTGCGGAAATCGCGCTTTCCCGGTATCCGCGGCCTGGAATTGGCCCTCTTTAAGGAGCAGCTCGCCTACCTTCGGAAACATTACGTTATCGTCTCCGCCGAAAGCTGCGTCGAAGCGCTTCGTGACGGAACCCCGCTGCCCCCGAACGCGGCGCTGCTAACGTTTGATGATGGTTTCGTGGACCACTATGTTTCGGTATTTCCGATCTTGGACGAGTCGGGCGTTTCGGCGTGCTTTTTCCCGCCGGGCCAGGCCATCGTCGAGCGCCGCATATTGGACGTTCATAAGATACATTTTATCCTCGCCGCCGGCACGGACCCGACCGCCCTCCTCGACACGATATTCCGCGAGCTTGATTCCCACCGAAAAGAGTACGAACTTCCCGCGAACGATTACTACATTGACGCTTTCGCCGTAGCCAACCGGTTCGATACCAAGGAAGTCGCGTTAATTAAGCGCCTCTTGCAAACCGAGCTACCCGCCGCTCTTCGAGGTCGGCTAGTGGACGTCTTGTTTGAAAGATTTGTCGCTGAAGATCAAGACGTATTCGCCCGTGAACTTTACATGAGCGTGGACCAGCTTCGCCACCTGAGCCGCCGTGGAATGACCATCGGCGCGCACGGCTGGACCCACCGATGGATGGATTCTCTTACCGCCGAAGAACAGGAGCGGGAAATTGATCAATCGTTGGATTTTTTGACCTCCATCACGGGCTCCACGGAAAATTGGGTGATGTCGTACCCGTATGGCGGCTATAACGGCGCCACGACCAAGATTCTCTCGAGCAAGCGTTGCGCCATGGCGTTCACGACCGAGGTTAATCTGGCTGAATTGGTTCCGGATAAGTCGTTGATTTTGCCGCGGATCGACACCAACGATCTTCCGCGTGACGCAGAGGCGTCGCCGAACGGATGGACGAGCCGAATAGTCGCGCCGGCGTTTGCGTCCGCCCTAGGATAAGAACGTTATATACCTAAAGATTTGGGAGGCGGGAAAGGCGCTGCCGTGATTCTCCTTTTATCGCGGGCCACGGCCAAACTCCGAACAGCCTCGGGACCGGGCGGTTGAGGTTCAGTCGAGTAGAATCTCTGGGTTGATCCCGTTCCTAGCCGATGAGCCAAGCAACTACGGAAACGCCAGCGAAGCCAAGCGATTCCCTGCGCAAGCGCTACGCGGCCAAGCTGTCCGCCAATGTGCTGGGAGCGCCGCTGACGCTCGCCACGCAGTCGCTTGCCACACGCCTGGTTGGCGTGGACGGGTACGGAACCTTTTCGTTACTGACCAATTTCTTCCAAGGCCTGACGGGCCTTCTGGACGCGGGAGTCTCGACTTGTTTTTACACCAAACTCTCCCAACGTCCGACCGACCTCGGGCTGAAACTCGTCATCACCCGGCTTTTTCTCGGTCTGACGTTGGTCGCCACGGCGTTTTGTCTCGTGGCCTTTGCGACCGGTTGGTCCAAATGGATCTGGTTGGGAAAACACGCCGGCGACGTCTGGCTCGCGCTCGCCTACAGCCTGGCGCTCTGGGGATCGCAGTTGATCGGCTTGATGATCGACGCGCACGGCCTGACCGTTTGGGGAGAAAAACTGCGGTTACTCCAAAGGGTTTTCGCGCTGACGTTGCTCGCCGGGATGTTTTGGCGGCATTGGAATTCCTTGGGAGCCTTCTTTGGGGCCAATATATCCGCGGTCCTATTTGTGGCGGCTGGTTGGTGGTGGGTCATGCGCCGGGAGGGATTTCCCGTTTGGCCGGTGGGCCAATTGGACATCGAGGCGAGACGGGAATGCGCGCGGGAGTTTTGGCGGTACTCTCAGCCGCTGGTGGTCTATGCGGCGGTCGGCTTTGTGGCCGGCTACGGGGAACGCTGGCTGCTCGAACGTTTTGGCGGCACAACCCAGCAGGGCTTTTACGGTTTGGCGCTCCAGACGAGCGCGGTCTGCTTTCTATTTATCAGCGCGATGACGCCGCTCTTCACTCGCGAATTCGCCATCGCCCACGGCCGGGATGACCAAAAGCGGATGACCATGCTGTTCGAGCGCCTGGCGCCGGCGTTCTACGCGGTCGCCGCGTATTTTTCGTTGTTCGTCTGCCTGGAAGCGAAAGAAATCGCGCTGCTCGCCGGCGGCGACAAATTCCGTGGCGCCGGCCCCGCGCTCGCGGTGATGGCGTTGTATCCCATCCACCAAACCTACGGGCAATTGAACGGGTCGGTGTTCTTCGCGACCGGCAACACCCGGCGTTATCGCAATATCGGCGTCCTCACCATGATCACCGGGTTGCTCTTCACCGCCTGGGTCCTGGCGCCGCGCCGCGTCGGCGGATTGGAGTTAGGCTCGACCGGTTTGGCTTACAAAATGGTTTTGATCCAATTCCTTAGCGTGAATCTTCAGGTCTGGTGGAACGCGCGGCTGCTCGGGCTTTCGTTCCGGCGGATTCTGATCCGGCAAGTCGCGGTCGTCGTCGCGTTCGGAACGGTCGCTTGGCTTTCCCGTTTCATCGTGGCCCGCGCGGTCACTTCGATGTGGCCGGCGTTTTTTCTCAGCGGGTTCGCCTACACGCTGGCCTGCGGCGGGCTGCTCGTGGCTTGGCCGCGCTTGGTCAACGTGAGCCGGGAGGAACTGACCGGACGCTTGCGGGCCGGTTTGAACTTCGCGCGCGGTTGATCCAGGCGGCTGGCGCCGCGCAAGTTGCTAACCCTTGGACGGCTTTGATTGAAATCCCAGCGATGGGCGGCCTGATTCTCCGCCTCCGACGCAGCTCGCAAGCCAGTTAATTACCGTCAAGGCGAGTGATTTTTCGCCGACCGTTCACGCGTGCGCCACTCACTAATATATTATGCGCGGGCCGCGTTGGACGAGGCGCTTGAGCGCGCGCAACTCGCGGTGGGTCGCGCGCTGATCTACAGTTATGTTCCGATTGCCAACGTGCGGCTTGGCCGGGGTTTGCGCATTCATGGCTTGCCCGTCATCCGCTCGCCGCGCGGGCGGGTCGTGCTGGGGCCGAACGTGCAACTCATTTCCTCCGGCTGGCGCGCCTCCGCGTCGGGCATCGCGCACCGGGTGCGGTTGCGAACGTTCTTTTCCACCGCGGTGATCGAGTTTCGCGAAGGCTCCGGGATGAGCGGCGGATCGGTCACCGCGCGATCCGGGAAAGTCGTGATCGGCCGGGAAACGATGATTGGGCCTGACTGTTTGATCACTGACTCGGATTTTCACCGCGTCTGGCCGCCCGACCAGCGGCTCACGTTTATCGGCCGCGAGACCGACGCCGACGTAACGCTTGGCGACCGGGTATGGCTGGGCGCCCGGTGCATCGTTCTCAAAGGAACCGTCATTGGTGACAATTCCGTTATCGCCGCCGGCAGCGTAGTCCGCGGAACCATTCCCAAGAACACGCTGGCGGCGGGTAACCCGGCGGTCGTCAAAAAGGTTTTCGCCGAGGGCGACCTCACCACGCTCCGCGAGGCCGCGGCCGCTCCGGAAAACATTTGAATCCCTTCCTTCACGCCAAGCTTGAAATGGCCGCTTGGCTGCAGTGCGCCGTGCTTGCCTGGCCCGACACGGCCTTGGGAAATCGGCTGCGGGCGATCTACTGGAAGCGCCGGGTACGGATGGGAGCCGACCCTTTGCTCCTGCGCGGGTCGATCATGTATGGCGAACCCCTCATCACCGCGGGAGAACACCTGATCATGGGACAAAACGCGATCCTCGACGCCTCGTCCAGCGCGGGCATTTGGATCGGGGACAACGTGGCCCTTGCCCGCGATGTCTTTGTCCGCGCGGCGCAGCATCGCTTCGACGACCTTGAGACGCCCGTATGGAAGTCGGGGCACGACTGCGCGCGCCTCCAGTACGCGGGCGCCGAGTACAGCATTGTGATTGAAGATGGGGTGACGGTCAGCCGGGGCGCGATGGTTCTGACCGGCAGCCGCATCGGCAAAGGGGCCGTCATCGGCGCCGGTTCGGTCGTCTCGGGTCCAGTTCCAGATTACGCGATCGTCATGGGAAATCCCGGACGCGTCGTGCGCAGCCGCAAGACATGAGCGACCGTTTCAACGAGTTCCCCGTCGGCGCCAAGCGCTCGTTCACCCACGTCGTCACGGCAGAGGACGTTCGTCGTTTCGTCGAACTGACCGGCGACGACAACCCGGTCCACGTGGACCCCGCGTACGCGGCTTCGACGCCGCTCGGCCGCCCGGTGGCCCACGGGATGTTGACGGGCGCCTTTGTGTCGCGGCTCGTCGGCAAGCACATTCCCGGGGACGGCGCCCTTTGGGTCTCGCAGACGTTCAATTTTCATCATCCGGTTTACACGGGTGACACGCTGATCATTCAGGCCGAGGTCAAGCAACGCAGCGAAAGCCAGCGCGCGCTCGTGATTGCCGTCTCGGTTCACAAGGCCAGCGGCCAGTTGACGCTCGACGGTGAAGGCCGGGTCCAACTGCTCGCCCCACAACGCCCGGAACCGAAAGCGCCGGAGACCGCCCCGCAGCGCGTCGCTCTCGTCACGGGCGCCAGCCGGGGAATTGGCGCCGCCTGCGCCCGGCAGTTGGCACGCGACGGCTTCGCGGTGTCGATTAACTTTGCGACGGATGAGTCCGGCGCCGAAAGCGTCGTCCAGGGCATCCGATCCGCGGGAGGACTGGCGTGGACCGCGCGGGGCGACGTGCGCGAAGCGGAGTCGTCCCAGCGGGTGATCGACGAAGTGAGGAGCCGTTATGGCCGGCTGGACGTTTTGGTCAACAACGCCGGCCGGCCGCTCCGGCTCATCGCGGCCGAGCAATGCGCGTGGTCTGACCTGCAGGAAAATCTGGATATTTACTTGAAAGCGGCGTTCGTTTGCAGCCTGGCGGCCTGGCCGCACTTCAAGGCGCAGGGTGGCGGCGCGATCATCAACATCGGCTCGATCGCCGCGGACTCCCGGCCACCGGCACGTTTCATGCCCTACTCCATCGCGAAAGAGGCCGTTTGGGCGCTCACGAAGAGCCTGGCGGCCGAATGGGGACCGAGCGGGGTTCGCGTGAATATGGTGTCGCCCGGGATGACCGAAACGGCGCTGATCGGTGAGATCACCCCGCGCGCGCGCATGTTGGCCAAGGCCGAGACGCCGTCGCGGCGCCTGGCGGTCCCCGAAGACGTGGCCGCCGCGGTCAGTTATCTCGCCAGTCCCGGAGCGAGCCAGGTAACGGGCGAAAATATTCGCGTGTGCGGCGGCGCCGTGATGCTCTGAGGCACGATGGCTGAATCCACGCCAGATCAGGGAGTGACTTTCGCCGCCGCGTTGCAACGCGTCGCGCAATTCGAGCATCGCGCCGATCGCCCGCCTTGCAACATCCGCCTAGCCGTGCTCCGCGACTACTCGGCGGATCAATTGGCGCCGTTGCTCAAGTACGACTCTATTGTCGAGGGCCTGTCGCCCGAGGTGTGGGTGGGCGTTTATGACGCGATCGCCGATGATTTGCTCAACGCGACCAGCCCGATCCGGACCAACCCGCCTGATTTGCTGATCGTGACGATGCACGCTCCGCTCGATGAATTCTTGTCGAGCGCGTTCGCGGAACGGCGCGGGTCCAAGGTGACGGCGATTCTGGGCGCCTTGGAGAATTATCTGGCCGCGACACCGGCGCTGGCGCTGGTCTCGACCCTTGCGGCGCCTGATTTTTCGCCCGATGGCGTCGCTTGCCCAGGCGTGGAAAGCGCGCAAGGGCAACTCGAGGCGATCAACCGTAGAATCACCGAGTTTGCGGCCCGCTACCCCCGCCGGGTGTTCGTGTTCGATATCAATCGGCAAATTCGCCGGCTCGGCGCCGAACGGGCGTTCGATGCCCGCGGGGAGATGCGGTTCGGAGCGCCGTACCGCATGGATCTGCTGCGCGCCTTCTCCTCCGAGGCGATGCGCATCGTATTCGCGCTGAAGGGTCGCAGTCGCAAATGCGTGGTCCTCGATTGCGACAACACTCTGTGGGGAGGCATCATTGGCGAAGACGGATTGGATGGCATCGTCCTGGATGCCGGCACTTACCCCGGCTGCGCGTACCACCAATTTCAACGCGCGCTGGCGCGTCTGCAGGAGCGAGGGATACTTTTGGCGCTGTGCAGCAAGAACGACGAGGCGGCCGTGTTCGAGGTTTTCGATCGTCACCCGCATGCGGCGCTCAAACGTCATCACTTCGCCGCGTGGCAGATCAATTGGGAACGGAAGTCCGCCAATCTCGCGGCGATTGCCGCCAAGCTGAATATCGGGTTGGATGCGTTGATCTTCGTGGACGACAACCCCGCCGAGATCGCCGAGGTTAACGCCGCGTTGCCCGAGGTTCTCACGCGACTCGTGCCGGAGGGAGCGCTCCACCGACTGCCAACGATGCTGTTCCAACTGCCCCAGCTCGATCAACTTGAGGTCAGCCAGGAAGATCGCCAACGAACCGAATTCTTCCGGCAGGAGGCGGATCGCTCGCGGGTGCGCGCCGAGTTCGCGTCCGAAATGGACTATCTCCGCGCGCTGGAGATCTCGGCGACCATCCGGCCGGCGTCCCTCGACCAGGTCGGGCGTCTGGCGCAACTCAGTCAGAAGACCAACCAATTCAATCTCACGACCCGGCGCTATTCCGACGCGGAGATTCGCGCGCTGTTGGCCGAGCCGGACGCCACGATCATTTCACTGAGCGCGCGCGACCGGTTCGGGGATTACGGGTTGACGGGCCTGATCGTCGCGCGTCGCCAGGACGACGAGGGGATCATCGAGGCCTGCCTCATGAGTTGTCGGGTGCTCTCGCGACGGCTGGAAATCGCGATGGTCCGCTCGACTCTCGAAATACTCTCACCGCGCTGGACCGCGCGTCGTTGGCGCGCCCATTACGCTCCCACTAGGAAGAATGCCCTGGCGGCTTCGTTTTGGGAAACCGCCGGTTTCACAGAGGTCTCCCGAACCGAGGCCGCCGTGCATTATGAGCGCGCCGAAATCAGCGAAGGCTGGAACGACACGAGTTTCATCGCCGTTAACCATGAATAATGACCACGTCGCCGACCGCGTGCGCGCCTGCCTGGCGCAGGTCTTCAATCTCGATCCCGGCTCCCTCGGTCCGGATTCGTCGCCGGATTCGGTCGAGGGCTGGGACTCGCTGGGCCAGTTGAATCTTATCATGGCGCTTGAGGAGGAGTTCCACGTGACGTTTACGGATGACCAAAGCCTTCAACTTAGAAACTTTGAACTGGTGGTCAGCGTGGTTCGCGAGGCCTTAGGCGAGTCGTGATATGAAAGTCATTGTTACCGGCGGCTCCGGCTTTATCGGAAGTCACATCGCGGACGCGCTGGCCGACGCCGGCCACGAAGTGACCGTGTTCGATCTACGCGCCTCGCCCTACTTGCGCCCCGACCAGAAAATGGCGCTGGGCAGCACGCTCGACCTGGAGCGCGTGATCGAGGCGGTCAAAGGTCACGACGCGGTCTATCATCTCGCGGGGATTCCGCATCTCGACATCGGGATTCGTCATCCCATCAAGACGGTCGAACAGAATATTCTCGGCACCGTCCATCTGCTGGAAGCGGCGCGGCTGTGCGGCGTGAAACGGTTTAACTACGCGAGCAGCATCTACGTTTACAGCGCCGGCGGGTCGTTCTACCGCTGCAGCAAGCAGGCCGCCGAACTCTACGTGCAGGAGTATCAGCGCCTCTACGGCCTCGAATTCGCGATCCTCCGGTTTGGCACGGTTTACGGTCCGCGGGCGGATGACCACAACAGCGTCCGCCGGTACCTGAAGCAGGCGCTCACCGAGCGTCAAATCGTCGCCACCGGAACGACGGACGTGTTGCGCGAGTACATCCACGTCCGGGACGCCGCCAAACTCTGCGTCAAAATCCTCGCCGAGGAGTTCAAAAACCGCCATATCGTGCTCACCGGGCACAACGCGATGCGCTTCGAGGATTTGCTGAAAATGATCCGGGAGATCGTCGGGCTTGACGTGCGGATCGACATCACCCCGCCGGACCGAAAACAGATCGAACACGGCTTGTCCGGGCACTACGCGATCACGCCCTACGCCTTCCGCCCCCAAATCGCGGAGAAACTCGTCAACAATCCCTATTTGGACATGGGCCAAGGGTTGATCGAATGCCTGGAAGAGATTTATACCGAGGCCAAGTCTTTGGCTCCCGACGATCCGGCCCTGGGGCGCCCGCAGCCTCCGGCGGCGCCGCGCGGATGAGCTTCCCTCTTTTCTCCCACTCAGCCAATCATCCCCGGTGTCTTTTAATTTGAGGCAACGCGCGCTTTGCGCCGCCGTTCACTGAATGGTTGCGGTGACGCACGGAAATAACGTAAGCTACTGACCAGATGCCAATCCTCGAGATTGCCGAACTCAAGTCCCAGGTAACCGCCATTTTTGTGGCGGCCGGAGCCAGCCTCGCCGACGCCCGTGGCGTCGCCGAATCGTTGGTGGAGGCAAATCTCGCGGGACACGATTCTCACGGCGTAATTCGGGTTCAGGAATACGTCGAGGCGATCCAAAAAGGGATCATCGACCCGCGGGCGCAGCCGGAAATCACCCGGGAAACGCCCACGACTCTGCTCGTGGATGGCCGCCGCGGATTCGGCTCGCAAGTTGCCGCGTGGACGATGGACCAACTTATCTCGCGGGCAGGCTCGACCGGCATGGCGGCCGCCGGCATTTCCCGTTGCGGACACGTTGGGCGACTCGGTGTTTTCGTACAAACCGCCGCCGAGGATGGGTATATCGCGCTTGCCTTCGTCAACGGCGGCTCGAGTACGCCTCGCGTGGCGCCATTCGGCGGCCGGGAGCCGATCTTCGGGACCAACCCGCTGGCCGCCGCCATCCCAACGGCTGGCGAACCGGTCGTCATCGACTTTTCCACCGCGGCGGCGGCCGCCGGCAAAATCAAGGTCGCCAGAGACGCCGGCGAACTTCTGCCGAGCGGATGGATCGTGGACCGCGACGGTCGCCCATCCTGCCGCCCGCAAGACTATTACGACGGCGGCATGTTGTTGCCGGCCGCCGGCCACAAGGGCTTCGCGCTGGCGTTGCTGGTGGAGGCTTTGGCCGGACTCCTTTCCGGCTCCGGCAGCCCCCTACTCAGTGATGCCGATTTCGCGACCGCCAACGGTGTCTTCTTCTGGATCTTGGCCGTGAACCAGTTTCAGCCTTTGGAGCGCTTTCGCGCCGACATGGCCACGCTGGGCCAACGCGTTAAATCGGTGCCCCCGGCGATCCCGGGCCGGCCAGTCTGCCTGCCGGGCGACCCTGAACGCGCGGCGCGCGCCGAGTTGAGCGCCACCGGCGTCGATCTTCCCGAACCGACGTGGCGCCGCATCCTGAACACCGCCGCCCAACTGAACGTTCCCATGAACAATTCCGAAGCGTTAACTCCCTTAACTACCCAAACATGAATCCCGTCCGCTTTGCGATCGTCGGTTGGGAAAGCTCGATCTCGACTTTGGCGATGCCAGCGACCGAAGTTTGTCTATACTGGACATATTTGAAGTCGGTTATGACTCGATTAATTGGAGAACCAAAACCGCGACTTTAGTAGGTGTTAGTAAGCGCGAGAACATACTGCGGCATGGCATCTTTTCGCCGATTTCTCAATCCTTCAAACTACTATCGTAAAGCACGCGAAGTATGGTTCCGCATGCGCTACGATCTGGAACGTATCCGCGACGAGGAACGACGTAAATTTGAGCTCGCGAAGTTCGACAGGGATCGCGGTCTCCTTGAGCTAAACAAGCGGCTATTAGCGTTGGGCAAATCCCCGTACGAGGATAGTACAGGGATGGCGTCCGTCCACTGGCTGCTTTTTGCATGTCTGCGGTCTCAGATTAACATTCGAAGAATTCTGGAAATCGGCACTTTCGACGGGGAAACGACCGCAATACTCGCTGAATTATTCGCTGAGTCCGAAATCGTAACCATTGAACTACCAGATACGGATCCCCTGTTGCGGGGCACTTATGATTATGTTAGAGGCGATCCAATAGCTTTGCAGGCATTCCACAAGCGACAGGCCATAAATACCCGAAGTGCCAACATTATCGCCCACAGACTCAATAGCTTTTTTCTTCCCGCCCAGATCGACGGAACATTTGATCTCGTGTGGGTAGACGGCGGTCATTTATATCCAGAAATCGCCTGGGATTTGTGCAACGCCTACCACGCAACTCGCGACGGTGGGATTATTATGTGTGACGACATTATAGTTGACCCTCTGGGCTATCGCGATAATTATGTTAGTCCAGACTCATACACCGTCTTGCGATATATAACTGAGCGAACAGGTGAAACGCTGCAGCTGTTTCTTAAACGGGAATCTGCTGAATGGTCCGCGGACCCTATGAAGAGAAAATATGTTGGACTACTGACAAAACGGCTCCCAGCACTTCAGACCGTCGAATAATATGCTTAGTATTAAGCAAAGGTTGAAAAGCGGAGAAGTCGTAATCGGGAGCTGGATGCAGATTCCCGATGGCTCTGTAGCAGAAATAATGGGGCAGGCTGGATTCGATTGGATCGCGGTCGATTTGGAACATGGGCTATTTGGGGAGAACTCATTGGCCGATGTTTGCCGAGCGATCGAACTCGGCGGAGCGGTTCCGTTCGTTCGCGTTGCTCAATGCGGAGGCAAAGAAATCAAGCACGCGCTTGAAGCTGGAGCGCGCGGATTGATTGTTCCAATGGTTCAGAGTCGCGAACAAGTCGAGCAAGCGATAAAATGGGCCTGCTATCCTCCAGAAGGTGAGCGGGGCGTTGGCTATTCCCGGGCGAATCTTTTCGGAAAACACTTTTCCGAGTATTTCGCCAATGTCAACCAGGAGCTGGTGATCGTAGCGCAGATCGAAAGTATCGGTGCGGTTCGCCAAATCGACGCTATAGCTAGCACTCCAGGTCTAGATGCGCTTCTTATTGGGCCCTACGATTTATCCGCCTCTATGGGCCTGACCGGCCAATTTGATCATCCGGATTTTCTCAAAGCGTTAAACGAAACCGCCACGAGCGCGAGTCACCATCGAGTTCCAATGGGGCTTCATATCGTTAAGCCAAACGTGACACTGTTAAACGCAAGAATAACCGAGGGTTACCGGTTTATCGCTTACGGTATCGATGCTGTATTTCTTACTTCCGCTGCGGAAAATCCGCTAAGGCGGAGCGTTTAATTCGCGAAAACCAACGCTTTCGAATTATGAATGTTATCGGTATAATCCCCGCTCGAATGGCCAGTTCAAGGTTTCCGGGCAAACCGCTTGCCGAAATTCGAGGCATGCCCATGATAGGCCACTGCTATCTTCGCTCAACAATGTGCCCGTTGATCAATCATGTCTATGTCGCGACATGTGACAGAGTTATCTGTGATTATGTTGAGAGGATTGGCGGGAACGCAATAATGACTGCTGACACGCATGAGCGCGCGAGTGATCGGACAGCCGAAGCAATGTTGAAAGCAGAAATGGAATTGGGCCAAAGCGCCGACGTTGTGGTGATGATTCAAGGAGACGAGCCCATGATAACTCCAGAGATGCTCAGTCGAGCTATTCAACCGATGCTGGACGATCGAACAATTCAGGTGCTAAACCTTGCTGGCGAGATCACCTCGCGCGAGGAGCATGACGACCCAAATGAGGTGAAGGTTGTCGTTGATAATCAAGACAATGCGTTGTACTTCTCACGTGAGCCGATACCGAGTTGGAAGAGAGGCGCAAAGAACATTTTAATGCTCAAACAAATTTGCGTGATCCCGTTTCGACGAGACTTTCTCCTGACGTTCAATTCTTTGGCACAATCTCCACTGGAAATTGCCGAATCAGTCGACATGTTGCGTGTGCTTGAGAATGGTTACAATGTTAAAATGGTTCGAACTAAAGAGTTAACTTACTCGGTAGATACTTCGGATGACCTTCGCGACGTAGAAATAGCCATGGCGAAGGACGTTTTATTTGAACGCTATAGGAGCGTTGCCCATTGATGCCGTTTTCTGGCAATTGAATGGAACTGCCCACAGTTTGTAGCCTCCTCAATGGAGAAGTATCCGCACTGGGAATCCATCTTGGTAGGGAAATCTAATCAACGGACGCTATGGGTTCTTTGGGAGTCGATTCCAGATATCCTCCCGCCTAGTGAGCCGGTTTTGAGTTTCTTATTTCCGCGAGATGAAGAAGATTTGCGGGCAAGACAAACAAGCGATGTTGTGCTGGGACGAGAAGAGGTCGGTTTTTGCAAAGCAGATGCGGTTCGAGTATTTCGTGAGGTTAGTGCGCGGGTCGGTGTGGCACAACATTCCAGCGGAAACACTCTTCGCCAATTGCTGGCACGGCCAGGGGAAGCAAGCGACTGGTGGTATCATATACTGTCGTTTCGAGACTCGGAAAGCCTTTCGCACTTTAACTCGATTTCGCAAGTGTTGGCGATCGATAGGACGAGAGCGCGTCTCTGCGTTGGTAATATTGTTCTATGGAAGGCGTCCGCAGGCGTTGCCGAAGCTCTACGAGGGAAATGTAATGTTGAAACCCATGGCCACCGATCTCCGAGGCCGGATTTGTGGTACGTTTTGCGAGGTGCCGCGTCACGTGCCAGATACCTTCTCTTGATTTCATTGCAGAGGTTTGGCCTATGGCGGACCTACACCCAGCCTGCTCCCGAGATATGGGATATTGCATTGACGACGTTTTGGGACTCTTGCATCGGTGTGAAGACAAATTCTGTGAGCTTAGCTGATCGCTACTTCAAACGACTCGGAGAGGAGCTTGGTGATCGGCTTGGTCTTCGGATCGGATACTTTGCATGGCTTGATCGACCCAGCGGAATACTTTCGAACTTTGCTCTTTCAAAGACGTTACGACCTTTACGAGCACGGAAAGAAATCGTTGTCCTCCAGTCGTTGCTTACTTACGGAGATGCTTTTGTCACCGTTTTAGATTGGCGTACCGCATTCCGTTGCGCCAGAGCACTCAAATGGGGCAACCTCGCGAATGCGATGATCGAGGATGGCTTTGATTGGTTTCCCTTGCTTCGGAGTGAGTTGATGCGAGGGGTATTTAACGCGGATATAGCTGTCTATCGTTTGGCCGCGCTTGCGACCGAACGCGCAGCAGCGACCTACCGTCCGCGCATGTCAATAAGTTTTCTGGAGTTTTTTAGGCAATCCCGAGCGCACTATGAAGGCATGAGACGGGCGGGGACGTCGGTCGCTGACTGGGCGATGCAACACGCTGGTGTCTGCAGAGAGAAGACATTTTGCTATTTGCATCCACAAGGCGAGAAGGCGGGTGAGCCAGACGGCTGCGAAGTGCCTCATCCGATAGGGATTTTTGTTATGGGACGTCACGGACATCAGATGTTTCTTGAATCGGGATATTTGCCATGCCAGCTACCGATGACTGGCTCGGCGCGCTACGACAATGTCCGAATGCCTGGTACGAACGACCGGACAACCGTAAGTCACCTCGGAGCGACACGGGTGCTTTTAGCGTGCTCCCTGGCCATCAATGTGGAGATCGCGCTTGTCGAGGCGGTAGTGTTGGCAATTGAAGGAATTTCCGATGTGGCTGTACGTCTGCGCAATCACCCACTAAGCCGAGTCGACCAGCACCCCCGGTTCCCGGCGAGTAGGGCATTTGTGGAAATCAGCGACCGTCCGCTGTCTGAAGACCTTGGTTGGGCTGACTTAGTTATTTTCTCATACTCGACGGTGGCCGACGAGGCGTTTCTTGAAGGAAAAGCTTGTTGGCAGTGGCTGCCAAGTGGGTTTGACGGATCTGCTCTGATAACGGTTACGTCAATCCCGCGATTTGGGTCTGTCCCGGCGTTGCGTGAGGCTTTGCTCGAATTCCAGGCGGCGCCGGAGAAGTTCACCCCCTCTCTGGAGGCCCGGCAGCATGTGGCGGAGCAATTGTTCTATCCGGCTGATGGCCGCGCCGCGGAGCGAATCGCGGACGCTTGCATCGAGTTTTTGCGTCAACATTGAGACCACGTGCCCAGCCTATGACAAGTTTTGAGAACACCCCAGTCTTTATACTTTGCGGCGGCTTAGGCACCCGATTCAAGGAGGAGACGGACTTTCGTCCCAAGCCGATGATTCTGGTAGGGGATCGACCAATCCTTTGGCACATCATGCGCTCGTACGCCAAGCACGGGTTCAAGCGGTTCGTTCTTTGTCTCGGTTTTAAGGCGGAGTTGATCAAAGGTTACTTCCTAAACTATTCGAAGATGAACAGCGATCTCACGATTGACCTAAAGCGAGATTCGTGCGTTGTGCACTCGATCGACCATGACGAGGATTGGGAGGTTACGCTGGCCTATACCGGGGAATTGACGATGACGGGAGCCCGCATCGCTAAAGCAGCGGAGCGTTATTTGGGCGACGCGCAGCATTTCGCGGTGACTTACGGTGACGGGTTGACCGACGCCAACCTATCTGATGAATTCGGTTTTCACGTGTCCCACGGGCGGGTCGGCACGATTCTGGGCGTCAACCCGCCGTCCAGGTATGGCGAACTTTGCCTGGATGGCGAGGTCGTGAAGAGCTTTTCGGAGAAACCGGAGTTCTCGACTTCTTGGATTAACGGCGGCTATTTCTTTTTACAGCGTTCGTTTTTGAAGTACCTCAGCAAGGATGAAGGTTGCGTGCTGGAGCGTGATCCATTGGGGAGCCTGGCGCGCGAGGATGGCCTGCGGGTGTACAAGCACCGCGGATTTTGGGCGTGCATGGATACCCAGCGAGAGCGGGATTATTTGGTCCAACTTTGGAGCAGCGGGAAGGCGCCGTGGCGGTAGGGCGGCGTCGATGCTCCGGCGGCGAAGTCTAGGCGCGATCGCATGATCCCGCGGGAGCCTTCTGACTCGCTGGCAAGCGGTAAAAAGACTCGTCGCCGTCGGTCGGATCAATGGCTTGAGGCGGCGCCGTTGTAGCCGGATTCCCGCGCAGGCGGGAGACCGTAATATCGTCGTCCAGGTCCGCCGCGGCTCGGTGGGATGAATTTTGCCTTGGCGTCAATGAATCGGTATGAAGCATAACTAAATGAAAGTCTTTGTAACTGGACATAAGGGATATATCGGAGCGCACTTGGTTCCGCTTTTGAAGGAGCAGGGTCACTCGGTCACCGGATGCGATATCGATTACTTCGGCGGGTGCGAATGGGAGCCGTTGATGGCGCCAGATCGCGAAATCATCGGCGACTACGGCGAACTCGGCGAGGCGGATTTGGCCGGGCACGATTGCGTAATGCACCTGGCGGCCATCTCAAACGATCCGATGGGCGACCTCGATCCAGCCCTCACCTATCGGACCAACCGGGATAGCTCGATCGCCTTGGCCCAACGGGCGAAAGCGGCCGGAGTCGGGAGATTCTTATTCTCGGGTAGTTGTTCGATCTACGGCAAAGGCGCGCATTTGGACGTGGACGAGCACGATGAGTTGAATCCGGTCTCCGCCTACGCGTTTTCCAAAATTGAAACGGAAACGGCGGTCGCTAAACTCGCCGACGCCTCGTTCTCTCCAACTTACCTGCGCAACGCCACGGCGTACGGGTATTCTCCCTCGTTGAGAATCGACCTCGTGGCCAACAACCTTTTGACCTGCGCGCTCACGCTCGGCGAGATTCGGATCATGAGTGATGGCACGCCGTGGCGGCCGTTAATTCATTGCAAGGATATCGCGCGGGCGTTCGTAGCGTTTCTCAATGCGCCGACGGGAACCGCTCATAATCTGGCGTTGAACGTCGGCTCGAATCAGGAAAACTTCCAGGTGCGCGACGTCGCCAATGAAATCTCGCGACTGATGCCTCACGCCAAGATCAAATATACCGGTGAGGTCGGCGCGGACCCGCGAAATTACCGGGTAAAATTCGATCTATTGGGCCGAACCTTGCCGGGTTTCGCGTTGAGTTATTCACTGCGTTCCGGCCTGGAAGAACTTTACCGCAAATGCCAGGAGCACGGCTTCAGCTTGGCGGATTTTCAGGGCGACCGGTTTGTGAGGCTGCGAACGTTAAAGAAAAAACTACAATTGAACCAAAAGCCGGCGGGAGCGCGTTAATCATGAAAAAGATAAGCACGCCACTCGATGGGGCATTCCGGGTCGAATTGGAGAAACGGGAAGACGCGCGCGGGTTTTTTGCGCGGTTTTTCTGTCGGAAGGAGTTCGCGCAAATGGGGTTGGACCCGGAGATCATGCAGATCAATACCTCGATGAGCGTGGCCAAGGGCACCTTGCGGGGGATGCATTACCAGACCGAACCCAAGGCCGAAACAAAGGTGATTCGCTGTCTCCGCGGCGCGATCCACGATGTCATCATTGATCTCCGCCGGGATTCGCCTACCTTCCGCCAATGGTACGGGTGCGAACTGACGGAGGAGAACCGTTCGATGCTTTACGTGCCGAGGGGCTTCGCGCACGGTTTTGTCACGCTCGAGCCGCGGACCGAGGTAATCTATCTGGTGTCCGAGTATTATTCGCCGGAATGCGAGCGGGGTGTGCGCTGGAATGACCCCGCGTTCAAGATCGACTGGCCGGTGGCTCCCACGGTCATTTCGGACAAGGACCAGCAATTCCCGCCTTTTACGGTGGCAGCGTAGTGAGCGGGTTGACGGTCGCGATCAGCTAAAAGCGCACGGGTCGATCTTGGTCGGCAGGCAAGTAAGAGAATATATTATCCATGAGGATACTTGTAACCGGAGCGAACGGTTATCTAGGCGCGCGGCTGGGCAGCTTTTTTTCGGAGCGTGGACACGAAGTGATCGGCCTCGCGCGGCGTCTTCCGCATGACGGGAAGGCATGGGAAAAGCTGTTTTCGAAGATCATCATTGGTGACGTCGCGGATGCCGCGCTCGCGCAGAGCAGCCTGGCAGGGGTCGAACCCGACGCGGCGATCCATACGGTTTCCCTGGATCACAAGAACACGGTTCCAGCCCAACTCCAGCGAGCGTATGCGGTGAACGTAGCGGGCACGGCGAACGTTTTGGAGGCGCTATCTAAGGCGAAGTTGAAGCGCTTTGTCTATTTTTCGACGCAACAGGTTTATGGCCGCCTCGCGCCAGGGCTGGTTTCGGAAGAGACGCCGCCGGCGCCGCTTAATCTGTACGGGTTGACCCATCTTTTGTGCGAACAAATCGGCGATTTCTATAAGGCGACGTCGGGCGTGAAGTGCGCCAGCTTGCGGCTTTCGAATAGCTACGGACAGCCGGTACTCCGCGACGCCAACTGCTGGTGGTTGGTCGTCAATGACTTTTGCCGAACCGTCGTGGAGCAGGGGCGGATTCAAATCATGTCTGATGGAACACCGCAGCGGGACTTTTTGCATTACGTGGATGTTTGTCAGGCGGTGGAGTTGCTTTTGACCGCCCCGGACGAGGCGCTGACCCGCGGAGTTTACAATCTTGGCTCGGGAACCACCTGCACCATTCTTGAGTTAGCCGGGCGAGTCGCGCGCGCGTTTGAACGGGTCTGCGGTCGCCGCGCGGAAGTGGTGTTTGGGGATGGCCGTCCGGCCGAGCTAGGGAAACCTGCGCCGGTCGCCAACCGATTTGTCTATGGGATCGACCGGCTGCGAGAGCTTGGCTTCGCGCCGACGATCTCACTCGATCAGGGAATTGAGGATTTATTGCGCTATTGCCTCGCGGGAGGGACGAAGCCTTGACGAGCGGGCTTGCGACAGAGGACGGGGAATCGGTCCCCCGCTTTTCGATTGTCATCCCGACCTACAATCACGGCAAGTGGATCGGCCGATGCCTGCGCTCGTTGATCGCGCAGACGGAACCTAGCTGGGAAGCGATCGTCGTCAACAATTACTCGGAAGACGACACGATCGAAGTCGTCAATGCGATTGGCGACCCGCGAATCCAGTTGGTTCAGTTTCGCAATCACGGGGTTATCGCGGCGTCTCGGAACGAAGCGCTGCGGCGGTGCCGCGGAGAGATGGTCGCGTTTCTGGATTCGGACGACGAATGGCTGCCGCGCAAACTGGAAATCGTCTGGCGACAGGCGGCTGACGAGCCGAACAGCGTTTTATTTTCCCATTTTCTCGAGGGACGGGACATCGTGAGCGGCGCGTCGAAGGTCATCGACACGCGGCGTTCGTATGCGGTCAACTACCGCAATTTATTGCTCTACGGTAACTGCCTCGGGAACTCGTCGGTCGTGGTTCGACGTGAGTTTCTCTCGCGCTACGGGCTGAAGCAGGATGAACGTCGGGACTTCATAACGTGCGAGGATTTCGATTTCTGGCTGAACGTCATCCGGCAAGGGGGATCGTTCAGACTGATTCCCGCCGTTCTGGGTATCTGCTGGTTCTCTCCGGGAGGCGAGAGCTACAATATGGAGCGGCATTTCGGGAATCTGAAGAACGTGATTCGCCATCATTGCCTGAACGTCCAGGAGTTTACTTCCATGCGGAGGTGGCTCTATTCACGCGCGCTGGGAACGATAAAGCTGCGTCTGGGCGCGGAATGCGTCCGGCGAGGTCTCTGGACTAGCGGGTGCGCTTGCCTGATAGAGGCGCTGGCGCGGAATCCGTCCGCCGGATTGAACTTTGCTCGGGATCGAATTCGGCGGTGGCGTGGCTACTCTGGGCCGCGCGCGGCGCACGAGGGAAATTGACTCGGTTGCTCACCTAAAACGAAGTCACCGGCAGGCGGTATTGCGATTCGGAAAGCTCTTCCAACGAGCGGCTGGAACGGTATCACTCTCAAATATGAAT
>CAZFVY010000040.1:0-54404 GCA_964522665.1 uncultured Verrucomicrobiota bacterium | reverse complement strand
ACCTCAAAATCCAAGTTGCCGCCTGACCCTCAGGTTACTTTGGCGTCACACACCCGTGAGCGGGGCGCGGTTGACAATTCGCGTTCGCGCGTGCATCTTTGGGGCCATGAAACTTTTTGGCTTTTTCGTCGCGGCATTGTTGGTTCAAGTCGTTTCTGCTCGAGCGGGCAGCGCGCTTTATGATGTTCCACTAAAGGATATCGATGGCAAGGCGACTTCCCTCAAGCCGTATCAAGGCAAGGTGGTCCTCGTCGTGAACGTCGCGTCGCATTGTGGTTTCACCCCCCAATACAAGGAACTCGAGGCAACGTATCGCAAATACAAGAGCCAGGGATTGGTGATCACCGGGTTTCCGTGCAATCAATTCGGACAGCAAGAACCTGGTACGAACGAGGAGATCAAGCAATTCTGCTCCACTAAGTATGACGTGAGCTTTCCCTTGTACGATAAGATCGAGGTCAATGGTCCGAACCGGCACCCGCTTTATGCCTTGCTGGCGGGCAGCGAGTCACCTTTCGCCGGAGACATTCGCTGGAATTTCAGCAAGTTCCTGGTGGGGCGCGATGGGAAAATTCTCAAGCGTTTTGAATCAAAGGTAAAACCGGACTCCCCGGAAATGACCGAGGCAATCGAGGCCGCCCTCGCCGCGAAATAAGCTCTGCTTGATCGATACCCTCTTTGTACGCTTCGGCGTGGGAGCATCAGACGGCGTGTGCGCGAGCAAAGCGACCCGGTTTCCGCAGCTTGGGGGCGTTGGTTCCGCGGTGAAGCCGACACGCGTCTTGCTGATCGGCTGGGCCGTGGCCGTCCTCGCGGTTTTCGTTGGGGCGCTTCTACCGGTTACGGCGCGCGCGGAAATCATCTACGATAATTCGCTGACTTCCGAGACCAACTATTTCCCGTCGGCCTTTGAGTATGGAGATGAAATCGGCCTCGGTGGCATCGCGCGGATTGCCAACGTTTTCGAGTTCGAATACTACGCGGAGCTGACGCTCGTCACCAATGCGACGGCACGGATCAGGTTTCGCTTGAACGACGGGCCTGGCCCCAGCGGCGGGCAGACTCCGGGAACGGTGATTTACGATAGCGGCCGGTTTTCGATTGAGGCCGGCTATAATACCAAGTCCTTGGCGGGATTCTCGGTGACCGTTCCGGACGACTTTACGTGGACTGTGCAGTTTGAAGGCTTGGCCGAGACGATCGGCAGCCGTGCCGGCTTGCTGTTTTACAACCCGCCGACGATTGGCGAGAGTTTCAACGATTTTTGGCTCGATGGCCTGCTAGGCTGGTCTTTGGCGCAGGCGAATGGCGGATATCCGAAGGCGAATTTTTCCGCGCGACTCTACGCCACCCAGGACATCTCGATTCGATTGAGCGCGCCCGTCCGATCGTCCGCCGGGCTGAATCAACTGCAGCTCTCCGGCCCCGTCGGTCGCACCTGCCTCATTTTGGTCAGCTCGGATTTGGTGACTTGGCACGCGTTGAGCCGATTGACGTTCACCGCGCCGGCGCTGACCTACACGGACCCCCGAAACAACCTCCCGGGGCAATATTATCAAGCCGCGCTTATCCCGGACGACCCGATCACCGTAACCGCCGACGGCGCGGGACCAAATGGCGCCCAGCTCGAAACTTCGGGTCCCGGTGGATTTCCGTTTGCGTTGCAGGCGTCAACCGACCTGAAGACCTGGGTAAACGTCGCTACCAACACCTTCACGACGCGTCCGGTCAGCTTGAGTGATACCAATGCGGCTTCCTCGGGGCGGCGGTTTTATCGCGTCGTTGTCGCGCCCTAGCGGTCCAGTTTTGGCGTTGGCGAGTTGGTTTACACGGCGCGCGGCCGCCGTGTCATCGCCGTAAATTACGGTCGCCATTTCCACAGTCCGTCACGCGGAGAGCGACAGCATGCGGTCGATCGGCGCGCGCGCGCGCCGCAGCGTCTCCGGGGGCAATTCAAGACGGGGTTCCAGGTTCACCATGCAATCGTAGAGTTTCTCAAGCGTGTTCATTTTCATGAACTTGCACTCGTTGCAGCGGCAGCGATCAGTGGGCGCCGGGATGAATTCCTTGCCGGGGCATTCTTTGCGCAAGCGGTGAAGCATGCCCGCTTCGGTCGCGATGATAATCTGCCGCGCGGTCGCGCGCTGACAATAGGCCACCATTTTCTCGGTGGAACAAATCTCGTCCGCCAGCAACCGCACCGCGCGCGTGCACTCGGGATGAGCCACCACGGGCGCCCCGGGGAACTGCTGGCGAATCCGCATAATGCTCGCGTGCGTGAATTCCACGTGCGCGTAACAATTGCCCTGCCATAGCGTCATCGGCCGGCCCGTCTGCTCCATGACCCAGGCGCCCAGGTTCTCGTCGGGCACAAAGAGCAGATCGCGGTCGCGGGGAGCGGCGTTGACGATCTTGACCGCGTTGCCACTGGTGCACAGCACATCGCTTAAGGCCTTCACGTCCGCGCTGCAATTGATGTAGGCGATGGTGTAAAAATTTGGGTTGGTCGCCTGCAACGCGGCCAGCTTTGGCGCGGGGCAGCTCTCCTCCAACGAGCAGCCGGCGTCCTGGTCGGGCAGGATAACGACTTTCCCCGGGTTGAGGATCTTCGCGGTCTCGGCCATGAAATGGACGCCACAGAAGACGATGACCTCCGCGTCCGTGCCGGCCGCCTGGCGGGAAAGGCCGAGCGAATCACCCACGTAATCCGCGACGTCTTGGATTTCCGCCACCTGATAGTTATGCGCCAGGATCACCGCGTTTAGCTTGCGCTTGAGCGCGAGGATTTCGCGGGAGAGCGCGTCCAATCGCGCGGGCGGCGGCGGTTGGCGCACGTTCAAATCGTCCGTCGCGCGCGGTGGAATCACCAGCGAATCGTTCATCCTGAAACGTTACCGCCGAGACGCGGCGCGGGCAACGGGCAAAAACGTTTTAAATAACGCTTGCTATAGTCTAGTGAAACAGTAGGGTATCCCCAACATGTCTATTAAAACGATAGACATAAAAATTATGAATGACCAGCACGCGCGCGCGTTTGTAAGAGGGAATGGGCCCTGGCCGGCCGTTTTGGCGGCCGGAGTCATCGGGCTGTTGACCGCCGGCCAGCCGGCGCGGGCGGCCGATGAATCGATCCAGGAACTCAAGGCGATGATCGAGAAACTGCAACAAAGGGTGCAGCAACTCGAGGATCGCGGCGCGCCGCCGCCCGCGCCGATCCTGCCCGCGACGAACGCCCCGGAAGTCGGACCCGCCCCGGGAAACGCCGCCAGCCAGCCGGCGACGGTGACCGCTGGCGCGGACGGTTTTTCGATTCGTTCGGCGGACACGAACTTCCTGCTCCGAATCAAGGGTTACGTCCAGACTGACGTCCGTTATTTCGCCGATGACAATCCCGTCCGGTCGAGCAAGGACACTTTTCTGTTGCGCCGGGCGCGCCCGACCTTTGAAGGGACGCTTTACGGCGTATTTGACTATCGAATGGTACTGGATGTCGGGTCGGGTATCACCAGCACGGCGCCCGAAAACGATTTCCTGCAGGACGCCTGGGTCAGCGCGCGGTGGTCCCCGGCGTTGCAGTTGCAGGTCGGAAAATACAAGGTCGCTACCGGCCTCGACCGGGCGCAATCGGACGCGAATCTGCTTTTTCTCGAGCGATCCTATCCGAGCCAGCTGGAGCCGAATCGGGAGGTCGGGGCCGAATTGCACGGGGAGCTATTTGAGGGCGTGCTGAAATACTCCGTGGGAATCGTCAACGGAGTCGCCGACGGTGGGAGCGAGGACACCGAGGTGAGCGACAATGGCAAGGACGTTTACGCCCGTTTGTTCGCGGAGCTGTTCAAGACCTCGAGCCTGACCTATCTGCAGGGCTTCGGCTTGGGAGTGGCGGGGACGACCGGTGATCAGGGAGGCGCCTTACGAAGCTACGCGACGTCCGCGAAGCAGACGTTCTTCACGTATCGGACCGGGACCGGAGTGGCGCCCAACGTCATTGCCAACGGGCCGCACGATCGCCTGGCCCCTCAGGCTTATTACTATTGGGGGCCGTTTGGAATCATTGGCGAATACGCTTTCTCCTCGCAAAAGGTACAACAGTCCGGCGGGGGAGCGGGCGCGGGCGCCGTGGCGAAGCTTGATAATACCGGCTGGCAGGCGTCGGCGTCCTACATCCTGACGGGCGAAAAAAACACCTTCAGCCCGCTGGTTCCGAAAAACCCGGTCACCCTAGGTGGCGGCGGGGGGTGGGGAGCGTTTGAGATCGCCGGGCGCGTGATGGGTCTGAACGTGGACCAGAAGGCGTTCCCAATCTTCGCGAATCCCGACGTCTCGGTTAGCAAAGCGTTCACCTGGGACGTCGGCTTGAACTGGCATTTGAATCGTAACTTGAAGTTGAGCCTCGATTACGAGCAGACGCGGTTCACCGGTTCGTCGAATAATCCGCTGGTGAAGTACGGCGAACAGGTTGTCCTCTCGCGCGCCCAATTCTCATTTTAACCTCGTGACCTTAATGCGGCGCTACTGCCTTTTTTTCGCGCCCCGGCGGCGATGCCCTGCTCCGGCGGTGGTTTTTGCCACGCGGTTTGCCGTCGCGACGGTCGCGTTGATCGCGTTGCTCGGCTGGCGGTACCCGGCCGCCGGCGGCGAGATCACGCTGTTAAACGTCTCCTACGATCCAACGCGGGAGCTTTACCAGGAGTTCAATGCCGCTTTTGCCAAACATTGGCGGGAGCAGACGGGTGACACGGTGGTCGTCCGACAGTCGCACGGCGGCTCGGGAAAGCAGGCGCGCTCGGTCATTGACGGGCTGGAGGCGGACGTGGTCTCGTTGGCCCTCGCTTATGACATTGACGCGCTGGGGCGGCAGGCCGGCCTGGTCCCGGCCGACTGGCAGAGCCGATTCCCGGATCACTCCTCCCCGTACGTTTCCACCATCGTATTCCTGGTTCGCAAAGGGAATCCGAAAGGGATCAAGGACTGGAGCGACCTCGTCAAACCTGGCGTCTCGGTCATTAGTCCCAATCCGAAAACCTCTGGCGGCGCGCGGTGGAATTATCTCGCGGCGTGGGGCTACGCGCTGAAGACAGACGGGGCGGACGAACGCAAGGCGCAGGAGTTTGTCGCGCGACTTTACCGCAACGTGCCGGTGCTGGACTCAGGCGCGCGCGGGGCGACGACTACCTTCGCGCAACGCGGCATCGGTGACGTTTTGGTTTCGTGGGAGAACGAGGCGTTTCTGGCGCTGCGAGAGTTCGCGACGGAGAAGTTTGAGCTCGTCGCGCCGCCGATGAGTATTCTGGCGGAACCACCGGTGGCGGTGGTCGAGAAGGTTGCGCGGCGGCACGGCGTTGAAACGGTCGCCAAGGCCTACCTCGATTACCTCTACTCCGAGACTGGGCAGCGGATCATCGGTCGGAATTTCTACCGCCCGCGTGATCCAACCGTCGCGGCGGCGTTTGCCGACAAGTTTCCCGCGATCAAGCTCTTCACCATCGAGGAGATCTGCGGCGACTGGCAAAGAGCGCAAACGACTCACTTTAGTGAAGGAGGCGTTTTCGATCAAATCTATCAACCTGGCAAATGACGTCGCTCTTTGGCCGCCGGGAAGTCTTGCCCGGATTCCGGTTGACTCTGGGATACAGCGTACTTTACCTGGGATTGATCGTGCTCGCGCCGCTGGCGGCGGTGCTTTGGCAGGCCTCGCAACTGCATTGGTCCGAGTTCTGGCTGGCGGTCACGGCGCCGCGGGCGCTGGCGTCGTATCGGCTGAGTTTTGGCGCCGCGGCCGGGGCGGCTTCGATCAACGTTTGTTCCGGGCTGCTGATTGCGTGGGTTCTGGTGCGGTACCGGTTTCCCGGCCGACGGGTCGTTGACGCGTTGGTGGACCTGCCATTTGCGCTTCCTACCGCGGTTGCCGGCATCGCCTTGACCGCGGTTTACGCGAAAAACGGCCCGCTGGGACGCCATCTCGAGCCGCTCGGGCTCCGGGTCGCCTTTACGGCGTTGGGCGTGCTGCTCGCCTTGACCTTTGTCACGCTCCCCTTCGTCGTGCGCGCGGTCCAACCGGTGTTGGAGCAATTGGAACCGGAGTTTGAGGAGGCGGCCGCGACGTTGGGCGCGAGTCGCGGGCAGACTTTTCGCGCCGTCATCCTGCCGGAGCTGGTGGCGCCGCTGCTCACCGGATTCTCGATGGCGTTCGCGCGCGCTCTGGGCGAATACGGATCAGTCGTCTTCATTTCCGGAAATCAGCCCATGAAAACCGAGATCACCCCGCTCCTGATCTACACGAAGCTGGAGCAATACGACTACCGCGGCGCGACCGCCATCGCGAGTGTCCTGTTGGTCGCCTCATTCGGATTGCTGCTCTTGATCAACGGGTTGCAACACTGGAATCACTCCCGTACTCGCGCGTGACGATGGCCACCACCGAGCTCAACCCGCGAACCTCGACGCCGTACGCCGGCCGGCGCGGTTCCGTGACCCGTCCCTGCGAGGAGCCGCGTTGGCTCCGGCGAGTCTTGATTGCGGCGGCGTTGAGCTTTTTGGCGCTTTTACTCTTCGTCCCGCTGTTCGCCTTATTTGGTGAGGCGTTGCGCCGCGGCGTGGCCGCTAGTTTCGGTTCCTTTCGCAACGCCGAGACCTTGGCGGCGATCCGCTTGACGCTGCTGGTCACGGCCATCGCGGCGCCGCTAAATGTGACCTTTGGGCTGGCCGCGGCATGGGCGATTGCGAAGTTCGAATTCCGGGGCAAACAAGCGTTGTTGTCGCTGATCGATCTGCCATTCGCCGTGTCACCGGTCATCGCGGGTTTGATGTATGTGCTCATCTTCGGCTCCCGCGGCTGGTTCGGGCCATGGTTGTTGGAGCATCATTTGAAGATCATTTTCGCGACGCCAGGAATCGTCCTGGCCACGACCTTCGTCACTTTTCCCTTTGTCGCCCGGGAATTGATTCCCCTGATGCAGGCGCAGGGGAGTGATGAGGAGTACGCGGCGCTCTCCCTGGGGGCGACGGGATGGCAGACGTTTCTGCGAGTAACGTTGCCGAACGTCAAGTGGGGGCTGTTTTACGGCGTGATCCTCTGCAATGCCCGCGCGATCGGGGAGTTCGGGGCGGTTTCGGTGGTCTCCGGGCATATTCAGGGGCACACCATCACCATGCCGCTCCAGGTCGAGATTCTCTACAATGACTACAATTTCGTGGCCGCGTTCTCGGTCGCGGCGCTCCTTTGCCTGGCGGCGCTGCTGACCCTGGGTCTCAAGGCCCTCGTCGAGTGGAGAACGAACCAAAGCCGCCTGACATGACGAATCTTGCCAACCGGTCCGAGGCAGCCGCGGAATCCACGGTTAAACCGCCGATTGCGCCAAGCGATCCCGCGCCGATGGGGATAGAAATTCTCGGTTTGACCAAACATTTCGGTGAGTTCAAGGCGTTGAATGGAATCGAACTCGAGGTTCGCTCCGGCGAATTATTGGCGTTGTTGGGGCCGTCTGGCTCCGGAAAAACGACGCTGCTGCGCATTATCGCCGGCCTGGAGTTCGCGGATCGGGAAGCCGGTCGCGTGCTTTTCCAAGGACAGGATGTAACCAATTGTCCGGCGCGGGAACGGCGGATCGGATTTGTTTTTCAGCATTACGCGCTTTTTCGACACATGAACGTGTTCGAGAATATCGCGTTCGGGTTGCGCGTGCGGTCCCGTCGGGAGCGCCCGGCGGAGGCGGAAATCAAGCGAAGGGTCACGGAATTGTTGCAATGGGTGCAACTGGACGGCCTCGAGCGAAGGCTACCCGGGCAGTTGTCCGGCGGGCAGCGGCAGCGCGTGGCGCTCGCCCGGGCGATGGCGATCGAGCCAAAGGTCTTGCTTTTGGATGAGCCGTTTGGGGCGCTGGATTCCAAGGTGCGGCAAGAACTGCGCCTTTGGATCAGGGCGCTGCATGAGCGGGTCCACATCACTACGTTATTCGTCACGCACGATCAGGACGAGGCTTTCGAAGTTTCCGACCGTGTAGCGGTGGTGAATCAGGGCCGCATCGAGCAGATCGGCTCTCCCGCCGAGGTTCGGTCCCGCCCAGCGAACGCGTTCGTGCGCGAGTTCTTGCGGAACGGCCGCGCCGTTGAGAACGAAGTCGATCCGCGCGGATACCCGGCGAACGGCGGCGGCGCGCCACCTACATAAAACGGTTCCGCAACCTGGCTTCCAACTGGACCATCCCCGTTGCCGTTCAAAGCGAGGCTCGAGCGTCGCTTGCCACGTCTCTTCTACCGCTTGGGTACAAGACCCCAGATTGACGCCTGAGTCCGCTGACGCGACGTTGCACCGATGCGGGAAGCGCTTGGCCCTCAAGCAAGAATGCAGATTATGAAAAAGAAACTATTCCTCATGTTCGCGAGCCTGACGCTGGTTGGGACGCTGGGTAGCGGATGCTTTTTGGCTGTGCTCGGCGTCGGCGCCGGCGCTGGGATCGGAGGCTACGCGTACGTCAAAGGCGAACTCAAATCGACGCAGGATGCCTCGCTCGATCGCGCCTTCGACGCCGCGAAGGACGCGATGAAGGATTTGGAATTCATCGTCACGAGCGATAACAAGGACGCGCTGTCCGCTCAGCTGATCGCGCATGACGCGCACGACAAGCGAATCGAGATCAATCTCACCAAGAAGACCGAAACGACCACCGAGATCGCCGTTCGCGTCGCCGTCTTCGGCGATGAAGCGCTCTCCCGTCTGATCCTGGATAAAATCAAAAGCCGCCTCGGCAAGGCTTAAGGCGACCCAGCCGCTGCGGCAAAACTTGAGCCGACCCAGCCGCTGCGGCAAAACTTGAGGCGACCAAGGCGCTGCGGCAAGACTTGAGCCGACCAAAGGCGCTGCGGCAAGACTTGAGCCGACCAAAGGCGCTGCGGCAAAACCTTAGTCCACCAGGCCGCCCCAACGAATCGCGCGCCGCAAATCCCAACGGGATTTCGCCCTGAAGCCCAACGTTGGCCGGCGACTGCCGGCCTACGTTGGGTCCGAAAGCCCCACCCGGACCAACCCCACCGGGGTTGCGCCAGTTTGTTCACGGTCGCAATCCGCGCCGACCCCGCCAAAACACAACAACCTGACTCGAATCGCGGCAACCTGAGCGACCTTGCGCTACGTCGATCAGCGCTCGAGCCACAAAGTCGAGGCATCTGCCACGATTGAGGGCGGTGCACAACCCCGAGTAGGGTTAAGACGCTGCCGCGTTTCTACCCGACGTAGCCCGGCTGGCGCCGGTCAACGTTGGGCCTCGGGGCAGGATCCTTTTAGGATTCTCAGAGGTTAGCGCCTGTGTCGCCGGAGAATAACGGCAAAATCGGCCCCCGTTTTCCCGGGTGCATTCATTACCTGACGGTTCGGCAATCGCTATTCTGCATTGGTCTCCGTTCCGTCCGCCGTCTTCCCTTGTTCCTTCTGCCCACTTAGGCGGTAGCGGAGGTAGTCGCGGGAGACGCCGAGGAGGCGGGCGGCGGCGGAGATGTTTTGACCGGTCTGGGCGAGCGCGTGATGGATGAGGCGCAGAATAGCCTCTTCGAGCGAGAATCCCTCCGCCGGGAAATGGAATTGCGTGTTGAACCATTCGGTCGCGGGCATTGCGCCGCCTGCTCCGGCGGCGGCCGGGGGGACGGGGCTATTGCCACTTTGGAGCGAGGCGAAATCGAGCGCGTCGCCTTCCTCGAAGACGATGGCGCGTTCCAACTCGTGCGCGAGTTCTCGTACGTTGCCGGGCCAGGGAAACCCCAGGATGCGTTGGCGGCCCAGCGGCGTGATTTCCTTGGGGGTCGCGCGGTAACGTTGGCAAAGGCCCTTCATCAGGCTATCGGCGAGTTCCAAAATGTCTTGCCCGCGTTCGCGCAACGGGGGAATTACCAGGCGGAAAAGGTCGAGGCGATGGAATAGATCTTCGCGGAAAGTTCCTTCGGTGATGAGGTGTTTCAGATCGCGGTTGGTCGCGGCGATGACGCGGACATCGACGGGGATCGCTTTATTCCCGCCCAAGCGTCGAATCTTTCCGTCTTCGAGCGCGGTGAGCACTTTCGCCTGGAGCGCCGAGGAAAGGCTGGGCAATTCATCGAGGAAGAGCGATCCGCCGTTCGCCGCTTCGAACAGGCCGATGCGCGCGGTCCGGGCGTCGGTGAACGCGCCTCGTTCGTGGCCGAACAATTCCGATTCCGCGAGGGTGTCGGGCATGGCCGAACAATTGACCTCGACGAGCGGTTGGGCCGACCTGGGGCCGTTGGCGTGGAGCCAGCGCGCGATCGTCGTTTTGCCGGTACCTGTCTCGCCTTGAATGAGAACCGGCGCCAGGGCGGTTTGCATCCGATTATCGGCGGCGAGAATTTTCTCGAGGTGCGCCTTCACCGGGGCCAGATGGGCGCCGAAGAAAAATTCCGGTCCGCTGCTCCGCCGGTGTTCTTCGATCCGCGCGGTTCGTTTGGTCCGGCTGGCGCGACCGATGACGAGCGGCAGTTCCGCGGGATCGAAAGGTTTGACCAGGTAATCGAGCGCCCCAAGCCGCATCGCTTCAACCGCCCCCGCCACACCGCCGTCAGCGGTCATGACGATCACGCCCGTGCTGGCGGAGAACGCTTTTTCCTGGAGCAGTTCGGTCGCGCGACCGTCGGGAAGATTGACGTCAATCAGGGCGAAATCGAACGAGAGATCGGCGATGAATTTGCGAGCGGCCTGCATGGTGCCCGCCGCCGTGACATCGACCCCGAGTTTCTCCAGATGACTGGCGATCTGTTTGCGCAGCAGCGGCTCATCCTCCAAGATCAGGATCGAGGTTCCGGCCAGGGGCGAATTTTGCATAGTTCAACTCGTAAGGAATTCGGCATCGGCTGACTACCACAATTAGAGCGTCCACGGGCGACCCGTCGCCCGGATTCCCGCGTCGCCCCATGAACCGCAATGTCTGAACGACGCTAACTTGCGCCCTGTGGCTTTGCCGTCACCACGGGTTCCGTGTCGCGTCCCAATACCTGCCACGCCACCAAACCGGCGATTAGCGAGATGCCGCTGCAAATCAGATAAGGTATGGCCGGGCTTTTGTCGAAGAGGGTGCCGGCGAACATCGTCCCAATGATGCGCGCCAGACTGCCGGCGCTTTGGGCGACTCCGAGCGTCGCGCCTTGCTCGTTGGCCGGAGTCAATATTGAGATAAGCCCAAAGACCGGTGGCCGGGTCAGGCTCGAGCCAATGGAAAGCAGCGCCAGCGTGAAAAGCAGTCCGGACATCGTCGTCACGAAGGGCAGGGGCGCGAGGCTTAAACAGACGAGCGCCATGCTCCAGGCGATCAGGCCCGGTTCACCCAGCTTCCTGACCAGCCGTCCGACGCTCCCGCCTTGCACCGCGGCGCCGACAATCCCGCAGAATGCGAAAAGATAGCCGACGTGTTTGGAGTCGAAGTGAAAATTCCGATCCACCAAGAGTCCAAGGGTGGTCTCAAAGCAGGTGAAGCAAAAGGTCGCCAGAAAGAATACGACGATCAAAAGGCCAATCTTCGGGTGTTTGAGCGTGTGGCGCCACTGGGCGAGGCGAGGCCGAGCGGCCGCGTGCTCGGAGGTCGCCTTGCGACTCTCCGGGAGGATCGAGAAGGCGAGCACGAAGTTGGACGCGCACAACGCCGCCGCGACCCAGCCCGGACCCGAGACGCCAAGCGCCTTCGCGCTGAACGCCCCGAGCGCCGGCCCAAAAATAAATCCCAGCCCAAACGCCATCCCGATCAGCCCCATCCGCTTCGAGCGCTCTTCGGGCGCTGAGATGTCGGCGATGTAGGCTTGCGCCACCGTGATGTTCGAGCCGAAGAGCCCGGCGAAGATTCGCGAGCAAAGAATAATCGTCAGTCCCGTGCCGCCCGTAAAACGCGAACCGAACGCGAACAGTAAATACGAAATCGAGGCTCCGGCGGTGTTGGTCAGCAGCACGGGGCGGCGGCCAATGCGATCCGATAATCGCCCCCAGGCGGGCGTGAACAGGAATTGCATCATCGAATACGACGCCATCAAGACCCCGATCATCGGCCCGTTGGCGCCCAAGCTCTTGCCGTAGAGCGGCAGTAGGGGCAGGATGATCCCGAACCCAATCAGGTCGATGAAGACGGCCAGAAAAATGATCAGCAGCGACGGTTTTTTCATGAAGGGAAACCCGTCTCCATCTGCTCAGCCGCCCGAACGCTCGAAACCAAATTCATTCGCGCAGTGTAGTGCAGCTCCCCCGCCAGTCAAGACAGGCGCTCCCACAATCGGCGGCCGGCCGCCCACGAGATTCTTGGCGCGCTTCAGTCGCGCGGCGCCGCGGGGCTTTTCGGTTAGCCGAGCTTTTCGCCCGCTCTTAAGGAGTGGCCAGCCAAAAACTCGGCCGCGGTGAGGCGCCGGCCGCCTTCGCGTTGCAACGCCAGGATTCTGATCGCGCGCTCGCCGCAGCCAACGACGATTCCGCCTTTGTCGGCCGCGAGGATTTCTCCCGGGGAAGTCGCCGGAGTTTCGTCGATTTCGGCGGCGAGAATCTTGAGCAGTTGGGGAGCCCCCGCGCCAGGCTTGGAAAGACACGTGTAAGCGCCGGGCCAAGGCGTGAGCGCGCGAACGCGATTCCAGACCGCGCGCGCGGGTTGGGTCCAATCAAGCTGACCGTCGGCCTTTGTGATCTTGCGAGCGTAGGAAACGCCGTCCGTCGGTTGGGCTTGGGGAACGATGCGCCCGGCGAGATAGTCCGGCAGCGTTTTGATCAGCAGTTCGGCTCCGGTGCCGGCGAGTCGGTCGTGCAAGGTCTGTGAGTTGTCGGCCGCGGTGATTTCGACGATGGCCGTCGTGAGCATCGGCCCAGTGTCGAGCCCGGCGTCCATTTTCATAATCGTGACGCCCGTTTGCGGTTGGTCGTCCAGGATCGCCCATTGAATCGGCGCCGCGCCCCGGTATTTGGGCAAAAGCGACGCGTGAACGTTGAGGCAACCGTGCGGGGGAAGTTCGAGAATGCTCGGTGGCAGAATCTGTCCGTAGGCGGCGACGACGATGAGCTCGGGTTTGAGAGCCGCCAACGCCAGGACCGACGCCTCGGCCCGCGCTCGCTCGGGTTGGAGGACGGCCAGACCGAGCCGCACGGCTTCCATTTTCACCGCTGACGGTTGCAGTTTGAGCGCGCGGCCTTTCGGCCGGTCTGGCTGAGTCACAACCGCGACAACATCGCTTTCCGGCCAGCGCGCCAGCGCCACGAGGCTCGGACAGGCGAGTGGAGCAGTGCCGAAAAACACGATTCTTAACGGTGGCATTGGCTCGGGGGGAGTATCCGCCCGGACGAGGCCAGGGGCGATTCGTTTTGAGGCTTAAGAGCGATGACTCGATCGGCTCGCGTGGGGCCGACCCGCGATTCTAAATCAGGCGCGGCAACGATTCTTGGGTGAATCGCGGTTTCGATTCGACCGCGTCGCCGGCGGGGCGGGCTCGCGTTACCGTTCGGGTTCCGAGCGAGGTCGCGCACTTCGAGCAAAGGTACTCATGGATTTCGCCGGTGGCCAAAACCAATAGCTCTCGCTCACGAACGGGTTGCGAAACCCGGCACTCGGGGCAATACAGTTCACTCGCGGTGAACGTGCCGAATTGCCGGTCGCTATCGCTCATAGTTTGACGACGACACTTAGAATTTGGTGCAGCACTTGGACCGGTTTTTGCGTCGCGTCGATCGAGTGCATCAATTCGGAGCCGTAAAACTCCAGGACCGGCTTCGTCTCCAACTCGTAGGTTTCCAGGCGCGCTTTGATGACGTCGAGATTCGCGTCGTCGAGGCGATTTTCCCGTAACGCGCGTCGTTGGAGCCGTTCGACGATCTTGTCCATTTGGGGGCAGGTAAGGTAGAAAATGGCCCGGACATCGAGGGTGTCGGCCAACATCTGCGCTTGCAAAACGTTGCGCGGAATACCGTCGAGGACCAGCGTGTCGCGTTCAGGGTGGAAGCGGCCTAACTGAGTGCTGGCGCTGATTGATTGCCGCCAAAGCTTGACCGTCGATTCGTCGGGAACGAGATGGCCGCGGCTCGAATACTCGACAAAGGTCCGACCAAGTTCGCTGTCAATCGTGAGGTTCCGGAAGACATCTCCGCAGGCGCAGTGGAAAAAGTTCGGGACGGTGCCGAGGATCTTGCCTTGGGTGCCTTTTCCGGCCCCAGGGGCGCCGAATAGGAGAATCGTGCGGTACCTCATGCAACTTTGGCGTCTTTGTGGCGGATTTGAATTTCGTTGATCTCGGCAAACTGCACCATGACCTCACCCCCGGCGACGCTCAGAATGTGCATTTCATTCGAGGAAATGCGGCTGATTCGTTTGCCCAAAATGTCCTTTTTTCCAGCCCGAATCATCATCACGAGGTCTTTTTCCGCCTCGCTCGGCACCACCCGGAAGAATCCCGGAAACTTGGTTTCGAAGAACCGGCGGTTAAAGGTCGATTCACCCTGCTTATACACTTGCGTCGCTCCGGGCGCGGCGGCGGCGTGCTTCTCGGTCGCGCTGACGGAAAGAGCGCCTTTCTTGGCGGCCGCGGGAGCGGCCTTCGCTTCGTCTCCGCCGGCCCCTTCGGGGTGCAGCGGGATCGTTTCGGTTTCGGTCACCTCGGCTTCCTCGGTCGGCAGGCTCAGGAAGAGCAGGGGGCCGGCCAACGGTACAAAAAACGAAATCGCGCAAACCAGCGCGGGCGGGCGATTGCGGTAACGGGCCACCTCAAACGCGGCGTAAAGATTGGCCAGGGTAAGCAGCACGACGATTAATAATCCTATCGGCGTCGTGAAAGCCGCTCCAAGCCCGATCTTTTCCGTCGGCCGCTCCACGCGGGACACCGGTTTCAGGACGAGCGGCTTCTTCTTCGTCTGTTCTTTGATGAGATCGAGCGGGAGGTCGATGAACGGATCGATGAACGCGCGGTGCTGGGGATTTTTCGAAGCCAGTTCCTTGAGCGTCTCCTGGGTAAATTGAGGCCACGGAACGCGTTTGGAGAACTCCCCGATCTCCAGCTTGACGATCAGCCCTTCCTCGCTGAACGCCGCCGGCTCGCCCACGAGGACGCTGCCGTCGTTAAGGTGCAATTCATCGGCCCGCGTCGCAATGTTGCCGAGCAACATCAGGCCTGCCAAAAACAATAAGAAACCAAATCGGCGCATGATGTGGGTGTGGTAACAAACGTCTGGCAATAAAGGAAGTAAAATCCGGTCGCGCGCGGAGGTTGGCGCGTCACCCGGGCTGAGCGATCGGCGCGCGCGGAGGCGATCCGCGTTATTGGCGCGCGTCAGAGCGTTGATGCGGTTGGCCGGTCGGAGGAGTTTTGCGAGACGATTCATTCAGTGAATTCCAGGATGCCGAATTTTTCAGGGACGTGAAAGGTTGCGGTTTGGGTGGGGTTCCAGGCCAGGGAGGCCTTGCCCGCGCGATCGCAGCGGTAAAGATTGAGGCGCCAGCGGGCGCCCGGCTTGGGCGGGACGGCGCTGAGCGCCGCCAGCGGAATGCGTACCTCGGCGGTCCATATCTTAAACTGATTATCAACCTTGACCGCGGGTTCAAAGCCGCTGCTCCACTGAAAATCCTTCGCCGGAAGGTTGAGCACGACATCAAGTTTTTCGCCGGTGGGCGCAACTTCGAACTCTTTGTAGCGGCCCACATGTTCCCAGTCGTCGCCGATGAACGCCTCGACGACATCCCGATCCCAGAGGCCAAGACGCTCTTGGTTCAGGTTGGGCGGCGAGAAGACGGTCAACTGGGTAAACGGACAGGCGTAGCTCAGATAGAGGAACCGGTCCGACCAGACGGCGCGCACCGTGGTCGAAAGCTCAGGGCGGGCCGAACCGTCTCGCGATTGGTATTCGAGGCGGACCGGCACGGCGTTTTGCCAGATCGACTTCGTCAAATTGCCGTCGGGCTTGAAGTCAGTGGTGATATGCGCGGCCTGCATGCGGGGCGGCGGCAGCGAACGCGCCAGTAGCCGTCGGGCGTTATCGAAGTAAATCTTCCTTAAGACGGGCGCGGGCAGGCCGATGCCGCTGATCGTCCAATCCCCCTGGATCGGCGTCATGTGCGGGAAGTTGCGATCGCGTGTTTCCAGCCAGCGCCAATGTTTCGCGAAGAAGACCATCGCGTCGGTATCGGTCGGCGGTGGACCGCTGCCGCCCGAGCCAAGCGTCAGTTCATCGTACACCTGGAAATCGGTCGCGAACAAAATCCGGTCTTGGTGTTTGATAAACAGCCGGCGCACTTTATCCGGGTCGTGCCGGCCCAGTTCCGGGATGCGCGCCGCCAGGTCGGCGTACATGTTCGGGTGAGCGTCGAGCATTTTCTCGACCCAATCGATGTCTTCGGCGTTATTCGCAAAGTGGACGCAAACAAACGTCGTCTTGGGATGACGCGTGATGACGCGATTGAGCGCCGCGAGGAGTTCTTCGCGGGGCGGGTATTTTGCGGGGTCACCGAACCACCAGTCGGGATGGTCCTTGAGTTCGGTCCAGCGTTCGTTAGCGGAGGTGTACGGCAACCAGAAAGCGCGCGGGTCCGCCACGTGGATGGAGATTGGCATCCCGAGTTCACCGCAACGTTCCCAGACGCGATCCAATTTGGGGTCATCGATTTTGAGCAACTTGCCGGCCTTATCTTTTAGGTAAAGCCCCAGGCGTTTGAATTCCTTGAAGCCGGCGGCGCCCAAAGCATGGCCATCCTCGATTTGGCGCGCCGCCTTTTCCGCAAAGTCCGGTTCCTCCCAGCCGCTGTAGTCCAAATTCATGTAGAAAATGAATCGGCCGGGATACAGTTTATCGGCCAACGCTTTGTTCCGTTCGAACTCGGATGGCTCGGCGCCCTTCGCGGTGACGGTCCCGCCACTTAGATTGACGGCGATACCAATTCCGCTCGCGTCCATGATCCGAACCGCCCGCGCCAGGCGTTCTGGCGTACGATCGATGTGTTCGTGCAGGTCGATCAAGCGGCGCTCCGCGCGCCAGACCTTCGCAATCGGCCCCGGGTCCGGCGCCGCGAGGTACGACGTGTCCAATTCCCCGGCATTTGCGGCGCACAGGGACCAAGCAAGGCAGGTCCAGCCCACGAGATGGGTTTTCATCGGTTTGGGTTAGGCAATGCCCTACTCTCGCCCGCACGGACAGTTCCCGTCAAACGGATACCTTCGTCGGCGTCCGCGTTGGCCATTCCACCGCGCGCTAAATTCGGGCGAACGGCCGTTCGCCCCACTCATCAAATCCGAATTCAAAGTCGCGATAACGATGGTTGTTTTCGCTGGCGGCCCCGCGCTCGGATCATTTTCGCCTTGCCATCAAAACGAACTCGCGCAACGTGAGCGACGCCAATAACTGTGCGAAAAAGAAGCAAACTCAGCGCCATTCTACGACGGCTTTTAGGCCCCGTTGTCGCGAACTTTCTGACCGTGATGGGCGTACCCGCGCGGGCGGGGTTTAGCCGCCTTCCGAAATGCCCGGGCTGGGTGGCAACGCGGGCATGCTGGATCTCGATTCTGGCGGCGTGGTGCTGGACCGCTTCGGCCAGGGGCGCCGGCCTGACGATCATCACGCATGGCGCGCAATTCGACCATAGCCACCCCGGCTGGGTCGATGATATGGGCGCGGCCATCGCGGCGCGGGCCGGCTCCGCGGCGATTTACAGCGTCAATCTGGCGCCTTCGGGCGCGGGTGGCGCCTTGGCCGGCGTGGTGACCTACGAGTCCGGGGCGGCGCCGACCGGGAATTCGACCAACGCCGAGGTGGTTCTCAAGGTCTTTTGGAACCTGGTGGCCGGGTTCGCGGACTCCGTCGATGCGGGCCAGGTCGCGGCGGTCGTGACGCCGTTACTGTTGCAAACCAACTTGGCGTCCGCCGCGGGCGGTCCGGTCCTCGCGCGCCCGCTGGCCGAGTTACCGATGCATCTGATTGGCCACAGCCGGGGCGGGTCGGTGATGTCGGAAATCGCGCGGCAATTGGCGACCCACGGAGTCTGGGTGGACCAGCTCACCACGCTCGATCCCCATCCGGTCACGACAGCCGATTGTATCGCCGGCGTGCTTTGCCCGGGCGCCTTCGACCCGGCCGTGAACGTGTACGACAATGTTCTCTTTGCGGACAATTATTACGAGATCGATGACGGCGACATTATACCGATCAGTGGCGAGCCGATTGCCGGCTCCGCGCAAGAGATACTCACGGGATTATTCGGCGCGGATGGGTTGCCCGACGTGAACTACGCCGATCACATCGAGGTTCATGATTGGTATTACGGTACGATTGATCAGGCGGCGACGAGCGCTTCTGGCGATCCTATTCCCCGCGCCGCGTGGTATCCCGTCGCGGCGCCCTTCACCTACGCGCGCGGCTTTCAATTCTCGCGACTTGCCGGCGGCCAAACGCTCCGCGAGCATCCGGAGGATCAGATTCAGTTCACGGGTCCGGGCTGGAAATGGACACCCGGCGCCACGCGGAGCACGAACTACGTGATTCAGGGTACGGCCTGGCCCAATGTAATGCTCGACACGACGAACACGACGCTGACCGCGACGAACGGCCAAATCCTCAGCCTCTTTGCTTACTATCAGTCCGCCAACGGCGCCAGCGCGGTCACCCTCGCGTTCGGCTCCGACGCCGACCAAAATCCCTATGACAACTCCGCCACGAATATTTTCGCCGCCGTTACCAACTCGGCTCCGGGCCCTGCCGTTTGGAGCGCCCGTCTTGAATGGCAAGTTTCGACGGCTGACGACGGGAAGTACCTTTACGCGCGAATCACGGACCAAAACGGCCTGACGCGGTACTCCTACCTTGACCAACCGGTGCAGGTCATTTCGTCCGCGGCGCCGCGGTTTGTTTCGATTGAGGACGCGGGCGGCGGCGCGATTCGGTTGACGTTGACGGTCGTAAGCGGGGGGAGTTGCACGATCCAGGCGTCGAGTGACCTGATCGGTTGGACTAGCGTGACGAACTTTATCAGCCCCAGCGCCACCGTGCAGTTTACCGATTCGGCGGAGTTGAGTTCTACGCGGCGATTCTATCGGGCGCTGGCGCCGTAAGTGGTTCTCTGACGCATTGCGCTGCCGGAGTGGTGGGCGGCCTCACGTCATCGGGCCGTCTTTTCATCGGCGGCGACCAAGGTTCGGTGGCGAATCCGCCCTCAGCTCGGCGCCGTCTGAGGTCGTCCGGTGTCGCGCGGGCCGAGTTTGAGCAGGAAAGGCACGGCTGCGCGGGCCCATCGTTCCGGGGTCGGATAGCCCGCCGCCCCCGCTCCAAAACAACTCTGCAACATTTCGGTATTGATGACGCCCGGATTTAGCGCGACCGCCGCCATTCCCGCCGGCAACTCCTGCGCCAACGCCTGAGTCAGTCCCTCGATGGCCCACTTGGTGGCGCAGTACGGGGCGACCTCGGGACTGGTCGAGCGGCCCCAGCCGGAACTGAAATTGACGATTACCCCATGTCGGCGTTCGAGCATCGGCGGCGCGAAATGGCGGATGACATTGGCTACGCCCTTGAGGTTGACGTCGATAACCTCCGAGAACTCATTTGCCGAGACTTGCCAGAGGGGCGCGTTGCGGTTGATGAGCGCGGCATTGTTGACGACCAGGTCGGGGACGCCGACCTCAGCCAACACGCGCTCGGCCCACCCAGCGACCGCGGCGTCATCGGCAACATCGACCGCCGCGAAGTCGTGCGGCTTGCCCACCTGCTGAGCCAACGCCTCGATGGCGGTTGGCGAACGCCCGCAGCCGGCGACGGTATGGCCGAGCTTCGCGAATTCCGTCACCATCGCGCGGCCCAGGCCGCGGGTGACGCCGGTGATAAGAATCATTTTGGATGACGTCGGCGGCATGGAAGGAAGATTGGCGATTACGATTCGTGATGCGCCGGACCCGTTCGGTCCAGCCAGCATTGGCTCGCGAAAAAATGGCGCCGTCGGGGCCGGAAGACAAATGATTTCCTCGATCGTGCCTGCTTGGCGAGCGTTCGTGGCCGGGCCGGTGTCGGGTCTAAATCCAGGCGATGCTGGGAAACTTCTTTTGCAGGGCGCCTTTGAGCTTGGGATAGGCGGTGGTCTTGAAAGCGGGCCATCTGACCGTCGGCTCGATCCGCTTGCCGTCGGGCGAGCAGAGCCAGAGTTTGACCGGCAATTTGCCCTCGCAGATCGCGGGATGAATGGTCAGCGGAAAGCATTCGTGCAGTTTGACCTGCGCTTCGGGCGGGTTCAATTCTCCGCGGTCGTCCCGCGCCTGTTCCGCGTAGAGCAGCTTGAGCTTCCGCCCTTCGGCCCAAGGCAGGCTGGTCGGCGCCAGTTCGTCCAGCCAGGTCCGTTGTTCGGGCGCGAGGTGGCGGGCAAATTCGGCCTGCAAATGGGTGGCCTGGGCTTCCTTCGCGAGCGTCAATCCGGCGAACGCGCGGCCCAGCGCGCGGGTGATCGCCGCGTCGTCGAGCGGGGGAAATTCCAGTTCGGGCATCACCGCGCACACCAGGTTCACGCGGCCGATGAATTGCTTCAGTTCGTGATTGAACAGCGGCAATTCAAACCAGCCTTTGCGATACGCTTCCGCCAGGCAGCGCCCGGAGGCTTCGTCGTCGAGCTCCCGTTGATGCTCGTGATGGATCACCAGGTCGGCGAACCGAATCAGTTTCACGGCCGCCACGCGCTTTTGCGTGCGATCAAAAAGATGTTCCACGGCGACGTGGATGTGTTGGGGAAAAAGCTCCTCGAGCCATTCCCGCTTCACCGCGGTGAGCAGGCCCAGCAACGTCAGATTCTCGGAGCCGCGCGACGGCGTTTCGCGAATCGTCGCGGCGACCATGAGTTGAGAATTCTGCACGACGCTTTCCCTCATCACGGTCCCGGTCCGTCCCTCGGTGAGGTCGCAATCGAGGGTTCCCTGATCCCGCCGCCGACAAAGCTGGTCGATGAACCCCGCCGTGAGGCAAAGGAGAAGTCCGTCATCCCCGGCCGCGCGCGAGCCGCGCGGTGAGGCGCTCGCCGGTGAGGCGTCCTCCGGCGAAGCGTCCGCGTCCGAAAGCTCTCGTTCGCTTTTGGGCCTGGCCGTGAGGCGCTGCTGTTCGGCGAGCCTGACGAGTTGCTCGAAGGTTTGTTCGACCTGCCGCGCGACGTGTCCGTTGATGCCGTAACGCCGGCATTGGTCGGGGTTGAAGTTGCACTTTCGGGCGAATTCGTAGGCCCGCATCAGCGTGAAAAAATCGGAAAGCTGACTCGCTTCAAACAATTCCCGGGCTTCGGCGATGTGTTTGTCGTCGCGGCGGAGCCGGGTCAGGAGGTCGCGCCCGCTCACCAACGCCGCGCACAACGCGGCGGCGGGGACGCATTCGCGGCGGCCCGCTTCGACCAACATCCGGGAAAATCGCGGATGCATGGGCAGGCGCAACATCTGGCGCCCGATCGGCGTAAGATCGGAGGTGGCGCGCATCACGTGGCGGTTCCCGGTCACGGCCTCGACCAGTTGGGCGGGCCTCGTCGGCGGAGCGCCGGCGTCGGCCGTCGCGGTAGAATCAGCGTGGCTGGGGCGCAACGCCCCGAGCATCGTCAATAGTTTTTCCGCGCGCTCGACGGCGACCGGGTCCGGCTTATCCAGCCAATCGAATTTGGCGGCGCGTTTGATGCCGAGTGAGTGCAGTAAAAGCACCACTTCCGCGAGGTCCGCGCGCTGAATCTCCGGGGTATTGCGCTCCGGCCGGTTCAGATGTCCGCTCTCGGTCCAAAGCCGCCGGCAGACTCCCGGCGCGGTGCGTCCGGCGCGGCCCGCGCGCTGTTCCGCGGAGGCGCGGCTGATCTCCTCGATGAATAACGTGCTGATGCCCCGGTCGGCGTCATAGCGGGCTACGCGCGCCTGGCCGCCATCAACGACATGGCGGATGCCGTCGATGGTCACGGAGGTTTCGGCCACGTTGGTGGAGACGACGACTTTGCGGAGGGAGTTGGGCGCAAAGGCCAAGTCTTGCGCCGTGGGTTCAAGTTCGCCGTGCAAGGGGATGAACGCCACGCGTTCCGGCAGGCTGGCGGCGCGGCAGGCGTTGATCGTGCCGTTGATTTCGCCCATCCCCGGCATGAACACGAGCACGTCGCCGGGGGCGCCGGAACGCAGGATCTCGGCGACCGCGGTGGCTGCCTGTTCCGTCAAGGGCCGCTCGTCGTGCGAGTCGAGGTAGCGAATCTCGACGCCGAAGCTGCGCCCCTCCGAAACGAGAATTGGGCAGGGGATCGAATCGTCCTCGGCGGGTTCCGTCGTGGCGGCGCTGGGCTTTGAGCCGAGATACGCTGCCACCGGTTCCGCGTCGAGCGTGGCGGACATGACGACCATTTTCAGATCGGGCCGACGGTTCTCTTGGATTTGTTTGACGAGGGCCAGAGCAACGTCACTCAGCAGGTTTCTCTCGTGAAACTCGTCAAACAAAACCGCGCCGACCTCGGGCAAGTCCGGGTCGTCCTGCAACCAGCGCAACAAAATACCTTCCGTGACGAAGCAGATGCGGGTGCCCAAGCTGGTCAGGTCGTCGAATCGGATTTGGTAGCCGACTTCATCACCGAGCTTTCCGCGCCGTTCCCAGGCGACGCGGGCGGCCACGGTGCGGGCGGCGACGCGGCGGGGTTGCAGCACGACGATCTTCCGGCCGCCTCGCGGGCTGGTCGAGGCGGGGGAGTCGGCCGCGCCGAGGAGGCCCGAATCAAGGAGCATCTGCGGAACCTGGGTGGTCTTCCCTGATCCGGTGGGAGCGACCAGGACGAGGCGATTTCCAGCCTCAAGCGTCGCGACGATTTCCGCGTGGAGTTGCCAGATGGGAAGGTCCGTTTGCATCGGGAATTTGGTCCAGCGGGACCGTGGCTAGACGCGTGAACGCGCGCGGAACTAGATCAGATGGCGCAACGCCAGCGTGACCACCGTCAGAATCGTCAGCAAGCCCGCCGGCATAAACTTGCGGCCTTTGGCGAAACGCACGCCGAAGAAGACGAGCAGGAAGGCGAGCGTGATATCGGTAATCGGATAGGCCCGCAGCGGCGCGAGTTGGCTGAGAGCAAGGATCGCCGCGAACGCCACCGACATGATGAGCGAAATGCGGCTCTTTGCCTTTAGAAACCCGACCAACCCGCCGGCCACCAGCAGGACGATGTAAATCCACAAAACGGAATGTGCGTTCATATTCTTATTCTCGCGGCGCCCGCGCGCGTCGGAAGGCGAGACTCTCGGCTAATCGGCCGTCACATCCAAGCTCAGAATTTCGCCCGGCTCGCATTCGACGGCGACCTCGAACGGCCGGCAACAGATCTCGCAATCCGTCGTAAAGCATTGTTGCTCGACGCTGGTATCGATCATCAGCTCGAAGCTCTGCCCACAAAAGGGGCACTGGACTGTCTCGGCGACTTGCATCTTCATAATTATGATTTAAGGGCGGCCACCGCGTCAGCGCCGCGCCTTTTCAAGGATTATCCGGCGTAACGACGCTCACGACTTCTCCCGCGTGGAACCGAGTTTTCAATTTCTGGCCCGGCTGGGTGTCGTGCGCGGATCGAACCACCCGTCCGGTGGCGGCGTCCGTTGTGATCGAATAGCCGCGCGCGAGGACGTGTTCCGTCGAGAGCAGGCGGAGCCGCGCGGATGCCGACGCCCAGCGATGGGCCGCCGTTTCGAGCCGGCGACCGGCTAACTCGCGCAACCGGGCTTCCGCGTGTTGCAGCGTCTCCTGGCGTCGGGCTAGCGCCTGGCCGGGTCGGGCGCGGGCGAGCCGTTGGCGCAGGGATGACCAAACTGTCTGACAATGCCGCCAACGATGGGTCAGGCCCCGAACGAGGCTGGTCTGGAGATCATCCAGATGTTGCAGCTTTTCGTCGATGCGGCGTCGAGGATGCGCGCGGCCAAGCCGTTCGAACAAAGCCTGCCAATCATCACGCTCGCGCTCCAGTCGGCGGCGAACCTGAAGTGGCAGCCAGTCCGTGATGCCCTCAAGAAATTCCCGCCGCGAATATACCCCTTCCGTGATGATTTCCGCCGCGGCGCTCGGCGTGGCGGCGCGCAGATCGGCGACAAAATCACTGATCGTGAAATCGATCTCGTGCCCGACCGCCGAGACCACCGGCAGCGCCGATTCGTAGATCGCGCGCGCCACGACCTCTTCATTGAACGCCCAGAGGTCTTCGAGGCTGCCGCCGCCCCGGGTGACGAGGATCAAATCAAGCGCCTCCGCGGGTGGTAGCGATTGTGACCATGCGTTGAGCCAACGGATCGCGGCGGCGATTTCCGCCCCGGCGCCTTCTCCCTGCACGCGAGCCGGCGCCAGGATCATCTCCAGGGCTGGATTACGTCGTTGCACGACGTGGAGAACGTCACGAATCGCCGCGCCGGTGGGTGAGGTGACCACGCCGATCCGTTCGGGATAGGCGGGCAGCGGCCGTTTGCGGGCGGCCGCGAAAAGGCCCTCCGCGTCGAGCTTTTGCTTCAGCTTCTCGAAAGCGGCCTGGAGCGCGCCGAGGCCGGCTTGCTCGACGGCGCGGACGATCAACTGATATTGTCCGCGCGGCTCATAGACCGTCAGATCGCCCTGCGCGAGGACCTTGCGTCCGTCCTCGATTAGCGCGCGGAAGCGCGCGGCGTCACCGCGGAAGAGAACGCAATTCAGTTGCGCTCCGGCATCCTTGAGCGTGAAGTATAAATGCCCCGAGCTTTGGACCCGAAGGTTCGTGATCTCGCCACTGATCCAGACCAGGCCGATTTGCTTCTCCAGCAGCCGTTTTACCTGGCCGGTAAGCTCGGTGACCGACAAGACGCGGCGAACGGGTTCGACCGGAAACAATTCTCCGAAGTCCCACTGTGATGAAACGGCTTTCGGCATGGCGGCTCTTTTCGGCGTGGGTCAGCTCTCGCCGGCGACGAGCGGTTCCGAAATGCGTTCGATCTTAAGCGCGCGCCCCGTCTCCGCGTCCACTTCGATCAAGGCGCCTTGCAGCAAAATGCGGCCGGTCGCGACCTCGAACCGCTGCGGTTGGCTGCTCAGGAAACGCTTCACGATCGGGTGAATCTCACGCCCGAGGACGCTTTCGTGCGGGCCGGTGAAACCGGCGTCGCACAAGAACGCGGTCCCGCCGGGAAAGATCTGTTCGTCGGCGGTTTGGACGTGGGTGTGCGTGCCGACGACGGCGCTCACCTGGCCGTCCAACATGCGGGCGATGGCGATTTTTTCCGACGTCGCCTCCGCGTGCATGTCCACGAAGATGATCTGGGCCTGGGTTCGCAAGCGCGCGACTTCGGCGCGAATCGTCGTGAACGGGTTGTCCAACGGCGGTTGCATGAAAGTACGGCCTTGGACGTTGATGATTGCCACCGGCGGGCGGCCGTCGGCGCGGCAGACGACGCTGCCCTGTCCGGGCGTTCCGCTCGGATAATTCAACGGGCGGAGAAAACGCGGTTCATTCTGCAGTAACGCGGAGACTTCTTTCTGATCCCAGAGATGGTCGCCGCTGGTGATGATGTCCACCCCGGCCAGAAAGAGGTCGGCGGCGGTCGCGACCGTGATGCCGGAACCGCCGGCGGAGTTTTCGCCATTGGCGATCACGACGTCGATTTCGAATTGTTTGCGCAGCCGCGGGACGATCTGTTTGACCGCGCGGCGGCCTGGTTCCCCCACGACATCGCCGATAAAGAGCAGTTTCACCGAGCGGAACAGTAATGGTTGCGCCGACGCAGGCAAGCGAAAGGGGTGAATGGTGACGGCGTTATCAAGCGTTGCGGATGGCGCGCGGCACACCCGTTGACGCCAGGCTCCGGCCTTCGCCGCCTGGCAGCGCGGGAAGTGGATGCGGCTTAGCCGCTGGCAACGCTGTATCGTAATGTCGGCGGAAACGACTCCCGCACCCCGCCCACTCGCCAGCCGGTGAATCGTGCGCCAATCCACTCGCTGACGTGGGCGCGCTAGCTGGCCCGTCGAATCTCGACCGCGGCGGCGCCTTTCCGCGGCGCGGCGGGTTGCGGTTCCTCGGCGGCTAGGTTAAATTAGCAAAACGGTGAATGGAACGCGGAAGTTGGTTTCGCTCTCATTCACTTGAGCCGGCTCTTGCCGGCGGTGTCGCGTCAGAAATCAGAACTATGAGGTCGGCCGGACTCGCGAAAAGCGCCCTCGCGCTGCTGCTTTTGGTCGGGCGGATGGCTCCATTATGGGGCCAGTCGATGACGACCAACCAGGGCGTCACCTACGCCTTGTTGGACGGCAGCGCGCTGATCGATGACTGTCTGATTTGCGACCGACCCACGATCGCCGTGCCTTTGCGCGGCTCTTTCCGCCTCCGCTTGCTGGATGTGAATCCGCTCTTCGAACGATTCGCGCTGGACGGAATCGCGTTCACGGCTGGCGCGGCTCCGGGGCGCCAATACAAGGTAACCGGCGGCGGAACCTATCAACAAGGCGGTGAAGTGGCGTTGTTCCAGCAAATGTTCCTGCAAGTAAATATCGACGACGGCGTCTCGAACCGATTGGCATATCTGACCAACGGCGCCACGACCGTTCCTCGGTCCTGGCCGATGATTCAAATCGCCGTTGATCAGACGAATGGGACCCTCGCGCAGACTTATAGCCTGCAAATCGCCGCCGCTCCGGTTCAGGAAATATGGTTCTCCACCGCGCGTGGGTTTACCGCGGGCGCGTGGGCGGCGCCGACGAATAAGGTGAGTGCCGGCGACCTGATTTCCGCGGGGGGACGCGTGGTCAAGGCGAACGCGGACCTGATGCAACGGCTGGGGATCATGCCGCCGACGCCAGACCTCGGCCTCAACGCGGTGGACATTTTGCCGGGGGGCGAGGTGGTCTTTTCGTTGAATCAGGATGTTTTTAGCGAGACGCTGGGAGCGCTCCAGAATGGCGATCTCGTGTCGGCGAACGGCCGGATCGTAATGCGCAATCAGGACTTTACCCGCGCTTTTGGGCTTCCCGCGCCCGTCCCGGACGCGGGCTTGGACGGAGCGCAGCTGCAAGATGACGGTGAAGTCTATTTTTCAACGCGCTCCAATCTGATGTCGGCCGCGGGGGTCACCCTTCACCACGGCGACTTGCTCTCCGATCGGGGCGTGATCGTGAAAAGCAATCAGCAACTGCTGGCAAACCTGCATCCGGTTGACCCGTCTCCGGATTATGGCTTGCGCGCGTTCTATGTTTGGCCCAGCGGGGAGATCTGGTTTTCGGTGGCCCAGGGTTTCCAGGCCCAATCAGCGGGCCAGATTCAGCCGGGCGATCTGCTCTCCGATCAAGGCTATATCGTGTTTCGGAACGCCGAACTGGTCTCGCTGTTCGCCCCGGTCGAGGGGCTGGCCGACTACGGTTTGGATGCGCTTTATATCGTGACGGACGCCATTCCACCCGCGCTGGCGCCTCTCCTGGTCCCGCCGCAGACGTTGGCCAGCCCGGCGGGAATTCGCCTCGGATGGGACGGAAAGGGCCGTGTCTTTCAGGTGGAAGCGTCGCCGTTGGTGACGGGACCTTTCCTGCCCGCGAGTCCGATCCAGCCTGATAGCTCGTTCGACGACGTTTCATTACCGGCGGGCGACGCGCGGCGCTTCTATCGCGTCCGTCAATGGTAGCCCGCAAAGCGGCGCCGAAATTCGTATCGGGCCGGACGCGGGCGGCGGAGCGCGCCGGAATCCAAGCCGCGCGCTAAGAATTCCGATGGCAATGCCGTCGGGGCCGACCCCGGGGCGCGCGGCCTGCGCGTATGTTGGGGCGGGTTCGATGGGTCGCCATGCCCCTCGCTTGGCGGCGTGCGGTTATCGGCGGGCATCGCTATCCGCGCGCGCGTCGGTCTCTATAATCTGGCGACGTGGTGGTTAAGATTTCCTTGAGCCGAGCGAGATAAGCGCGCGGAGCTTTCGCTCGAGTCTCCCGAGTCGCAAAACCGGCGCTCGGCGGACGCCGCGGCATTCTCATGGCCGAGCCGATCGAGGCGCCGGGCCGAATCGGGCGAACCTATCCACTGGACAAAGCCCGGTCGTTTCGCTACCTGATACTCAAACCTGCACCCATGACTCGAAAGCCCCAACGCGGCAATTGCGTTTCCCTGTCGTCGTTTATTTGGGCGATCGTCCGACGACTGTTGTGGTGGGGCGGCGCTATTGTGGTCGTCGTGGGGATCTGCGGCGCGCCGCATTTCTCGGCGAGCGCCAACGCGGGCGAGCCGCTAGCGGGATCCAACTCTTTGCCGCGCCTCACCTCGGCGCGCGCGGTGCGTCTTTTGGCGCCGAATGAAGCCGCGAAGGGCTACCCGGTTCTGCTGCGCGGGGTGGTGACCTATCACGAACCGGCGCGCTATCTCACCTTTATTCAGGATGACACCGGCGGCACTTACGTCGCGGTGGACAGCGGCGCGGATCGCTCGTCGGGCTTGGAAACGGGGCAATTGATCGAGATTCAAGGGATCACTGTGCCCGGCCGGTTCGCGCCTTCGGTCGCTGGCCTGAACGGAGGGAAGGTGAAGGCGACCGTACTGGGCCGCGCGCCGCCGCCGCCGGCGGTCGAGCTATTGTCGTCGCAACTTTCCGATCCGCGGCATCACTCGCAATGGGTGGAGGTGCGCGGTATCGTGCGAGGAGCGCGGGCCGCGACGTCGGGCGAGGACGCCGGCCGAATCATTCTTGACGTGATGACCCTAAACGGGCGATTTCGCGCGATCATTCCCGTTGGCGCCGGATCAGCCGGCGCGGTGGAGGAATATGTTGATTGCGAAGTTCGAGTGCGGGGAGTTTACGGTTCGATATTTAACGAAAAACGGCAGTTGATCGGGATGGAATTGTTCGTGCCGGCCCTGCGCGAAGTCGAGATTCTGCGACCGGCGGGGGCGCCCAGCGCGGACCGCTTGCCCGTCCGCCCGTTGGGCGGTTTGATGGCTTTTGGGGGGAGTGATCCCGTGGGGCATCGCGTCCGAGTGCAGGGCATCGTCACGCTCGCCCAACCCGACCGTTCCGTCTTCATTCGCGGCGAGGGCGGCGGGTTGATGATCAAGGCTTGGCAGGCGGCCACCAATCTACCCGGCGACGTGGTGGACGTGGTCGGGTTTCTCGCCACGGGCGATTGTAATCCCATCCTCGAAGACGCGGCGATCAAGGTGACCGGTCATACGACGCCGCCGGCGCCGGTCGCGTTCGATCCGCAAGAGCGGTTGGGCGCCCTGCAGGACGCTGAGTTGGTCTCGCTGGAAGGGATTCTGGCGGAACAAGCGCGCACGGCTGAGCGCCGGCTTTTGGTCATTCGCGCCGGTGGGAAGACGTTTACGGCGACGATTGAGGAACGGGACTCAGTGGCCATCCCAATTCCGAACGAAAGTCGCGTTCGGGTCACCGGCGTCTGTCTCGTTCACGTGAACGAGTCGCGGGCGCCGGAATCGTTCCGACTGCTGCTCCGTTCGTCGCGGGACGTGGCGTTGATCCGGCGGGCGCGCTGGTGGACGCGCCGGCGCGTCGTCGAATTCGCGGGCGCCGCCGGTTTGGCGCTGGCCGTGGTTGGCGCGTGGTCGTTGCTCCTCGCGCGCAAGAACGCCGCGCTGCGCCGGGAAATTCGCGAACGTCAGGACGCCGAGGCGGCGCTGCAAACGGCCCGGGAAGAACTGGAGGCGCGCGTGGCGAGTCGAACGCTCCAATTGTCGGCGGCGAACGACGCGTTGAAGAAGCTGATCGCCGAGCGGCAATTGGCGGAGTCCCGGCTGCTCGCCGTCCAATTGCAGCATCTTCTGGAGAAGGAGCGCGCGCGGATCGCCCGTGATATCCACGACGATTTGGGCGCCCGCCTGACGCAAATCAAACTCCTCAGCGAGCTGGCGGAAAACCGTTCCCAGGATCGCGCGGCGGTGGAGGCCCACGCCCGACGCATCGCCTTGATCGCCCGCGAGACGACGCGGAGCATGGATGAGATCGTCTGGGCCATGGACCCGCGCAACGACACCCTCGACAGTCTGACCTCGTACCTTTGCAAATTCGCGCAGGACTACCTTGGCGTGGCCGGAATTCGGTGCCGCCTCGACGCGCCGGCCCAATGGCCCGAGCTGAACCTGCCGACCGATCGGCGTCACAATCTGTTCCTGGCCTTCAAGGAGGCGTTGCACAACGTCGTCAAACACGCCGCCGCATCGGAGGTGAGAATCCGGTTCGACTTCGACGGGCGCGAGCTGGCGATCACGGTCGATGACGATGGTCACGGGGTCCGCGGGACGCGGTCAAACCGGCCCGGCGCCGCGGGCGGCAACGGCAATGGCCTCAAAAACATGCGCCACCGCATGGCGGAGATTGGTGGCCGGTTCATCATCGAAAACCGCGCCGGTCACGGCGCCCGCGTGGAGATCGCGCTCGAGTTGGCCGCCGGCGAGTCTCGGTGTTGGTCGGCGGTTGTCGCCAATTCTGGCGATTGAACGGCGCCGCGCCCCGCCTGACCATGAGCGTACCGAGAAAGCATCCATCCGTGCCGATAACCGTTTCCATTGTCGAGGATGACGCCGGCGTACGCGACGGCCTGGTCGGCGTCATCAACGGCGCCCGTGGATTTCGGTGTCTTAGCGAGCACCCGGACGCCGAGTCCGCGCTGCAGGCGCTGCCGCGCCAAAAGCCTGACGTGGTATTGATGGATATCAACCTCCCGGGTATGGGCGGCGTCGAATGCGTGCGCATGCTCCGGCAGCAGGCGCCTTCCGTCCAAGTGCTGATGCTGACGGTTTACGAGAACACCGAATTGATCTTCGACGCCCTCGCCGCCGGGGCCAGCGGCTATCTATTGAAGCAGACGCCGTTGGCGGAATTGCTGGAGTCCATTCAGGATGTCCATCAGGGCGGTTCGCCGATGACCAGTCACATCGCCCGCAAGGTAGTGCAATCATTTCAGCGCCTGCCGGCCTCGACCCCGGAAACCAGCAAACTTTCCCCGCGGGAGAAGGAAGTGCTCGAATGCCTCGCGCAGGGGTACCTCTACAAGGAGATCGCCGAAAAACTGCGCCTCAGCTACGCCACGGTTCATACTCACGTCCGGCGGATCTACGAAAAACTGCACGTTTGCTCGCGTGGCCAGGCAGTGGCGAAGTACCTGCGGCCGTGACGCTCGACCAAGCGGCCCCGCGTCACCAGTTTTGGCGACTGCCATTCTATTTCGAGACAATTTAGTTTGTCCGCGTTCCACCGAATCAGCTAACCGCGCGTTTCCCTGCGCGTGGCGGCGGAAGGGTGGGTAGAACCCGCAACCAACACGATGCGTCCGGCTTTCCGATGCGCGGGCTTGGGACCGCCGCGGACTGGTTGGCCGCAGAACTCGATCACGGCAAAACGCTCACTCCCCCATCTATGAAAACCCTCTCTTGCCTGCCGCGAAGCCTCGCCGCGTTTCTCCGTTGCGCTCAGCGAACGAGCAGGCCGCTTCCAGCCGCCGTCGTCGCCGCCGCTTTCCTCGCGCTGACGCTGGTCGCGCCCCGTCCGGCCGCGGCGACGACCATATTTCAAGCGCCGGGAAGCCCGACGATCGTTTTCCAGGCCACGTCCGTCGCGAGCATCACCACCTCGAACGCCGCGCCGACCGCCTGGGTCGTCACCAACGACGTCACCGCGTTAACCGGCAAAGCGCTCTACCAAGCCGGGGTGAACGGAACCGCCAGCGCCTCCAGCTTCGCGCTCTACTCGCTCAAATTCACCCAGGCCGGAACTTACACGATTTACTACCGGTGGCGGGCGGACGTGGCGTACACGACGCAAGACCCGAACTCGGCGAATAGCTTCCGGCTGCCGATCGATTTTGGCGACCTCCCGAACGACGCCACGAGCACGAATTTCGTGACGGCGTCGGTGAACAACGCCGTGGCTGTCCCGGCGGCCAACGCTTACAACGTCTTCGTTGACAGCGCGACGCTCACCGTCACGCCCGGCGAACTCGCGGCCGGATCACCGCTTGTCTTTAAGATCGGCACCCGCGAAGCGGGCATGTTCCTCGACCGTTTCGCGCTGAGCACGGACAATACTCTTACCGCCGCCCAATTCAACGCGTTGGCGAACTCCGACACCGACGTCATCGTTCAGGCGCCGGCGGACGGATTTGTGGCGTTCCCGGCGTTCCGTGTCTCCAGCATCGTTACCTCCAACGCGGCGCCGACGATGTGGGTCGTCACCAACGACGTCACCGCGTTGACCGGCCAGGCCCTCTATCAGGCCGGCGTAAACGGCACGGCGAGCGCGTCGAGTTTCGCGCTTTACGCTCTGAAGTTCAGCCAGGCGGGCACGTATAGCGTCTATTATCGCTGGCGCGCCGACGCGGCGTACACGACGCAAGACCCGAATTCCGCGAACAGTTTTCGTTTGCCGATCGATTTTGGCGACCTCGCCAACGACGCGGCGAGCGCCAACTTCGTGACCGCCACCGTCAACAACGCCGTCGCCGTCCCGGCGGCGAACTCCTATAACGTCTTTGAAGACGGCGCAACGCTGACCGTCACGCCCGTCGAAGTCGCCGCCGACACGGCGTTGATCTTTAAGATCGGCACCCGCGAGGCCGGGATGTTTATTGACCGATTCGTGCTGAGCTTGAACAACGCGTTGACGGCGGCGCAGTTCAACGCGCTGCCGAACACCGGTTCCAAAGCGCCCTTGAGCGTCGCGAGCGCCGTCGGCTCGGCGTCGCTGGCGAGCGTCTCGCTGCACTTTAGCGGCCCGATCGCGCCGGCCACGGCGCTGGCGGCGAATTTCGCGCTGAGCGGCGGCCTGAAGATCCTCGGCGCCACGCTCGATCCGACGTCCGCCCGCGATATCGCGCTGACCACTTCCGCGCAGTCGCCCGGCAGCAATTACGTCGTGACGGTCAATGGCGTGACCGATGTTTCGGGGACGGCGGTCTCGCCGAACTCGAAGGTGGCGTTTACCGCCTGGAAGCTCTCGCCCGGGTGGGTCACGCGCCAATTCTATTTCAACATCGGCACCAACAACGCCGGCGGTGGCGTCGCCGATCTGGTCGCCGATCCAAAGTATCCGAACACGCCCGACCAGTCCGACTTGGCCGAGGGCTTCATGGTCAACCTCACTCCTTCCGCGGTGAACTACGGCGCCCGATTGGAAACGCTCTTTACGCCCCCAACTTCCGGGGCCTACGAGTTCTTCCTGTCCGGTGACGCCGCGGGCCAACTTTACCTCAGCACGGATACCAGCGAGGCGAATCTGGCCCTGCTGATCGATTCGCCGGGCGTGCAACTCGGCTTTGATCCCGCCGTTGTCGGCGCCTCTCCGACGTTGACCGCGGGCAAGCAGTACCTTCTGCAAGGGCTGTACCGCGAGAACTCGGACCCGCCGAGCTTCGGGGTGGCCGCCCGTCCGCAGGGCGGTTCGACCCCGCCGGCGAATCTGCCGATTCTCGGCGGAAACCTGATCTCGACCTACATCAATCCCGACGCGGTGAAGCTCACGATCACCCAGCAGCCAGTCAACGCGACCGGAACCATCGGCGCGCGCGCGCGATTCTCCGTGAAAGCCGTTTCCGGCGGCCCCGACCTTTACTATCAGTGGCAGTTGAACGGCACGAACATCGCCGGCGTGGGCGCGACTCGCGCGGCCTTTACGACGTCAGTTCTGTCCGCCGCGGACAACGGGGGCAATTATAGCGTCATCGTGAGCGCCGCCGGCGGCAGCGTCTCTAGCGCGTCCGCCAAACTAAGCGTGGTCTCCGGGCCGCCGCCCGCGCAACAGCCGTATATCGGGATCAATTTTACGGGTGGTGGGATCGTGGGTGACGTCGGCGCGGGGGGGCTCGACGCCACTGATGTCGCCGGGGTCGTCGCCCAGGCCAATTGGAATAATATCCCAGACGCTGTGACCGCCCCATCACCACTGGCGGACAGCGCCGGCGCCGCCACGCCGGTCAGCGTGCAGGCCGCGGCCGCCTCGAATCAAACCTGCGGCACCGGCGTGGACGACGCCGACCACGTGCTGTTCGATGGCTTTATCCACAATGCAAACTCCGCGCTGAGCGTGACGCTCAGTGGAGTGCCCTCTGGGAACTACAGCCTGCTGCTCTACAGCGTTGGATTCAATTTCAACAGCACCTATGAGGAGGCCGTCGATCTAACGGGTGCGGCCGTCTATCCCACGCTTCACGTGCGGGCGCAGGATTCCAGTCAATATATCGTCGCGCCGGGTTTTGTGCGGATGTCGAGCACGGATCCCAACGCGCGGCAACTCGGAAACTATGTTCAATATGACAACGTCAGCCCGGCCACCGACGGCAGCCTGACGATCGTCGTAACGCCGGAGTCAACGAATAACGGCATCAACTATTTCCCGCCGCTGAATGCCATTCAATTGGTCAAATCGGTGGTGATCGCGTCTTTAAGCGTCAACCAAACCGCGGGGCAGGCGAACGTGACGTTAAGTTGGCCGGGCGGCGCGGCCGGGTATGTCCTGGAATCAACCGCCGCGCTCGGCCCCGCGGCGAGTTGGTCGGTCGTTTCTGGCGCTCCCAACCCGATCGCTGCCGCTGGTTCACTTACGGTGACGCCCGCGCCGGGGAACCGTTTTTATCGGTTACGCAAGTAGCGGTCGTCAGCCTAGCGCGGAGTCCGCGCCCGGTTTTGCCCAGCCGAGCGCCGACGGTCCACGCGGGTCGGCGGCGCGCCGCTTTGGTAATGCAAGGGAGGGTAGCGAACGGCGAAGCGCTGGAACGCGCGTTTCCGGTGGAGGGAAGGGCCTGTCAGGCGAGATCATTTGGTACTGCTGATGCGCGGCGTTGACTTGGCGCCGGACTTCGTCAAAATTGGATTCATGAACCCCGCGGTTGTGTGCGCAGTGATGTCGTATTGTCGCGGCGCCCGCGGCGTAAGGTTGAATGGCCGTCCACGGCGCCGAACCTTGAACGGTCCGCGGAGAACGCCCACCGAACCGTGCTCAAGCGTTGAGTCCCATCTTCCATGAAAACATCTGACACTGCCGCAGACCAGAAACTGAATCGCCGCTCGTTTCTCGCCAAATCGTCGCTGGCCGCGACGGCGTTTACGATTGTTCCACGGCATGTACTCGGCGGGCCCGGGCAAAAACCGCCCAGCGAGAAACTGAATATCGCCGCGATTGGCGCGGGCGGCCGGGCGGCCGATGACCTGCAGGAATTGAAGGGGGAGAATATCGTCGCCCTGTGTGACGTCGATTGGGACCGCGCGAGCGGCAGTTTTAAGCAGTTTCCAAAAGCGGCGCGCTACCGTGATTTTCGGGTGATGCTTGAGCAACAGCAGGACATCGACGCGATCTTGGTCGCGACGCCCGATCATATCCACGCGGTCGCCACGATGGCGGCCCTGAAACATGGCAAGCCGGTCTATTGCGAAAAGCCGCTCACGAAAACCGTTCACGAGGCGCGCGCGATCGCCCAGGCGGCGCGCGAGGCCAAAGTGGCGACGCAAATGGGAAACCAAGGGATGGCTTTCGAAGGCAATCGTCTGATCAACGAATGGATCTGGGACGGAGCGATCGGGCCGGTGCGCGAGGTCCACGTCTGGTCGGATCGGCCAACCCGTCGGGGCAAACAACCACTTTGGTGGCCGCAGGGGCTGGATCGTCCGACGGAAACGCCAGCGGTACCTTCAACGCTCGACTGGGATCTCTGGCTCGGCCCGGCGCCATGGCGGCCGTATCATCCGATTTATGTGCCGTTCCAATGGCGCGGTTGGTGGGACTTTGGCAGCGGCGGCATCGGCGACATGGGGATTCACAACGTCGCGCCGGTCTTCTCCGCGCTTAAGCTCAACGCGCCGACCAGCGTTCACGCCAGTTCCACGCCCGTCTATAAAGAGAGCGTGCCGGTCGCCTGCCTGGTTCACTTTGAATTCCCGGCGCGTGGGGAAATGCCGCCGGTCAAGCTTCACTGGTACGACGGCGGATTGCTGCCGGAACGCCCGGCGGAACTCGACGATGAGCGGCCACTCGACGCGGAGGACGGCATTATTTTTGTCGGCGATAAAGGCAAAATCCTGGTGGAAGGGTGGGGCGGCGAGCGTCCGCGCTTGATCCCGGAAAGCCGAAACAAAGAATACAAGCGGCCCGCGAAGACGTTGCCCCGCTCGATTGGCCACCATGCCGAGTGGATCCAGGCGTGTAAGACCGGCTCGGCCACGCGCTCAAGCTTTGACTTCGCCGGACCGCTGACGGAGACCGTGCTGCTGGGAAGCCTCTGTGTGCGCCGCGGCGGGGACAAGTTGATCTGGGACAGCGCGAACATGAAGATCACCAACGAGCCGGAGGCGAACGCCATGCTCCACTACGAATACCGCAAAGGCTGGACGCTGTAGGGTTCTCGCTCGCAAATTGCGATTTGGCGCCGCAACCTTCCGATGGCGCCGGGGTTCTACTGGTGGTAGCGTGGTGTGATGACTAAATTGATGCGGTTGGGATTGGCGTTGGCGTGGCTTTGGGCCGCGGTCGAGCCAGCCCGCGCGGCGGATTCGCTGGTCTGGCGGTCCAAAGAGAATCGCGTCGATGCCGACATCCAGGCGTGGACCCTGCAAAAGCTGCTCCAAAATCTGAGCGCGGCCACCGGTTGGAAGGTCTATATCGAACCGAACGTTGACCACCGCGTCTCGACCCGTTTCCACGATCTCCCCGCCGCCGAAGCGTTGAATCGCCTGCTCGGGAACCTCAGCTTCGCCCTGCTCCCCCAGACCAACGGCCCCGCCCGGCTGTTAATCTACAAAAGCTCGCTCCAGGGCGCGACGCTGCTGATCGCCCCGCCGAAAGGGACCCAGGCTGCGGGCAAGGGGAAGCCCATCCCAAACGAATTGATCGTCACGCTGAAGCCGGGTGACAAGGGACGAATCGATGAGTTGGCAAAACAATTGGGAGCCAAAGTCGTCGGGCGCGCAGACGGGTTAAACAGCTACCGTCTCCAGTTTACGGACGAAGCGTCCGCCAGCGCGGCCCGGACTGCTCTGTCTGACAATGAAGAAGTCGCCGGAGTCGATTCGAACTATTCCGTTTTTCACCCGCCGACCGCGCAGCCGTTGTCATTCGCGTCGGCCCCGCCGTTGTCGCTCAAGCCATCCGCGCCCAACGCTTCCGGCAATCTCATCATAGGCCTCGTCGATACCCCCGTCCAAAATCAGGCGGCGAGTTTAAATGGTTTTCTCCTGCCCGCGCTCTCGGTCACCGGCCAGAATCCGGCCCCGTCGGCCGATATCACGCACGGCACCTCGATGGCGGAGACGATCCTGCAAGGTTATAGCATGGCGGCGCCCGGAGCCAAGACAGTCCCGATTCAAATCCAACCGGTCGATGTCTATGGCGCCAGCGAGACGACCACCACCTTCGACGTCGCCAACGGCATTTACACCGCGGCCAAGGCTGGCGCCAATATCATCAATTTGAGCCTCGGCAGCGAAGGGGATAGCACGTTCCTCCACACCTTGATCCAGCAAGGCGTGCAGCAAGGCATTCTATTTGTGGCCGCCGCCGGGAATCAGCCAACCACCGCGCCGACCTATCCGGCGGCGTACCCCGAGGTGCTTTCGGTCACCGCCGGCGATCGCAACGGCAACGTCGCGTCGTACGCGAACCGCGGAAGTTTCGTCGATGTCATCGCGCCGGGTTCGAGCATCGTCTCGTTAGGCGACCAATCCTACCTCGGGCTGGGGACATCCTTTTCGACCGCCTATGTCTCTGGCCTCGCGAGCGCTTTGGCCAATCAGCCCGGTAATACGCTGGCCAAAGTCCCTGCCGAGATTCGCCAGATGATCGGTTTTACCCCACCCCCGCCGGGCAAGACGGGGAATTGACCGAGATCGCTGGTTTAATTCGCTCTCCGACTCGCGACGGCTTGTAGGCGTTGGATGTCCACGTTCGAGGGCATTCGCTGCCCTAAGGTGGGTAACTGTCCGGCGATTCGGGGCGGGGTGGTCCGGGGGTCTCGCCAGCGCCAGGTCTCGGCATGGCCATCGGCGAAAGAGAGGTTGGCGCCGCGGTCGTGGTAGTCGGCCGGAATACTGACCATTTGAAGGACTCCAGGGTCCACCGGGTCCGAGCCGGTCATGTCGAGCTCGAAAGCGTCTTCATGGATGCTGTCCTCCCGCTCGTCCAGAAACACGTAGGTTCGACTCGGGGAGGATACCAGCAGGTCGTTCATTTTTTGGAACTGCATGAATCCAACGGTATATGGGCCGGCGCGCTGCCCGACATAGCAGTTCATGGCGACGCTGCGGACCCTGGGCAGCCCGGAGGTTCCGTGACTCAGGCTGAAATCGGCGGGACATTTGAAAATGCGCACGTCACCGATATAACGGCCAATCTGGCCCATCTTCAACAACGAGGTGTCGGTGTCGGCGCCGGCGGGATTGCCACCCGTGAAGTCCATATATCCGAGGCACCAAGTCATGTTCGAGTAGCTGACAATTCCGACTTCGCCATTGCCCAAATTGCCTGGCAGGAATCCGCCGAAATCATGCGCGTAGCAGGTCCAAGCGGTGGTCAATTGTCGAAGATTATTCAGGCAGATCACCCGCGCGCTTAAAGCCTTGGAGTCAGAGCTGGCCACCAGTCGCAACCCAACCAGGACAACCAGGACCGCAAGAACGACGACCAATTCAACGCCGGTAAACGCCATTTGCGTGCCGTCGCTCAAAGGTTGACGGCGGAAACGCCGCGGCCGGGTCGGGCGCTGAGGAGTGATGTTCTCCGACATAATTTGGTTCTGCCGACCACTCTAGCCGACTTAGCGTTGGAAGTAAAGCCGCCCATTTCCGATCGGCCCGCCGCCGAATCGCACGCATATTGCGTGGATTTCACGCGCCTCGCTCAATCCACTTTTCGACTCGTGGCCGCCTGTAGCCTCTGGACATCCGGGCTGAACGGCACGCCAATGCCCAAACTCAGATTCTGGCCGGGGACGTGGGGCGGTGTGGTGCGGGGATCGCGCCATTTCCAGGTCTCGAGATGCCCGTCTGCAAAAGAGAGGTTGGCGCCCCTCTCATGGTAGTCCCCGGGGAAATCGACCAGTACGAACGCGCGCGGATTTGCGGGCGCGTACCCGGTCATATCGAAGGCGAACCAAGCGTCGTCGATGCTGTCTTCGCGTTCATCCATGAAGACAAAAGCTTGGGATGGCGGCAATCTCACAAGCTCGCTCATTTTCAGAAACTGCTGAAAGCCGGCGGTGAACGGCGCAGAACGCTGCCCCATATAACAGTTCATCGACACGCTGCGGACTCGCCGGGCGCCGTTGGTCCCATTGCTCAAACTAAGGTCGGCCGGGCATTTGAATACGCGCAAGTCTGGGCCTATATATCGGCCTAATTGCGCCATACGCAGGAAATCGAGATTGGTGTTGGCGCCCGCCGGAGCGCCGCCCTGAAAGTCCAACCATCCGAGGCACCAGGTTTTGTTTGAGTTGGCGATATTTTGAGCATCTTCGCCGTCCAGGTTTCCCGGCATCCGGCCGTCTGCATCGGCGGCGTAGTTCAACCACGCAATCGTCAGTTGCCGCAAATTGTTCAAGCAAGTCACCCGTGCGGTGCGAATCTTGGGATCGGGCGCGGCGGCAAGTCGCAGGGCGACGACCAGGGCAAGGGCCGCAAGCACGACCACCAATTCCATTCTGCTAAAGGCTCGCTCTCCCCTGGCCGGTGGCCGGTTCTCGCCGGACCACCTCGGCAACTCAGCGTGAAAATTCATCATTATTATCTCTTTTGTCATTCGTATAGTATGATAGGATCTCAATGCGTGCAATTCTTTGTGGCGGGATGGAGCCGCGGACTCGCCGACGGCACGAGGGGCGCCGCTACTCTGCGCGGAACCCGACTCTCTGTACGGCTTTATGAAACTTTGGAATTGGACGGCTGAACCGATGACGGCACGGACACGCGCTGAGTTAAGCAGGACCGTCGATCGTTTGAAGGCAAAGCGAGGCAGCATGGAATGTACGGCTGCGGAAGCCGCCTATGCGCGGTGCGAGGTACGGTGTCGTCTGGCGATATGCCGGGCGATCTTGGCGCTACTGGTCGGGCTTGGCGGCGCCGCGCACGGCGCGACTCCAATTGCGCCGGTATCCGCGGCCGATCCGAGTGTTCCCACGCCTCCCGGCGGGAGCGGGGATTCTGCTGGCGCCGTGTTGAGCGCAGATGGGAGCGTCGTCGTTTTCGTTAGTTCAGCGGGGAATCTCGTGACCAATTTGCATCATCGGCAAACGCTGGACGTTTACGCGCGCGTGCGAGCTACTCGGACGACGACCCTTATCAGCGTGAGTTGGGACGGCAGTTCCGGGGGTGACGGGCAATCGTCCGGCCCGTCCGTCTCGACGGATGGTCGGTACGTTTCGTTTGAAAGCCGCGCGCAGAACCTCGTGACCAATCAGACCACCGGGCTGGGGGACGTCTATCTTCGCGATACCGTCGCCGGAACCACCACGTTAGTCAGCACGACCACCGATGGACGCGGTGGCAACGGCCCGTCCGGCTCCGCCAGCCTGACGCCCGACGGGCGTTTCGTCGTCTTTGAGAGTTGGGCCGGCAATCTCGCGCCTAAGCACGGCAGCGGGGCACACGATGTCTTTGTTCGTGACTTAACGACCGGGTTGACGACGCTCGTCAGCGCCAACTCTCTCAACTCCGGCAGCGCTCTCGGCGCACCGGAGGCGTTGAATTACTCGCGCCCAGTGATTACGCCGGATGGCCGGTATGTCGCCTTCGAGAGTTATGCCACGAATATCACCGCTGACCCGGTGACGGCGGTCCCGCAGATTTATGTGCGCGACTTGGCGCTTGGCGCCAGTTCCCGGGTGACGCAATCGCTTTCGGGTCAGGCGGCGAGCGACGGTTCCTACAGCCAGCTCATAAGCGATAACGGACGGTACGTCGTGTTTGAAAGTTCCGCCACCAATCTTGCGGCTGGCGCCACGGCGCCGCGATCGGAGTGGATATTCCGGCGCGATCTGCTGACTCATACAACCGATGTTATCAGCCAGGCTCGCCCTCTGCTGGCCGGCCCTGGCGCCATGCCGCCGTCCATGAGCGCCGATGCGCAAGTCATCGCCTACGCCGCCAGTAATCAGGTCTATCTCTGGAGCGAGGCGGCGGGAACGAATTCCCTCGTCAGTACGAACGCCGCCGGCTTCCCCTCGATGGCGCAATCCGATTCGCCGTTGGTCTCGTCCGACGGCAGCACGGTCGTTTTCCTCAGCGCCGCGTCCGACAACTCGCTGGAGGTTACGAACAGTTCATTCCAGGTGTTTGCGCATAATCTGACTTCGGGGACAAACCAATTTGTCACCCTTCCGGGCGGCGACGGAAGCCGCGGGATCGCCGATGCCTTGTCGCTCGCGCTGAGCGCCGACGGCGGCCTTATTGCCTTCGACGCGAGCGACGGCAATCTGGCGCCCGGGGATAATAACCGCGCCATCGATGTCTTCCTCCGAGACCTGGCAGAATCGTCGGTCGAGCTGGTTTCCGCGCGCCTCGCGGCGTTGCCGCTACGGATGGCCAATGCGCCTAGTTTCCTTTCCGCGAACGCGCTGAGCGCGGACGGACGCTATGCCCTCTATACGAGCGCTGCCGATAATCTGGGGCCGAACGAAACCAACGCCTGGAGCGATATCTTTCTTCGGGACTTGGCGACGGGGAGCAATATTCTTGTGAGCGTAAGCGCCGCCGCTGGCGGGCCGCCAGATGGCGCGCGACGGCAGCCGGCGATGAGTCAGGACGGCCGATACGTGGCGTTTATCAATAACGAGGGCTATGCCCCGCCCACTTACACGAACGGCGTGAACCAAGTCTTCGTGCGCGATTTGGTCTCGCAGACGACCACCCTTGCGACCAACGTGCTTTTCACGTTCCCTCAATATGTCGCGCTCGATACCGAGCCACCGGCGTTTAGCGCGGATGCGCGTTACCTCGCCTTTTCGGTGATTTTCCCAATCAATTTCATCGAGCGCTGGGATTTGCGGCTCGGAGCGCCTTCGCCGACGGTCGCGCATTCCGCGGCGCCCGCTTTCATTTGCTCTCTATCGACGGATGGGGCGGTTTGGTTCGTCGATAATGCGACCGGGACGGGCGGCAATCTTTTCCGCTTCGATTTTAACGAGGCGACGAACGAATTCATTTCCGCCATCGGAGCAATCGCCCCGGCGATTACGCCGGACGGAAGGTTCGCCTTCGGTCAGACTTCCGACGGCAAGACGAATCAGATTTGGCGCTATGACGCTAAGGCCAAACAGTTGCAGACGTTGGTGTCGATACCCGGTACCGGGCCGCAAATCTCGCCCAAATTGGTCGTCAGCGCCGACGGGCGTTTCATCGTTTTCATGCTTTCGGCCGCGAGTATTAAGCCTTTCGTCAGCGCGTACAACACCGAAATCTGCGTGACCGATGCCGCCCAACCCGGAGACCTCCGGGTGGTCAGCGTCGGCCTTGACGGCGCGCTGGGGGACGGCCCATCCGATTCGCCTAGTATATCCGCGGATGGACGACTTGTGGTCTTTCGCAGCTCCGCCGGGAACCTGACGCCGGAGGGCGGCCAAGCCCCCAGAATATTCGTGCGCGATCTGGCGGCCGGCGTCACCCAATTGATCGGGGCGGCGAGCGCTTCATTATTCGCCGACGCCTATTGCTTTCCGCCTGCGATAAGCGCGGATGGGTCAACGGTCGTTTTCGCGAGCACGGCGGCCAACCTCGTGCCGGGTGATTACAATGACCTGCCCGACTTGTTTGCCGCGTCGATACCCCAGGTGTTGCGAGCGCGAATTGCGGCTTTCCCGCTGGGTGGCGCGCCCACAATTTTCTGGCAGGCTGAACCTGGAACCACCTACGAAGTGCAGTATAAGGATAGTTTGGGCGACTTGGCGTGGACCACCTTGGCTGGCGTCCCGGCCCCCGTTCCGGGAACGACGAACCAGCTCTTTCTTTCGGCTGCCGGCTTGGTCGATACCGGGCAGCGCTTTTACCGGCTGTTCGCTCGGCCGTGAGCGATTTTTGTCGCGGCATTTCATCCCTGGGATCCTGACCTTGCCCGCGGGCGCACGAAGTGTCGCGCCAGCTTGACCGGATCAGGCCGCTCGCTTGGAAGAACTGGCGGAAACCACGAGATCGAATTCAATTGTTCGACTTCATTACCTAAGTCAACCCGTCCTCCACCCGTCGCTGGTCAGATTCCCGTCGTCGTCATACCCGTAAACCTCCGGCGTTTGCGGCACGAACACGTTGCCCGACTGCGAGCCGCCGCTGGTGGTCGTGGCGGCGACGTTCTGCCAGACCGGCTGCGAACCGTTGCTCACGGTGATCAACTTCTGAAAGAATTCGACGTTCACATAGTCCGGCGCGCTCCCATTGATGTTCAACGGGTCGCCCGGCAACTCCACGCCCACCACGTCAAAGCCGTCGGGCACGGTTCGCTCCGAATGTCAAAGTGTCGGTCCTCACTATTGACAGTCCGCAAGGCTACACGGAACACAAGAATGGCGGCAAGGTCGTGGCGTGAAACGAGGATTACGGTGATATGATACTACTTTGATTTGATATACGCGATCAAATCCGCGAGGTCCTGCGGCTTGAGGATTTTCTCAAAGCCTTCCGGCATGAGTGACAACCCGGAGGCGGTCAATTCCTTGAGGTCGCTTCGGAGAATGGTTTCCTCGAAGCCGCCGGGGCCGCGCAGGACGAGGCTGGCCGAGGTCTCGGAGGCGATGATGCCGGTTAAGTCACGTCCTGACTTGGTAACCGCGGTGTAGCTGAGATAGCGCGCCTCGACGGCTTGATTCGGATCGAGGATGGCGACCATGAGAACCTCCAACGGTTTGTCGGCCAAGCCGGCCAGATCGGGGCCGATCTCGGCGCCTTCGCCTTTCAAACGGTGACAGGTCATGCAGTTCTGGCGGAAGAGCGCCGCGCCGTTGGCCGGCTTGCCGATCAAATCCGCCACGCTCGCGAAATCCTTGAGCACGCCTCGCCGGTCGCTATTCGCGGCGGTCAAAAGTTTCTCCGCGCGGGCGCGAACGTCCGCGTTGCCGTAGGTCAGTAGGCGTTGGCGCGCCGGCGCCCCTAACTGGGAGACCAACACTCGTTTCGTCTCAACGGCGGTAACGAGTTGATCGACCCATTCGGAGCGGCTGAAGAGAACCGATAACGCCGCCGAGCGGAGTTCCGGCGAGAGGGCGTTCCACTGGCTCAAGAGCCATTCCGCGACCCGCGGTTCCGAGAAGCGGCCCAACGCCGCCAGCGCGGCCCGTTGGATGGAGGAGGGGAATTGCGGCCCGAGCAATTGGCTCAAGCGTTCCGCGTCGGCTGATTGCGCCGCCAGTCCGCGCCCGAGCAATCGGATCGCCAGAAGCGTCCGTCCTTCAGGTTGGCGCCCGGCGGCGTCCTTCGCGCAGACCGACTGCGCTTCGGTAAACAGTGGTTCCAGTCGGTGGGCCGCCTCCTTCAGGCTCGGCGGCGCGTCCGCGACAAAACGCGGCAACGAGGCGCTATGACGATCCAGCGCGTCCAGGAAACCGGCCAGCGCCGCCATCCGCCACGAAGGAATCGCGCCGCCGGAGGGCTTGCCCGCCTCGGTGAGCGCCTTGAGTTCGGCGTCCTGGTCCTTGAGATCAACGGCCAGCGCGGTGAGTTGTTCAACCAAAGTCGCGTTTGGCTCGACCGTTGCGTCGCGCAATACGACGTCGAGCATCCCGCCGAGGTGCGGCACGGCGGAACTCATGATCGCCGTCTGCATCAGCGGGTCCCCGAAATCCCGCAAGGCAAGTTGGCCCAACGCGGTTCCCGCGCGCGGATTGCGCCATTCGCCGAGCGTGAACGCGAGTTGATAGCGCACGCGCGGGTTCGCGTCATCGACCAGGCGCGCCAGGAGCCGGTCAAACACGGCCTCCTCATCGCGCCGTTCGGCGCCCAGTGAGTTGGGGATCATCTCGGTCAACTGCACCGCCTGCTCACGGACCGCCGGATGCTGGTCCTGTAAGGCGACTTCGAGGTCGTCCACGGTCAAGACCTTCAGCCCCTGCAACGTCCAGAGCGCTTGCAGCCGCGTCTTAGGCCGGGCGCTGTGGCGGGCCAAGGCCGCGAGCGCCGGCGCCACCGACCGGTCCCCGGACTGCACGATCAACCGCTGGACGGTGTCCCGCTGCCAACCGTTCGGGCTATCGAGCGCCGCCACCAGCCCCGCGGCGTCGAGGCGGTCGAGCCGCGGAACCTTTCGTGGCGTGGCTGACGTCGGATAGACCCGGTAAATCCGCCCCTTGTCGGAGCCGGCGCGCAAATCGAGGTGCTTGATTTGTTCCGCCGGGATCCATTCTGGGTGTTCGATCACGAGGCGATACATATCCGCGATGTAGAGCGCGCCGTCCGGCCCGGTTTTCATCATGGTCGGCCGAAACCAGTTGTCGGTCGAGGCAAGGAACTCACTATTCTGCTCGTCCGGCGCGCGGCGACCGGTAAAGGTCGCCCCGTCCGGGGACAAAACCTCGCGGTGAACGACGTTGTTAACCGGTTCGCTCGCAAAAACGCTCGATTCAAAATCCGGTCCGAACAGCTCGTCGCGGTACGGCGTCGCGCTGTTTGCGGAGGTCACCACGTTGATCGCGTCCGGCCAATTGAACCGCCGCATGGTGGGGCTGATCGTGTAGATGCGATTCGGGTCCGGATAGTTGGAGAGAACTCGGCGAGTCGATTTGACCGCGAGGTAAGGGTTGCGGGCCAAGTACTGCTCCTGCAGAACATAGTGCCATAGCCAGGTAGGATTCTCATTGCCGAACCAATTGCCCCAATCGTCCCGATGGCGGCCGTATTGCGTCTGCCCGGCTTGCGTTTGGAATTCACCGGTCACCGGGTTGAAACGAAAATCGCGGCCGCTGATGTTGACCTCTTTGCCGGTCAACAACGAGCGCACCAACCCACCGCTATTGCCGTTCGCGCCATAGAGCCAATTATCGAGCCCGTACTCGAAGCCATTGACGCGGTGCTGTTGATTGCCTTCGCGAAAACCTTTGAACAGAGTTTTCCGCACATCGGCCTTGCCGTCGCCGTCCGTGTCTTCCGCGTAGAATATCTCGGGCGCGGCGCTCACGAGGACGCCTTTACCCCACGGCATCACCCCGGTGGGAAAACCGACGCCTTCGAGAAAGACGGTGGACTTATCGTAATGGCCGTCGCCCTTGGTGTCCTCAAGGTAGCGTATGACTCCGCCAAACTTGCCATTGCCGTCCACGCCCAGGGGATAATCTCCCATCTCGACTACCCAAAGCTTTCCGTCGGCGCCCCACTCGAACGCGATCGGGTCCAGCACGAGCGGCTCGTGAACCACCAACTCTACCTTGAATCCCGGCCGCACGTGAATCGCGGCCAACGATTCTTCCGGCGACTTCGGCGGCGGGCCGTTCTCGGTGAGCAGTTGATCGAAGGAACGCCGGTCCACCTTGTCGGGTAACTGCGAGGTTTCCTCGTTCTGCACCCACATTGAATCCCCGTGAAACCAGGCTCCGTTGTTCGGCCGCGAGCCGCCCCGCGCGATCATCGGTATGGCGCCCGGGTCACTGCGCGGACCGGCCTTGACTTCGAGCGACCAACCTTGCTTCCAATCGACATTGGGTCTCGCGACGGGCACAAATACGTGCGCGGAGTAGGCGCGCTCATTGGAGAAGACGACGTCGTCGTACCCGTCATGGTTGAGGTCCACAAAGCGAAGGCCGTTATCCACGCCCGCTTCGTTGACGATGCTTGCGCCCGGTGGCAAAGCATAGGGGAGCCTTTTCCAGAGGTCCGCCGTCTCGTCCCAACTGAAGATCGCGTTCTGCTCCGGGTTGCTGACGATCAATTCGCAGCGCCCATCGCGATTGACGTCGCGCAGCCGCACGCCGCGATCAACCCCGCCCCGTCGCGTTGGCGTCGGTTGGCCGTCCACTTCCAACCCCCGGAAGAACCCCCGGTCCTCGACCCACCGGGCGCCATCAAAATGCCATGCCGCCCGCGCATCCTCCGTCTGCACGAACGCCGAGACGCTTTGGTCGGGACGCACGACGCCGAACTTGACGCCGGCGTCCATCGTGCCACCGGTGGAATTCGGCACGACCAAGGCCGTCGGAAAATCCGAATCCTGCCACTTCCGTTCCGCGGGACGCCAGACGCGGCTCAGGCGAGTCTGGCCATCGCCGATGACGACATCGAGGTAGCCATCGTGGTTGAGGTCTAAGAGGCGGACGCCGTTGTCAGCTCCATTCGCCGCGCGCAGCGGGTGGCCGGCCAGCAGGTTGCGGTTGAGCCGTTCCTGCGCCTCCCGAAACGTCAGAAACTTGACCTTCTTCCCGTATTTTCCGACCGCGTAGTCGATCAACTCGACCAACTGCGTGTTACGAATCCACCCGTGCGGATGAAAAATCATCGTGAACGTGCCTTGCTTCAGAACGGCCGCGTCCACGCCGGCTTCCCAGTCGGCGACGGTCGCCGGATTGTTCGTGTTCTGCAGGTTTTGAGCCTCCCAATCGCTCGGTAAGGCCGCGGGAAACTCCCAGCAGAGACGGCCGATGACGTAGGGGTAAGGGTAGTTCTCGATGGTGGTGACAAACGAAGCCATCGACACCTTGCTCTGCGCGTTGGTCTGCGTCACAAAGAACTTTTGAAACCGGCCGCGCCCGCCTGGCTCGGTGGTCAACTCTCGCGGCAATTGGGGATCGGCGGCGGTGGTGATGTTCATCACCGATGAGTCAATCGTCAAAAAATGACCGCCGGGCGTCACCTGATTGAATAACTCCGCGTAAAAGCGCGGACTCGGGCTGTCCATCGAGTCACAACAGGGCATCCGAAACGCGACGGGCTGGTTGCCGGGGATTTGGTGGAGGAGATCGACGCACCCTTGATAAATCTCCGCCGCCGCGTTGAAATTCGAACCGGCGAGCAAGGGGCACGGATGGGTCAGGGTGTGGACTTCCAATGAGAGGCCCTCCTTGAGCCAAGTCTGAAACTGCGGATCTTGCGGCGCCAGGCGATTGCAGAAAATGCTCAGCGGCGCGGTCCCGTCGATCCGCTTCAACCGGTCGAGAATCGGGCGCAGGAAAGCTTCGTACTTCTGCGGCTCGCGCAGATCGTCGATCGCCAAAATGATCGCGGCCTCCACGTCCGGCTCGCCGATCCACTGGGGCGTGGTCAATTTGGGAAAATCGGCGCCAACATCGAAAGGATCGTTCCCGTCAAGATAAGTGAGCCGGTTGGCGTCACCGGCCGGCGGTAATTCGGCGGCCCGACCAACGACGCCACCGAAAACGAGCAGGCACCAAAAGGCTAAGCGGCGGAAAAGTCGTGGGGTCATAATGCGGAAAAATACCGCGCTCCCCGCCGCCGTGGCGAGGAAAAACCCGGCGCCTCAACCGACCGCCAACGGCTCAATCTGCGCAACGTTGGCGGCGCCGGTGGTTCCGAGTTGATGGATGACTATCGAGGCGGCGGCATTGGCCAGTTCAAGCGCTTCCTGGAGCGACGCGCCCGCCGCCAGCGCCGCGGTCAAATTTGCCGTGACGGAATCGCCCGCGCCCACGATGTCAATCGGCCCGCGAACCGGCGCCGCCGGTACATGCTCGACCTGCCCCGAAGGGTCCGCGCCAATCATCCCTTGCTCCGCCATGGTGATAAACACCGGGCGATTCTGTCGGGCCGCCAGCGCGGCCGCCTGGGCGCGAACGTGGTCGAGGTCGGACGATTGCGCCGAGCCGAGCAGTCGCGCCAGCTCAGCGCCGTTCATTTTGAACGTGACCGGCGGAAAGCCGCCCAGCCCGCGTCGGCTGTCCGCGACAATTCGCAAACGTGGCTGCCGTTCCACCAGGTCCCCGACGGTCTCCCTCAGGGCGGTGGTGACGACCCCGGTTTCGGCCACGTCAACCTGATCCATCAGAATGAACGCGTCCACGCTGGGCGCCAGCGACGTTAGCGACTCCTGAATCCGCCGCGTCACATTGGGCGTCGTTGGCGTCCAATTCTTAATGTCGAGCCGGTTGAGTTCGACCGGCGGTTTGCCCGGCTCGAGTACCAGTGGCTTCGAATAGGTGAAGGTGCGCCGCTCGGTGGTCGTGACGAAATGCTCCAGGCGCACACCGCGCTTGGATTGCAGCGTACGCCGCAGTTCAAACCCTTCGCCATCGTCGCCGCAGAAGCCGACCGGAAAGATTTCGCCGACGCCCAGCGCGACCAGATTGTTCAGGATCGTGCCCGCGGCGCCCGGCTGACAACGCACGTTGATGACATTATAGACCGTCAGTCCAGTCTCGATGGATAACTCGTTGCGCGCGGGGTCGATCTCAAAATAGCGATCAAGACAGAAGTCACCGACAATCGCCACGCGCAGGCCGCCGTACCGGCCAGTAATGGATTGAAAACGTTCGAGATTCACGTCGAGAAGTGGGCTTAGAGATTGCCGAGGCGCTGATAGAGCTGATGCACGAAGGCCAGGTTGTCACAGGCGAGATACTTCATGGTTCCACCCATGCGGGAGTAACTCTTGCAGAAACGCAGGTAATAGGCCGGATTAGTCTTTGGCGGCTCGCCTTTTGACCAGTCCCAATTACCCCCTTCTTGAAGATCCACGACGTAGATGTGGTGATCCCGGACGATCTCGCGCCCGTCCTGCAACCGGAGATTGTTCACGCAACTCAAGGTTTTCTCGAACACCTGCGGCCCCATGATCGCCGAGCCGATTGACAAGACCACGCCACCGTCGAGCCCTTCGACCGCGCCGCCGAACCCGCGAAAATCAAGTTCCGCCGCGCGCCCGATCGCGGCCCCGTTGAACATCGGATGATTCGATATGATGTCGTAGCCGATCCCCGGATGCACGGTCAACGGGACGCCGTGTCGAAACGCCTGCGCGAAGATCGACGCCTGTTTCCATTGATGCGTGACCGATTGCCGGCCACCGGGAATCCGGTGTGCCGTCATCGCCGCCAACAAATCGGCGCGGGCCGGCGTAAGGGGATCGGCCGGCGCCGAACGAATGGCCGCCACAAGTGACTCGACCGTTGGCAACTCCACGCCATCCTCCCATATGAACCGACCGAGGGAGCGACCATAGCCTTCCGAGCGCACGCCCCCGGCGAGCAACGCCAGATGGATGAATCGCCCGGTTTCGTCCCAGGTCCCGAACGTGCCAGTCGCGACGTTCTGCTCGACGCTCTCAGTGGAGCGTCCGAGGTAGGAATACTCCCAATCGTGGATCGACCCGGCGCCATTCGTGGCGAGATGGGTGATCCAGCCGCGCGCCATCATCTTTTCCAGGATTAACGCCGCGCCGTTGCGCAGCAAGTGAGCGCCGTAAATCAACATCACCGCCGCGCCCCGCCGCCGCGCGGCCATCACCCGCTCGGCGCATTCCGCGGTCGCGCTGACCGACTCGGCGGAGACCTCGCGCGGCGCGGAACTCGGATCGACCAGGATATCATCCGCGCGTGTCAGGCTGCGTCGATCGGCCAACGGGAAAACCTTGACCCGTTTCAAATCGAGCAAGCCGTTGCTCGCTGGAGTTCGCCCCGCTTCCGGCGTCGCTTGCGCGTTCGGCGCAGCGTCGGCGTTGATTTCGGTTTCCATCATATCTCGGGGAAACGGTACCAGAAATGACCCCGCGGCAGCACGATCTTTTGCGCGCTACCGTTTCGTAGATTCGGCGAGACTTAGCGTCGTAACGATGAGGTTGCGAATCCCGCGCGCGAATTGCGTTTCCATTGCGGACCAAGTTGAAGTAAAAATCCCAGTGAAACGCCAAGCCATCTTTTGCCTATGAACCGATATGCCTCCCTCTTGCCGGCCGTCGCGGCGCTCCTCCTCGCCGCGGCCCCGACCTTCGCCTCCGGCGCGACGGTCCCCGGCTCGGAATCGACTCCCGCCGATCAACAATTGCCCAAAAAAATGCACGCGCCGATGAAGGATCGCCCGCGCGTCACGGTGGGACGCGCCAACGCCGACATGACCGGGGAGGACAATCGCGCGCTTCAGGCCGCGGTTGATTATGTGGCGAGCCTGGGCGGTGGGACGGTCGAGATCGGTCCCGGTGACTACCTGATGCGAGATTCGCTCCATCTGCGTTCGTTCGTGACCGTCAAGGGCGTAAAAGGCCAGACGATTCTGCGCAAGGCGGACGGCGTCTCGTCGCCGCTGGCGATTGATGGCGATTATGGGGAAGAGCAATTTACCGTAAAGAACGCGACGGGATTTGCGGTCGGCAGCGGCGTCGCCATCTGGGACAAGCACGCGAATGGCTTTCACCTCACCGTGGCTCGCGTGACCGGCGGGAATGGAACGACGTTCTCCATCGATCATCCATTGAACGCCGATTGCACGGTGGGCGACAACGCGATGGCGGCGACGATTTTTCCGGTGATCAGCGGTTGTGACATCGAGGGCGCGCGCATCGAGGGGTTGATCGTCGATGGAAACAAACAAAACAACGTTTACCTTGATGGCTGCCGCGGCGGCGGAATTTACCTCTATCGCGGTTTTGGGACGGTGATTGAAGATTGCGTCGCGCGGAACTTCAATGGCGACGGAATCAGCTTCCAACAGTCGAATGACGTGATCGTCCAGCGTTGCGTAAGCGAGGATAACGCTTATCTCGGCCTGCATCCCGGCAGCGGCTCACAACGTCCAATCGTGCTCGAGTGCGTCGCGCGCCACAACGGGGCCGACGGTCTTTACCTCTGCTGGCGAGTGCGCTACGGCGTGTTCGAAAACAACCGCCTCGAGGAAAACGGCCGCTTTGGGATTTCCATCGGGCACAAGGACACGGACAACTTATTGCGCAACAATCTGGTTCGCGCGAATCACGAGGAAGGCATCAGTTTCCGCGACGAAACGTTCGGCATGGCCGGACACCGCAATCGCTTGGAGGATAATCGCATCGAAAATAACGGCGGCGCGGGCATCCGCATCCGGGGTGAAACCCACGACGTTATCCTCAAGCACAACGTCATCCAGAACACCGCCGGCGATTCCGCCGGCAAACAAATCGTCGGCATCCGGTTCGATCAAAAGGTTGGTCCGGTGACGCTCGACAACAATCAGATCATCGCGAAGACGGAGATCGACGACGAGCGCGCCCAAAAGTAAGACCGCGCGAGCGCCGGATCATTAATCACGAGAGCGGCGCCGGTCGCAAAGTGTTCTACTTCGCTTCCGCCTGGCTTTGGTAAACCAGCCGCCCGCCGACAAAGGTTCGCCATACTTTCGTCGCCGCGATCTTGTTCTCGGGACAAGTTAGCAGGTCGGTGTCGAGCACGACGAGGTCGGCCAACTTGCCCGTTTCCAGCGAACCGAGTTGTTTCTCTCGGCCCAAAATCCGCGCGTTGTTGATCGTGTAGAAGCGGATCGCTTGCTCGCGCGTCAACGCCTCCTCCGGGTGCAGCGGCCGTTCGTAACCCCGCGCCCGCCGCGTGATCGCGGTCGCCATTCCGAGAAACGGGTTGTATGGATTGATCGAGCGCAATGACCCGATTTTCTGCATGTGGTCGGACCCGCCGCCCGCGATCGCGCCCGCCTCGAAAAGGCTGCGCAAAGGCTGAAAGTAGCGGAGTCGCTCGTAGCCGAACTGTTTCACCAGCGTCCGGGTGTCGAGGTAAAGCCACGCCGGCTGAATATCGAGCATGACGCCCAACCTGGCGGCTTCATCGACCGCCTCGCGGCTCATAAAGTTCGAATGGCTGATGCAAGGACGGCTGGATCGAATCGGCGTGGTTTTGTCCACCACGGCGTAGGCATCCAGCAACGCGTGGACCGCTCCGTCACCGACCGAATGCGCGGTGAATTGCAGACCCGATTCCACCGCCGCGCGCACCATGGGAACCAGCCGATCCTGGGAAATAAACCTAACCCCACGGTAGTTCGGATCCGTAATTCCGTAGATCGCGCTGACGCCCCACGGCTCGCGCATATACGCGCTGCCGGTCAACATTCCGCCGTCCAGGAACGTTTTGATCCCGATGATTCGCAGCCAATCATCGCGTTCGGTGAAAAGCGGCTCGCGGGCCGTCTGACGAATCGCCGCGAGAACCTCGACGAGCGGGCCAGCGGTATCGATGTGCCGCGACAGATTCACCCGCACCGAGAACGCATTGTGCGCCCGCGCCTCCCGGTAACATTCAAAATCCGCCGCTTCCGTGGCCCGGTCGCCAACGCACGTGATGCCGACCGAATTGTAATCGTGAAAAAGTTCGACCAGACGGCGAGTTTTCTCAGCCAAGGTGGGCGATCGGTCGGTCGAGACGGTATGAACGTAGCGCGAACAATTGCGCAGGAGTCCGGTTAATTCGCCACTGCGCGGGTCTTTTTCCGCAAATCCACCCCCACCGTCGGTCACCTTGAAATCGGGGCCGATCTGACAGGACTTGAGAGCCAGGGTGTTCAGCATGGCGTCCGGGCCGGTTTGGAAGAGGACGGGGTTTTGCGGCGCGATCCGGTCCAGTTCCGCCCGGGTCGGATAGCGTTGCTCCGCGAGACGGGTGATGAACACCTGATGGACTTCGATCCACTCGCCCGGTTTCGCCGCGTGGACCCGCCCCCGGATGTATCCGAGCACGTCCCGAATCGTTTCCATCGTCGGGATTGGGTGGTCAAACTCAGTCAGCGCCGCCTCGACCGGGTGCGCGTGCGAATCAATCAGTCCCGGCAGCGCCAGGCGACCATGCAAATCGACGAGTTTGGTGTGTTTGCCACGGAGCCGGAGCGCCGCCGCGTCCGAGCCTACCTGAAGGATTCGATCGCCCGCGAAGGCCACGGCCGATTGAATCGAAAAGGATTGATCCACCACCGCCACCTTGCCGTTGAATAGAATCCAGTCCGCCTCCACGGCGCCCGCGAACGTTCCCCAGAAAAAGGGGAGTAAAGCGAAAAGCCATCGCCGCCAGTAAGCCGCGTTTCGCGGGCGCCCGGGAGCGACCCCGGCGTTTAGAGCGCGCCGATTACGAGCACGATTGGAATGCGGAAGCGGCATGTCGGGAAAAACTGGCCCCGCAAAAAAGAAAAATGTTGGTGAGTGTTTTGTAAACCTGCCACCCGGCAGGAAGGAGATAACAACCAACAACCCAACTCACCAACACAATCCGATGCTAAAGACTGTTTTTCTGATTTGCAAGCAAATTCGGCGGCTATTTGACCGGCCGGGCACCGGATCGATTTGTTGCCGCGATCGGCTTTGGGGGGCTTGCGGCTAAGCCCCGGCCAGACGCCGCGTTTCTTTCGGTGGGGCGAGGCTCCGCCGAGCCTTGAAAAGGTGGCGTGAGGTCCGGTCTGGGAACCAACGCTCAATCTCCCGAAACGCCATCGCCCCACCATTCACTCCAGCGCATTCTTGGCTTGATTGCGCCGCGGCAGCTCTCGCTCAAGGCGTTTGCCGCGCAACCGTCCTCGACTCAACCCCCAATAGGGCTATGTACGTGACTCCACCGACCGCTACAGCTTGTGGTGCGAGAGGGC
>CAZFVY010000039.1:0-55032 GCA_964522665.1 uncultured Verrucomicrobiota bacterium | reverse complement strand
CCTTTTCAGCAGTGGGTTTCTCGGCTCAGACTATGATTCGGCCTTCCCGCTCGCCGTCGTATTTTCCTTTGTCATTTCCGTGGTATGTGTGGTGACGTTGTTCCGAAGGCTGCTAAAGCAAAAGAATGGAACTCCCCATGCCAACTAATAGCATGACGGACGTCAACGTTGCTGCAACCCATTGATTTTCGACTTCTTTCGGGCTTTTCCAGCCTTTTTCAACCTTTTCCAGCGGCGGGTTTGGCAATGGGCGTAATGGTGGTGGAGGCGACGAAAGCCGAGTGGCCGACGGCTTCGGCGTAGCGTTTGGGCAGGACGCGGACGGCGGCCAGGCTGTTCTCTTGAAGCTGGCCAAGTCATTTTCTCGCAACTTGTTGTCAGTCGAGCACCACCACGTCACGATGGAAGAGGATCATAACACCCGATAACTAGGCTACGGCTACGGCGCGATCACGCGGGGCAACAACGCGACGCCGTCGAGGGAGACAGTGTGACAAGCGGACCCACTCATGTCCAGCGCTGGCTTAGTTCACAAAGCGCCGGGCGGCGGCAATTCCAGGTTAGCCTGCCGAATCGCGGTCATGCCACGGGCCGATCCCCTGCTACCCGGGTAAGGAATAGATTCGTTTGAGGTAAGGGGGAGTGGATCGAGACGAGACCGTTCTCGGTCGTCAAAATACGAGCAAATTGATTCTGTGCCAGATTCGAGTGCCCGCGGTCGGCGGTTCACTTAGAGTATCCGCACGAATCCAGCCGGTTTTTCCCAGCATGAGCTTTACGTCTCGGGCGATCACTGCTATACCTCGGTGGGATGATAGTTGGATGAGAAGAATCACCCGGAGAAGCTTGGTGTTAGGGCTTTGTTGCGCCGCCACGCTTGCCTTGCTTACGTCGATCGCCGCCGCGAGAGACAATGTCGGCGGGCGTTGGCTGGGCGTCGCCGCGGCGGCTATTGTTGGGTTGTTGTTCTTCAGCGGCGTCTTGAATCGAACCCTTGAGCTGATTGGGTTTCGGATCGCCTGGAAGGCTAATCGCCCGGCGCCGGGGAGTCTGGCCCAACTTGATTCACGCACGGCCTTGGTGATGCCAATCTATAACGAAGACACGGAGGGGGTCCAACGCGGCGTTCGACAAACGTGGCGCTCGTGCAAACGAGCGGGCTTAGATAAACACTGTGACTTCTTTCTGCTGAGCGACAGCACGGACCCGGGAATCTGCCGCGAAGAGGAGAAGATGTTCAAGCGCCTCGTTGGCGAATTCAGCGAGGACTGCGAGAATGCCGGGCGTTTGTTTCTGATTCGCCGCTCCGATCGCAGGAACTTCAAAGGCGGCAACATCATGAACTTCTTGGAGAGGCACGGCGATGATTACGACTTCATGCTGGTATTGGACGCCGACTCCGTGATGCTTGGACCGACGATATTGGGATTGATCCTCCGAATGCAGCGCGAGCCTAAGACCGGCCTCATCCAAAGCCTGATGGTTCCCCTGGGCGCGATTACGCCGTTTGCGCGCGCGATGCAATACGCGACCTCTCGCTCGTTGCCGGTGATGACGGCCGGCATGTATTGGTTTTGGGATTCGGAATCGATTTACTGGGGCCATAACGCGCTGATTCGGATCGCGCCATTTCGTGAACACTGCAAATTGCCTACCCTGCCGGGCAAGCCGCCGCTGGGAGGCACGATACTCAGTCAAGACATCGTGGAAGCCTCGTTCCTCGGGCGCGCCGGATGGAACGTCGAGTGGGAGGTGGATTGCGGCGGGTCCTTTGACGAACTGCCGGCCAACATCATCACGTACGGACAGCGGGACCGACGCTGGTGCCAAGGGAACTTTCAGCATTTCCACTTGCTGTTCGCGCCCGGAATCACGTTTGGCCACCGACTCAATTTCGCGTACGGAATCTTCGCGTACGTGGCAAGTCCGCTCATGCTCCTGGCTCTGTCGCTCGGATTTGTCCGGGCCATCCTAGTCGGACCTTCTCAAGCATCGAGCGCCGTGCTTTGGTCCTTCGTCATCATGCTGTCGCTTATGCTCATCCTGCCGCGAACTTTGGCGCTGGCGCGGGTATTCATCCAGTGGCGGCGCTGGGTCGTCCCGGAAAAGAGGGAGTTCAAAACCTTGGCTGGCCGGGTCGCGACCGAACTCCTATCGATGAACCTGGAGTTGACGATTAGCGTCCTGACCGCACCCAGCCTCTTCTACCTGCACACGAGATTCATCCTTGAGATTCTCACAGGAAAGGTCGTGTCCTGGAAAAGTCAATCGCGCGATCCCCGTGGCCGCCTATCGTGGCGAGACGCAGCGAAGGTTTTCTGGGTGCCGACTTTGGTTGGCGCGCTCTGGCTATTATGGGCGGTCCTTGCTGCACGCAGCCAAATATCCGTCGTCGCCCCGATCTCGGTCGGCTGGATCCTCTCAATTCCAATCGCCGTCTGGACGTCGAACCCGGAACTAGGGGAATTCCTGATCCGCCGCGGCCTATTCCCCGAACTGCTCGCGCAGTGGGAGGCGGAAGAACTCACCTCTCAATCGCGGATCGATCTCGACGTTTGACGCCCGTAGGCAGCCGGATGGAAAACAGACCCGCAAATTGCCCCCCAAACGTCCTTGATTCGGTCTTCCGCACGAGCTTGGACTGGTTGTCAGTAAAATGAACATTATTGTTGACCAGCTTGAGCGGCAAAGACTTAAACACTCGCTTTGTTTTTATTCGGTGCCCGGAGAACGATCGACACTCCCAAACGTTAAGCTTAACAATTTTCGGTCCGACCGCCGCGGCGCGTGTACTGCCGGCACGAGCGCAACGGGTCAGGGTTCTGCCGGAGGAGGCGATCAGTCTGCGGAGCAGCCCTCCACCCGACTGCCGGTATGGAAAACCGGCGCCGCCTTATGCCCCTGCACCCCCCTGCGGAAAAGGTCCAGTGCTTAAGCTTGTACATGTTGAAACTGAAAGCTTAATCTTTTCGGATTCTAAGGATCATCCGGTCGTGGCGGTGCGGTTCGACAGTCCGATCGGGCCAATTGTTGGGGAATTCCTAAGCTTAACATTCTCCCAGACGAGGGCCACGACAGGTGTGCTCTCGGCTCGCTCGCGAAAGGTCAGATGTCCGGTGGTCGGAGGACGGATGGCCTGGGGACAGCCCTCGGGTCCTTAAGGTACCAAGAGACCGGGTGGGGAATTGTGACGAACTTGCGTCCGACCCGCTCCAAGCGCCGGTTTCGAACGAGCCGCCCCACCAGGCGGAATAGCGTTCGTTTCCGACCTTCTCGATCCGCGCGACTTTTGTGATCGGTGAGTCGGGCGACCGTGTTAACGAGGGTGGTTATCGTCACCGGTTCGCGGCTCTCGTTGACTGTCTCGATAATCGATGGTGTCCAAAAGTCGTCCGGCGCGGGCTGAGCTTGTTTCAAGCTCTGGGCTGTCCGCCGGAGCAGATCCTGCCGTTTTCGGTAAGCGTACACCTCGTCTGGTTCGACGAATATCATTTCTTTTTTGAGCGTTCGCGTTCAGTTTCCGGTGGCAGGTTGTCGCCGGCTCCGTGCGCAGCCAACGCTAAATACGGACTTGACCGCAGTGAGTTTCAGACGAGGATCAATCGAAGCTTTCGATGACGGGGGTGGGCGAATCGATCCACGTGAATCGAAGCCAGCGAAGCGCTCTTTACCCGACGGTTACCGGCGCTGGCGACTGCGGTTTCTCGCCCAAAGTCGCGGTTTCCGTCAGTTTTCTATACACGCTTTGAAATGGTTTGGCACGATTTGGTTGGCGACCGCCGAAAGATACCATTATGAGCGCCCACGACCGCATATTACGGCAGTCGCCAGCGGATGCCTCCCTGGTTGCGCAGAAGTAAACGCAAGGTTGAGAGTATAAGTCCGGCGACGCGCGACGACGCCCCGCCTAGAAATGACGAGATCGCGAGCACGAAGCGTTCGAGGTTGTTGATCGTCCGAAGCCAGATTTCCACTCTGACGTGGCAATCCTCACGATTCGGTCCCCGCGAATAATCGTCGCAGTCGCTCAGTCACGAAGGCGGGTTGATCGACGCCTTTTGCCGGACGCTTGACGTAAACTGAGACCGTTCCGTTGAAACTGAACGATTCTGGCCCGAGCTGGGTAACTTCAATAAACGCCAAGCCAACCGAGTCATCTAGTTTTGCCTGCGCTTCAAATCCGTGAATGTCCGCCAGCAATTTGCCAGAGATCACGCGCCCGAAAACATTCACATCTTGCCGTTCGCTTCCATCGACAGCTATGATGACGGCCAAGAACGACCGGTGGAAGCCAATCTTGCGGAGCGCATTGGCCTGGCTCACCCCATGTTCAAGCTCGTTCATCCTGTTTGGCAACCGAGTAGTCCAAGCTTTCGGCTTAACCTTTATCCGCTTGAACTCGATCGCGACTGCCTCATCCTCAAATTCCGGGGTGAAAATGAGCGCGTCCAGGTCACCTGGGAACCCGACCTCCGGCCAAAGCTCAGCCGTTGGCTGGGCAAACCTCGCGAGCGACCGTGGCCGAATATGAAGCCCATTAACCATGCTCATGCCCGAAACAAAATGGGTAAACAGCCACCGCGCGAGCACACCTTCCGGTATTTGGGTAACGGCCAACGGTACCATAGTAGTTCAAACGTGGGCACGTCACGGCCAGCGTCCCGATGCCCGAACTACGATGCCACCGAAACTGAGAAACGCAAACCACGATCAGAGTCCGAGGGACTGAGACGCCATTGCGTACGTTCCAACAGCGAAGCCAAACGTTCGTAGCGTCCACAACCAGACCGATCCAAACACCCAAGACCGCGCGATATTCGCTGATGCGACGCTCGGAAATGTATTTGCAAATCTTCCAGATCACGGCCAATCTGACCGTAGCAGGGTGGAACACTTGTCGGAATCGCCCGAGCGGGTTGGCCTGTTTAGGATAGCGGTTCAACTTTGTCTGGAAACACACTTGGGGTGGGCGTGACTCATTCTTGGGATGTCAATGATTGAGCGGAATGCATCAGAACTGCGGACGGCTCGCGGTCACAACGGGCTAACGCCGACCGATAACCGATTTCGAGCTTCCACGAGTCGCTGTGCCGTCTTGGCGCGGCGGGTCTGGCTTCGACGACTTCTCGGTCTCGTTTGGCTGACTACCGGGCTTTTCAACACCAGCCATGCTCAGCCCACCGCTTACGGCGTAATGCTCAGCGTGCGCGGTTCAGGAACCGTCGCCAAATCGCCTGACCAGGCCGGTTACAACCTCGGCGACCCTGTTACGATCTCCGCGTCGGCGGCACGGTACTTCGTGTTCCTGCGCTGGAGCGATGGGATTACGAATAATCCTCGGGCTATCGTCGTTGGAACGAACAGCGCGTACACCGCGATATTCACGAACACGGTCCCACTGGAGTCAGTAGGGGTTTACCCGTTATGGGACCGGTCTTTCGGCGGCAACAGCAACGATGTTTTGCGTTGCGTCCGCCAGACACCAGACGGTGGGTTCATCCTGGGCGGCACGTCTCAATCAGGTACGACTGGTAACAAGACCAGCCCAAATCTTGGCGGCGCCGATTTTTGGGTGGTGCGCGTTGACGCAGACGGGAATAAACTTTGGGATAGATCGTTCGGCGGAAGCGGCGACGACGAACTAAATAGCCTGGCACAAACTGCGGACGGCGGGTTCATTCTTGCCGGCGTTTCCAGTTCAAACGCCGACGGAAATAAGGCAAGCTCCAACTTCGGTGGCGACGACTACTGGGTCGTCCGGCTCGGCGCGGAAGGTAACAAACTTTGGGATAAATCATTTGGGGGAGACGGCCAGGACTGGCTGAATAGCGTTCAATCGACGGCCGACGGCGGGTTTCTCCTCGGCGGGTGGTCTGGTTCAGGTACAAACGGGAATAAGACCAGCATAAACTTTCGCGGTGGGCAGTCGTATTGGGTTGTGCGCGTGGACGCCAACGGCAATAAACTCTGGGACAAATCGTACGGCGGTGGCGGAAGTGATTACTTGAACAGCGTCCATTTGACGACCGATGGCGGCTTCATCCTTGGCGGTCAGTCCGACTCGGGGTCTGCCGGTGATAAATCGAGCGCCAGCTTTGGAGATTTTGATTTTTGGATGATTAGGCTAAACGGCGACGGAAACAAGCTCTGGGATAAATCCTTCGGTGGAACAGGTCATGATTCGCTCGACTTTGTTCAAGAGGTATCCGATGGCGGGTTCTTCCTCGGCGGAAATTCCGGGTCGCCCGCGAATGGCAACAAAGCGTCCGTTAACTTTGGGGACTTTGATTATTGGGTCATCCGTACGGACTCCACCGGTGCTAAGCTCTGGGAAAAATCATTCGGCGGAACGGGGACGGAGTATTTGTACAACAATGGCGTCCAACAATGCTCGGATGGCGGCTTCATTCTTGGCGGTCAGTCCAACTCAAATCCGTCCGGGAACAAAACTAGTCCGCACATCGGGGGTGATGATTTTTGGCTCGTTCGCTTAGACGTTAACGGCAACAAGCTCTGGGATAGGTCCTTCGGCGGAAGCGAGGATGACGAATTATTCTGCCTTCAACAGGCAGCCGACGGCGGCTTTATCCTTGGGGGGCCGTCCAGTTCAAGCGCCGACGGCAACAAAACCAGCCCAAATTTCGGTGGTTCGGATTTCTGGATCGTAAAGGTCGCTGAAATCGAACTGCCGGTGGGTACGCCTAGAGTCCTGGCAAACGGCCAGTATCCTGTCAATCCGGGCCAGTTCATAGGCGCCTCAGCGGCGATCACAATGGAATCCAGCTTTCAAAACGGGTCGATCTTCTATACGCTCGACGGTTCGGCCCCAGGATTTACGTCGCCGCGATATGTCGGCGAGTTCACCATCACGAAGACCACCAGCATTCGCGCCATCGCCTACAGCGCGGATTTCAGCCAGTCGGCGGAAGCCGACGCGGTAACGATTGCGATCACGCCCGTTTATCCGCTGACGACATCTTCGCCGGGCGGCGGGAGCATTGTCGTGAATTCGGCGATTGGTCCTTATCCGAGCAATTCGGTCGCTACGGCGACAGCGACGCCAGCCGCCGGGTGGACGTTCATGAATTGGACTGGCGATGTTGCCGGCACAAATCCTGTCGTCAACGTGACCATGAATCAGCCCAAATCGATCCAGGCCGTTTTCGGCACGACGTTGAGCACCACGATAGCGGGGCACGGCACACTGGCGTTCCGTCCGGTTCACGATGACGAGGTAACACTCGCGCCTAAGCTCTGCGACATGCCCGGCGCCGGGCCACTGTTGCTCCAGTCAAAGTCAATCATCGGATCAACCCGGGTGATGGTGTTGCCGGTCTGGTCTATCTGATCGTAGTAAGTCGCTTGCAATCCATCGCCGGTCCCACTCTTGTTCGCGGCAGGCGTCGCGAGGGGCGGCTGCGTCACGCTCACCTGATCGAACGTGGCGTTGCACAGCTTGGTGACGTCATGACTGCTGACGGCGAGGCCGACATAGGATGAGGCAGGCAACAAAATCGTTTCGGTTCCCAGCCAATTCCAGGTGACGCCATCCGCCGAGTCGTACGCCGTGAATACGTTCCCTTGCCGAACCAATTTCACCCAGTGTGGAAGCGTCTCGGCAACGGCTGATCCCTTGGCGGGGTCCACGCCATCAGAGCCGCGTTGCTGAAAAATTGAACCGTTCTTCCCGGGCAGGACGCGCATCGCGTGCTGGGAATCATCCTTGGTCCTATTACCGGCCACGAGGCGCCGGAGAAACGTGACACCGTGCTCGGGACTCATCGCAAGCTTCGGAGATAGAAACACCGGCGCCGGGAACACGCTTCCGTTTTTCATGCTCTGCGCGAATTCTTGGACAGTCGCCCAGCGGCGCCGTTCAGCTTGGTCCTTTTTGCATTGTTCGCGGTCTTGGTCACTCCGCCAGGCGACCGTGAGTCTGGCGGCGAAGGCGGCGTAATTCGCGTGTCGGCGAAGAACGCTCCTGCCGGCGGAATCGAGGACATTTGAGTCGAACGACAAACGTATTTTAGATTCGATGACGTGCAAGCAAAGGAAGCGCTCGCATCCGCTGTTCGCATTCCAGTAAACGTTCATCGGTGGTCACGACCGAGGCCATCGGAGTCGTATGTCGGGCGCGGGAGTCATCGAAATGAGATGTTGCAAAGACAGGCAAGCGAATCACGAACAAAATCGCCGGCCTGTGACTCGGGGCGTCAAGTGTTGAGATTCGGGTACGGAATGGCGCCCATGAAAAGACCACGTTGGAGAATCTGGCAAATTGCCTCGGTCGTAAAAACAAAGCCAAGATCGGTCAGCATACTCGTTCTCCCGGTGTAAACGCCGATGAACCGATTCCTGCTGACCGAACTTGCGTACACTGGTGACCCAGACATGCCCGCGCACGTTGTGGCATCGACTAGGATTTTCGGCACGCCATCGACGAAGAATCGCGGTTCGCTTGCGATGTTGCCGGATTTCCAGACTGGATAGAAGACTCGTTCAGAAACGCGGACGCCGACGCCTTCCGGGTAGCCGACGATGAAGCACTGCTGCATGATTTCGAGCCGAATCGTTTGCGCATGACGCTCCGGGTCCAGAAAGCTAACCGTCGGCCGAGAACAGATGTTGCGGCGCGAAGACGACATAGCCGCGCTTGACCCCGCCGCGGACCATGTCGCGATAGTTGGCGCCCCCGTGGAAAAGCGCCACCTCCGGTGATCCTCCGCCGCCATGCATGGAAATCACGAGTGGCGCCTTCCCCTTCAGTCCTTTCGGAACGATGTAAATCCCCTCCGCGTGAACGCCGGGAAGGATCGGGATCGTGGCGCGATAGTAGGTCCCCAGAGTGTCCTCTCCCATCTTCTCAAAACTCGCGGATTCCTTGGGAGCGTCACCCGGCGGCGGATAGCCGATGCTCTCGCAAAACGCCTTGCGCAGCGGTTGAGCGGATTGCGCGAATTTCTTGAGAGACGAGTAATCAGGTTTGAAGAGAGCGGAGAAGCGAGCGCGGTCCTGCTTCAAAGCGATCACGTACGCGTCAAGCTCCTTCGCTTGCTCGGCTCGGAGCGGATTCGCGGCGGCGACTTCACCCTCAAAGTAGGCGGGAGGCGCCGTTGCCTCTCCGGCGCTTGCGAGCTGTAGCCCGGGGAGGAAAGAAATCAGTAACGTCGGGAGCAGGAGGGTCTTTTTCATTCGATTGGAGTCACAGAGTTTTGGCGGAATGCCGGGGCATCAACGATTGTCGAGGGCGGAGCGAAAAGCAATTCACCCAAAGGTATGTATTTGCCCGAATCAAACGGCGGCAGGCGAAGGATCGGCTTCATCGGATTGATTGAAAGTTCAGCGTCATTCGCCACGGGAGGCTACTTAGCTGGCTTCGCCACGTTGGCTGCCGATTTGGGCGATTCGACTGCGAGCACCGTCGCCCAGAGGGAGTCGGTGCGGTCGGCCAGTAAAACCCGATAGCCACCGGGCACGCCGTTGTCAACGGTTCCCCCCGTCAGGAGAAACGGAACGAGTCGATCCTGGCCGGAATCGGCGTCGTGCGCAGTGATCTGAAATGGACCTTGGTAAGGAGCCGCATTCGTCTGCGCGACGAACAACAACTTGGCGTCAGCGCCTTTTGCAGTCACGGTCGCTGGGTCGCACAGAACCCCCGGCGGCAATTGTTTTACCGACAATTGAACGGCGTTGGTAAAGCCCCGCAATCGGGTGAGCGTGACGTTAAGTTCGTTCGTTGTCCCGGGCCTGAGGGTGAGCGAACTCGCCGTGGCTACGGCGGTAAAGTCGGGCTTGACCCGGTGAATCGAAAGCGCGAACCGCTGGTCGTCTCCGGCCTGGTGAGTGAGTGACCCGACCACAATCGTGTAATCAGTGTTGGTCGCGGCTTGCCATTCCAGATAAGGATCACGACTGCCGTTGTAATCGTCATTTCGGCTAATTTGCTTCCCCTGGCCATCGTCGAGTCGCAGCCACGCGTCCAAGGGCGATCCAATCGCTTCGGCGCGTACTTCGGCGGCGATCCAACCCGGCTCGGTCACATGCAACTTCACGCGGTGCAATTCGCCCGGCGTCCGAATGCAGTCCTCGGTAGCAAACGGCAGTTCCACGAGCGGAGGTGGCGAGGCGGTCATGTCCACGCCGTTCATCGAAGTCTCTGGAGGTCCAGCCAACCCAAGATGCAGCCGATAGAAGGCGCCATTGCCTCCGGTTAGTTTGACGTCCGACGTGGCGGGGTAGGGGAATCCAAAGACCTGCGCCACGACCGTCTGGGCGTTGGTCGCGCGCCAGGTCACCCGCGGGTCAAGTGTCGCGAAATCGTGATTCCACGCCAATTGCAATCCGTTTGTGGTAACCACCCGCAGGACGGCGTCCAGGCGGCTCATCAGGACGATGCTGTCCACACTGGCTTCGAGAGTCTGCCCCCCCTTTAGCTCAATGGAAAAGGAATCGACGTCGCCCGCCTTGTCCAAACGACCGTTGACGGTCACGGGGAGCTTCTCGATTCGCTGGGCGTGGGCAAAATGATCGTTCGGCTCGAGTTCGAGAATCTCTGGTCCGGCGCCGATCACGAAGGGCCGCGGCTCGCTCGCGCCTTCTTGATTGAAGAGCCGCACCAAGCGCGCGCCCGGCGGGGCGTCAGGCTTCACCACGACTTCAAATTCCCCTTGATTCGTGTGGGCGAGGAAACTGACGCCGGTGGCGTCCGTCCAGACTTTGGGCGGCCAAGGGTCGAACTTGCCCGTTACCCGCACAGTGTTCGTCGAACCGACCGCGACGCCCGGTGGTTGAAAGAATTCGAGAGTTGGCGCTGCCGACCGAGCGCTCGGGCCACGCAGGGCGAACAGCAAACAAATCAACAGGCGAGCAGTGGTGACAGGGCGCGCCCGTCCAATCACGCAAACAGCTCCTTGATCGGGCGCCCTTGGTTGACGAGCGGAATGGGGCGTCCCGTGTTTGAATGCAGAATCTGATTCGGGTCGATACCCAGTTTGGTGTAAAGCGAAGCGGCGAAATCTTCCGGTCGATAAACGTTGTCCGACGCGTAATAGCCCTTCGGATCGGTGGCGCCGATGATCCGCCCGCGCGGGATGCCGGCGCCGGCCATCAGCACCGACATTGCGCCGGGCCAATGATCGCGCCCCGCGTCCTTGTTGACTTTGGGAGTGCGGCCGAATTCGCCCAACGCGATCACGAGCGTGCGATCCAATTGACCCCGCGCATCCAGATCCCGGATCAACGCGGCCATGCCCTGATCAAACCGTTGCAAGTGATTTCCGCGAAACGCGTCAAAGAGTTTTGTGTGATGGTCCCAACCGCCATAATAGACGGTCACGAAGCTGACGCCTACCGACACGAGGCGGCGCGCCAGCAGCAGGCGCTGGCCAAAGTCATTTCGTCCGTAGCTATCCCGCGCCTTTTCGTCCTCGCGGCTGAGATCGAACGCCTCCTGCGCGGACTTCGAGTTCACCAATTGCAGCCCTTGCGCGTAAAATTCGTCGAAGACCACCGCCGGGTCTTCGGCCAGTTTCTCCGAGTAGCGCCGCATGCTGTCCAGCTCCTGCCGCAATTGCAACCGGCTCGCCGCGCGACCCTCGCTGATGCCCTCGGGCAGCGTCACGTCGCGCACCCGGAAACCTTGGCTGTTGGGATTGCCGTCGATCACGAAAGGCGCGTGCTGGCCGCCCAGGAAGTTTGGCCCGCCGGAACGAGACACCTGAGGCATTGAGACGTACGCCGGTAACCCATTGCGGAGGCCCCGTTCATAAGAGACCATTGACCCGAAAGAGGGATGAAACGTGACGAACGCCCCGCACGCGACCGGTACCGGCGTCGGGGCGCCCGTCATCATGTAGTGATTTCCGCCGCCGTGATTCGGATCCTTGTGATGGATCGAGCGAACGATCGCCAACCGGTCCGCCACGTCCGCGAGCTTCGGTACGCTCTCACTGAAACGAACTCCGGGAATGCGCGTCGGAATGGATTTGAGATCGCCCCGAATCTCCACCGGCGCTTCCGGCTTGGGATCAAAGGTTTCGTAGTGTGACGGCCCGCCGTCCATCCACACTAGGATGCAATTGATGTCGGCGCCCGCTCTGATCACCCTGGCGGCTGGCTCGGCCGCGCTCGCGCGCAGGCGCAGTAGATCGCAGAAGCCAAGTCCGAACGCGCCGCCGAGTCCGATCTGGAGAAAATCGCGCCGCCGCATTCCGGCGCAGTTGGAGGCAAGTTCTTTCACAGGCTATTAGTGATTGAAAACGAATTCCGGTGAATTAAGCAATGCCCAAAGCACATCTTCGGCGGCTTGCTGACGTGGCATCTTTTCCCGAGCGAATGCCGCCGTCGCTTTTCCCAGCTCCCGTTCGGTGGGCATGCGGCTGAACGTCGCGAGATAAAGTTCGGTCGCGATTTCGGCGGGGGACCGGCCGCTGTCAACCAACCGCGTCACCCGCCCCTGGGCGTCGGAGAGCTTGGCCTGCAGCGCCTGCGAATTCATCAGGTGCAACGCCTGCGCGGCGCTTGTTTTCAAGTCACGTTCGCAGGGCGCGTCCGTGCTGGCGTTGGGGCGTCCGAATGCGTCCAGAAAATTTGATCCGATCTTGAAGGTCCACGTTTCCATCGCCCGCGTGCCCGGCGGGCAACCCTCAAAGCGCTCGGGCACGCCGGTCACGTCGGACACCGCGTCTAGCGCCACTTCCGCCGGAAGTCGCCGACGATACGAGCGCGAAAAGTCCTTCGTGTTCGCGAGGTTCGTCTCGTTCGGGAGGGAACTTACCTGATAGAGTTCTGACTGCAGGATCGTCCGCATCAATTGTTTCAAGTCATAGCCATGTTGCTGGAAATCCCGGGCGAGGGCGTCGAGAAGCGGTTCGTTCACCGCCGGGTTGGACGCGCGAAAGTCGTCCACCGGCTCGACCATTCCGCGACCAAAGAACGATGCCCAAACCCGATTGACCGCCGCCTTTGCGAAAAACGGATTCTCCGGTTTCGTCAACCAATCCGCCAGCGCGATTCGAGGATCATGATCTTCGTTAACGCCGAATCCAACGGCGTCGGGCGGTCGAGGTTTTACCACCGCGTCCGTCACCGGATTCCGCACTTCGCCTCCGGGCGCGAAATAGAATATCTCGCTCCCGGCCGAAATCGGTGGCGACAGGCCGTCGCCCTTCTGCTTCAGCGGACCAAAGAAAGCCGCGAATTGGTAGAAGTCGTCCTGGCTCCATTTCTCGTTCGGATGATGGTGGCACTTCGCGCACTCCAGGCGGACGCCGAGAAAAAGCTGGCTGAACATCGTCGTCAATTCGGGCGGTTCGCGCCGATCGCGGTAAACCACCGTCGGGCCGTCCCGATGGTTGCTTCCTTCGGCGGTGATGATCACGCGGGCAAATTGGTCAAAGGCCATGTTCTGACGGAACGCTGACCTCAGCCACTGGTCCAGAAGGTAAACGCTTTTCACTCCGACTCGGTCGGGGTTGGGGCGCAGCAGATCGGCCCACTTGTTGGCCCAGTAATCGGCCCACGCGGGGCGCTGGAGCAGGGTTTCGATCCAACGTGACCGCTTGTCCGGCGAGTGGTCGGCCAGGAACGCGCGGGTTTCGTCCGGCGTCGGGAGCATGCCGATTGCGTCCAGAGTTGACCGGCGGATAAATTCCTCGTCGGAGCAGCGAAGAGAGGGGAAGAGACCCAGTTTTTCGAAGTGCTCGTAGGCGCGCTCATCGATGAAGTTGGCGACCGGTAGCGCTCGGTAGCGTTCGGACGGCAAGAGGTTGTCCGCCGGCACGGTCAAGCGCGCTAAATCCACAAAACCCATGAAACGCGTGACGATGACGCTTTCACCGGTCAGGTTGCCGACCCGCACCGTGCCGGTCTCGTCCACGGTGGCCAGTTCCTTGTCTTCAGAAATGAAGTCGGCCAGCGTGGTGACGTCGCGGGTGGCGCCGTTGGAGTATTGGGCGGTGACGTGAAGCGTTTGCTCGGAGCCGTGTTTGTAGGAGCCTGCCGCCGGTTTAACGCTTATGCCCGTCAAGACGGGTTCATTGGTCGCCTGATAAGGCATTCCTCCCGCGATCCAGCGTTCGACCAGGCGATACGTTGGCGAGTCGGCCTCGAAGCGCTGGCCGCCCTCGTGGTCCACCGTCAGGGTCGGCTTGAGCAGAATTAAGCTCTCCTTCGGCGCCGCGGGAAAGACCCGGCGCCCGCGGCCGTCCTTCACAATCGCCGCGTAATCCGCGGGCGGGTTGTAATTAAAGACCGAGAGCTTGAAGCCGTTTTGACCTTCGGGTTTCGCGTGGCATGATCCCGCCATGCAGCCGGCTTTCGAGAGCGCCGGCAGCACGTCGTGAACGAAAGAGGGGACCGGTCCATCCGGTTGCCCCGCCTGTTCCGATATTGTCTTCTGAGTCGTTGGTTTTTTCCGGCTCATTTTGGACATTTCTCCCGTGGTCGAGGCTGGCGTGTCGCGCGGAAGCCGCGCCTCGGCGGCCGGTTTCGCCACGATTTCAGCTTTGAGTCGCCCACGGTCTCGACCGACCGCGGGTTGCGATGCGACGCCAGACGACTTCAGAGCGGCTTCGGCCGAAATGTTCGTCGGCGTCGGGGCGAACGTGCCCAAGACCTGTCCTTTCTCGTCGAGCAGTCGCGCGATTCCGTCCTGACCGCCCACCGCGACGCGGGTCCCATCGCCATTGATGGCGAGCGACTCGAGCGGTTCACTCCATTTTCCCAGCTGCTGTTCCTTCGCGGTCTCCGAGCTTTGCGCGCCACTGTGCCGGTTGAAATCCTTAAACGTGTAAACCCGCCCGTCGTCGTCCGTTGCCGCCGCCGTTTTGCCGTCCGCCGACCACACGCCGGCCGTGAACGAGTGCCTTCGTCCACCAATCGTCACGACGCCTTCGCGCGATTTAACGTCCCAGACCTTGAGTTGTTTGTCCGCGCCAACAGAGAGCAGTTCAGTGGCGTCGGCGTTGAAACCGACGCCCCGCACCGCGCCCGAGTGGCCTTCGTAACGCGCGATCTCGCTCTGCGAAATCATCTCCCAAATTCGAACCAGCTTATCGCCGCCGGCGGTGGCCAGACGCCCGCCATCGGGACTCACGGCCAACGCGTTGATCGCGTCATCGTGCGCGCGCCAGTCGTTGATTTCGCGCCCCGTGTCGGCCGCGAAGATTCGCACCCAGGCGGGCGCGGCGGTCGGGCTGTCCGCGGCCGCCAGCGCGCCGCCGAACGGGGTGAACGCGACCGCGGTAACGCGGCCCAAAAGATTACTGCTCGCCTGCCACGCGACGGTAAAATCATCGGCTTTCCACACCCTAAGATCGCGATAGCTCCCGCTCGCCAATCGGCTTCCGTCCAAGCTCCAAGCCAGCGAGCGAATCGCGTCGAGGCACGCGTTCGTGACCAGCAACGTCGGGAAATTGGTTGTTTCCAAATCATAAACTGCGAGCCGGCTTCCCCGCCCGATCGCGAGGCGTTTGCCGTCGGGCGAGAGGGCGACGGCGAGCACGGGTTGGTAGCTTGCGGGCAGCGCGGAGAGTTCGACCTTCGCTCGTCGGTCCCGTTCATCAATAGTCGCCTGATCCCAACCGACGCCGGCGGTGATCCAGTCCTTAACGAGTTGAATTTGCCGCGGGTTGAGTTGCTTTTTCGGTGGCATGTGAGGGTCCGCGTCGGGCTGAAGCGCCTTGTAGAGCGCGCTTTGTTCCGCGTTGCCCCTCGCGATCACCGGGCCATCGTTCCCGCCGGTCAGCAGCCCTTTTCGCGAGGTAAGGTTAAGGCCACCCTTATGCTTTTCAGCGTTGTGACAGGCGAGACAATTGTCCCGCAGGAGCCGCATGGCGCCCGTCGTGGAGGGGGCTGGCGCCCCGAATGCCCGGGTGCATCCGAGGACGGCTCCGATCAGGCCAAGCGCAGCCCAACGCATCACGGGCCAAGTCCGCGAACGCGGCTGGGAAGACCGCAGGCTGGGCATGCGCGAAGGAGTAGCTCTCCGAGCTAAGTTTGTCAAACCTGGCGGATGTTATTGGCTGGAGTGGGGTTCGATCGCAGCTCGTCTCCCGCTTCAGTGAAACTGTTCGAGATGGGGATCGTGGTCGTTGTTCCAGCGTTGACGGTTGGCGGCGCTCGTTGCGATCCAAACTGTGCGTTTAGCATACTCGACGTGAGCGTCGCAAAATACGATGTTGGCGCCGTTATTGTGCCGAAGCGTCGGCCAAAAATAAAGTTCGCTTAGAACCGGCCCCATACGGTAACGCACGGCGCCGTCATACATGCGAACGTCACCGATCGCGATCATGTCGGCGGGATGCAGGACCGCGGAGGCGGACACAATGTTTTGGAGGCTCGCCTTGCCGACGAACACGTCTAGACCAAGGCCGAGTTTGACGTTGTCCACGTTCGGCATCACCACCCCGGGAGTCGTGCCGGTGGCGTTGTAGCCATATAATGAGCCAAGGTGCGAGTACGATGCCGGATACGGGTCATTCGGCTCTTTGGACTCCGTTTCCGGGCACTGAAACGAGAAGTCGCCATTCTTCATGCCGTAATCGCGGAGTTGGTCCCACCAGGCGACGCTGTGGTTCCCGTTTTGGTTCGTCACGCCCCACGTGACAGAAGGCGGATACTTGGCGTAGTCGTCCACGTACATCGCCAAGGCGACACCGTACTGATGCAGCGTGTTTTTACATTGCGTTGACCGGCCCGAGGCGCGCGCCTTGGTAAGCGCCGGCAGCAGCATCGCCGCCAGGATCGCGATGATCGCGATGACCACCAGCAGCTCGATCAGGGTAAATGCCGCCGCCTCCGAGGCTGAATGCCGTATGGGTGATCCGCGTTTTGGCGCTTCGTTCATGGCAACTCCAGCGCAGAGAGTCCTGCCTATCCCGGCGCTGGCATTGGCACACCCTATTCCTCAGCCTTTAAAGCGCAAGTGAGTTTTGGCGATTGTCTGTGATTGGCTTCGATTGAGCGGTCGAGACTTGCTCAAGATACCGGATTCCCAATTGCCATCCGTAAATGACGGCTCTCGCTTTCGCCGGGGGACTTGCGACGAAACCGAGGCGTGAGTGTGACAGCGTCGATCGTGCGATTTAATGCGCCCAAGGAGAGCAAACCCAGGCGTGCCACTCAGGCCAATTTCGGGCGTGTCCGAGCATGAATAGAGAAATCGTTATGAGAACTTTCCTGAAATGCCTCCATAGTTTACGATAGGGAGAGATGGCCAATTGCGGGAATATCGAAAGCCGCCGAAAGTTGGAGATGTCTCCGACGCGTCAATCCTGCCAACCCGCTGGCCTATCGGCAATCGGCCGAACGCGGAGGTGCTTCGTATCGCGATTGGTAGCCGGTCCGCTTGAAGCGAGATGAACAGAATACCCTTGGTCTGTGGGCTCACCTGTATCGCGATTTTGGGCTGTTCGGAGGTCTATGATTTCTTCATAACGAACGACGGGGTTCGGTTCTTCGCCGCCCAGCCGTCGCGTTTGTTTGAGGTTGGCGCCATCGCTCTGCTTGGCGGCGGATTGGCTATGGCGTATGGCTGGCTTCCTTCGGGGGCGCGCCAAACGGTTGGGCTCGTGGTGTATGGCTTCATCGCGACCTGCTTAACCGGCGCATTCTGCGCATTCCTGTTCTTCATCTGGACTCTGGCTTCGACGATCACGGAGGCGGGCCTTTGGGGGTCGGTTGCTGGCTGCGGAAGCATATGGGTACCTTTGGTGACCCTGAGTTGGATTGAGTTCCTCCTGGAATGGCGTCGTCGCTGTCGGCGAACTCAGCCGTGATTGAACGAATTCCGAGTTCGTTACTCTCGCGGACGCGATGACGCGGGGCTTGGGCAGATCGACTGGATACCGGTTAGAAATTGAATTGCCTTGCGGCACGTTCGTATGGCAGGAGCCGGCTGTGTACGACGGGTCTATGCTCGGAGCGGGCGCGGTTCGCGACTTACCGTTTGAGAATTTCGGCGTTTTTTTTGGGGCAGTTATTGCTGATGTTGAAGGCGTATATTCGAAATCTATCACCGCTGGGTGAATTCTGTCTCGTTCTGCTGATCTTTTTCGGCGGTCCGACCGTCTGGGCAATCGAAGCCGTGGCAAGCAACCTGATGGGGGTCGCCCCCCGGCAAAGTGAGCTGTTCAGCGACGCCGCGGTTGCGTGGCAGGTAATTGTCGAGATTTTCTGTCTAGTCGCGGCATGGTGGATCGGCAGCGTTCGGGGCTGGAGCGTCGCGAACTTTGGCGCGCAGATTTCCTGGAGATTGACTCGCGCGGGCTTGGCCGTGTTTGGCGCCGCCGTCATCGGCGAAACGGTCCTGAGTGTGCTTCTGAATACCTTACATCCGGGCGGTGCGCTTGCTAGCCTTCGTTCAAACGGTTTAACAATTTGGTACATTGCCGTAGTCTCCATCGTCAACCCGCTGTTTGAGGAGTTCGTCGAAATTGGCTACATTTTCTACGCTCTTCGGCGTTGTGGCGTTTGGACCCCGTTGTGGCTGAGCGCGTTACTCACCGCATTCTTGCACTCGTATCAGGGGCTCAACGGCGTCCTGAATATCCTGCTACTCCGGTTGATCTTTGGCCTCGCGTACTTGAGGTGGAGGCAAATGTGGCCGTTGGTGGTCGCGCATGGGCTGAGCGACTTTCTCGGCTTAGCTTGGCTGGCGTACGCGACAGGTTAGGAATACGTCCCAATTGACTAGTCGCACTCCATGCCGGGTTCTGTCGATTTGACCATCAGACTGGCCTCATGCGATCAAGTCTTGAATCACCTGGCCGAAGACGTCGGTCAGGCGGAAGTTTCGACCGCCGTAGAGGTAGGTGAGGTTTTCGTGGTTCAAACCGAGGAGATGGAGGACGGTGGCCCAAAGATCATAGACGGTCGTGGGCTTATCGACGACGTGGTAGCCGAGTTCGTCGGTCTCGCCGTAAATCGTGCCGGCTTTGACGCCGCCGCCGGCCAGCCAGATGGAGAAACCGTACGGATTGTGATCGCGCCCGTTGCTGCCTTGCGAAAACGGCGTGCGACCGAATTCCCCGGCCCAAATTACCAGCGTTTGGTCGAGCAGCCCGCGTTGCTTGAGATCGACCAGCAGCGCGGCGATCGGTTGATCGACTTGATGGGCCATCGCGGCGTGGCCTTTCTCCAAGTCGCCATGCTGGTCCCAGGGATTGGGCGCGCCACCGGCGCCGATGTTCTCAGTCAGGCAACTTAACTCGACGAAGCGGACGCCCCGTTCCACCAGACGCCGCGCCAAAAGGCATTGGCGGGCGTAGGCGGCTTTTTGGCGGTGCGGATCGTCCAAGCCGTACAGTTTTTTCGTGGCCTCGGTTTCGCCGGTGAGGTCCACCAATTCGGGTACCGCGGACTGCATCCGGTAGGCGGTTTCGTAATTCCGGACGGCCGCCTCCACCTGCCCGTCTTGCGCCGTTTGGCGAAGAAAACTGGAGTCTAAATCGCGGACGAAATTGAGCCGTTCACGTTGGACGAGGTCACGTTCCTTCGGCGTGATGTTGGCCACCGGCTCAGGCGCGTCCGCGGTAATGATCGAGGCTTGGTGTTGCGCCGGGAGAAAACCGTTGCTGAACAAACCGACGCCGCCGTGCGGCGCGACGGCTCCGCCGCTTTGCAGCACGACGAACCCCGGCAAATCCTGGTTTTCCGAACCAAGCCCGTAGTTCACCCAGGCGCCAGCGCTCGGATGCCCGAGGAACGGAAAGCCGGTGTGGAAGAAATAATTTCCCTGGGCGTGCTCGTTGACTTTTGAGGTCATCGAGCGGACGACGGCGAGATCGTCCGCGCACCATTGCGCGAGTTTCGGAAACATCGAGCTGATCGGAATCCCGCTGGCGCCATACTGGCGAAATTCGAAGGGGCTGGGAAACACCGACCCGTTGTTGTTGAACATCGTCCGTTCAACTTTGACTGGCATGGGCTGACCCGCGAGTTTTTTGAGGTACGGTTTTGGGTCGAACGAATCCAAATGGGAAACCCCGCCAGACATGTAACAGAAAATCACGTTGCGGGCGCGCGGCTTGAAATGCGGAACGGGCTGCAAAAGACCCGCGAAGGCCCGCTCGGACATCAGTCCGGACAAGGCCATCAGGCCGAAGCCGCTGGAGCAACGGCGAAGCATTTCGCGGCGCGTGATGGGATGGCTCATGGCGTGGAATGCACAGTTAGCGAAGATAGATGAATTCTTTGAGATTGAACAGAGCGAGCGCCAAATCGGCCCACTCCGTTGAAAGCCCCTTGGAGTTCGTAATCGATTTTAACGAGTTTTGGTCGCGCGCCAACTCCGCTCGCAATTGTTCATTATCGTGAAGCTCACCTGAGGTCATCGCGGCCTGAATCTGGGCCGTCGAGACGAAGGTCAGGTCGTTGCTGGCCGCTGCTTCGACTTCCGACGGGGTCAAAGCGCGGTCGTAAATTTTCCCCTCAAAGATTCGCCCGGTCAGGCTTTTGTTGCCGCCGGGCTGGCCGTGTCGATTACCGAAAAGCACCTGAGATTTCCCAGCTTCAAACGTGATGGGGCCATCGCTGTGATAGGACTTGCCATACGGTTTGCCGTTTCGGTAGCCGGTAATCGTTCCGTCATCCGCATAGACAATGGTGATTTGGACTGGGCCGTTCTGCGCCTCGGTTTCGTCCGTGCCGGCGAGGTCCACGGTTCGATGGAATCCGTCGCTACCTGCCATCCAGCGGCCGCGCTCCCTTTCGCCAAAGACGATCGCGTCGAAAACGTCGCCACCCAAGGTTTGAATCGAGATGACGCCGCCGCCTTGTTGGTCGAGGTTGCCGAGTTGGACTCGCGCTGAGAGCGTTTTCGCTTTGAGTGCGACGGGCAGGGGAGCGGACGCGACGTAACTCGAGGTTCCGTCGAGCGTCAGCGCGCCGTTTTCCGACCTGGCAGAACCAAATGCCTGGCTGGACAGTTTGCCAATTTGGTCATCAAGTCCCTTCGCGAAGTTCCACGCGGCAATCGGCGTCGGCGCGGTCGAACTCGTGGGCGTTGGCGTCACCGCGCGCCGAGTCAGCGCCCGAGCGGTCGCGGCGGCGGTGAGCGCGGTCAACTTCTGTTGCGCGACGACGATGGCATTTTCGAGGCGAGCGCGCGCGGCGTCGTTTTCGCGGCGGTCGCGCGCGGTCCAGTCGAGAAATCCTTCGGCGCGCTCCAGTTCGGCGTTCGAGGCGGGCCGCGCGTACGCCCGTACAAACATGGCATTGACGCGGGCGGCGCGGTTGGTCAAAGACGTTTCGTGGGCCAGTTGGTTGGCCCATTGCTCGGCCAGACGCAGCACGAATGGGTCGTTCAAAAGCGTCAACGATTGGCCCGGCACATTGGTCACATCGCGCAAGCCTTTGGCGCCGGCGGGAACCGGCGCGTCGAAAGCGCCGAGGAAGGGATCGAGATCGTTCCGCTTGATCCGCACATAGACGCTGCGGCGCGGGGTCCCGCCGAGGATTGGCGGGCCGAACATTTCATCCGTCTTCAGCTCGCCAGAGACATCGAGCAACCCGTCACGGATCGCTTCCGCGTCAAGGCGGCGAACGCTGAAATGCGACAGCAGCGCGTTGTTCGGGTCCTGTTCGAGGGCCAGCGCGGACGGTTCGGACGCGCGTCGCCACGTCTCGGACGTGACGAGGAAACGGATGAACGATTTAAAGGAGTAGTGATTCGTTACGAACCAGGAAGCCAGATAATCGAGCAACTCGGGATGCGTAGGCGGTTGGCCGAGGCGGCCAAAGTTATCGGGCGTGGCGACGAGGCCGCGTCCGAAGAGTTGCGTCCAAACGCGGTTGACGATCACGCGGGAAGTAAGCGGGTTGTCCGCGCGCAGCAAGTCTTCGGCAAGTTGGCGGCGGCCGCTTTCGTCGGCTCGGTACGGCGTGGCGTCGATCGCTTCCAGGAATCGCCGCGGGATAGGCTCGGCGGGTTGTTTGTGATTGCCGCGCACGAAGAGCGGTTGGTCGATGGGATCGGTTTCGACAACTCCGGGCGCGCGGGTGGGGACGGGCACCGCTGCTTCCTGGGCGCGATAGGCGAGGATCGCGGGCTTGACGGTCGGGAGCCCGTCGAGGCGATTGGGAAGTAGTTCCAATTTGAGCGATTGGTCGAGGAAGAGCGCTTCGCCATCGTTCACGCCGCCATCGCGCCAGCGCTGGACGCACTCGCGCAGAGCGGCAGCGTAGGTCGAGGCGAGTTCCAGGTCGTTGGTTGGCCCGCGGCCCGGGAAGGCGCGGAGCAAAGGCTCGGTGAACGCCCACGATTCGGGCGGGCTTGGTTCGCCGGCCTTGGTCACCGCAACCTCCTTGACGCCGAACCACGACCTTGACGCGTTGACGTCCGCCAGGACGGGTTGGTCAGCGGCGGTCGTGACCTCGACATGGATGCGGTCGCCCTGCCAGTAATCGAGGTCGTATTTGATCCATTGCCACTGGCCGCCCGTCAATCTGGCGTAGGGATAAACCGAACCGTCGCGGGGGTAATTCTGCACAACGTAACGCGCGACCGCGCCGCCGTCGCCGGCCAGCCGCAGCCAGAGGACGCATTTGTCATCCAGTTGCAGCCGTGGCGAAAGCAAAACGCCCCGATCTTTCGTGGAGGCGACGTGCGAATAAACGCCGGCGGGAAAAATACCGGATACGGCGTTGTCGCCCTCCGGCGCGAGCGTAAAGGTTCCCGCCGGGCTGATTGCCGCGGCGCCGGGGCCGTCGTGCCGCCATCGGCTGAAATCAGCCGGGTCCGCGAGATTCCAGCGCCGCACATAGGCGCGAGGCGCTGCGCCTGTCGATGCTTTCGCCCGCGCGCGCCAATCGGCCAGGGCGTCGAGCGTGTTCGTCTGCCGCAGGCCAAAAAAGGGATGCAACAACGAGGCCGGATCCTTCGCTTGATCAAGGGCTTGTTTCAAGCGCGGGTCGGGCTGGGCGAGCTTCCGTGGAATATCGTCGGTCGCCCGCAGCCACTGCTCCGCCAGCGCCGCACGGATGGATTGTTTTTGGCGGTCGAGCTTTTGACGCAAGTCACGGGTTTCCTCGCTTGGGGCGTCAACGGCGATGGACGCCGGGGGACATGACACGAAAATGCCATACCAGGCGTAGAAGTCCTTTTGGCTGATCGGATCGAACTTGTGATTATGGCATCGCGCGCAGGAGACGGTTAAGCCGAGGAATGCCGTCGAGACGACGTTGATCTGGTCATCGGTGAAGCGAACTTGCTCGGAGAGCGCGTCGGTGGGCGCGAAACCGTGATAGACCATCCGCAAATGTCCAAGGCCCAGCGCCGATTCATTAAGACCGAGTTTCTGATTAATCCGTGGGTGCTCCAACAGGTCGCCCGCGAGGTGCTCGCGAACCATTTGATCGTACGGCACGTCCGCATTAAACGCCCGAATCAGGTAATCCCGGTAACGCCACGCGTAAGGAATCATCGCGTCGCCCTCGCTGCCATGCGAGTCGGCGTAGCGTAGCCAATCCATCCAATGACGCGCCCAACGCTCGCCGAAGCGAGGTGAGGCGAGGAACGAATCGACGAGGCGTTCGTACGCGTCGGGACGGTTGTCGCTGAGAAACCCGTCAATCTCTTCCGTGGTCGGCGGCAACCCCCGAAGCGCGTAGCTCAAGCGCCGGATCAACGTCCGCTGGTCGGCGCGGCCGTCGGGTGACAGATGAGCCTCCTGCAACTTGGCGGCGATAAAACGATCGACGGGATGGTTGTCGCCGCCAACCATCGGGAGCGAGGCGAGGTTTGGCGCTTTGATGGGTTGAAAACTCCACCACCCCTGGCGCCGCTTCATGACGGCGGGCCAATCCGTGTCGGCGGCGATTTGGGCCTCCGTGGGCGGAGCATCGCGCGGGTCCGGGGCGCCCAAGCGGACCCATCGCTCGAAATCGGTGATGACCGAGTCTTCGAGCTTCGCCCGCGATTTGGGCATCTTGAGGTCGTCGGTCTCGTGGCGAATCGCGCGAATGAGCAAACTGGCGCCCGGATCGCCAGGGACGATGACCTTCCCGGAATCACCGCCCTCCAGCAGCGCCTGTCGATAATCGAGCGCCAAGCCGCCCTTTTTCTTCCCGTGCGTGCGATGGCACTCGTAACAGTCTTGAGCCAAAACCGGGCGTATTTTGCTTTCGAAGAATTCGACAGCCGCCGCAGACAAGTCTGCTTTGACCGGAGCGCCGGTCAGCCGGCTGGCCAAGAGAATGGCGATGATCGAAGTCGTAACGCTAGATTTCGCGAATGCCATGGTCCGGGTCGCATTTTGCGCGGCGCTCGACAACCTTCAAGAGTCAATTCCGCCGTCGCGAGTTTTTGTGGCGAGCGGCCGAGGGCGTGAGAGCTTTTTCGGTCGGTCACCGTGACGATTCGGCGGTCCGAAAAAGCGGTGAAGCTCAAGGAGCGCCGAACTTGACCTCGGTAAATCCGAGTTGTCGGCAGAGGTTCTCAAGTTGAAGCCGAGCGCGATCGCCGGCGTCTTTCAAAATGCCATTTTCGCGCGCGGCGTGCTGAATCTCGGACACGGCGAGGGCGCGGGCGGTCTGTTCGAGGTCCTTGTTGAACTCGCGGAAGAGGCCGGTGGTGCGTTCGATCACCTGGGTTTTGCGGTCGTCGAGGTAGGCGTCCGTAATGACCGCGCGGGGCAGGTTCAGCGTGACCCGCTGGCCTTCGACGCGGATGTCGTCCGGCTTCATCTTTTCAAAATCAATGCCCGCCTTGACGATTCCGTGAGCGAGCAGCAAGACGCGGTTCTGGCCGGCGAACAACATCCCGAGGAGATTCGTCGATGGCTCATCGACCCACGTCACCTTCTCGAAGACGTATTTGACGGTGACCAGTTGCGAAACGGTCTGAATCTGGCGGAGCAAGGCGGTGGTGTCGTAGAATTTTGGTTGCGTGTAGGCGCCCACCGTCCGGGAAACCTTGAAGCCGAGCCAAAGCCCGACGACGAAGACGATCAGGACGATGGGGACCGCGACGACAGCTTTGCGCATGGAGGAACCATACGCTGACTGGTTGCCAATGCCAACTCATCGGCGCGCTGGATCGGGTCCTTTTATGGCAAAATCATGGGTGGCAAAATCATGAACAGGGTTTTGGGGCGGGCTGCGGTCGGGGCTCCGGCAACGACACGCGGGCAACGAATGGTTGCGGGGCGGCGCGTGACGGAAGTAAGCTGCGGGCATGAGTTCGCCCGTTCTTGGTCAGTTTCCGGTCTCCCGGCCGCGGCGTCTGCGCCAGTCGCCGGCGATGCGGAGTTTGGTGCGTGAGACGTCGCTGAGCGCCTCCCAGTTTGTGCTCCCTTTATTCGCCCGTCCGGGGCGCAAATTGCGTCGGGCGGTGAATTCGATGCCGGGCGTTTTTCAACTTTCGCCGGACGAAATCGTCGTTGAGGCGCGACTGGCGTTCGAGGCGGGAGTTCCCGCCGTGCTCTTGTTCGGAATACCCGACGTGAAGGATGAGCGCGCGAGTGGGGCGTATGCGCCCCGCGGAATCGTGGCGCAGACCGTGCGCCTGTTGAAGAAGGAATTGCCCGAGTTGCTCGTGATTACCGACGTCTGCCTCTGCGAATACATGAGTCACGGGCATTGTGGTCTGGTCGAAAAACGTGGATCCGCCGTGCGCGTCTTGAATGATCCGACGCTAAAGTTGCTTGCTCGCGCGGCCGCCTGCTATGCGGACGCCGGAGCGGATATTATCGCGCCCAGCGATATGATGGATGGCCGGGTTGCGGCGATTCGCCAGGAATTGGATCGGGGCGGGCACCTCGAAACGCCGATTCTGTCCTACGCGGCGAAGTTTTCCTCCGCGTTTTACGGGCCGTTTCGCGAGGCGGCCGAGTCGGCCCCGCATTTCGGGGATCGGCGGAGTTACCAGATGGACCCCGCGAACGCGGCGGAAGCGTTGCGGGAAGTCGCGTTGGATATCCAGGAAGGGGCGGACATGGTGATGGTGAAGCCGGCGCTGGCGTACCTGGACATTTTGTATCGGGTCAAAGCGGAATTTGGCCTGCCCACCGCGGCGTATGCCGTCAGCGCGGAGTACTCGATGATCAAAGCCGCCGGCGCGCAGGGTTGGATCGATGAAAAAGCGGTGACGCTGGAGAGTCTATTGGCCATTCGACGTGCGGGCGCCGATATCATCATTACCTATTCGGCGGTCGAGGCCGCGCGGTGGCTGAAATCGAACAAGTAGGCGGACGGAAGGGCGGGGAAAAGTGAACCAAGACGCCCGAATTTGGGCCTCCGGCAGCGTCGGAAACGCAGCGGCCAAATGGCTTACTGCTTCATTTTCTGGAACGCGTAGAAAATGAGCGCGACAATCACCGCGCCGAGCACGACGCCGATGGCGATGAAGATCGTATTGGCCTTGTTGCTCTTCTTGGCAAAGGCTTTATTGGTCTCGAAATTGACCGGTTTGCCGCCCCCTTCCAACTCGTTCATTTTGACCCCTTGCGGGATCACCATCGTGCGATCCAGCGGCTTCTTGGAGGCCGCGGACGGAGCGCCGGTTTCGAGGCGGATTTCAATCTGGCCCAAACGAAGAATCTGACCCGGTTTCAGCACGGCTTCGCTGATTTGGTCGCCGTTGATAAACGTGCCGTTGGTCGAGTTGAGGTCTTTGACCACCACGTCGGCGCCGCGGAGAAAAATCTCGCAATGATGGCTCGAGACCGAGGCCTCAGCGATCGGGAAGGTGTTGTCATCGACCCGCCCAATGGTGGTCTTTTCCGCCTTCAGTTCGACTGAGCGCCCTGTGAGTCCCTCGCTTAATACGACAAGTTTGGCCATAGGTTGGTTAGGTTCAAAGGTTTATCCTGAGCTGGGCGGTCAAGTCAAACCGTTTTCTTTGCCGCGGATGGTTTTCTCGGAAGCCGTGGCGCCCATGCTTTTGACCAACGCTCTTCAATGGCGCTCAATCAACGACCGAAATTCGTCAAACAGCGGCGTCGAGTCGTGCGGTCCCGGCGAGGCCTCGGGGTGATACTGCACGCAATAAACCGGCTTGGTCTTGTGGCGCAGGCCCTCGACGGTTTGGTCGTTGAGGTTGATCTGGTTGACGCTGATCTCGGACGGGAGTGACGCTGGGTCAACCGCGAAGCCGTGGTTTTGTGACGTTATCTCCACCTGCCCGGTTTCTAGATTCTTGACCGGCTGGTTCGCGCCGCGATGTCCAAACTTCAGTTTGAAGGTCTTGCCCCCAAACGCCAAACCCAGGATTTGGTGGCCAAGGCAAATACCAAAAATCGGGATGCCGCTCTCCACCAATTGTCGGACCGTTTCGACGGCGTAGGAAAGCGCGGCGGGATCACCGGGGCCGTTGGACAAGAAAATTCCCTGGGGCCGGTACTTCAATGCCTCGGCGGCGGAGGTCGTTGCCGGCACGACTTGCACCCGGAAACCGCGTTGGCGCAGTCGCCGCAGAATATTGTACTTCATCCCGAAGTCGTAAGCGACGATCGGAATGTCGGCGGGCGGCATCGGATCGCGCACCTGGCGCGCGTCCACTTCGCCGCTCCCGTGGGTCAGATTAAAGCTGGCGCTCTGGGCATCCTCGGGATCCCACGGAAACGGCTCCGCATGGGTCACTTCCTTGACGAAATCCATGCCCTCCATTCCCGGCCATCCGCGCGCTTGGGCCACGGCCTCGGCCTCGGAAATATCGAGGGTCGAAATCAACCCTTTAAGCGCTCCGCTCACGCGCAGTTTCCGCGTCAACGCCCGCGTATCGATTCCCTGGATGCCGGGGATTCCGTTTTTGGCCAGATAATTCTCGAGGGAGTCGTCCGCGCGCCAATTGCTGACCACGGGTGAGAGTTCGCGAATCGCAAAGCCGGCGACATGAGGCCGCCAGGACTCGACGTCCTGCGTGTTGACGCCGTAATTCCCGATTAACGGATAGGTCATGGCCACGATCTGGCCTTTATACGACGGGTCCGTCAGAATCTCCTGGTAGCCGGTCATCGAGGTATTGAAACAAACCTCGCCGCAGGCTTGGGCGGGAGCGCCAAACCCTTGACCGTGAAAAACCGAGCCGTCTTCGAGGGCTAGAATTGCTTTCAAATCGTGCGCCGCTATTTGGTTCGGTGTTTGTCGATCATCGCCGTGACGGGGCCGATTCCGCTGCCATCGTAACCGGATTGACGGTCCACTTCTTTGCCGGCGGAATTGAGTACGACCAAGGTCGGGAACCCATCGACGCGGTACTTCGATTGCAGCGCTTCATTCGCCTTCTTGAGTTCTTTCGGTTGCGGTGTATTGCGTGGAAAATCGACGGTGACCAGGACGAGGTTCTTCTTGGCGTAATCGGCGAATTCGCTCGTCGAGAACACGTCGCGGTGCAAGCGCTTGCAATACGCGCACCAGTCGGAGCCGGTGAAATCGAGGAGGACGAGCTTTTTTTCAGTCTTGGCTTGGGCCAAGGCCTTGGGCAGGTCGGTCTGCCAGACCAATTCTACCGCTTGGGCTTGTCCGAGCAGCAGGCTCGCCATTAGTCCAAATAGAATTTTCTTCATCGCAAAAATGGGTTGGGGTTTGGCTCATGCGTACACATTAACGTCGAATTCAGGCTAGCGCCGCGGGGCGCAAACGCCAGCGAATTTTGCCCGCGGTGATCGTCGCGACGGGCCGGCCCTTCAGCGGCCAACCGTAAAACGGGCTGTTGAAAGACTTGCTCGCGGACTGATTCCGCTCGAAGACCCACGCCGCGTCCGGGTCAAACACCGTCACGTCACCGTCGGCGCCCACGTCCAGAGTCCCTTTCTTCAATCCGATCAGCCGGGCCGGACCAAGCGTGAACCGCGTGATCAAATCAGTCAGCCCCATTCGTCCCGAGTGGTACAATTGCATCAGCGACAGCGCCAACTCGGTTTCGAGGCCCGTGATGCCGAACGGCGCGTAGTCGAACTCGACCTCTTTCTCGAAATCGCAGTGCGGGGCATGGTCGCTGCACAGCACCTCGAGCGTGCCATCGGCGACCCCTTCCAGCACCGCCTCCCGGTCCTGCGCGGATCGGAGCGGGGGGTTCATCTTGAAATTCGTGTCGTACGCGGGCCACGCGGGGAATTTGGCCGGAGTCGGCCCGCCGGGGAATAGCGCCAAGCCATCCTTTTCCCAGAAAGCGTCGCTCCCGGCAATCGCGGCATCGGTCAGCACGAAATGGTGGGGGCACGCTTCGCCGGAGATCGGCGTTCCCTTCGCCTTCGCGGCGCGCAAAAGCTGGACGCTGCCGAGCGCGCTGATGTGCTGGCAATGCACGCGGGCGCCGGTCAGGTCGGCGAGCATGATATTGCGGGCGACGATCATTTCCTCGCCCGCCGAGGGCCAGCCGCGCAAGCCGGAAACCGCGCTCCAATAACCTTCGTGCATGACCCCTTCCGCGACCAGCGAATAGTCCTGACAATGGTCCATCACCGTCAGGTCGAACATCTTCGCGTATTCCAGCGCCCGGCGCATCAGTTCGTGATCCTGCACGCAGTGGCCGTCATCGGTGATCGCGACGACGCCCGCCTGTTTGAGCGAGCCGATCGGGGCCAGTTCCTCGCCGGCGATGTTACGCGTAATCGCGCCGGTCACATAGACGTTTACGACGCCTTGTTGCTCCGCGCGCTCACGAATCCAGGTGACCGTGGCCGCGTTGTCGATCGCGGGCGCGGTGTTCGGCATGCAGACGATGGTGGTAAAGCCGCCGCGGGCCGCGGCCGCGGCGCCGGTGGCGATGCTTTCCTTCGCCGATTGGCCCGGCTCGCGCAGATGCACATGGCAATCGATCAGACCGGGGCATACGACCAACCCCGCCGCCTCAAAACGCTCGGCATCCGCGGGGGCCTGCGCGCCCGCGTTCGGTCCGACCGCCGCGATCTTGCCGTCCACGATCAGGACATCGGCGACCTGATCGAGCCGGTTCGCCGGGTCGATGACGCGACCTTGGGAAAGGAGCAACGAATTCATGCGGGCCGGAGGATACAAGCAGGGGAATTGACAACGCAAGCGCGCACGCTAGCATCTCCTTCAGCGCGGGTGTAGCTCAATGGTAGAGTTCCAGCCTTCCAAGCTGGCCATGCGGGTTCGATTCCCGTCACCCGCTCCAACCTTTTCCCCAATTTTTGATGAAAAATACGCCGAATTTCTCGCGGATGATCGCGCGTTTTCTCTGGGCTTTCGCGTTCGCCGCCGGGGCTGGGTTTCACGGCCTCTCGGCGGACCTCGATCGTGACGTGGACCGCCTGTTCGCGACTTGGGACAAGCCAGGCTCGCCGGGCGCCGCCGTGGTGATCGTGCGGGACGCGCGCGTCGTATATACGCGCGGATACGGTTCGGCCAATCTCGAGCAGGGAACGCCGATCACGCCGCAGACGGCGTTCGACGTGGCCTCGGTGGCCAAACAGTTCACTGGCTTGGGCGTCTCAATGCTGATTCAGCAGGGCAAACTTTCGGCGAGCGACGACGTGCATAAGTATCTGCCGGACGTGCCCGATTTCGGGAAGGCGATGACGGTCGGCCACTTGCTGCGTCACACGAGCGGGTTGCGCGATTGGCCGGAGACGCTTCTCGCGTCCGACGTGAGCCTCGAAGCACCGATCACGCTGGAGATGATTCTTGAAATGGTTCGCCGCCAGCGGGAACTTGATTTCGCGCCGGGCGACGAATATCAATACTCGAATACCGGCTACAATCTGCTCGCGGCGATCGTGGGCAAAGTCACTGGAAAACCGTACGCCGCGTGGATGAGGGAGAACGTCTTTCAGCCACTGGGCATGGCCGATACCGCCGTCTGCGTGGACCCACGGATGATCACGCCGCGCCGCGCCGACTCATACGCGCCGGACGGACACTGCGGCTTTCGCGAGGAGATCAGCCAATTGGCGGCGCAGGGGTCCAGTTCACTCTTTGTCACCGCCGAAGACATGGGCAAATGGCTGGTCAATTTCGAGACCGGCGCGGTCGGCGGGAAGGCGGCGATCGCCGCAATGCTTGAACCGGGGCGGCTCAATTCCGGCGCGCCCGTCGATTACGGATTCGGCCTCGGCGTGGGCGGCCATTACCGCGGAGCGAAGACCGTGATCCATACTGGCAGTTGGGCGGGTTTTCGCAGCGTGGTGATTCGCCTGCCGGAGAAGCGGTTCGCCGTCGCGATTCTCGCGAACGTATCCAATCTCGATACCGTCGCCCGTGCCCACCAGGTCACGGACCTTTATCTGGGAGACCAACTGGTTCCCAAGCCGGCGTCCGCGTCGTCCAACGCGAACACGAACCCCGCCCAGGTCGCCGCCGCCAAACTGAATCCCGCCTCCTGGGACGCGCAGCTCGGCACGTACCGCCTGGGGCTGGGTTGGCTGCTGACAATTACGCGGGAGGGCGATCAATTGATGGCTCAGGCGACGGGCGAGCCAAGATTCAAGATGACGCCGCAATCGGACACGAAATTCTTCGTCGAAGCGTATGGCGCCGGCGTCGAATTTGTCCGTGAGCCAGACGGCGCCGTGACGCGCTTGCTGTATAAGGGGATTCACGCCCCCAAACTCGATCTCTCGACCGTCACCCCCGGCTATCTCGCGGCGTTCGCCGGCGATTATTGGAGCGAGGAACTGCTCGTGACCTGCCGTCTCGAACTCCACGACGGTAAACTCATCAACGTCACCCGTGACGGCGAACGTCACGAACTCCTCGCGGTCGGCCCCAATCGCTTCGACGGCGCCGGCTTCGCCATCGAATTCACCCGCGCGGCCGGTTCGTCGGCCACCGAAATGAAACTCAGCGCCGGCCGCGTCCGACGTCTGCGGTTCAAACGGGTGGAGCTCGGGAGCAAGCCGCTAGACTAGGTATGTCAGACGTTCGGCGGATAATGTAAGTATCGTTCGTAAAGCAGGGGCTTTCGGCTGAAGGCTAGCGGCCATGCGCGCGGAAATATTTCTGCAGGATTTGGCGGTGGTGATGATGGTTGCCGCCGTGGTGACCGTTTTGTTCCGGCGGCTGCGGCAGCCGGTCGTGCTGGGGTATATCGTGGCGGGGGTGATCATTGGGCCGCATACGCCGCCGTTTCCACTGGTGCGGGATGAGGAGGCGATTCATACGTTGGCGGAATTGGGAGTAATGCTGCTGATGTTCTCGCTGGGGCTGGAGTTCAGCCTGCGCAAGCTGAAGCGGATCGGGCCGACGGCGTTTGTGGCGGCGTTCCTCGAGATCGCGCTGATGATTTGGGTTGGATACGAATTGGGCGGGCTGTTCGGCTGGGGGATGATGGATAGTCTTTTCCTGGGGGCGATGCTCTCGATTTCGTCCACGACCATCATCGCGAAAGCGTTGGGAGAATTGGGCAAGACGAAGGAGCCGTTCGCTCAATTGATCTTCGGCATTCTGATTTGGGAGGACATTCTGGCGATCGGGATGATCGCCTTGCTCTCGGGCATCTCGATGACGGGGCGGCTCAGCGTCGCGGATTTGGGGATCACGCTCGGGAAATTGGCGGTGTTTTTGGTGGCGGCGCTGGTGGTTGGGCTGCTGACGGCGCCAGGGCTCTTGGGTTACGTGGGGCGGTTCAAGAGCAGCGAGATGCTGTTGATTACGACGCTGGGACTGTGCTTCGGGTTTTCGTTGCTCGCGGTCAAGCTCGGGTACAGCGTGGCGCTCGGCGCGTTTCTCATCGGCGCGGTGATCGCGGAGGCGCGCGAGATTCATCGGATCGAGAGTTTGATTGAACCGATACGCGATATGTTCAGCGCCATTTTCTTCGTGGCGATCGGGCTGTTGATCGAGCCGAAATTACTGGTGGCCTACTGGCTGCCGATCGTGGTCATCACGGCGGCGGTGGTGATGGGGAAGGTGGTGACCTGCTCTCTCGGGGCGTTCGTCGGCGGGAAGGATCGGCGCACCGCGGTGCGCGTCGGGATGGGCCTGGCGCAAATCGGGGAATTCTCGTTCATCATCGCGTCGCTGGGAGTGTCGCTCAAAGTAACGAGTGGATTCCTTTACCCAATCGCGGTGGCCGTCTCGGTCCTGACGACGTCGTTGACGCCGTATCTGATGCGCGGGACGGACCGGGCGGTGAATTGGTTCGATCGCATGGCGCCGACGCCGCTGTTGAATTGGCTTGAGCTTTACACCCGCTGGATCGCGCAGGTCGGCGGTGGGCGTCACCCGAGCCTGGCGGCCAAGTTGGTGCGGCGCTGGACCTGGCAAATGGCGCTGAACCTGGCGTTGATCGGCGCGATATTCGTGGCGGCGGTGTTCGTTGGGCGCAACCCGCCGGGCTGGCTCAAAGGGGTTGGGCTCGGGGCCGGCGCGCGGAATGCCGCGTTGTGGCTCGCGGCCGTCGTTGTCTCCTTGCCGATGTTCATCGCGACGTTTCGAAAATTGCAGGCGCTGGGTCTCCTGGTGGCGGAGTTGAAAATCACCGACGCGACGTTTGGGGTGCGGGCCGGAACGGTGCGGACGATGGTGGCGCACACGATTCCCATCAGTGGCGCGGCGGCGATGGCGTTTTATGCCCTCGCGTTAAGCTCGACCCTGCTGCCCTCAGTGTCGGCGCTCGCGATTCTCGCGATTCCAGTCGCGTTGTTGAATTGGGTTCTGTGGCGTTCCTGCGTGAAAGTGTACGCCAAAGCGCAGGTGGCGCTGCAAGAGGTCTTGACGCAACCATCACCGAGCCGGCCGGCGGCCTCGCTACCGTCGCTGCTCCGCGAAGCGGATTTGGAGACGGTCGTCATCGCGCGAAGCTCGCCGGCGGCGGGGAAAATGATCGCCGAGTTGTCGCTCCGAACCCAGACTGGCGCGAGCATTGTCGGGATCGAGCGCGCGGGCGCCAATCTGATTAACCCTGGACCGGACGAAGAGTTGCACGCCGAGGACCGCGTCGTTTTGCTCGGCGGCCACTCGCAACTTAAGGCCGCGCGACGGTTGCTACTTGGGGCCGGCGGGGAGGAGACTCGCACCGAAACCGAAGCGTCGGAAACCGGCTAGACGGAACGCCAGTCCTGACAGTCAGGCAAACCGATTCACCCAAGCAGTTCCGCCGGCCAGAGGTAGCTGCCCGGCTTCATTGAGAGGATAGGCGAGGCGACAGCCAGGTTTTGCAGTGAAGCTACCCCAAGCGCCAGTTCTTCGACGACGCGAAGACGCCGCCAGCCGAGGTGGTCCATTAACGCGCGGGCGGTGGCGCCTCCTTCGACATAAATTCGCGCAACTGGCTGCGCGGCCAGGGTTGCCGCCGCAAGCTCGACCAATCGCGAGGTTAATTCGGCGGCGCCACCTGGGGGCAGTGGGATCTTCGGGCCAGTGGCGAGGACGACCCGATTTGCCGCATTGAACGCGCGCAATACGCGTTGCAACAGGACTGACTGGCCGTTGGCTGGCATTTCGCCGCGCTCGGATTCGTTTACGAGCGAAAAAACTGGAACTCCGAGGTGGGCGGCTTGTCGGACGAACTCCTGGGTTGAGGAGGAAGCGCTGCCACAGATGAATAAACTCTTTCCCGTTGGAGCGGCGGGTGGCAGGCCGCCAGAGGCGGTCGGCGAATAGCCTCGATGTTGGAGCGTGGCGGCGAAGAATTCCGCGCCGCCCGCCGCGAGGGCGCCGTCGTCAAGGCGTTCCGCCCAACGGCGCAAATCCTGGGGCGTTTGGGCTTCGCCCACGACGATCCCTCGCTCCGGTAACGGCCCCCCGACCGGGCAAATCTCTACGGGGAGGGTGCGGGCGCCACCCAGCAGGGTGAGTACGTCGGAACTGAGCCGCGGGTAGTGGGGGTCATGGCGAAAATCAGTCTCGTGAATCGGTTGCCCATGGATCAAGTAGTGGCCGGCCTTGATGACCCGCCCCAAGGTCGGATTAACAGGGACGAGGATGGCGCGGGAACGTCCGGTCATCGTCATGATCGTTTCCAACTCAACCAGGACGTGGCCGCGGAGAACCGAGTCAACCTTCTTGTAGATAAACTCGGGACGTTGCGCCAGGAGTTGACGAACCACGGAATCAACCCGGCTGATGGATTCCGCGGCGCTCCCACCACGGGAATGACTGTCCAGGGCGACGAATTCGAGGCCCGAGCTTGATCCCGCCTCGAGGCGCACCTCCGCCGTCAGGCCATGCCGATGGGCGATGGCGGCAAGCTCGGCGGCCCCGGTCAAATCATCAGCAATCACAGCGATCATGCGTTCCGAAGTGAAGGGGTGGGGATTTGGTTTGGCAAATGCTTTTCGGGCGCGAGCCATGCTCGTCACGCGCAAAAAGCTCGCGGCGAACGCCCGCCGCTTGGTTTCCGCGCGCGCTTGGGCAACTCGGTGGGTGATTGGTTAATGCTTGAACTGGAACGGGAAGCGGCGCTCACCCCAAGCGGCGACGGGCCGCTTCGTCGGTCGAACTTGCCGGGTGAACAATATGCGATTAGCGTGCGTCTAATCGATAGACAGTCAATCACTTTGAGAATTTTATGAAAACGCGCAGAATGAAAACCATCGCCTTGGCGCTACTTGGGGGAGTTTCGCTGGGGGTGTCCGGTCTTCGAGCAGCCACGGCCACGAATGACGCGACGAATCCACCCTTGGCGGCGCCGCTGGAAGCCCAGCCAGCCGCGGGTACTAACGTCGCTCCCAAAGCCAAGGGCGTCGATCCGAGCGCCTTCACCTATCATCCTTTCCAAGAGTTGGTTAAGATGGTTCAGGCGGGAGTCGATCCATCCGTGATCAAGGCGTACGTGGAAACGGCAAATTCGGTCCCGGCGCCCAGCGCCGACGACATCCTTTACCTGCACAATCAGGGCCTTTCGTCCGACGTTATCACGACTCTGATCCGGCGCAGCAATGAGTTGCGCGGGTTGGGGGTTCCCGTGAATCCGCCGGGGCAAATGGCCGCCCAATACCCTCCGCCTATGGCGCCCGTTCCGCAGCAGCCGCCGGCTTACGTCCCGCCGCAGACGGTGCAAGTTTTGCCGAGCTACCCGGCTTACGACTATTCCTACGCCTATCCTGGCTACTATGATTGGTGGTACCCCGGTGGTGGGGTTTATATCGGTGGCGTTTGGGGCTATCCTTATTTCGGAGGCCGGTATGGGTTCCGCGGCGGATTTCGCGGTGGCGGTTTTCACGGCGGGGGCGGCTTCCATGGTGGAGGCGGCTTCCACGGAGGTGGTGGCGGGCGCCGTTGACGAGCCGAAGGCGCCGTGGATCATGGTGGCGAGCGGAAGCTCGTCGCAGATCCAGCGCCGGAAAAAGGGTCGTCTCGGTTGACCGGGTGGCCGGTCAGCTAGCTGTTTCGCGGCAGGGAAGAGAGCAGACTGATGGCCAGGTTCGGGAGGTTTTCCGCTTGCGCCAGCATTTGGCTTCCGGCCTGCACGAGGAGCGTTTGTTTCGAGAAATTGGCCGACTCGGTGGGAATGTCAGTCGCCGTGATCGCGCCGCTGGCGTTGTTGAGGTTAGTGGCCAAACTGCTTAACGCGGAGGAAGTTAGGTTCAAGCGCTCAATATTTGCGCCGACGCGGGCGGTCATCATCCCGATGGTTTGAATCGCGGTCGTGAGAATGCTGGCCGCGGTGGCGGCGGCGTTCACCGAGCCAATCGTGACGCTGTTCGGGTTATACGCGAGGGCCAATCCAACGGTGATCGCGGCGTTAGTGTAATCGACCGGAATCAGGGTGAATTTATTGCTGGTATCGCCATCGACGGGCGTTGAAAGGCCGGTATTGCCAAAGAGGTTGATTCCATTAAAGAGCTTGTTGCCGATGTCGCTGACAAAGGATTGCAGCGTCGTAAATTCGGAGACAAAGCCGGAAATATCGGAGGCGGATTTGGTCGTGTCTTGCGCATCCACCGCCAGTTCGCTCATGCGGCTGAGCGACGTGGAGACCTGGGTAAGAAAATCGTTTTGAGTCTGACTAAAGTTGGCGGCGTTCGTGACGACGCTGGCCGCGTCGGTGGCCCGACTCGCTTGCGCGGTCAGCTTCATTGATTGAGCTAAACCACCGACATCGACCTCTGGAGAAACGATCCGGTTCCCGGACGACAATCTGGCCAACGAGACGGCGAGTTTGTTTGAATTCTGGTTGATCGAATTGAGCGCGGTCAACGCAGATGAATTCGTGCCGATTGCAAAGATCGGATTGATCGCCATAGCTATTGCCGAAAATAAATCAAAAAATCGCGGTCATTAGCCTCCTTGCAAAACCGTTTGGCCGGCGTCCGTGCCAGCCTGATTACGCCTTAGGCGGTCCGCCGAAAGGCGCACCGATACCAAAGCTAGACCTACAATCGGCGGAATCGTGGAAAACTTTAATAGTTTTTTTATCAATCCACGCGCGGGTTCGCTTGCAACCAGAGTTGATGCAGCGCGTTTTCCTTCGCCTGACTGTAGTCGTCGGAGAGGAACTGCCAGGAATCGAGCAACATTTGGCGGGCAATCAACTTGGCGTGGTCCGAGCGTTTCTTTTTGAAAAGGCGGCGTTTCAGACCGGCGCCGACATCTTTGATCCATCCGGCGGGCCTGGCGTCCGGTTCCGCCAGGAATTCGAGGCAGAAGACTTCGTTTGCCCGGTCGGCGATGTCACTCACCAGTTTGTCGAGCATTTCGCAACTGGAAACGGCCTGCTGATAAAGGGACTGGTTGCGTTGGTCGGTTCCTTCCCGAAGCTCTTTCAAATAAAGGCGCGCCAGACGTTTGAGGATATCGCTGGCGGATTTTCCAGGGTACGGGGGGTGGCGCCTGGCGACGAGTCGGCGCGCTTGGGCGATCTGCGCGCGGGTCATCGAGGTGGCGAGGTTTTCGCGGCCGCCTACCGCCTGACGGTTGCCGTTCAAGGCGGAGAGATGGAACCATTTGTAGGCTTCGACCGTGTCGCACAAACAGAGGCCGACCGCCGAGCCAAGCTTGTTGACCAGGGGGTTGGCGCCAAAACCGGCGCTGTAAAGGCAGCCGAGGCAGAACTGAGCGTCGGCGTTGGCTTGCTCGGCGGCGGTTTGCCAGCGATTCAACGCCTGGGCCTCGTCCTTCGGCGTCCCTTCGCCGTGCAGGTACAGGTAGCCGAGGGCGACGTGCGCCTGAGATACGCCGTGGTCCGCGGCGCGCTGATACCACTTGAACGCTTCGGCAAAGTCTGGTTCGGCGCCGTCGCCTTGATAGAACCGCTGGCCGAGCTCAAACATGGCCCGCCCGTCCATCACGGGTGGCGAGCCCTGATTCGACGGCTCGAGATCGGCGTCGGGTGAAGCTTCCGCGACGACTTCGGTCGGCAGCCCTCCCGAGTCGGCCAACGCTTGCAGGAATTCGTAAGCGAGGTTGATCTGCTTGAGTTTTTCGGAGGCGCGGTGTTGGAGCTTTGGCTCGTCGGGAAAGCGATCGGGGTGCCAGATTTTCACCAACTCCCGGTAGGCTTGCTTGATGGTCTCGCGCGGCGCGCCGGGCTTCACTTCGAGCGTCCGATAGCACCGCAGGGTGTCCGCGTTCATGTTTCTAATCTGACGTCTCTTCCATTTGTTCCCGCGCGCCGCGGATCGCCCCGCGCGCGGCACCGATCCTGCCGCGGGCGCTGGGCGAAGGCCGAGCCAAGACTACATTCAGTGGCGGCGCTTCGCAATCCGAACCGATGAGACGTCCTCCGGTCGCGCCGCGCGGCGAGCTCGCCCCGAGACCCGAAGACGCTCACGCTTTCCGAAACGATGGTGCTTGACCTGCCGGAAGTCGTCACTTTAATTAGCCAACGATGGCGTCAGCCCACCGAAAAATCACCCGTGCCGCCCCGCCGAAAATCCGAGTTGCGCGCGGTCAACCGCGGCCGCGCGGGTTCCGGGAAGCAGTGGGCGAGGGCCGTTCTCGCGGGGAGGTTTTTTGATGGATCGCCGGACCCCCGCCAAGAATCAGCGGATCTTGTTGATCGACGACGACCAGACGATCCACCCAATCTTCCGCGAAATGCTTCGCGTCGCCGCGCGCGACGGAGCGAACCTGGGCGCCGCGAGCGGCGCCAAGGCCAACGACGAGATCGATTTCGAAGTTGACTCCGCCTATCAGGGGGAGGAGGGAGTCGAATTGGTGCGTCACGCTCACTCGGCCGTACGGCCGTACGCCCTTGCCTTCGTGGATGTTCGTCTGCCCCCCGGCTGCGACGGTATCGAGACGACCAAACGGATCTGGGCGGTCGATCCCGACGTGCAGATCGTGATCTGCACGGCCTACGCCGATTATTCGTGGGACCAGGTGTTCGAGAACGTGGGTAACACGGATCGCGCGGTCATACTAAAAAAGCCGTTTGAGGCGGTGGAGGTTCTTCAGTTGGCCTACGCGTTGACGGAAAAATGGCGCTTGATCCAGGGCGCCAAGAATCAGCTGCGCGACCTGGACCGGATGGTGCGGGAACGTACGCAGGAACTTGAGGCCACCAACGAGCGGCTGCAGCGGGAAATGACGGAGCGCAAGCGCATGGAGGCGCGCGTCGCGGCGTTTTCGGATTTGGGGCACAAGCTCAGCTCGGCCAAGACCGCGGTCGAGGCGGCCAAGATCATCGTCGAAGCCGCCGACAGCATGCTGGGGTGGGACGCCTGCGTCTTGGAACTTTATTCCGCGGAACAGGACCGGATGTTTCCCGTGCTCAACGTCGATACGATCGGCGGGATCCGAACCGAGCTGCCCAATTCGCACGAACACTATGAGCCGACGCCGATGACGCGCCGGGTCTTCGCCGAAGGCGGGAAGCTGCTCTTGCGGGCGCCCGGCGAGGAGCCTTCGCCCGCGTTGGTGCCATTCGGCGATACCGCGCGACGGTCGGCGTCGATTCTTCTGGTTCCGATCCGTGACGGGGACAACATCGTGGGGGTCAGTTCGGTGCAAAGCTATCGAGCGCAGGCGTACGATGATGAGGCGCTTGGCACGCTGCAGGCCCTGGCGGACCATTGCGGGGGCGCGCTGCACCGAATCTGGGCCGAAGAATTCCGCCGCCAATCGGAGTTGGAACTGCGCAGTTTGGTGGAGTCGGTTCAGGCGGTGGTTTGGCGTGGCGAGGCGCAGACGTTTAAGATTACCTACATCAGCAAGGAGGCGGAGACGCTGCTGGGATACCCGATCGAACGCTGGGTCAAGGAAAGCCAATTCTGGCAGCAGCACATGCATCCCGAGGATCGGACTTGGGCGCCGGCCTTTTGCATGCGCGAGACCCGCGCGGGGCGCGACCACGAATTCCAGTATCGAATGGTGGCGGCCGACGGCCGGGTGGTCTGGCTGCGGGATATCGTGCGGTTGGTTTGCGATGACGGGCGGCCGCGGCAACTGGTCGGGGTGATGATCGACATCACCGGACAGAAGGCCGCCGAAGACCAGATTCGAGCGTCCCTTAAAGAGCAGGAGATTTTGCTTAAGGAGAAGGAAGTTCTCCTCAAGGAAATCCACCACCGGGTCAAGAATAACATGCAGATCGTGTCTGGATTGCTGCAGTTGCAATCTGGTTACGTCAAGGACCCGCAGGCGCTCGAATTCTTCAAGGAGAGCCAGAGCCGCATCAAATCCATGGCGCTGATCCATGAAACGTTGTATCAATCCAAGGATCTCGCGCGAATTGACTTTGACGCTTATTTGCGCAAATTGACGGTCAACGTCTTCCACTCGTTCGGGTCGAACCTGACGCGGGTGGGATTAAACGTCGGGGCGCCCGACATCTTTTTGGACGTCAATAAAGCGGTCCCGTGTGGTCTCATCGTGAACGAACTGGTTTCCAACGCGTTAAAATACGCTTTTCCTGACAATCGCGCCGGCGAGGTTGACGTGTCGCTGAAACCCGCCGGGGGGCGCGAGCTATGTTTGCAGGTCCGCGACAATGGCGCCGGCCCGCCGCCGGATTGGGACTACCGTCGGACGGAGACCTTTGGCTGGAAGCTGATCTTGATTTTGGTCGAGCAAATCGGCGGCGTCATGCAGGTGGACTGCGGCGACGGTACGGCTGTGAGCATCACGTTCAACGACGGCGGATGGAAAAAGGATGACGTATGGTAGGCGCGAAAATTCTGGTCGTCGAAGACGAGAGCATCGTCTCGTTTGCGATTCAAAAAACGCTCAAAGGTTTGGGCCATATCATTAGCGGGGCCGCCTCGGCCGGCGAAGAGGCGATCCAGAAGGCGGGTGATTGCCAACCTGATTTGGTCCTGATGGACATCGGTCTGCGGGGCGAAATGGATGGCGTCGTCGCCGCCGGCGAAATCCGCCGGCGGTTTCAAATTCCGGTGGTGTACTTGACGGCCTACGCGGACGATACGACGTTCCAGCGGGCCAAATTAACGGAGCCGTTTGCGTACCTGATCAAGCCGCTCGAAGAGCGCGAATTGCAGATCGCCATCGACATGGCCCGCTACAAGCATCAGATGGAAAAGGAGCGGATGCAGTTGACGAATCAGCTCCGGGACGCGCTGGCCAAGATTAAAACGCTGAGCGGGCTGTTGCCCATTTGCGGCTTTTGCAAGCGGATACGCGACGACAAGGGCTATTGGGAGCAGGTGGAGAGCTACATTTCCAAACATTCCGAGGCCCAATTCAGCCACGGCGTCTGTCCGGAGTGCGTGAAAAAGTATTACGGTGAGTTCTTCGACAAGGCGAAGGACAGCGGTTCAACGATGTAGTTCCGCGGCGGCTTTGCGGGCGCACGGGCTTGGTCGATTTCTCGGCGTGAGCGCCCGTGCGTCCGTTTTCATTTGTTCCCGATCCGTTTGCGATTGATCGCGTCCGTCGCGGGCGCCTACTGCGCCCGCGTCAGGCGGTAGAACTGAACCGGGTTCGTGGTTGGCTTGGGCTGATAAGGGCTGGTCGCCCCGACGACTTCGGTCCACGGACCTTCGATGTCATTCGCCTGTTGCAGCATCCAGCCCCCCTCGGGCCAATCGAGCGTCAGCGACCCATCCGCGCCGCGGGTGATCGCCAGCAGGCTATCCGACGCGGGATTGTCGTTCACGAAGTCGGTGGACCCGAGTGGTTCCAGCTCACCGTCGCCGTCGGTGTCCGCTTCCAAGAGCAGGGTAAATGCCGCGCCGGGGCTGAAGTCCATGAATTGCACATTGACCGACACGTCGAGTTCGTCGCCGGGCGCCAGCGGGCCATCGGTGGGAACTTCGAACGGCATTCCCGGAGGCAAACCGTTCAGGCTGACGTAGGTCTGGTCGGGTTCGAGGTCGGGGCCACGCACGCGGAATCGCATACCCGTCAACTCAACCGGATCAGTCGAGGTATTCGCCAGGGTAAAGTGCACCAGACCGGGCACAAGTACCGCTTGATGGACGATGTTTGTGTACCGCGTGAGACAGAGGCGGCACGGCTTGACCAGCGAGCCTTGGGCGGTGAAACGTTCGCTGATGCCGGAGGTTGTGACCGTCATAAGGTAGGAAGCAACCGTCCCGCAGGGCATCCCCGCGGGCGCTCCGATGGTCACCGGGAAGTTCGTGCAGGAGTTCGCGGCGACGGTAATGGCGCCGACGGCGGGGGAAAACGCCGTTGGTCCCGGCCAGGTGGAGCCTGGACTCGTCGGCAGACCCTGGAACGAATAAGTGAACGTCTGCGCGGTGGGGGACTCATTGCAGATGCCGGCGGTGATTACCACCGAGGATTGATCGCGGCAGATCGTGGTCGTCGCGGGAACGGAGACCGACGGCCGGCATTTGCCGGCGGAGCGGGCATTGAAGAGGGCGGCGATCTCCTGTGGATAAAGCGCGCGGCGGAACATTTCCACTTCGTCGATGCACCCTAACCAGACGAACGACTGCGATACCGGGGAGCGGCCGACGATGAACGGCATCCGGTTGTCGAGACTGCCGGCTATGAGCGTCGGATCAAAAGTGGCGGTCGGAGCGCCGTCGAGGTAGAACTGGCCGCCGTTCGGCGCTCCGCGCCTTACGGTCACCGCGACGAAATGCCATTGGCCATCCGTTGGAACGGTGTTGGTATCCCCGTAATTCATGTAGCCGCTCGAGGGGCTGCCCATTTGGAAGAGGAGAGCTCCCGCGTTAACCGCCAGACTGTACCCGACCGTGGTGGCGGGATCGCGTTTATCCACGATGATCCGCGGCAAGGCTCCGCTGTTCGGATCGCGCTTGACCCAAGCGTCGAGGGAGAGATCGCCGGCGCCGGGGTTGATCCCGGCGTAAGTCGCCACGCTGACGTAACTGTCAACGCCGTTGAAGCAGAGACTGTGATTGACATAGCCGGTCGTGTCGCGAGTGACGCCGTTAACGAGGCCGCCGTTGTTTCCTCCGGCGGAATTGTAGGCCGTCAGGCCGGTGGCTTCATCGAACGTCAGCCACAACGTCATGCCCCGGGGCGGCGGCACGCAGCAGGCGAGGACTCGGAACGGCTCGGTGCAGGTGGTGGCGTTGCCGGCCGCGTCCGTGACGGTGATCGTCACGTTGCCTGCCGTGACCGTGGCGCCCGCCGGGGGATCCTGCACGATGCGCAATTGATTGGACGGCGTGCAATTGTCGGTCGCGACGACTTGGCTGACGAGATCAGGCATGATCCCGGCGCCAACCTTGCCGTCGGCGCACGCGATCACGTTGGTCGGACAGGATACGATTACTGGCGGGACGGCGTCGCGAACGGTCACTCTGAAGAAGCAGCGGCCCACTTGGCCCGAGGCGTCCGTGGCGCGGCATTCCACCAATGTGGTTCCCACCGGGAAACACGCGCCGGACGGCGGCGTGCAACTGGTGATGATCGGCAGACACTGGCTCGTGAATTGCGGCGGATTATAGGTGACGACCGCGCAACATTCGTTGGTCGCGGTGTTGACGGTGATGTCCCGACCGCAGCAGCAAGTCGTGAGCGTGAGGACGGCATAGTCGATCGCCGAATCGTCCTGCATCACCAAGTCAAGGAAGCCATTGGCGTTCAGTCCGGGGATCAGGTCGGTGGTCGAACCGTCGGCGTTCGGGAGTTGGGCCAAATCGAGCACGACGTCGCGGGTGGCGCCAGCGCTCCAGGCGATGTTAAAAAGCCCCGGGGCGCTGCCGTTGCCGTTGCCGAGATAGCGACCCCAACTGGGGAGCAGTTGATTGCCCGCGGTGGCGGTGAAACTCAAGCCAAAGGTATCATTTTCCGACCCGACGTCGCAGGCCCGCAGACGAATGTGCAACGTGGCGGCGGTGACGCACGAGGGCAGATTGGTGAAGCTATGCGCGAAAAGCGTATCGGTCCGGCAGTCGTCAAAACCCTTCAAGCTGCTCACCCCCGCCGCGTGCAGGCGGAGGACCAAGCCGGCGCTGGGGAACGCCGGCTCCGCGCCATTGAAGTTGTCGTTGGTTGTCCCCGCGGAAAAGACCACGGTTGTCGCGTTCGTGCAGGCGGTCGGCGCGGCGGCGCTCGCGACGGTCACCGTTTGGTGGCAGGTGGCGCTGTTGCCGCAACAATCGGTCGCGCGCCAGGTCTGAGTGATCGTCTGACCGCACGAAAGTTTGTTCGTTTCCGTTCCCACGATCGTGACCGTGACATTGGTCCCGCAGCAGGCGTCGTAAGCCCGCGGCGGATCAAAGCTCCACGGCGCCGCCCCATTGACGGTCTTATCGCCCGCGCAGACCAACACCGGCGGCGTGGTATCGACCACCGTGATGCTCTGGGCGCAGGTATTGCTATTGCCGCAGGTGTCGGTGACCAACCACGTGCGCGTGATGACCCGCGGACACGTTCCATTCGTCACGGTGCTAAAGCTCAGACGATAGGTTGGGCAACAGGTATCCACGATATTCGTCGGCGCCTCGAAGCTCCACCTCGAGCCGCATTCGACGGTCTTATTGGTTCCGCAAGTCAAGGTGATGCAGGGAGCCGCCGCGCAGCATTGCGTCAATGAAACGTTATCGATGTGCGCCCCGCCTTGCGGAGCCGGTGAGCCCGCGGAACCGGTGGTATGGCCGTGGAAGGCGATGGTGACGGTCGAGGTCGCCGGCACAAAGTTGGTCAGGCAGAACGTTTGCCAGCCGTTGGCCGAAAAGATGGCCGGATTGAGCGTGGTCGAGAACACGGCGCCGCCGCTGGTCAGGGTGACGGTGAACTCGTTATTCGGCGCGGCGGCTGTGCCAAATCGACCGGTGTAGTCGAAACAGAAAGTCGCCGGACAATTCGGCGTCACTCCGGTAACGACCTGAGAGACGGTCTCGTCGCTGTTTTGGGCATTGATCTCCAACTGGTTTGTGCCCGCGGACGCCGGGAAGCCGGCGTTGTTGCTCCAGACTTCCAGGAAATTGGTCGAAGCGGTAGTCCATCCTGGAACTCCATTCGTCGGGTTAAGCGTGTTGTTGGAACTGTTCGGCGCGACGGCCGGGCTGGTGGTTTCGAAACCGCCGTTGACGACTAGATTCGGGCAGGGATTCGTGGCGCAGAGGACGGTTACGGTGAAGTCGCACGTCGCGGTATTCCGGCAACAGTCGGTCGCGACGCAACGGACTACGTTCGTGGTCCCCGGCAGAAAGACCGTGCCGGAGGGAGGTGTCAAAACGACGGTCACGCTGTCGCATCCGGCGTTGGTGGCGGTGGCGCTATAAGTGACGGCCACGTTCGTGCAAGACGTGACGACGATGTTAGTTGGGCAGAGGATGACGGGGGAGTTGGTATTCAGCACCGTCACCGTTTGGCTGCAAGTATTGCTGGCGCCGCACGGATCGGTAATCAACCATGTGCGGGTGATCAATTGCGGGCAAATGCCGTTGGTCAAGGTATTCAAAACCGTGATCGTAGAAGCGCCACCGATGCAGGGGGCCAGCGCCACGGGCGGATCAAAGTTCCAGGATGCGCCGAGGGAGACCGTTTTATTGGTCGCGCAGGTTGCCAATTGGGGCAGCGCGCAGTCGGAGGTGTAGATCTGGCCGCCGCCATACACGTCGGCGGCCAATTTGCTGCCGTCGGCCGAGGAGACGACGGCAAACCATGACCGGTTGGTCGCTTCCGGCGACCAGGTCGCGCCGGAATCGGTCGAGATGTAAATCTGGCCGTTGAACGTTACGGCGACCAGCTTGGTTCCGTCGGCGGACCCGGCGACGGAGTACCACGTCTGGATCAAGGTCGTCCGTTGCGTCCAGTCCACGCCGAAATTGGTGGAGGTGAAAATGTACCCACCGTCTTGAACGGTGACCAATTTGTCACCGAGGGTTGATGAGGCCACGGAATGCCATTTGCCGCTGCCGGCGTTCGCCTGCAAGGTCCAGGTTATGCCGAAATCGGCCGACGTGTAGAGGGGGCCGTTATGGACGACCGCCACGAGATGGCTGCCGTCGTCCGACGAAGCCAGAGCCTGCCAATGCAGATTGTTGGGTCCGTGCGGCGACCATGTCTGGCCGGAATCCGTGGAGGTCCAAATTTGATTGTTGTCGGCGACGGCTACCAGATTGACGCCCGAGCCAGAGGAGGCGACGGCCTGCCAGGCCAGCACGCCCGCGTTCGCGGCGCGCGGAGTCCAGGTCTGGCCGGAATCTCCCGAGGTGTAGATCAGACCGGGAGAGGCGACCGCGAGGAGCTTACTGCCATCGGCCGAAGAGGCGACGGCCGTCCAGTTCTGGACGCTGCTGCCAGCCTGGGGAAACCAAGTGAGGCCGAAGTCGGATGAGGTGTAGATGAGACCGTTGACGGTGGTCGCGACCAATTTGCCGCCATCGGCCGAGCATGCGAGGCCGGTCCAGGTGCGATTGGTATCATGCGCTGCCCAGGTTTGGCCCGCGACGCAGGGCGGCACGGGATTCACGGTGACGGTTTGGCTGCAGGTGGCGGCGTTGCCACAAGCGTCGGTGGCCTGCCAGGAACGGGTAACAACCAATGGGCACGGGCCGCTATTGGTCACCGTGTTGAGCACGGTGATTGTGACGTTGGTACCGCTATTAGCGTCGATCGCCGTTGGGGCATCGAAGGACCATGCCGAATCGCACGGTACCGACTTGTTGGTCGCGCAGGTGATGACCGGCGGCGTGGTGTCCATGACGGTGACGGTCTGACTGCAAGTATTGCTGCTTCCGCAAGGATCGGTAATCAGCCAAGTGCGGGTGATGACCTGCGGGCAGACGCCGTTGGTCGCGGTATTCAGCACGGTGATCGTTGAGGCGCCACCAATGCACGGGGCGAGCGCCACGGGCGGGTCAAAGCTCCAGGTGGCGCCCGCGGACACGGTTTTGTTCGTCGCGCAGTTGGCCAGTGGCGGCGCCATGCAATCCGAGGTGTAGATTTGGCCGCCGCCATACACGTCGGCGGCGAGCTTGCTGCCGTCGGCCGAGGAAACCACGGCAATCCATGACCGGTTGGTCGCTTCCGCCGACCAAGTGGCGCCGGAGTTGGTTGAGATGTAGATCTGGCCGTTGAAGTTCACGGCGACCAATTTGGTTCCGTCGGCGGAGGAGGCGACCGAGTACCAATTCTGAACCAAGGTGGTGCGTTGCGTCCAAGTCGCCCCAGAATCGATGGAGGTGTAAATGAAACCGCCGTCCTGGACCGCGACCAGTTTATCGCCGAGGGCGGACGAGGCGACGGAATGCCAGGCGCCGGCGCCGGCGTTCACTTGGGCCACCCAAGTTGTGCCGTAATCGATCGACGTATAGACGAAACCGTTATGGACGACGGCGACCAAGTGGCTGCCGTCGTCTGAGGAGGCCAAGGCTTGCCAATTCAGGTTGTTCGGACCATGAGGCCCCCAAGTCTGGCCGGAGTCCGTGGAGGTCCAAATTTGATTGTTGTCGGCGACGGCGACCAGATCGACGCCCGAGGCTGAGGAGGCGACCGCCTGCCAGGGCAGCACGCCCGCGTTCGCGGCGCGCGGGGTCCAAGTCTGGCCCGAGTCTGTCGAGGTGTAAATGAGGCCGGGATGCGCGACCGCGAGAAGTTTGGCGCCGTCAGCCGAGGAGGCGACCGCCGTCCAGTTCTGGACGCTGCTGGCGGCCTGGGGAATCCAAGTGAGGCCGAAATCGGAACTGGTGTAGATGAGACCGTTGAGGGTCGTCGCGACCAATTTGCTACCGTCGGCGGAGGAGGCTAGGCCTGTCCAAGAGCGGTTGGAGTCATGGGGCGTCCAGGTTTCGCCCGCGACGCACGGCGGGACGGGATTCACGGTGACCGTCTGGCTGCAGGTGGCGCTGTTGCCGCAGGCGTCGGTGGCTTGCCAGGAGCGGGTGATCACCAAGGGGCAAGGCCCGCTGTTCGTTACGGTGTTCAGCACAGTGATGGTGACGTTCGTCCCGCTGCATGCGTCGAACGCGCTCGGGGTGTCGAAGGACCAAGGCGAGTCACACTGAACCGACTTGTTGGTCGCGCAGGTGAGGACCGGCGGCGTGGTGTCCACTACCGTAACGGTTTGAGAGCAGGTGGCGCCCGGGCTGCCCGCATTCCCGGCCCGCCAAGTCCGGGTGATGACGATCGGACACCCGGTGGAATTCGTCACGGTGCTCACCACCGTCACTGGCACGGTGGCGACGCCGCACGGATCGAGGGCGCTCGGCGCATCAAAACTCCAGGCGGAACCGCACGCGACGGTTTTGTTGGTCGCGCAGGTGAGGATCGGCGGCAATGGGTTCGCGACGGTAACCTTGAACGTGCAAGTATTCGTGGAACAGGCATTGGTCGCGGTGCAGGTGACGATGGTCGTTCCCAGCGGAAAGACGGAACCGCTGGGCGGAACGCAGGCAACCAGCGCCCCGCCGGAGACAACCGGATTCGGGAAAACGATCGGCGTGCTCGCCGCGCAGAAGTTCGTGGTGACGTCGGCCGGACAAATAATGGTCAGAGCGGACGTCTGGGATACGGTTACCGTAAACGCGCAGGTGTTGGTCGAAGTTGCGTTGGTGGCGACGCAGGTCACCGTCGTCGCGCCCACGGGAAAGATGCTGCCACTGGGCGGGCTGACGCTCTGCAACGCCCCGCCGGCTACCGTCGGAGTTGGGAAGGTCACCGCGACGCCGGAGCCGCACGTATTCGTGGTGACGTTCGCCGGGCAGGTGATCCCCAAATCCTGCTGGATCGCGATGAAGGCCGGACTCGTCAGTCCGGAGCTGGCAGGCGCGAAGACTGACACGCCCAGTCCCGTGAATTCCGCGACCGTTGAATTGCCAGAATTTGCCACGAAAAGATCCCCACCGCTGTCAAAGGCCAGGCCCTCCGGAATGCTCAGGCCAGCGCTGCCGAACGGAATGGGGTTGGCGCCGCCGGCGGGCAGCAGAAACTTTGTAATTGTGGCGTCGCCGTTGTTAGCCACGTAGAGATAGCCGCCGCTGATCGCCAGACCCCAGGGGGTGTTCAAACCGTGTCCGGTCGTCCCCGCCACACCGGCAAAATTAATCGGCGTGGTGCCGTCCGAGAGCGCGAACTGCGTTATCGTATGGCTGCTGCTGTTCGCCACATAAAGGAAGCCCCCGCTGACGGCCAGGCCGAACGGTTGGCGCAAGCCCGCGCTCGCGGACACGAAAACCGAGCTGGTTCCGTCGCTCGTCGAATACCTGGTCACCGTGTTATTGTTGAAGTTGGCGATGTAAAGGTAACCGGCGCCGTCAAAGGCCAAGCCGACCGGGTTGCTCAAGCTGAGGTTGGGCAGGGGCGTCCCCGTTTCGGAAGCTCCCGGCGTGGGGACCGTCGGAAAGCGCGTGACCGCGTTGGCGTTTCCTTCGGCGACGTAGAGATGGCCCGAGCCATCAAACGCCAGCCCGGCCGGGCCTTGCAAGCCGGTGGCAAAGACGGAGCCGCTCCCCGAAGTCGTGTACTGCCGAATCGAACGGCTCAAGACGTCGGACACGAAGATTTGGCTCCGCGCGGCGGGCGCGAAGAACGAAGCGACGAGCGTCAGCAGAAGTCCGGCGCGGGAAAATCGATTAAATTTGGTCATAGGGGAATCACGAGAGAAGCCCAAGCCTGATCGGGCGTGGTCTCCACTCCGCGGTTCCTCCTGCTACAAAAAGAAATTCACGGGAAGGGTGCGAAGTTTTTGCCGATATTTTCGAGACCGGCTTTCCGCAAGGCCGAGCGCGCGGAGCGCGACTCTCTCCCGTCACGCGGCGGCGCGAAGTGGACCGTTCCCTTACGGCCCCCGGTCGATGTCGGCTAACGTCGGAGCCGATAAAACGGCCACCTCGTCGTCGAACCCGACGAACAAGGCGGAGCCGTCCGGCGAAAACGCCACCGAGCTGGCCCCGGATTCGTACAAGGTCGCCAGCTCACGCTGGGTGGCGAGGTGCCAGAGTCGCACCGAACCGTCACCCCCGGTTGACGCCAGAGTCTTGCCGTCGGGCGAGAAGGCGACTTGGGCGGTGTAATCGCGATGACCTGAGAGTTGGCCGACGGCGCGCCCTGTTCGCGCGTCCGACACGTTGATTCCCCGCTCGGTCAGATCCGTCGTGACGAGGAGCCGCCCGTCGGGGGAGAACCCCAGGAACGCAAGGACTCCGAGGTCATCGTAACGATCGACAATTCGGTAAAGGGGACGAACATGGTGGCTATAGAGGAGTCTATCTTCTTTGAGGGAAAAGACCGCCACCTGCGAGTGTCCCATCGTGCCGGCCGCCAGGAGTGATCCGTCCGGCGAGATCGCGATTCGATTCACCGGAATGCGAACCGTCGGATGTCCGTCAACGTGGTCCGGCAGTCCGAACGTGTGCAGAATCTTCCCGGTTCGCATGGACCAGACCCGCACGATTCCGTCGCTAAGCCCCGCGGCGAAGAGCCGCGCCGCGGGGTTGAACGCGCGCACCCGCACCTGCTCGGGGTCCACGTCGCCCTCAAGCGATAGCCGGCGGCGCAGCGACCGGTCGTCGAGCGACCACCATTCCAAGTTGAGTTTGGATGACCCAAGGGGACTGCTCGAGCGGAGCAGCATCGGTCCCTCGTCGTCGAAGCCATCGACCTGCGCCAACTGGACGTCCGCCGTCGGCGAGATCGTTCGCCGGGTCGAGCCTGGACGAGTCTCGTAAGCCCAAATGCCCTTGGAATTCTCGACCAGGGAGGTCCACCAATTTCCGTCGGGCGAAATGATGAGATGATTGCCCAATCCTCTTCCCTTGAAAGCCGGGACCTCTTTCTTTGCGGTAGTCGTTGACCAGAGGCGCACGGTTCCGTCGCGCGCTCCGGATACCAGGCGTTTTCCGTCCGGGAAGTATGCCAGACAGGTGATCTCGTCCGTGTGTCCGACGCGGGTCGCGGTCAATTCGCCAGAGGCAACGGACCAAAGCCGAATGATCTGGTCAACGCCCGCCGACGCCAAGGTCGCGCCGTCCGGCGAAAAAGCGAACGCGCCCACGGTCCCCGCGTGGCCGGCCAGTTCATGGACGATTTCACCTTTCTCGACCGACCAGATCTCGATTCTCGCCGAGGCTCTCTCGGTGGCCGCCACCCACCGTCCGTCGGGCGAGAGCGCCAACAAGTTCCAATGGCGCAACGCGGTAAACCGCGTCAGCAACCGGCGTTCCGGCAGCGACCAGAGGCTCACGCGGTTGATTCCCGGCGTCGGGAACCACCCGGCGGTAACGAGCGTCTGGCCGTCGGCGCTGAAGTCCACCAATCCGCCGGCGGCCGGCAGCGTCCAGATTTCGGCCCGTTTTTCCAGATCGTACACCTTGACGCAGCCCGCGGCGGCGCCTCCCGGGCGCGCATAGGAGCCGACGGCCACGATCGGCGCCACCGGCGACACGACGGCGTCCGGGTAAATGCCCAAAAAAGCAAATTCGACCGCGCCGTCGGCCAGCTTCCACACCCGGGCCGCGCGCGCGGAGCCGCGGTCGGTGGTTAATATCCGACGTCCGTCCGGCGTGAACGATAATCGGGTTGGAGCGTCGAGCCGGTCGGGATTAACCCAGCGGCACAATTCACTGGGCGATGGATTCACGTCTTCGACTTGGTCGGCGCGCAGCGGAGAAGGGTGAACCTTGGCGACCAAATTGGACGCGTCGTCAAATTCAAGCCAGGCCGACCCTTTTGGCGGCATGAGTTCGGTCGCGTTGGACTCGGCCAGATTCCAACGCCAGAGAAAGTTCCGGCCAGCGATGGCCAAAGTCGTCCCATCCGGGGTGACCTTAAGCGCCGTCGGGACCCGCGGAAACCCACTGAGGATTCGGAGTTGATCGCCCTGGCTCTGCCCCCACAAAAAGCGCCACTCGAAACCGCGAAAGTCCTCCGCGGAACCGCGTTGCTCCCGGGGCGGGACGTGGACCGCGAGCGTAGCCCGGGCAAGTCCGAGGTTGCCTTCCCGGAGCGCGCGGTTGGCCAGGAACATATCGGCCGCGTAGAGATTCTCCTGCGTTTGAAGCTGGGCTCCTCGGACGCGGGCGTTGCTAAAAAGCAACTCGGCGATTATGAGCGTGGGAGCCAGCAGCGCGAGCAAAAGGAACCCGGCCGCCGCGGGATGGCGTCTGGCCCACTTTGCTCCGCGTTCCCAGGCCCCCGCCGACCGCGCGTGAATCGGCTCATGGCGCAGCCACCGTTCTAAATCCTCCGCGAGCGCCTCCGCTGATCGATACCGTTCCCGCGCGCCTTTCCGCAGGCACTTCAAGGCGATGGTCTCCAGATCGCGATCGACCTGCGGGTTGATCGACCGGGGCCGCCGCGGCTCCTGTTCGGCGACTTGGCGCAGGGTCTCAAGCGTTGTCTCGGCGTGAAACGGCGGCTCTCCCGTCAGAAGCTCGTAGAGAATGGCGCCGAGGCTATAGACGTCGGCGGCGGTGGTGAGGCTTTTGCCGCCGGCCGCTTGTTCAGGGGCCATATACGCTGGCGTGCCCAGCACCGCCCCGCTCAACGTCAATTGGCTGTCTGTCTCGAGCTGCTTGGCCAAACCAAAGTCGGTCACCAACGGCTCGCCCCGCTCGTCCAGCAGGATGTTCGACGGTTTCAAGTCGCGGTGCAGCATTCCGTGTTGATGCGCGTAATGAACCGCGCGCGCGATCTTGGCCATCAGCGAGGCAAGGTCGGGGCCGCTGTAATGGGTGGCGCCCGGCCGGCTTTGACGGGGCCGGTCCAGCCGGGCGTCATGATTCCCCCGGCTGGCCGCCAATCGTTCCGCGAGACTTCCCCCGGCGACAAACTTCATCGTGAAGAACGGACGCCCGTCGTCGTCGCCGACTTCATACACAGGAACGATGTTCGGATGCTCCAAGCCGGCGACCGCCTCCGCTTCGGCTCGGAAACGTTTCATGTCCGCCTCACCCGGCAAGCGGGCGGTGAGGATCATTTTGAGCGCCACGACACGATTCAGGCTGATTTGCCGGGCCTGATAGACCACCCCCATGCCGCCGCGCGCGAGTTCCTTCACTAACGCGTAATCGCCGCAAATCACCGGCGAAGCGTCCGTCTGGGAAGAGGAGGCGGCGCCGGAAGAAAACGGCGGCTCGGTCGGTTCAGCGCCTTCGTCGTCCGCGTTTAGGAGGGAGGCCCAGAGACACTTGGGGCATAGTCCTTCCGGCGCGCTGGCCCTCAGCGCGCTCTGGCAAACTGGACAATGCAGCGGACCGGACATCGTTTCTAGTTCGTTCCGACCGGCGGCGCGAGCCGCTAGCTCGCGTGGTCGCCACTTCGGCCGACGCCCAGACTACTCTTCGTTGACCTTCCACGAGACCGAATCAGTTCGTCGGATTTCCCGGAGCGATCCAATGGAGAGAGAGCCGAACCGTGGTGGCGCCGGCGGCGGCTTCCTTCCTTACAAAAGGAAATAACGGCTAAAGGTGCGCCCCTCAGGCAAGAAATTTTCACCCCGTGAACGCCGCGAACAGGTAGCGAATCTCCGCGTCAATCTCTTCCGGGCGAGCCACGGTTTGCGCGATTTCCTCGCGGATCAACTCGCGAAAACGACGGCGCAAGCGATGCACCAGGCCTTTCACCGCAGCCTGGCTCAGATTCAACCGGGCCGCCGCTTCGGCGAACGAACGGTCCCCTTTCTCGCCCAGCAGAAAGACCTTCACTTCGTCAAATCGTCGGGCCTTTTCGTCGCCGTCGCACTCCTGGCGCAACCGATCGAGGGCGCGGCTGAGGATCGTTTCGGCCCAGCGGCGGTCAAAGACGGTGTCGGGCGTCGAATCATCGACCGGCTCGAGTTGATATCGGCCCTCGGCCAGCGCTTCGTCCAACGAAAAGGGCGTCACCCCGCCGCCGCGCTTCTGGCATTGCGCCCGGTTCCATTGATTCGCCAGCAGGTTCTTCAATGAGGCCAGCAGGAATGACCGAAACTTGCCCTTCTCGGCGCTCACCGAAGCCAGCGCGTTGGTGGCCAGCAGATGGAGGAAAAAATCCTGGGTCAGGTCAGCTGCTTCATGCGGTGGGTATCCCTGCCGTCGCGAGAAGGCGTAGAGCGGGTACCAATAAGCGTGGCAAAGCTTCTCCAGCGCCGCCGCGGACTGCGGCGAACTCTGCTCCCCCGCGCGCAACACCACGCTCCAATGCGTGGTGGCGAATTCTTGCGCCGTGCCCCGCGCCCGCAAAAACTGATCCGATAACGACATTAATTTCTCGATCCGATCCCCAGGTGGGATACCCGTGACAATGGCCTCTTTAACAGGCAAAAACAAGGGTAAGATCGAGGGTTACAAGCGCCGGGATTCGACGAATTGCCGATCGCCCGATCGGTCAAAAGCTCCGGGCGCGCCAGTCGCGGGCGGCGCAGGAAACGGACTCGCCAAGACCTACGACCGTCGTCCGGTCCGACGGGGGACGGAACGAACGGTCCACTCTCGCGGGGACGCTATGGAGGGCCGACTCTCCTCCGCCCTAAACCTGGTTTAGAGGAAATGCCGCCTAGCAAACTCGTGACCAGAGCCAGTCTTTAAATACGATTCGAAATGCTGGGCCAGTTCGATGCGTTCGAAGGCGGCATAAAACCTCACTTTCCAGGGAGCAAACTTCGAGGTGTGCGGACATCGGCCGGCATTATGCTCGGCGACGCGTTGCTTAAGATCGGATGTGTGGCCACGGTAAAATTGAGCCGGGTGGTCAACACTTTGGAGTATGTAAGCGTAGAACATGACCAGAGGATGGCCCGCCATCCGTAGTCTCTGAACCCGCCGCAGGAGCCAAAAGTCCTCCTTCGCCCGCCGAGGCGGGACTACGGAGGAAACCATCCTTCGCTCCAAACCCTAGCGGGTTCAGAGCGAAGGATGGTGG
>CAZFVY010000038.1:0-55224 GCA_964522665.1 uncultured Verrucomicrobiota bacterium | reverse complement strand
GCCCTCTCGCACCACAAGCTGTAGCGGTCGGTGGAGTCACGTACATAGCCCTATTAAATTATGATCAGCGGGAATGACCGGATTCTGGGCGGTCGTTCCGGGATTTGCCGTTTTCCTCAGCAAAAGTGGCGGAAGGGATAGGATTTGAACCTACGGATGGGTTACCCCATCTCCTGATTTCGAGTCAGGCGCCTTAGACCACTCAGCCACCCTTCCACTCGTTAATTACCAAACACTTACATCCGGACCGAATCGGCTCGTTTGCCGCTTTGGCACGGTCCGATCAGCGCCCGAATCCGCCCCGCCAGCGTCTTGCTGGTGGGAAACGCCCGATTCAAATTCACTGCGCAACGAACCGTCGGGAAAATACTTCGCCAGAATCCCAGTTGGCGGCAAGCTTATTCGGAACCGCCCGAAAACTCACAGACTTCGGGCCGGAGGCTGTCGAGACGATTCTCCGGTTGATTGACCTCTGGGAACGGAAGTCGGATTACCTTTCCGACCGAACGAATCCGATGGCGATTTCCCCGCGTGCCGCGGTCGCCAAGTCTCCGAAACAAATCGTGCCCGAGGTAACCGCCAGGGACGGGATTTCATGAAGCCATCCGCCGCGCTAAACGCCTACATTGACTTTTGCGCGCCGCCCGTTTGGCGTCCCGTTGGCAGCCCCAGGGATTTTGGTTTGCCCCGTTGAGTCTCAGCTGGCCCGAATTCGCCGGGCGCTTATAGGCCGGCCGCCGCGTGATCTTGTCCCCGCAAACTCCGCAAAGTTTCAGGTATGAGATGCGCGAGTTCGATGGTCTGAAATCGCAGAGGCTCCAAGACGGGAATGGCCTCGCTCGCGGCCGGACCCATTTCCTTGATGGCTTCGACGGCGAAGATCGAGCCCATGTCCTCGCCGGCGGCACGTGACCGCGCTTCAGCCTCGATCACGCTCAGCAGCGTCGGTAACGCCTTTGATTTGGCGCCGCTAATCCGCCACACGGCCTGGGCGGCAATGATCTGGATGTAAATGGATCGATTCGTGAGCATCGCCTCAAGATTGGGCAACGCCTCGACCGCTGCCGGCCCCAGCTGGCCTAAATACATCGCTGCTACGCTCGGGCCGCTTACGACCGTATTGTGCCGGTCATAACGGCTGTCCCACTTTACGGAAGCCCTGGGCTTGCCGTTGAGACGCCCTTCGAGGCCGCCAATCAGGATCGGCAAGGCGATTTCCGGCTTGCCCTCGATGCGGCCAAGCGCGACTGCGGCCAGCATTTGAATGTCTGAGTCACTGTTGGTCAACAGGGGTTGGATCGTCGGTATGGCCGGCTGAGCGGCCGGTCCGATCGCCGTCAGTACTTCTAAGGATGTCGCCACAAAGTCAGGATTCCGATTCGTAAGAGTCTCTGCGATCACGGGCGTCGCCTTCGCCGCAACCGGTCCTAAGCGCTTGAAAACCGGCAGCAAGTTCCCTCGATGGCTCGGGTCTTTGCGGAACGCGTCGATCATAGCGGGAATCGCCGGCGTGGCCGCGTCGCCAAAAAACTCGAACGCCTCGAAATACGTGGTCAGACCTTGGGAATTCGCCGCCATTTCCTTCAGCAGGAGCGGGACGGCGGCGGGAACCGGTTTTTGGATGCCGGCGAGGTAAATGGCAAGATCACGGCGACTGATATAGGATGGTCGCTCCCATTCCGCCTTCCAAAACCCAAACGCCTCAGCCGAGTCCGGGGCGATCGTCAGCGCCGCGACCAACGCGACGGCTCGGGACATGTGGTTGGTGTCACTCGTGCCGACCCGAACTATTTCCGGGAGCGCCGCCTTCGCGTCGGGTCCGAATGACTTCAGTCCCCAGAGAATGTTTCGCCTAACCTGCCAGCCCGAGACCGGTCGCCAATTCCAGAAACGCGCCTGCAGAGGCCTCGGCAGGTGGTCCCAAACCCACGCCTCGAATCGGTTCGCTGTTTGCGCGCGTTGCCGACGCAGAAGCTCGATTAGTTGCGGTATCGCGTTGGTCCCGACGCGGGCCAGCGGCAATTCCACCGCGCGATCATTCGTTTTGGCAATCCATAGCCCGAGCGGAATTCCGTTCACTTTAAGCTCGGCGCCGTTAATTCGCGCGACGACGGCAATCAGCGCCACAACGGCCAACAATCCGCCGACAAGTCCAATGAAAAGGGACGTCAAAGTACCGGAGCGCGGGCGATCAAGCGTCGGAGATGGATCCATGGTCGAACCATAGCGGCGAGGCGGCCCGACGGTAAAGTTTGAAAAGTGAATAGAGAACTATCGACGCGACCGACCGCTTAATCCTCCTTGCCACGCTCACGTTTCGGCGCTAAAAGGCCAATGAAACCCACTGACTTCTTGAGCGCCGCATGCGTGAACGCAAACGAGCTAACCAGCCGGGCGGAGTCTTATTTTCGCGCGAACCACCCCCTTGAGGCGGAATGCGCGCTCCACGCGGCCTTGGGGCATGATCCCACCTGTTTTGCGGCGCTTGAGTTGCTCGCGCGAATGTCTGGGACGAGGCATCCGTCGGAACACGCCACCAAGTTTCTTGGCTTGGCGGCCGGCGCCGGTCCCGAGACTCCGGAGGCATATTTTTATCTCGGCTTGGCCTTCGGCCACCTCGGGTTCGCGGCCCGCGCGAGCGTCGCCTTTAAGCGCGCCACCGAACTCCGCCCCGACTGGGCGGGAACGCATCACAATCTTGGATTTACCTATCAGCAGATGGGCCTGTTCGACGAGGCCATCGCTTCCTATCGGCGCGCGATGACGTTAGAGCCGGAACGGCCGGGTCCGCTGGAATTGATTCGAGCCATTGAACAGCAGGGCCTAGAAATCGCGCGCCTGGCTGAATACGTCCGCTCCGCGCCCCGAGCTGTGGGTGAACCGATCAGTGGCCAACCGGCTGAACCCAAAGCGGCCTTGGCGTCGAGACAGTTATTTCCGCAATTCTTGAATCAACTCGGCCTCGGGGGAATCGGCGCTGAGGTCGGGGTCGCCGAAGGCGTGTTTTCGGAATACCTGCTTCGCACCTGGCGCTGTTCGCTGTTCTATTCGATCGATCCGTGGCGGGACTTCGCTGACGAGGCCGACCGTGGCGCCGCGGACGACGCTCAGATAATTCAGGATGTTCGCTACGTCCGGACGATTCGACGGTTGCAACCTTTCGGCCCGCGCTCCGTGATTTGGCGGGCAACCTCAAGCGAAGCCGCTAGTTTGACGCCCGAACAGAGCCTGGACTTTTGCTACGTCGACGCCAACCACGAGTATGCGGCGGTGGCCCAGGACATCGCCCTCTGGTGGGACAAGGTTCATCCAGGCGGTGTCTTGGGCGGGCACGATTACATTGCGGATGGGACCTACCCGTTCGGCGTCTTCGGCGTTCAACGCGCGGTGAAGGAATTGGTCCAAAGGCGGGGGCTGGAATTGTTTTTGACCAGAGACAGTCCCCCTTCCTGGTTTGTCGTCGTCACGTAAAACCAAGAGCTTCCGCCGGAGCCTCCCGCCTACTCGGGTGTGAAGGCGGACCCGGTCGAGGCGTAGCGTCGCAGGTATTTGACGGCGACGGTCAAATCTTTCGGCCACGGCGCGGTGATGGTGACCGGCGCGCCGGTAAGTGGGTGAAGCACGGTCAGTTCTTCCGCGTGCAACGCGGCGCGCGCCAGGAGCGGGCGCTCCACTCGGTTCCCCTTAAGCCGGTAGCCCGACTTCAGCGCGGAAAGCAGCAGGGGATGGCCGCCGTACAACGTGTCGCCAACCAACGGCAGCCTGGAATGGCGCAGGTGAACGCGAATTTGGTGGGTTCGACCGGTTAACGGGTGGCATTTGAGCAGCGTATAGCCGTCGAAGCTCTCTTGGACCGTGAAGTTTGTGGTCGAGCGTTTGCCATTCTTTTCGTCCACGCGCATTTCGCCGAGGCGAACGGGGTGGGGGGAGAGCTTGGCATCGACCGTAAACGTGTCGGCCGGCGGGCTTCCTTCGGCCAAGCCAAGATAGGTTTTGGCGGGCTTTTCGGCGCCGAACTGATTAGCCAGCCCGATGAGCGTCGGCTTGTCCTTCGCAAAGAGCAGGACGCCGGTGGTCTCGAAATCGAGCCGGTGGACGTTAGAGAGATAGGTCAGTTGCCGCTGGCGCGCCCAAGGCGCGCCCCGTTCGATTCCCTGGTGCAGGAGCTTGATCAGATTCGGGCGGTTCGGATCGTAACGATCCGGCGAGGTCAAGAGACGGCTCGGCTTATCAAGGGCCATCATCTGGGCGTCCTCCCAGAGGACGGCGATCTCCCAGAATTCCTGCGTCGCAGGCGAGGAGAGTTTGATCGTTTGAACTTCGGCGTTGGCCATAGGCGGCGCTTATCCTCTGCCGAATGACGCTCGGTCGAGCGGGTTCAGGCCGGCGCCGGTCACGGCGCGGCGTCGGACCGGGAGGTCGAAACGGGCGGTCAATTGGCCGCGCGGCGCGCGGTCGGACCGACCACATGACTATGCTCGTGTTCGCGACGGAACCAGTCACCAAACGCTTCGATTTGGCGGGATTGGCGCAGATTGGCCATAAACTCGGTCCAATCCTGCTTGCGCTTGGTCTCGTCAACGGGCAGACGTTCGATAAGGTGCAAAATGAAACCGCCATCGCGGGTCGGGGTGAAGTCACTGACTTTGCCCGGCGCAAGAATCTCCGCCAGGTTCTTCAGGTCAGAAATCTCCGCGTGGCCTTCGACTTCCGGAATCGACCGGGTGCTACGGGAGAAGGGCGGGATTTTGACGACGGTCAGCTTCGCCTCGGCGGCCGCCTCCGCGAATTTCTTGCCCTTGGCGATGCTATTGGTCAGCTTGGCGTAGGCGGCGTTCCCTTCGTCGCGGGCCAACTCGAGCGAGCGGGATTTGCGGTAATCCTCGGTCAGGCGGGCGCGAATACTCTCCAAGGGCGGCAGTTCGCTCGGTATCCGCGCGTTCAGCGCAATCACATACACCGCGTCTTCCGCGACGAGCGGTTCGATGGCAATCGGCTCTTCCGCGGTAAGCGCAAACGCGACACGGGTGAAGTTATCCGGCACGCTGAGTTCCTTCGGGCCTTCGTTTTGGCTGAATGGCGCCGAGACCTTCGCCGTGAATCCCTTCTCCTTCGCAAGGGCTTCCAACAGGGCCGCGTTCTTCGGCTGTTTCTCCGCGCGCTGCGATAATTCCTCCGCGAAGCTGGCCGCGGCTTGCCGAGCGGCCAGCAGGGCCGACTCGCCGCGAACGTCCTGTTTGAGTTTATCTTTCGCCGCTTCCGGGCTCATGACCTTGCCAGTGGCGTCCTTGAACGTATCCGCGCCCCGGGTGGCGTACTCCCGATCCAGCATCATGCTCAGGTTCGTCATCGCCGCCAGTTGTTTGTCCGCTTGAGCGAAATAGTTGCTCGAAGCGAATCGGACGTAGGTTACCTGCGCCCGTTCCGGGAGGCGGTACATCGCCTGCCGATTCGTGTAGAATTGCGAGAGCGCCGCGGGGGTGACCGGAACCTTGGCCAGATGGTTCGACGCGGAGAAAAAGATCGCTTCAGTCGCCATCGGCTCATTCTCCTGGCGATAAAGCTCCTCAGCCTCATGCGGCGGGATCATCCGTCCGCTCAAGCCGGTAATCCGGATCAGTTCCTGGATGCCAACCTCGTGCCGGGCGAAACGCTGAAAATCGGCTTCGTCCACGCCGTTTTTCGGGAGGGTTTCTTTGACAAAGCGGTCGTAGGCGTCCTTCCGGAAGGTCAGTTGCTTCCGATCGCGGAAGGCTTCGGCGATCCATTGCGCGGTCGCGTCGTCCGAACCTTCGATCTTCATCTCCTTAAGCTTCTCGATCAGCAGGAGCCGGTTGAGGCTTTCGCTTTCGATGTCGAAACCGGTCCGTTCGTTGCCCGGCCAGGAGCCGTAAGTGAACAGATAGCGCAGGCGCGTCTCCTGATAGGCGGCCGCGATTTGGTCGCGCGAAATCGGGTGGCCATTGATGCTGCCAAAAGTAGGCGCCTGACCGCCGCCCCCGCCGCGCCCGGATTCTGGTGTAAAGTAAACAACAAAACTGACAATTACCGCGGCGATAATAATCAACCACAGCCAGTTTTGATGGCGTCGAATCGTTCCAATCATAGTCCCATTTGCAAATTAAGGTGCGCACCGTAACCACGACGTGATCGCTTGGTCAAACGTAAAAGGCAGAAAAGCGCGGCCCCCGTGGTGGTTTCAAATATATTTTACCAGGATAATATTTACATATCTATTTTACCTTGGTAAAAAGACCGCAATGAATCTACCAAGGCTTCCCCGCCAACACCCGCGGCCGTTGACCGGCGATCTCCCCGCTCGCTGCGCGGCCTTCGAAGGGTATCAACTTATTCATGACGGAGAACTTACAGATGTTGCTCGAGCGACAAAAGCGGTTCTGGAGCGCGGCGAGCGAGCGCCCGTGGTGATCTTCGATGACGCGACCGGCCGGGTGGTCGAGATTGACTTTCGGGGACCGACTGACGAAGTCATGCAACGGCTAGTGCGGACCGAGGCTGAAACGGCCCCGCCCGAGATCCCCGACGCGTCCGAGAAACGCCTGCCCGGCCGGCCGAAGCTAGGGGTGGTTGGCCGAGAAGTGACCTTGTTTCCGCGTCACTGGGATTGGCTCAATCGCCAGCCGGGCGGCGCTTCGGTGACGTTGCGGCGTCTGGTCGAGCAGGCAAAGCGGGCGAACCAACGACTGGAGGAGGCGCGAGAAGCCCATGAGGCGGTCTATCGGTTTATGTCGGTGTTGGCCGGTAATTTGCCCGAATTTGAGGAGGCGCTGCGGGCCTTCTACGCCGGCAAGTACTCCCGGGTCGGCGAATTGATCGCGCCGTGGCCGAAAGATGTTCGGGCCTATTTAAATAAGCTGCTAACCCGGTTGCTGGCCGAGCCAGAAACCTCCTCCGGAAAGACCAGCGCGTTGCCCGAGAATCGCTGAACCGATGCCGGGAGGGCGATTCTCGGACCTTACTTGACCGGGCGCTAACCGGCTGATTGGCTAGGGCCGTTGAGGCGGGGCGGTGACGGACGGAACGGCGCCGGCGGCGGGCGCGTGAGTCGCGTCCACGGGCGTCAGTCGCCAACGGAGGCGAATCGGCGCGCTCAATTCCCGGATGTCGCTGTTGAGCGCGGCGGCTTGTTCCTGCGCCGTCGCCAGCGGCAAACCTTTATTCATTCCGGGGCGCCGGTGGCCGGTATCGGTCAGCCATGCGTCCGTGAGCAGCCGTTGACGTTGATGAATCAATTTCAACAATTTGGCGCCGCGTTCATTCGTCAGCAGGGATGGAAATTGCAGCAAATCGATCCCTTGCGCGAGTTGGTCGTGACTGAACGTGCCCAGCAACCGGTCGCTCTCGAATACATTGTACTTAAGCGCTGGCGCCCCGCGAACGATCAGGCGGTGGCGATTGAAACGATCCGCGATCCGCTCCAGCGCGACCGATTGCGGGTCCCACTGCGGGTCGAAGGGCATCGGGAGACGGGTGCGCCAGGAGAATTGAATGCCCTGTGAGCCGATGGTCAGTTCACTGATCTGGCCTTGCCGCACTTTCATGATCCGCGCGTCCAGATCCAGCGTGTCAACCTCCGCCGGGACGTTCCAAGCCACCAGAATTTGTTGCGTGAACAGCCAGTGGCCGAAGGCGTTCGCGTGAACGCCGTCACCGGCCAGCAAGTAGTCAGGAGTTTGGCGACGCCGCGCCGCCAGGTGGTGGTTCATCGGTCCATGGATGTCGATGATGGTCCAACCTTGACTGCGTTGCGCGAGCAGCCAGTCGGCGTAACGATCCAACACTTGGTTGTAATCATGGTAAGGCATGGGATAAGCCGTCCGTCCCGCGGGGAGAGTGTGCTCTTTCAGCGGAATGGGGTCGAAGGTTGGCGGCGTCAATAGAATGATGGGAATGCGGTCCTTGGCCGCCCGCTGAACGAGACGCTGGACGCCATCCTGGTATTTGGCGAAACGTTCGTCAGAAAACGGAAAATAAATCCCGTCATTCATACCGTAACAGGCGATGATGAGGTCGGGTTTCGTTTTGACGAGTACCCGGTCGAGGCGTTCGTGAAGGTCGGGGCGGGGAAAGGCGCCGCCCGCATGGCCCGGCTCGGAGAGGCCGGAGACCGTTTCACTCGGCAAACCCAGGTCGAGCAATTCAAACTCGCGCTCGGGAAAACGGGTGCGCAGGCAGGCGTCAAGGTAGTCGATGTATTCCCCGCTGTAGGTGATACTGTCGCCGAGGAAAACAATGCGCTTGGCCTCGGGAAGCGAAGCCGCGCCGCGACTGATCCCTGGCAGCGCGAAGGATAGCAGGAGCACTCCGGCCAGTACGCCCCGAGCCATTCTTCCGGTTGTTCTGAACAACGATGCGGGCAACGAGTCGGAGGTCATGAGTTGGCGGATTTGGAGCCGGCCCGGCGGGTTGGTTCGTGACGGAAACAACCGACGGCGTGGTCGTTGACCATCCCCACCGCCTGCATAAACGCATAGCAAATCGTCGAGCCGACAAAGTTGAATCCCCGCTTTTTCAAGTCCTTGCTCATCGCGTCTGACTCGATCGTCCTGCTGGGGAGTTTCTGGCTGGACGTCCATTCATTAACCTTGGGCTTCCCGCCGACGTGCCGCCAGACGCAGGCGTCAAAGCTGCCGAATTCCTTTTGCGCGGCCAGGAACGCCCGCGCGTTTTTGATCACCGAGAGTATCTTGAGACGATTGCGGACGATTCCGGCGTCGGCGAGCAGGGCCGTTACCTTGGCGTCGCCGTAGCGGGCGATCACGGCGGCGTCGAATTGGTCGAAGGCGCGGCGATAATTCTCGCGCTTCTTGAGAATCGTTTCCCAACTCAGGCCGGCTTGGGCTCCTTCAAGGATCAGAAACTCGAACAAGCGCCGGTCATCGTGCACGGGAATACCCCATTCCGAATCGTGGTAGGCGGCCATCAGATCGCTCGTGGCCCAGTGACAACGTGTTGGCATATTTGCGGCTCGAACCAGCCCGCGGGCGGCGTTCCGAGCGACTTCGCCGTCAGTATTGTCGGGCGGCCGCTGACACGCAAGCCCGGCGGCGCGTCGAGCGAAAATGCTGACGCCTGAGCCTTGGCGCCCGAGACAGACCGGTTTCTTGCCCTTTTGACGGCCCCGTAAAACCTTTGACACTCTTCGGTTGAATGCACCAAGATGACAGCCAGATTGCGAATGCAATATACTTTATGGAAAGCGGTTTGAGAGCCTGTCTGAGAATTTCGAAGGGCCTATTATTCGCGGCGTTGATGACCGGCGGATTGGTCTTGGCCAATGGCGTCGAGGCGCCGAAGCGTCCTGGTGAAACGACCGCTTCCCCCGGCGTGCCGGCCGCGCGGCAACGGCTAACGCCGGCGGCGCGCGGCAGCTTCGATGGCGCCTACGCCAATTCGCCGCTCCATTTTGAAGCCCGGACGGGCGCAGGCGATCGCGGCGCCGGTTACCTCGCCCGGGGCGACGGCTATGAGTTGGTCTTGGACTCCGCTGGCGCCGAGCTGCGCCTAAACGCCCCGAGTGACGGAACAAGTCGCCTTTCAGCGGTCTCGTCACCGGCCGCCACCGATTCAGCGTCGCGCGGCGCGCACGGGCTGCAAGCCTTGCGGATGAGTCTGGTTGGGGCGACCGGTTCAGCCGTCCCGGTCGGGATTCACACGCTGCCCGGCAAGGTTAATTACCTGCTCGGCGCCGACGCTTCCCAGTGGCGCACAAACGTTCCGACCTATGCCCAAGTCCGATACGCCCAGGTTTATCCAGGGGTGGATTTGATCTACTACGGCAATCAGCGCCAATTGGAATACGATTTCGTGGTGGCGCCGGGCGCCGACCCGCGGGCGATCTCCCTGGGATTCGAGGGAGCCGGCGTGGTCTCGCTTGACCCCAGCGGTGATTTGGCGATGACGCTGGGCGGCCGCACCCTGTATTTGCGCAAACCGGTGGTTTATCAGGATATCAACGGGGAGCGCCGGGAGGTTGCTAGTCGATACACCTTGGCCGTTTCGGGCGGCGCCAAGTCTGATGCGCGTCAGGCGGTTTCGTTCGAGGTTGGCGCGTATGACTCGACTCGCGCGTTGGTCATCGATCCCGTATTGAGCTACGCGACGTATCTTGGCCGGACCGGACTGGACCAGGCTTGGGATGTCGCGGCCGATGCCGCGGGAAATATCTACGTGGCCGGGCAAACGACCTCGCCGACCTTGTGGTCGGCGAAAGCCTTGCAACCAACCTATATGGGCGGGCAGGTCGGGGATGCGTTTGTCGCCAAATTCAATGCCGCCGGCGTGCTCTTGTATTGCAGTTATATCGGCGGCGACGAGGATGACGGAGCGTTGGGCATCGCCCTGGACCAAAACAGCGATGTTTATGTGGCTGGCTTCACCGCTTCGACGAATTTTCCCACGGTCAACGCCTTTCAGAAAAGCATTCACGGCGCCCCGGACAGCTACTTCAATATCCATCCGTTCGATGCGTTCGTGCTCAAGATGAAATCGGACGGCTCAGCCTTGATCTACTCGACCTACCTCGGCGGGACCAACGCCGACACGGCGACCGCGATCGCCGTCGATTCGGCCGGCAACGCCTATGTCACCGGCCAAACTCAATCGGGCGATTTTCCCACGCTTAACCCGATTCAGACCGTCCACGGTGGCGTCGGGACGAACGACGCCTTCGTCGTGAAGCTGAATCCACAGGGCGGCGCGCTGGTTTATGGAACGTTACTCGGAGGTTACGACGTTGACGAAGGCCAGGGCATCGCCGTCGATCCCGCCGGATACGCGTCGGTCGTAGGCTTTACCGCCTCCACTAATTTCCCCGTGGTCAATCCGATCCAGAGCACGAACGGTGGCGGGCTGGACGTCTTTGTGGTCCGCCTCAATCCCGCCGGTTCTGCGCTGGTTTTCTCGACCTACCTTGGCGGCAACGACAAGGACCTCGGCTTCCGCGTCGCCGTTGATAGCGCGGGCAACACCTACGCCGTCGGCGAGACGGTCTCGACCAACTTTCCAACCGCGAACGCAATTCAGGCGGCGCTCTCGGGCGCCAGCGACGCGTTCGTGACCAAAATCGACCCGACCGGCGCCACGTTGGTTTACTCGACCTATTTGGGCGGTACCAGTTCCGATAACGCTTGGGGTGTCGCCGTGGACTCGACGGGCAGCGCCTACGTGGTGGGCCAGACCGGCTCGAGCGATTTCCCCGTCGTCGATCCGTTTCAAATGAGCCGCACGAATGCCTTTACGGACGCGTTCATCACGCGGGTCAATCCCGCCGGGACGGCGTACATTTATTCCACCTATCTTGGGGGCAGTATCAACGACATCGCTTACGCGGTCTCGCTCGACGGCGTCGGCCACGCCTACGTCGTGGGCCAAACCGCCTCGGTCGATTTCCCAACCGTGGCTCCCGCCCAGCCCAATATCGGCAGCGCGACCGGGAATGCGTTTGTCGTTCGGATCGCCGACGGTCCGTCAATTCCGAACGACAGCTTCACAAATGCGACGCCAATCTCCGGGACTTCCATCCGCGCGGGCGGCTCGAACGTCGGCGCCACGAAGGAATCCGGAGAACCAAATCACGCGGGCGTGGCGGGCGGCGACTCGGTTTGGTGGAGTTGGACCGCGCCTTCGAACGGCACGCTGACGATCACGACGGCGGGCAGCACCTTTGATACATTGCTTGCGGTTTACACCGGCTCGGTCGTGTCGAATCTTACGGCGGTCGCCAGTAACGACAATGATCCCAACGGCGGGGCCTCCAGCCGCGTAACGATCACGAACGTCGCCGCCGGGACGAGCTACGCGATCGCGGTCGATGGTTCATTAGGCGCCGCGGGTACCATCACGCTCAACCTCGACTTGACCGTGAGTCCGCCGCCCGCGAACGATAATTTTACCAACCGCATCGCGATCTCCGGCACTGCCGCCGTGGTCACCGGTTCCAACGTCGGCGCCACGGAAGAAAGCGGCGAACCAGGGCACGCGAATTACCCCGGGCGCCATTCCGTCTGGTGGTCGTGGACCGCGCCGTCGAGCGGGCCGATCACGATGACGACGACCGGCAGCTCTTTCGACACCTTGCTCGCGGTTTACACCGGCTCGGCGGTGACCGCGTTGACCCCGGTGGCCGCGAATGATGACGATCCGCTGGGCGGTCAAACGAGCCGGGTTACTTTCAACGCCGTGGCAACGGGCGTTTACGCGATCGCTGTCGATGCGTTCGGCGACCAGACAGGCGCGATCACCCTTAACGTCGGGCCTTCGGTGGCGCCGGCCAACGACAATTTCACGAACAGTATCGCGATTACGGGGCTTTCGGCCACGGTGACCGGCTTCAACTCCGCGGCGACGAAAGAAACCGGCGAACCGATCCACGCGGGCGACGCCGGTGGCCATTCGGTCTGGTGGTCGTGGACCGCCCCGGCCGGTGGGCCGGTGAGTATCACCACGGCGGGAAGCAGTTTCGATACGCTGCTCGGCGTCTATTTGGGCGGCACGGTGTCCGGCCTCACCAACGTGGTCAGCAACGACGATGATCCCGATGGTGGCGTGACCAGCCGGGTCACGTTTATCGCCGCCGCCGGCGCGACTTATCGGATCGCCGTCGATGGCAAGGCGGGCGCGGTTGGCAACATCACGCTCTCGGTGGCCACTCTGCTGGCGCCGGCGAACGACAATTTCACTAACCGAATCGCGCTGACGGGCGCGGCGGCGACCGTGACCGGCTCGAACGCCGGGGCGACCAAGGAGTCCGGTGAGCCTCAACACGCCGGCTCCGCGGGTGGGGCTTCCGTCTGGTATTCGTGGGTTGCGCCGGCGAATGGCCCCGTGACGATCAGTACCCGCGGCAGCGCGTTTGACACGTTGCTCGCGGTCTATACCGGAACGTCGATCAGTAATCTAGTCGCGGTCGCGAGCAACGATGATGACCCGGCGGGCGGCCAGACCAGTCTGGTCACCTTCGCCGCCGTCGCGGGGACGGAGTATGAGATCGCCGTTGACGGCGCGAACGGCGCGTCCGGCGCGATCTCACTGAGTCTGGCGCAGTCGGTCCAGTTGGCCGGAGCTTCCATCAGTGGCGGCCAATTCCAATTCATCTTTCACGGCATCCCGGGCAGTCGCTATTTGCTGCAGACTTCGACGAATTTGGTCGATTGGGTTTCAATCGGCACAAACACATTGGGCGGCTCAACGTTCAATTTCTTCGACGCCAGTCCCGGAACCCTGCCGCGCTGCTTCTTCCGCGTCCAGGAACTGCGCTGACGCCGCTCAGCGCGGGCCGCAGATTTGAGTTCTTGCGGCTCGCCGCGGGTACGGTGAGATATGAAGAACCCATTCTCTTTGAAAGGTGAAACCGCGCTGATCACTGGCGGCGGCAGCGGCATCGGATTAGGCATCGCGACCAGCTTTACGCAAGCGGGAGCTCGGGTTGTCCTCGTGGGGCGGCGCGCGGAGGTATTGAAGTCCGCCGCGGCGAAGCTCGGTAAATCGGCGACGGTGGAGGCGCACGACATCACCGAAGTGGGCGCGGCGGCCGAATTCATCGCCCGAGTGACGAAGCGCCGCGGGCCGATCTCGATTTTGGTGAATAACGCCGGCATTCATCTCAAAAAGCCCGCCGTGGACACCACTCCCGCCGAGTTGGAAGCGGTTCTGCAAACTCACGTCGTCGCGGCATTCAGCCTGATTCGCGCTTTGTTGCCCGGAATGCTTGAACGCAAACATGGCAATATCCTTTTCACCGCCTCGATGGCGTCGCTGTTTGGCATCCCCTACGTCATGGCTTACGCCGCCGCCAAGTCGGCCCACCTGGGCATGGTGCGGACGCTGGCGGCGGAAGTCTCCAGTCAGGGAGTGCGAGTCAACGCCATCGCGCCCGGGTGGATCGACTCCGACATGATGCGCCAAGCGCTCGCGGGTGATCCCGAGCGGTCGCGGAAGATTCTGAGTCGGACGCCGATGAATTGTTTTGGTTCCCCCGAGGACGTCGGACTGGCGGCGACCTATTTGTGTTCTCCGGCGGCCCGCTTTGTCACCGGCGTCGTGCTGCCGGTCGATGGCGGCGCGAGTATTGGCTTTTGAAATCCCGGAACAGCGCGGCGACGTTATGCTTTCAAGCGCGTCAGAAGTTGCGACTCGGATGCCGCTTCGCGATCCGTCGGCGCGCGGACTGACCGCGAATCCGCCGTTGCCGGCCAACCCAGGGCAGAACTTCATCGTCGGTGTCTTTTTCTGCGAACGGGCTTGGAGGTTTGACCTACCGAATCGCCCCCTGATCTGGCTGCTCGTCGCGATCATGCTCTGGCTTGGCGCCGCGGACGCGTTGGCGCTGGGCCAGCCGCGCTACGTCGAAAACGTCGAGCGGCGCGGCAGCTTCCGACTCGCGTACGGCGGCGCGGCCGCCGTGATCTGGGTCGATGCCGGCGAGTTCGCCGGCGTGGCTCGCGCGGCCGCCGATTTGCAGGCCGACGTCGCGCGGGTGACCGGAGTGAGGCCTTCGCTGACGCGAGGCGAAGCCAGCGAAGGCCGCGATGTGGTTATCGTCGGTACCGTCGGCAAAAACGGCGTGATCGATCGTCTCGTCCGCGAGCGCAAGTTGGACGTCTCGTCGATCGCGGGGCGGTGGGAGAGCTTCCTGATCGCCGTCCTACCTCATCCGTTGCCCGGCGTAGCCAACGCCCTGGTGATCGCCGGCAGCGACAAACGCGGAACGATCTACGGCATTTACGACTTGTCCGAACAAATTGGAGTCTCGCCCTGGTATTGGTGGGCGGATGTTCCGGTCGGGCGGCGGGATGCGCTGTTTATCAAACCCGGCACGTACCAGGAAGGCCCGCCGGCCGTGAAGTACCGTGGCATTTTTTTGAATGACGAGGCGCCGGCGTTAAGCGGCTGGGCGCGCGAGAAGTTCGGCGGTTACAACCGCGAATTCTACGTCCACGTGTTCGAACTGTTGTTGCGCTTGAAAGCGAACTACCTCTGGCCCGCGATGTGGGGCAACTGCTTCAACGAGGATGACCCCCTCAATCCCAGACTGGCCGACGAATATGGAATCGTCATGGGCACTTCGCACGTCGAGCCGATGTTGCGGGCGGACAAGGAATGGAATCGTCGCGGGCATACCGCGCAAGAATGGAACTACGCCACCAATCCCGAGGCGTTGCGGACATTTTGGGAGGAGGGGATCGAGCGTAACAAAAACTATGAAAGCATCGTGACCCTCGCGATGCGCGGAAAAATTGACACGCCGATGGCCTCGATGGGTGGCATGCCCGCGAACATCGCGCTCCTGGAGCGCATCGTCGCCGACCAACGCGAAATCATCGCGCGCCGCCTGAACCCCGACCTGTCGAAAACCCCGCAAGTCTGGGCGCTCTACAAAGAAGTGCAGGAGTACTACGAGAAGGGCATGCGCGTGCCCGACGACGTCACGTTGCTTTGGTGCGACGACAATTGGGGCAATCTGCGCCGCCTGCCGACTCCCGAGGAGCGAAAGCGCGGTGGCGGCGCGGGCGTTTACTACCACTTCGACTACGTCGGCGGTCCGCGCAATTACAAGTGGATCAACACGAACCCAATCCCCAAGGTTTGGGAACAGATGAATCTCGCGTTGGCGTCCGGCGCCGACCGCGTCTGGATCGTCAACGTCGGCGACCTCAAGCCGATGGAGTTCCCGCTCGAGTTCTTTCTTAATCTGGCCTGGAATCCGGCCCGCTGGCCGAAGGAGAGGCTAGGGGACTACACGCGGCTCTGGGCCGAGCGCGAATTCGGTCCGGCCCACGCGCGGGAAATCGCGGACATCATTTCCAAGGCCGCCAAGTACAATGGCCGCCGCAAACCGGAGTTGCTCGAGCCATCGACGTTCAGTTTGGTGGACTATCAGGAAGCCGACCAGATGGTTGCCGATTGGCGGGCGCTTACCCTCGCGGCCGACCGCGTCTCACGTGAGTTGCCCGAAAACGCGCGTGACGCGTTCTTTGAGTTGGTGGAGCATCCGGCCGCGGCGCCGTCGGTCGTGAATCAACTCTACGTCGCGGTCGCCCAGAACCGCCTGCGGGCGAGCCAGGGCGCCGCCAGCGCCAACGACTACGCGAAGCAGGCGCGCGCCCTATTCGAGGCCGACCAACGGCTTTCCGATACTTACAATCATCGCGTCGCAGATGGGAAATGGAACCACATGATGGACCAGACCCACATTGGCTACACTTACTGGCAGGAGCCGCGCTCCAACAGCTTGCCGCGACTCACGGAAATCGAAATTCCCGCCGGCGCGAAGCTCGGCGTGACCGTGGAAGGTTCGACGGCGGCGTGGCCTGGTTCTGGCGAACCACCGACCCTGCCGACGTTTGACGGTTTCAATCAGCCGCGGCGGTGGATTGACGTATTCCGTCGCGGCGCGTCTCCCTTTGATTTCACGGTCACCGCGAGCGCCCCGTGGATCGTGGTCAGCTCGACGAATGGCGCGGTGGAAAAGGATCAACGCCTCTGGGTCAGCGTCGATTGGCGACAAGCCCCGAAGGGACTGGCCGCTGGCATCGTAAGAGTCAGTGGCGCCGGAGAGTCGGTCGCCGTGAGCGTCAATGCCTTCAATCCCGTCGCGCCGGCGCGGGAGTCGGTCGAGGGCTTCGTTGAGGCGGACGGGTATGTCAGCATCGAGGCGGAGCATTTCACTGGGCGAACCGACGTGAATGGCGTTCGTTGGGAGAAAATCGACGACTACGGGCGAACGCTCTCGGGCATGATGATCGTTCCAGCGCTTGCCCCGAGCGTAACGCCACCGCAGAACTCACCGCACCTCGACTATCGGATGTATTTGTTCGACGCGGGCGAGATTGAAGTCGAGGCGATCATTGGGCCAACGTTGAACTTCGTTCCGGGCCGGGGCCTTCGGTTCGCGATTTCCTTCGACGACGCGGCGCCTCAGATTATCGACGCCGTGCCATCGCGGAACACCGTCCGTGACAATAATCGGGACTGGGAAACCTCGGTGAAAGATAACGCGCGCAAATTGAAATCCACGCACCTGATCGCGGCTCCCGGCTATCACACGTTGAAATTCTGGATGGTTGATCCGGCCGTCACGCTGGAAAAACTGATCGTTAACTGTGGTGGCGTCAAACCGAGTTATCTCGGTCCGCCGGAGAGCTTCCACGTCATCAAAGCCAGACCGTAGCTCGATGAAGGCGCTCAATGCTATAATCGAACATGAGCTTCGGCGTGGCCGCCGAGGCGCTCCCGGACCTTAATCAACGCCCTAAGATTTACGGCAAGTATTTCGAGCCAGCCACGCCGTGAGCGGATCGGGCCGCCGGCGGCGATGCGCGGGTTACCATCAGCGTGCGCTACGTTCGCGCCGCACCCGGTTACCGGCTCACGCCCGGGAACGCCGAACGTGAACCTCCGTCACGCCTGACGCATCGGAATTGACGCGGCTTCGCAAAGCCCGATGAACGTCTCCTCCGCCAGGCTCAACCGTTTGCCGCGCCAATAGACGATACCCCAACGGCGCTGTAATTTACGCCGACCCAAAGGCAACGCGACGAGCGAGCCGTCGTCGAGTTCCTTCTGCACCGTCCACGGAGCCAGGAGGCTCACACCGATCCCGAGCTTCACCAATTCCTTCGTCGCCTCGACGCTGCCGACCTCGATCACGCTGGTCAAAACCGTCTGCTCGTGGCGAAAATATTCCTCGACCAATCGGAATGAGACGCTTCGCTTGCTATAGAGAATATAGGTCTGCGCCGAAATGTCGGAACGCTCGACCCGGCCGGCCTTCGCCCACGGATGCAACGCGGGCACGATAAACTGCAATTCATCCGTGAACAGCGGATGAAATTCCAACTGCGGCTCATCGCTCGCGAGTGACAGCGCCAGGTCGATCCGCTGACTGAGCGCCGCCGCGACGAGCTCCCCGGTGTCGCCGGGCTCCACCGTAATGACGTGCTCGGGGAAGCTCTCCTTGAACTCGCGCAGGACAGAAGGAATGAGGTGCTGGCAGGCCGTCGCGCTCGCGCCCAGACGCAGCCGACCCCGTCCCCATTTGCCCAGATGCCCCACCATTTCGCGCGCCGTTTCCATTTCCTGAAGGATCTTTTTGGCGTGATGCAGGAACTGTTCGCCGGCCTGGGTAAGCGCGACCGTTTTGCCCAGCCTGTCCAAAAGGCGACAGCCCATTTCGCATTCGAGGGCCTTCATCGAGTGGCTGATTCCCGATTGCGTAAGGTTTAATTCGCGGGCGGTCTGCGTGAAGCTGCCCGTGCGGGCGAGGGTGCAGAACGCGCGGACCTGCCGACTGTCGAGGGGGGTACTCATATATGAATCTGACTCATCGTTTCGATGGAAACTAAGAGCAGCAATCATCGCGCCAAAAATCACGGATGGCACGCGGGCGGCTTATGCGTCATCAGGCGATGAACGCGCCGCCACGTTTGAATACGATGATATCGGCAAAAAGAACTGACTTACCGCAGAATCCTCTGCGCGTTGGTTTCGTGCCGCTCACCGATTGCGCCCCGCTCGTGATGGCGCATGAGCTTGGACTCTTTCGGAAGTATGGCTTGAACGTTTCACTGCGTCGCGAACTTGGGTGGGCGACCATCCGCGACAAGGTGATTCATGGCGAATTGGACGCCGCGCACGCCGTCGCCGGTATGCCCGTCGCCGCCACGCTGGGACTTGGCTCGATTGCGTGCGAATGCGTGACCGCCCTCGTGCTCAATTTGCACGGCAATGGCATCACTTTGTCTAATGCGCTGTGGAAGAAGGGCGTGCGCGATGCCGCGACCCTGCGAGAGGAGCTCGTCAAGAGCCGCGCGGAGCGGACCTTCGTCTTCGGCGTGGTTTATCCGTTCTCCTCGCATAATTTTCTCCTGCGCGATTGGCTCGCCGCCGCCGGGATTCTACCTGATCGTGACGCGCGCGTCGTGGTGGTACCGCCGCCGCAAATGGTGGCCAATTTGAAGGCGGGCAATCTGGATGGCTTTTGCGTGGGTGAACCGTGGAATACCGCGGCCATCCAATCTGGCGCCGGTTGGTGCGTGGCGGCGAGCGCGGAACTCGCGCCCGGCCATCTCGAAAAGGTGGTGATGGTGCGGCGGGACTTTGCCGAACGCCGCTCCGCGGAACATCTCGCCCTCGTTGCGGCGCTCCTTGAAGCCTGCGAATTCTGCGAGGCCCCCGAAAATCGGGAGCGGATCATCACAACTCTCGCCCGACCCGCGTACGTCAATGTGCCGCCCGCCGTGCTGCGGCCCGGCTTCAGCGGTGATTTTGATTTTGGCCATGGCGAGTCGCGTTCCATCACGAATTTCAACGTATTCCACCGCCAGAACGCCAACGAGCCGTCGAGCGACAAAGTCGAGTGGATCTTGCGACGGTTGCGCGCGACCGGCTTGTGCGCGGACGCCGCGGCCCTCGACGACAACCTTGGGCGGCGCGTTTTCCGTGGCGATCTTTTCGCGCAGGCCGTTGCGCTTCGCCGCTCCACCCCACAGATTGAATATGAAAAACAACCCGAGACGGAAAACGAAATTGCCTCCACGTAATTTGAATCGCCGCCTTTTCCTCAGCCGCGCGCTGCGAGGCGCCGCGTTAGGCGCTCTGTTCGGCGGCTTGCCCAAAGGCTGGGTCGGCGCCGCCTACGCGAGCGACGCCCCGGAAACCTCGACGCTGAATTTCGGCATGATCGCGTTGACCGATTGTTCGCCCATCGTCATCGCCCACGAAAAGGGCTGGTTCAAAAAATACGGCATCAATTCGACCGTGACCAAGGGCGCGAACTGGGCGGCCATCCGCGACAATCTTTCCAGCGGCACGATACAGGCGACGCACATGCTCATCGGCATGCCCCTCGCGTCCACGATGGGACTCGCCGGTTCGCCAAAGAAACCGATGATCATCCCGTGGCTCCTGAATCGCAACGGGCAGGCGATCACGGTGAAGTCGGAATGGAAAGGCAAGGTGGGCGCCGATCCCAAGGCGATCAAGCCGTTTGTCGAGCAAGCCAAAGGCCTCGGCGAGCCGCTGACTTTCGCGATGACCTTTCCCCCCGGCACCCACGCGATGTGGATGCGCTATTACCTCGGCGCCGGCGGAATTCACCCGGACAAGGACGTCAGCCTCATCGTCGTCCCGCCTGCGCAGATGGTGGCCAACATGAAGATCGGCAAGATGGACGGCTTTTGCGTCGGCGAACCCTGGAACGCCCGCGCGATTGCCGACAAGATCGGCCAGACTTCCGTATCCACGCAAGACATGTGGAAGGATCATCCGGAAAAAGCCTGCGCGTTTCTCGCCGAGTTCGCCGACAAGAATCCCAACACGGTCAAAGCGGTCCTGAAGGCGCTGCATGAGGCCAGCGTCTGGCTGGACAATTTGGAGAACCGTCCCGAGCAATGTGATCTCGTCAGCAAGCCGACCTACATCAATTGTGACGCGAAAACAATCCTCGGCCGGCTGCAGGGCCACTACGACTACGGCGACGGCCGGGTGAAGGAGGACCCGAACTACATGATCTTCAGCATTCGAAACTGCAATTACCCCCAGCCAAAGTACGCCAAATGGTTCCTCACCCAATACCGCCGCTGGGGCCTGGTCAAGGGCGCGCCCGATTATGACGGCATCGCCAATCAGGTCATGCGACCGGATATTTACGAAGCCGCCATGAAAGAGATTGGTTACGCGCACGGAGGATTGAACAACGATAAGGAGACCCTATTCGACGGAGCGACTTTCGATCCGACCGGAGACCTGGAAGCGTACGCCAAAGGGTTTGCCGTGAACAATGTAAAGGCATGAGTTGCGGCCCCTCGATCCCTGCCGATGGCCATCCGCGTGTCCGACGCTGAACAATGAGTGGCGCAAATGTGAGATGAAAGAAACCTTTATCAAACGAATCGACTGGCTCCTGCTCCCGCTGGTGGGTCTCGCCGCGGTCTTCCTGCTCTGGCAAAGCTCCTGCGCCACGTGGGCGAAAGAACTGCCGTCCCCGCTCAAAACGTGGGAGGTCAGCAAGCTCTACATTTTGGAACCCTTCGCAAAGCGTGGCGAGATGGATCAGGGAATCCTGCGCTTCACCTGGTATTCGCTTACCCTGGTCGCGAAAGGTTACACGCTGGCGCTGCTGATCGGCACGCCGATTGGCTTCATGCTGGGCCTCTCCAAAACGTTCACCAAAATGTTCGACCCATTGATCCAGGTGTTGCGCCCGGTTTCCCCGTTGGCGTGGCTGCCGCTTGGGTTGGTGCTTTTCGTCGGCGCCGGCAAGCAAGCCTCCGAGCTTGGGGCGTTGTTCACCATTGCGATTTGCTCCATGTGGCCCACGGTTCTAAACACGGCGGTCGGCGTGCGGGCGATCCCGCAGGACTACCTGAATGTCGCGAAGGTGCTGAAACTGTCGCGGTCCAAGACCCTCTTCAAGGTCCTGATTCCCGCGTCGTTGCCGTATATGTTCACCGGTTTCCGGTTGAGCCTGGGCATCGCGTGGTTGGTGATCGTCGCGGCCGAGATGTTGACGGGGCGTCCCGGCGTCGGCGGCTTTCTCTGGCAGGAATACAATTCGCTTATCTACGAACACATTATTCTCTGCATCGTTACCATCGGCGTCGTCGGTTTCATTCTCGACCGGCTCATGAGCGTGGTGGAACGTCGCTTCAAAGCGGCCTGACCTGTGGCCTACCTTGAACTCCAGAACGTCTCGAAGAGCTTCGGCGCCGCGCCGGTGTTGCAGGATCTGAACTTGTCCGTGGAAAAGGGCGAATTTGTCGCGATCGTCGGCTTTTCGGGAGCGGGCAAGACGACGCTCATTTCGTTAATCGCCGGGTTGCTCAAGCCAAGCCACGGGACGCTGAGCTTGAATGATCTGGAAATCACGGCCCCGGGGCCGGATCGGGGCGTCGTGTTTCAAAACTACTCGCTCCTGCCGTGGCTTTCAGTTTACGAGAACATTTTGCTCGCCGTCGAAGCAGTGAATCCAAACTGGACATCGACCAAAAGGAAGGAGCATGTTGAGAGGTACGTCGGGATGGTGAATCTGACTCCCGCCCGGGACAAACGCCCGGGTGAGCTTTCCGGCGGGATGAGGCAGCGAGTTTCGGTCGCGCGGGCGCTGGCGATGGATCCGCAGATTCTCCTGCTGGACGAGCCGCTTTCCGCGCTGGACGCGTTAACCCGCGCGACCTTGCAGGATGAAATCTCCCGCATCTGGTCGGAGGATAAGAAGACCGTCGTGATGATTACCAATGATCCGGACGAGGGAATTTATCTGGCGGATCGCATTGTGCCTTTGACCGCTGGACCGGCCGCGACGCTCGGGCCTTCCTTTGCGATCGGGATTCCGCGACCCCGTGACCGCAAGGCCATCAACCACGATGCGCGGTTCAAGCAATTACGGCGTGAGGTAGTGGAGTTCATGCTCGCCTCGAAAGCGGAACGCCGCGTTTCCGTCACCCGGAAGCTGATTTTGCCGGACATCGAGCCGGAGGACTTGAATCGTCCGCGCGGCGTGACTGGCCGAAGCATCGCGCCGCTGCGCAAGGGCGAGGTGAAAGAGGAGTCGGTGGAGGTGAAGTCGTGAGCGCTTACGTCGAACTCTCGCGGCTTACCAAGAGCTATCCCACGCCGAAAGGCGAAGCCGTGATCGTCCGGGACTTCGACTTGAAAATTGAGAAAGGGGAGTTTGTCTCGCTGATCGGACACTCGGGTTGCGGGAAGAGCACCGTGCTCTCCATGCTCGCCGGGCTGAACGAGATTTCCGGCGGGGGAATCATTCTGGCGGGCCGGGAGTTGGCGGGCGCCGGGCCGGATCGCGGCGTGGTCTTCCAATCGCCCTCGCTGCTGCCCTGGATGACGGCTTACGAAAACGTGATGCTGGGCGTTGAACAGGTGTTTTTCTCGGCCACCAAGCTCGAGCGGCAAGAGATCGCCGAGTATTACCTCACGGTGGTCGGCCTGGGCGAGGCGATGCGCAAAAAGCCGGCCGAGCTTTCCCAAGGGATGCGCCAGCGGGTCGGGATCGCGCGCGCGTTCGCGTTAAAGCCCAAGATGCTCCTGCTCGACGAGCCTTTCGGGATGCTTGATTCCCTGACGCGCTACGAACTGCAGCAAGTTCTGATCGAACTCTGGCGCAAGAATAAGATCACCGCGCTGATGGTGACTCACGACGTGGACGAAGCTTTGTTTTTGAGTGATCGAATCGTTTGCATGACCGATGGGCCGGCGGCGGAGGTCGGCGAGATAATCGACGTCAAGATTCCGCGGCCGCGCGAACGCAAAGCCGTGTTGGAACATCCCGACTACTACCCGCTTCGCGAGCGACTGATCGAGTTCCTTGAGGTTCGCGCGCACCGCAAGCCCGTCCCGCCGCGCGCCGCGCCGCCCGCGATCAAGAGCGATTCCCCGCCTCCGTCTCCCGTGGTTTCACATTCCTCGTCTTGAACCAAACTCTAACCCAACCGCAATGACAGCTCAGAAATGCCGCCTTATGACACCCACCCTTAAATCTCTCTCGGCCGGGGCGCTCGTGCTTGCCGCTTGCCAGTCCGCGCACGCGCAATACACGCCGCCACCGCCGTTGGCGCCTTTCCCGGGATTCCTTAATGAATACCTGCGCCAGGGCGATCCGTACATGAATCAGTGGGATTTGGGAGGCAATCTTCGACTCCGATACGAGTCAAAACAAGGTTCGGCCGTCGCCGGGGTCGCCGGTTCGACCGATTTTCGGGATCACGGCTCGGAGATGAATAACGACTATTTATTGAGCCGCATTCGTCTCCACGCCGGATACACCGACAAATGGTGGAGCGTGTATGTGGAAGGCCGCAGCAGCACGGCCTATGATGACGCCCGCTACGCCACGGCGCCGGCCGCCGGCCTCGTGACCAATAAGGGCGACGGGCCGGAGTCCGACACCATCGATTTGCACCAGGCGTACCTCACGCTCGGGAACCATAAAGAGTTCCCGCTTTCGCTGAAGGTTGGGCGGCAGGAGCTTTCTTACGGCGAGGAACGGCTGGTCGGGGCGTTCGCTTGGAACAATATCGGGCGCGTGTTCGACGCCGCCAAGGCGCGCTGGCAAACCGAGTACTTTGGCGCGGACTTCTTCACCAGCCGCACCGTCATCCCCGAGGACGGCAAATTCAACGTCGATAATGACTACGATTTCTTCTCCGGCATGTACGCCAATGTGCTGAAGGTTCCGAAGAACACGTTGGAGGTTTACTTTCTCGCGCGGAACGCCTCACGCCAGGCGGCGCTCGCCGAGCCAAGCCCGCAATTCGGGCAGCCCAGCGCGCGCGACATCTACACCGCCGGCGGACGGTTGAAATCCAAGCCTGGCGAACTCGGCGCGTGGGATTACACGCTCGAAGGCGCCTATCAATTTGGTGATTTCGTGGACGCCCGCCGCGCCGGTGCGCCGCGCCTCAAACAGGATGCCTTCATGGTTTCCGCGCAAGGGGGCTACACGTTCGCCGACGCCTGGGGCAGTCCGCGCCTCGGCTTGGAATACGATTTCGCCTCCGGCGATAACAATCCCAACGACGGCACGCACGGTACGTTTGAGAACTTGTTTCCCACCAACCACAAGTTTTACGGCTACATGGATTTCTTCTCGCTGCAAAACCTGCACGACGTGCGTGGCATCCTGCAAATCAAACCGGCTCCGCGGGTGAGCCTCGCCGTCGAAGGCCATGGTTTCTGGCTCGCGGACACGCACGATAATCTCTACACCGTCGCGGGCGCCGCGCGCGGCGGCCTCGTCGCCACGCCGGCCGGCAACGGCTTTGGCATTAACCCCGGCTACAGCAGTTTCGTCGGCACGGAAGTCGATCTCGTGGCCGGTTACGCCCTGACGCGCTTCGCCCAACTCGAAGCCGCCTACTGTCACTTCTTCACCGGAAAATACATCCAGGACTCGTTGCACAGCGCCGCCTTCGGCTCCCGCGACGCGGACTACGTCTATCTCCAGACCAGTATCAATTTCTGAGGCCCGATTAGAGTGGACGTTGGAGTCCTCGTTGCTGACCTCCATCCTTGCCGGACAGCGAGGCGCGTCCGCGGGCACGGACCCACGCGATGGGCTTGCGGACGGCTCCGACGCCGGGTCCAACCTCGGCCGGATTGATAACGACCGCCGCCGCTTGGGGTCGGGCGGCGCCCTTTGATCGTTCAACGGAACGGGCTTGACAGCGCTCTTTCGCGGGTGCCTCATATTCGTCGGTGGCGCTGGAGATTTATCATCATAGGGGAAGACCGTTAGGGCCGGTCCGCGAGGCGGTTTCAGCCGATGGTCCGAACGCGGTGGCGTGGCCTTTTCCGTCCGCGCGAGGGCGTTCCAACTTTTCCTAGATCGGCTCAAGCAGGGGAGGGAACGATTTTCATGAATTGTCTGGCATGTTGTTTTTGTCGCGAACGGGCCTCGGGATCGTGGGTTAAGCGAACACGTGCGCGTCGCCTGGCGGTTTTCGATTCTTCATCTACGGTTGCTGAGGTGGTCCCGTCCGCGCTACCGTTTGCCGGACTTCCGATGGTATGACTCTATGGTGAAGCGTTTTTCAACTGTGTTGGCGCTCGTCGCGCTCGCGCTGGCGATGGGTGAACGGGTGGGCCGGGCACAGCTTACTTACGGCACGCTCTACACGTTCACAACTTTGGCGGGGGCAAGCCCGACGAATCAGACTAGCATTCCCGAGGCTGGCAGCGCGGACGGCACGGGAGCGTCAGCACGGTTCTTCAACCCGTACGGCGTCGCGACCGACGGCGCGGGCAACGTCTATGTGACGGATCAGAATAACGACACGATTCGGAAGGTGACGCCCGCGGGAGTCGTGACGACGCTCGCTGGACAGGCTGGAATATCCGGGAGCGCGGATGGGACGGGGAGCGCCGCCCAGTTCAATCATCCGACCGGGATAGCCCTGGATCTTGCCGGCAACCTTTATGTCGCCGACGCCACCAACTTTACCATCCGCAAGGTGACGTCGTCCGGAACGGTCACGACCCTGGCGGGCCTGGCGGGCAGTTCCGGGAGCGCGGATGGGACCGGTAGCGCCGCGCGTTTCGCGTTGCTGGGAGGCCTCGCCGTGGACGTCGCAGGCAACGTGTACGTGGCCGACTCACAGACGATCCGCAAAGTAACCCCAGCCGGCGTGGTTACGACCCTGGCGGGACAATTTGTGGACGGCGCCAGCGATCCCGAGGTGGACGGGAATGGAAACGCGGCTCGCTTCCAAGGCGCCTCCGGCATCGCGCTCGACAGTTCGGGCAATGTTTACGTGTCAGATCGATTCGGATGCACGATTCGGAAAGTCACCCCGGCAGGGTTCGTGACGACCATCGCGGGAACCGCCGGTATTGTGGGATACTCTGATCTTACGGGAATCGCCGCCACGTTTGACAATCCCCTCGGGCTGGCGGTGGACGGCTCGAGCAACATTTACGTACTGGACAGTGGCAACGAGACATTGCGGCGAATCACGCCGGCTGGAGTCGTCACGACCGTGGCGGGCTATCCCGGTTCGTTTGGCGCCCAAGACGCGTCGGGAAGCGCCGTGAGGTTCTTCAACCCTTCCGGCATCGCCCTTGACGGCCAGGGCAACGTTTACGTCGCCGACACCCGCAACAACACGGTCCGCCGCGGTTTTCCAATCGATACCGTCCAATTCACGATCAATATAGCGGGCAATGGAACAGTCAGCCAGGGTTCTACTTACACCGAAACAGTGTACGACAACTTGGGTCAGTTTTCCGGATCAACCTTCGCTAGCGCGACCGAGTTTGGGGACCAGATTTCACCATTTTATGCCGACGCCACTTTGATCTCGCAGTTTCAGTTCGAGTATTTCGCGAATTTGCTTACGCCGAGCTTTAACAAGACCGGCCAAGTGCGCTTTTACGCCAACGATGGACCCAACGGCGCGCCCGGCGCCCTGCTGTTGGCTTGTTCTCCTTTCACCCTATTTGCCGGCTCTAATTCGGTCACGATTGACAATATTCAGTTCGTCCCGCCCAGCGACGGGAACATAACCTGGACCATCCAATTCTCGGGCCTGGCGACGGGTGAGTCGGCGGGTTTGAACATCTATGAAAACCCAACTATCGGAGTCAGCAACAATGATTTTTGGCAGCGCGACGGAACCGGCGCTTGGTCGCTGAAGCAGTTCGCCGGCGGCTCCCCCAAGGCGAACTTTGGAGCCAGGTTGTTTGGCATCCCAAGCGTGATGGCGCGCTCGGCACGCTACGGAGTGAACGATGTGGTTTATCTCGTCCCGGTGCCGGCGCCCGGCAACGTCTTTACCGGCTGGTCGGGGGATGCTAGCGGAACATCCAGTCGGATAGGCGTTTTCCTGAATTCGGACAAAAACGTCACCGCAAATTTTTCCCCCATCCCTCAGGTCGCGCCTTCGATCACGATTCAGCCGACCAATCAGTTCGCCTTGGCGGGAACCAACGTCACGCTCAGCGTCACTGCCAGCGGAGCCACGCCATTGAATTACCAATGGCAGCGGAACGGAACCGACCTGGCAGTTGGCGCCACGGGACCCACTTTGACCCTGACCAACGTAGCAGTCGGCCCCGTGGACGCCTATCGAGTTCACATCTTCAATGTCTTCGGAGAAGTCACGAGCACGGTTGCCACCGTCACCGTGAACTGGCCAATCACGATTACCAACCAGCCCGCCGATCGGATCGTTCCCCCAGGCGGCAGCGCATCGTTTGGTGTTGGCGCCACGAGCGTGGCAACCCAGCCGTTTGGCTACCAATGGCAACGCAACGGGCAACCAATACCGAGCGCCACCAATCAGACGCTAAACTTGGCCAACGTCCAGAATTCCGACGCGGGTAACTACACCGTTACGGTCCAGAACGGCCTCGTTTCGGTGACGAGCGCGCCCGCCGAGTTGGTCGTCAGCCTCCCGACAGTTTATCAGTTCAGCGCCCTGGCCGGACTGGCGGGAGCCACCGGCTTCGTCGACGGAGTCGGCTCGGCGGCGCGCTTCTCGTCACCGTGGGGTTTAGCAGTGGACGCCGCGGGCAATGTTTACGTGGCGGATTCGGGCAACAATGCGATTCGGAAGATCACCCCGGACGGGACCGTATCCACTTTCGCAGGAACGACCAACGCGTTCGTGTCCAATGTACAGTTCGCAAAACCGCTGGGCGTCGCGGTGGACGCGTCTGGCGCCGTGTACGTGGCCGATACCAGCAATCAGGTCATCCGAAGAATCACCGCGGCGGGATCAGCCAGCATCCTGGCCGGGCAGCTTGGGGTCAGCGGGTGGATGGACGGGACAGGTACGGCGTCGAAATTCAATTTCCCTCGCGCCCTCGCGTTGGATGGCCAAGGCGACGTTTACGTGGCGGACACGACGAATGCGCTGATCCGAGTCGTAAGTCAGACTGGAACAGTTAGCAGTTTTGACGCGATCTCAAACCTGGGAAATCCCAGTGGAGTTTCCGTCGATTCTCTCGGAAATATTTGCGTTTCGGTGGGGTCAGATTCGACCATTTGGAGAATCAACCCCGATGGGATTACGCAAACGATCATCGGCGGGAATTTGGGGTCAACTGGCGCTGCGGATGGCGTCGGAAGCGCGGCACGGTTCAACCAGCCGTCCGGGCTGACCCTTGACGCGGCCGGAGATCTCTACGTCGCGGACAGCGGTAATTCCACCGTTCGCAAGATTACCCCGGACGGACAGGTCTCAACCGTAGGTGGGTTTGCGGGCAGCGTGGGTTCTATCGATGGCGTCGGCGTCAACGCGCGGTTCTTCCATCCCCAAGGCGTCGCTATCGATGCGTCCGGGAACCTCTATGTCGCGGACACGGGAAACGGGACGATTCGAAAAGGGGTTCCGGTGGCGCTCGCGTTTTCGGTTAATGACGCGACCGTCACGCCCGCGATCACGGGGAGCACATCGATGGTTTTCAATATAACTTTGCCCGGTTCGAGCGGTTTCCCAACCTCGATCACATTTGCGACGACGAATGGAACCGCCGTCGCGGGTGTCGATTACGTGGCCACCAACGGCACCCTGACTTTTCTCCCCGGCCAGCTTAGTCAAACGGTGACCGTTAGCGTCCTGCCCCAGAGCGCCATCAAATCGGCGAGTTCATTGACGATCACCTTGAGCAACCCCATTAATGCGGCGGTTCTCAAAGCGTCGGGAACCGGTACAATTGGACCAGCCTTGGCGCCATCCGTTGTGGCTCCGCCGAACTCTCAGTCGGCCTATCCAGGCGCGGATGTTGGCTTCACGATCAACGCGGCCGGTTCTCAACCCCTCAGTTACCAATGGCAGCGCAATGGCGTCAGTATCCCGGGAGCCTCCAACCCAGCCTTTGTTCTGACCAGTGTTCAAGCGGCCGACGCGGGTGCCTTTTCCGTGATCGTGAGCAATGCCCTCGGATCGGTGGTGAGTCCCGGCGCGAATCTCGTGGTTTACTCTGGACCGGCCCCGCCGCCGGCGCCCGCCTATAGTTTCAGGACTATCGCTGGGACCTCGACCTTTGGCCAAGCGGCGCCGTCGGGCGTCATCGATGGGACCGGCGCCGCCGCCCGATTCCTAGGACCCTATGGAATTACGATCGATTCAAGTGGCAATGCCTATCTTGCTGACGCGTACAACGTCGCGATTCGAAAGGTTACGCCGGCTGGCGTCGTCACGACGCTGATCGCAGGGGTCGGTAGCGCCGACGGTTCCCTGGACAACGCCAGCGTGCGGTCGCCAAATGGGGTCGCCTCGGACGCAAGTGGAAACCTGTATATCGCCGACACGGGCAATAATACCTTGAGGAAGGTGACTCCAGATGGGTTGGTTGTAACCCTCGCCGGCTCCGCGGGAGTGGCGGGCAGCGCCGATGGGGTGGGAGGCGCGGCGACGTTTAACTTGCCGATTGGGGTAGCGACCGACGCGGACGGCGATATTTATGTCGCTGACTACGGGAATGACACCATCCGTCGTGTAACGCCCGACGGGACCGTAACGACGATCGCCGGCGCCGTCGGCGTCCGCGGCAGCGCCGACGGCCCTGGCTCGAGCGCTCGTTTTTCTTCGCCGACTGGCGTAGCTGTGGACGCTCAGGGAAACGTTTACGTCGCCGACCTTGGCAACGATACAATTCGAAAGATTACTCCCGATGGGATCGTCCGGACGATCGCCGGGTTGACCGCCGACGCCGGGGCATCCGATGGCCCGGCGTTGGAGGCCCGGTTTAATCAGCCGCGCATGTTGGCGCTGGATGCCGCGGGGAATCTTTTCATCACCGACCCTGGGAACGCCACCATCCGTGTGCTGACGACATCGGGCACCGTGAATACGATTGGCGGTTTGGCGGGGGTTCCAGGATACGCCGACGGCGTCGGATCCAGCGCGCGGTTTAATCAACCGTTCGGGATTGCGCTGGATGCCGCGGGCGTTATCTACCTCACGGACTTCGGTAATAACGTGATTCTGCAAGGCGTCCCGACAACCCCGACCGTCACGATCAATGACGCGACGGTAATCGAGCCGTTGACCGGAACGTCAAACGTCGCGGTGGGTTTGACTCTCTCGGCGCCCTCGTACGAGACGGTCACGGTTCAATTTTCAACGGCAGACGGCTCCGCGAACGCCGGGACCAACTATGCCCTCGCGAGTGGCACGTTTACGTTTAACGCCGGTTCCACCAACGGCGCGGTTTTGGTCAACATCCCCGCGACCGGCGCTACTCCATCGGCCAAGACATTCTCCGTCACGTTAACAAGCCCCACTAATTGCACGATAGCTAGAGCGTCGGCGACGGTCACCATTTTCCCCGCGGCGGCGCCTACCATTACGAGTCAACCGTTGGGCCAGAACTCGAATGTCAGTTCCAACGTTGTCTTCACCGTCGTGGCGGCCGGCTCCTCGCCGCTCTTCTTCCAATGGTTCAAGAACACCGGACTGCTCGCCGGCGCTACCGGTTCGTCCCTTGTATTGAACGATCTACAGTTGTCGGACGCGGGAAATTACTCCGTCATCGTGAGCAACGCCCTCGGGGCCTTGACTAGCCAAACGGCGAGTTTGACCGTCGCGACGAACCCGACCGCTTACTTATTCACGACGTTGGCCGGCCTCGCGGGCAACGCCGGCAGCGCGGATGGAACCGGCAGCGCCGCGAGGTTCTATCAGCCCAGCGCGGTGGCGGTTGACACCACGGGAACCGTCTATGTCGCGGACTCCGGGAATCAAACGATCCGGAGAATCACCCCCACGGGCGTGGTCACCACATTCGCCGGATCACCTGGGTTGGGAGGCAGCGTGGACGGGATCGGGAGCGCCGCTCGGTTCTTTTATCCGGACGGTGTGACCGTTGATGCCGAGGGCACGGTTTACGTAGCCGACTCGGGCAATGATACGATACGAAAGGTGACGCCGGGGGGCGTGGTGACCACGCTGGCTGGCCTCGCGGGCCAATCCGGATTAACGGACGGCACGGGCGGCGGCGCGCGTTTTGACGGACCCCAAAGTTTGGCCACGGACAGCGCGGGCAACATTTATGTCGCGGATACTGGCAATCACGTGATTCGCAAGGTGTCGCCGACCGGCGCCGTCACCACGTTGCCGGGGTCAATCGCCGGCTTTGTTTCCGCCATGGCGGTGGATGGCGTGGGAAACGTCTATGGCGCCGAGAATCATGCTACGATTTGGAAAATGACGCCGGCGGGCGTGGTCACGACCGTGGCGGGATTGGCAAATAACTACGGCAGCGTGGACGGAACGGGTAGCGCCGCTCGGTTCAGCGCCGCGCAGGGCATCGCGATTGACGCCGCGGGCAACTTGTTCGTCGCGGACACGGGTAATGCGACGATCCGAAAGGTGACCCCGAGCGGGGTGGTCTCCACCATCGGCGGGCAACCTTTGGCGACGGGCAGCGCGGACGGAATCGGCTTAAACGCCCGTTTCGGGAACCCTAACGGGGTCGCGGTGGACAACGCCGGCAACCTATATGTGTTGGAATACCCGAACGAAACCGTCAGAAAAGGAACTCCGCTCCCGCCCGCCGGGCCGCCCGAGCTCCTCGCCCTCAATTCGGCCGGTTCCGGCGCAGTTCTACAAAATGTTACTCAACCCGTGTTGGTTTACGATGATTCAACCAACTTTTCCGGCTCGACCTATTCTGCCGCCACCGAATTTGGCGATCAGATTACGCCCGTCTTCGGTACCAACAATCTCGTTACGCAGTTTCGCTTCGAATACGTCGGAAACCTTACGCCCGCGCCGGACAAGACTGTTCGGGTTCGGTTCTACGCGAACGACCAGACCAATGGCGCGCCGGGAACGCTCCTATTTGCCAGCCTGCCTCTTGCGGTTGCCCAAGGCACCAATGCGCTTACATTCAGTGGGTTCCAATTCGCGCCGCCGGCGAGCGGGACGTTGACGTGGACGGTCCAGTTCTCCGGCTTGGCCTCGAACGAGTCGGTGGCGTTGAAGATTTACGAGCGGATTGCGCTTGGGGCGAGCAGCAATGATTTCTGGCAGAGGGACGCGACAGGCGCCTGGGTATTGAAACAAATCGGTGGCGGAAGCCCAATCGCGAATTTTGGCGCGCGAATGTGGGCCAGCCAGGGAGTCATCAGTAGCTCAACGACCTACCCCAGCAACAGTGTGGTATCGCTTACGGCCGTGGCGGACCCGGGCTTCACCTTTATCGGCTGGTCCGGCGACGCGGCGGGCACGAACGCTAATCCCCTAAACTTGCTCATTTCCGGTAACGCCATCATTACCGCTAATTTTGCGTCACTCGCGCCAGTGATCGTCACCCAGCCGGCGGATCAATCCGTCGTAGAGGGGAGCAGCGTTACTTTCAGCGTGGGTGTCTCGAACGTGACGGCGCACCCCTACAGCTACCAATGGCAACTGAACGGGCAACCGATACCAGGCGCGACCAATCAAACGTTGAATTTGGCAAACGTGCAGCAGTCGGCCGCCGGAAGTTACGGCGTCACTGTTCAAAATGACGTGGGTTCGGTCACGAGCGCTTCCGCTTCGCTGACCGTGAATCTTCCGACGGTTTACCAATTTAGCACGTTCGCGGGCCTTCCGGGCGCCGCTGGCTTCGTCGATGGAGTCGGCTCGGCGGCGCGCTTCTCGTCACCGTGGGGTTTAGCCGTGGATGCCGCGGGCAATGTTTACGTGGCGGATTCGGGCAACAATGCGATCCGGAAGATCACCCCGGACGGGACGGTATCCACTTTCGCCGGAACGACGAACGCGTTCGCGTCGAACGTACTATTGCTCAAACCGCTGGGCGTCGCGGTGGACGCCTCTGGCGCCGTGTACGTGGCCGATACCAGCAATCAGGTTATCCGAAGAATCACCGCGGCGGGAAACGCCACCATCCTTGCTGGCCAGCTTGGCGTCGCTGGCCATCATGATGGAACGGCTTCGACGGCGACCTTCCACGACCCCCGGGCGCTGAGCGTGGATTACCAAGGAAACCTCTACGTGGCGGACACGACCAACGCGGAAATTCGGGTGGTCAGCCCCGATGGTACTGTCAACGAGTTTGAGCCGGCTTTGGACCGCGAATCTCCGACCGGAATTGCGCTCGACTCGTCGGGAAATGTCTATGTCTCGATCGGGACGGATTCAGTTGTTTTTGGGTTGGTACCCGGTGGCGGGAACGTCGGTTATGCCGGGTATCCAGGCCTGTCCGGCAGTATTGATGGAGTGATCAGCGCGGCACGGTTCAACCAGCCCTCCGGGCTGGCGTTCGACGCCGCTGGGAATCTGTACGTTGCTGACAGCGGTAATTCCACGGTTCGCAGAATTACCCCAGACGGACTGGTTTCAACCGTCGGCGGCCTTGCGGGCGGCGTGGGGTCTATCGATGGCGCCGGTGCCAACGCACGGTTCTTTTTTCCACAGGGCGTCGCCATCGATGGGGCCGGGAACCTTTATGTCGCCGACACGGGGAACGGGACGATTCGTAAAGGTGTCCCAGCCGTGCTCGGGTTCTCGGTCGATGACGCCACCGCCACGCCCGCGATCACGGGAAGCGCTTCGATGGTTTTCAATATAACTCTGCCCGGCTCGAGTGGTAATGCAACCTCGATCACATTCGCGACGACGAACGGAACCGCACTCGCTGGGGTCGATTACGTTGCCACCAATGGCACGCTGACGTTCGCGCCGGGCCAACTCAGTCAATCGATCGTGGTTACGGTGGCGCCGCAAAGCGTCGTAAAGCCTTCGCGCTCGTTTGCGCTTAACTTGAGCAATCCGACCAATGCGGCGATCTTCAAGGCGTCGGGAACTGGGACGATTGGACCAACACTGCCGCCAACCATCGCCGTCCAGCCTGGCTCCTCGGCGGGGTATCCCGGCGCTGATTTTGGTTTCACCGTAATCGCCACCGGTTCCCAGCCCTTGAGTTACCAATGGGAACGCAACGGCGTAACTATTACAGGAGCCACCAGCCCAACTTTGTCTCTGACAAATGTTCCGGCCGCCGCCGCGGGCGCCTATTCCGTGATCGTGAGCAACGCGCTCGGCTTTGCGATCAGCCATGCCGCGAGTTTGGTGATTTATTCTGGAGGTCCTCCACCTCCTTACCCTGCTTATAACTTTCGGACGCTCGCGGGAAGTTCGACCTTTCAACAAGTGGCGCCCTCCGGCGTCATTGATGGGGAGGGGACCGCGGCGCGATTCTTCGGACCCTTTGGCATAGCGGTGGATAGCGGTGGGAATGCGTACGTCGCGGACACGTACAACAGCGCGATTCGAAAAATATCGCCCGCGGGCGTGGTCACGACGGTCGTGGGGGGAGGGTACGGCAGCGTTGACGGGCCGCTGATCGATGCGCGCGTGGATGGCCCCAACGCGGTCGCCTGCGACGCCAGCGGGAACGTGTATATATCCGACACCGACAACAACAGGTTGCGTAAGATTACACCGGAAGGGTTCTTGGTCGCCCTCGCGGGCTCCGTGGATCTCGGAGGCAGCGCGGACGGCGTGCGAAGCGCGGCCCGATTCCGCTTTCCGATTGGATTGGCGCTTGATGGCGACGGCAACATTTATGTCGCTGATTTCGGCAACCACACCATCCGGCGTGTCACGCCCGATGGGACCGTTACGACCGTCGCCGGCGCCGCCGGCGTGAGCGGCCATGCCGATGGCGTCGGCGCGAACGCCCGCTTTTCTTCGCCCACCGGCGTCGCGGTCGATTCGCAAGGCAACGTTTACGTTGCCGACTTGGGGAACAATACGATTCGCAAGATTACGGCCGATGGCATGGTCCGGACGATTGCCGGCTTGGCCGGTGTCGTTGGGTCCGCCGATGGTCCCGCGCTCACCGCCCGGTTCAATCAACCGCGAATGTTGGCGATCGACCCGGCCGGAAACCTTTTCATCACCGATACCGGGAACGCCACCGTGCGCGTGCTGGCGGCGTCAGGGAATGTGAGCACGATTGGCGGTCTGCCGGGTGTTCTCGGCTACGCGGACGGCCTTGGCTCGGTGGCGCGGTTCAATCAACCGTTCGGGATCGCGTTGGACTCCGTGGGCGCGATCTACCTCACGGACTTTGGCAACAACGTCGTCGTGAAAGGCATTCCGATAACGCCCGTCGTCACGATTAGTGACGCCACGGTCGCGGAGCCGCTAAATGGCGTGGCGCCCGCGGCGTTAAATCTAACTCTTTCCGCGATCTCTTACGAGCCGGTCACGGTTCAGTATTCAACTTCCGACCTTTCCGCGAGCGCCGGGACCGATTATGCCCGGGGGGCGGGCACGCTGACGTTTCCGCCCGGATCCACCAGCGCCACGATTCTGGTTAACGTCCTCGCGAGCGGGGCGACGCATTCGGCCAAGACATTCTCGGTCACGTTGGGAAGCCCGGTGAGCGCCACGATCGCGAGGACCTCGGGAACCGTCACGATCGTTCCGGTGGCGGCCCCGACCATCACGGCTCAGCCGGTGAGTCAGGAGACTATCGCTGGCCGCGTCGTCACGTTCGGCGTGACCGCCCTGGGTTCTGAACCGTTGACTTACCAATGGTTTAACGATGCCGTTCCGGTCACCGGCGCCACAACTCCTACGTTGACGCTCAATAACTTAAGCACGACGGATGTCGGGCGCTATTCGGTTGTCGTAAGTAACATGCTCGGCTCGGTCACGAGTGCCGCGGCGAATCTGACGTTCAGTCCTACGCTGGGCGTCTTCGTGACGACACTGGCGCTAACCACCACGAACGGCACAGGCGTCTCGTTCAGCGGCCCGCAAGGTCTGGCCATCGATTCGCAGAAGAATCTCTATGTCGCCGATACCGGGCATGCCCTCATTGATAAGATCACGCCGCAGGGGGTCGTGAGCACGATTGCCGGCAGTTCGACCTGGGGGTTCGCGGACGGCCTCCCACTCAGCGCGGCGTTTCGCGGGCCGACGGGGATCGCCGTGGACACCAACGGCATCATTTACGTGTGCGACACCGGCAACGGCGCGATTCGAAAAATCTCGCCGGGCAGTAGCGTCCTTACGCTGGCAGGACAGTACGGAGCGGCGGGTAGCGCTGACGGACTTGGTAGCGTCGCCCGGTTCAATCAACCGCAAGGCATAGCCGTTGGTTTGAATGGCGCTCTTTTCATCGCGGATACCGGTAACAACACGATCCGCAAGCTGGATGCCGCCGGTATGGTGACCACCTTCGCGGGTCAACCCGGCGTGGTGGGGACCGCCGACGGCCAGGGAACCAACGCCCTTTTCAACACCCCGCTCGGAATCGCCGCGGATGCGGCGGGCAATCTGTACGTGTCCGATTACAATAATTCAACGATCCGGATGATTACTCCCGCGGGCTTGGTAAGCACCATCGCCGGCCAGCCCGGCGTCGCTGGCACGACCGATGGATCGCGGGCTGAGGCGTTGTTTAACACGCCGGCCGGCGTGGCGGTGGACGGGGCAGGGCACATCTTCGTGGTCGATTTTGGGAATACTACGATTCGCGAGATTCTTCCCGGCGGAGCCGTAATGACTCTGGCCGGAGGCCCCAACGATTTTCTCACCGCGGTGGAGTTGGACGGCGCCGGACCGTACGCGAAGTTCATCCATCCGTGGGGCGTTGTGTCAGACGGAATCGGAGATTTGTATGTGCTTGACTACAAAACCGGCGACGTTCGCAAACTCGCGCCCGCCGGCGTGGCGCTTTCGGCCGCGGATCTAACGGTGGCGCCATTAACCACGGCCAGCACGCTGACGAACGTTTTGATTACGCTTACCAACGCCGCGTTGAACCGGGTGACCGTCTCGGTTGCTACCGTGGACGGAACCGCGGTCGCCGGAACCGACTATGTTCCCATCAATGGCCTGCTCACCTTCAACCCTGGCGAGAGCCTCAAGCTAATTCCGCTGACAATTAAGCCCCAGGCTGTCGGTCAATCCGCGAAGAATTTCGTCGTCGTGCTGAGCAACCCGGAAAACGCGACGCTGCTGAAATCCACCGGGATCGTAACGATCCTCGCGCCGGTGCCGCTGACGAATGGCGTCACTCCGACGGCGCAGCTCGCGATCAATACGGTCGGCTCTGGCGCCGTAGTCCCGAATGCCAGTTCACCGGCGTTGGTGTACGACGACTTGAACATTTTAAGCTACACTTACGGTCCAACCTATCCGGTTGCCGCCGAATTAGGTGATCAGATCTCACCTGTTTTTGGCGCCAACAACCTCGTCACGCAGTTTCAAATGTCGTATGTCGCGAATCTAACGCCCGCCTCCAATAAAACCGCTCAGATCAGGTTTTACGCAAACGACCAAGCCAACGGCGCGCCGGGAACCTTGTTGTTTGCCAGTTTGCCTCTCGCGCTGGCCAACGGGACTAATGTGATAACCCTGAGTGATTTTGAGTTCGCGGCGCCCGCGAGCGGGACCTTGACGTGGACGGTCCTCTTCTCTGGGTTGGCCACGAACGAGTCAGTGGCTTTGAACATGCAGGAACAACCCGTGCTCGGCGCGAATGGCAATTATTTCTGGCAAAGAGACGCCACCGGCGGATGGGCGTTGAAGCAAGTCGCCGGCGGGACGGTCGCGCCCAACTTTGGCGTCCGTTTGTGGGGCAGTCAGGGTGTGATCGACAACCCGGCGAACTACGCGATTAACACGGTTGTGTCGCTCAAGGCGGTGGCCGCCCCAGGCTACTCGTTTTCCGGTTGGTCCGGCGACGCGGCCGGAACAAATGTGAACCCGCTGAGCCTGTTAATGGCGGGCAATGTCAACGTTACGGCCAATTTTGCGCCGATTCCTCCGACGATCATCAGCCAGCCGGCCGATCAATCCGCCGCGGTCGGCAGCTCCGTCGCGTTCAGTGTAACCGTCTCCGGCGCGCTTCCGCTGACTTACCAATGGCAGCACAACGGAACCAACCTGCTCTTGGGCGCCAGCGCGTCCACGCTCCTGCTCAACAATGTGGACCTAAGTTCTGCGGGGACGTATCAAGTTGTTGTCTCAAGCGCCCTCGGCGTTCTCACCAGCGCTGCCGCTCGGCTTACGATCAATGCGCCGGTGACCATCGTCACTCAACCGACGAGTCAGATCGCGTCGGTCGGTGGTTTGGCGACCTTTAGCGTCGCGATCGCCGCGGGCGCCACGCAACCAGTCAGCTATCAGTGGCAGTTCGAGGGGAAAGACGTTCCCGGCGCGACTGGTCCATCCCTAAGTTTAGACAACCTACAGTTCGCCAATGCCGGTGACTACTGGGTGTTGGTTTCCAATCCGGCCGGTGGCGTTTACAGCTCGGTGGTTAGCCTGACCGTAAACGGGCGGTTGATACTGGCCAGCCAGCCACAGGATCAAGTGGTAACCGCGGGTGGCTCAGCTTCGTTCAACGTCTCGGTCGCGAGCGGGGCCGCGCTCCCGATTAGCTATCAGTGGCGGATGAACGGAACGAATCTGCCGGGTGCAACCGGCCCGCTGCTGACGGTTTCAAATGTGCAATCGGCGAACGCGGGTCTCTATCAAGTGATCGTCGGCAACCCATTCGGCGAGGTGGTGAGTCGCGCCGCAAGCCTGGCCTTGGCGGTTTATCCGTCACCATACGCCTTCGTTACGCTCGCCGGCTTGGCAGGAGTCAGTGGGAGCGCGGATGGTACCGGCAGCGCCGCCCGGTTTAATTACGGTCTGGGCGAGGCTCTTGACACCGCGGGCAACCTCTATGTCGCGGACTCCGCCAATAACACGATTCGCAAGGTGACGCCGGCCGGCATCGTGACGACCCTGGCCGGGCTTGCCGGCGCTCCTGGGTACGCCGATGGGGCGGGGAGCGCGGCACGCTTTGCCTATCCAGCGGGCGTCGCGGTGGACGGCGCCGGCAACGTCTATGTGGCGGAGCGGGACAATCAGACGATCCGAAAAGTGACGCCTGCAGGTGTGGTGACCACCGTGGCGGGACTGGCTGGCAATATCGGGAGCGTGGATGGGGACGGAAGCGTCGCGCGGTTTGGGAAACCATTCGGCTTGGCGATGGACGGAAATAGCAACCTTTTTGTCGCGGACTTTGAATTCAACACCATCCGCAAGCTTGCTCCGGTAGGAACCAATTGGACGGTAACGACCCTGGCAGGTTTGGCGGGGACTTCTGGCGGCGCGGATGGCCCCGGGAGCGCGGCTCAATTCTCCGGCCCGACTGCGCTGGCGGTGGACAACGTCGGCAACGTCTATGTCGCCGATAGCTCCGCCTCGACCATTCGGAGAGTGACTCCGACAGGGGTGGTGACGACTCTCGCGGGCCTGGCTCTCTTAGGTCCCGGCAGCTCGGGTAGCGTCGGCGCAGGCGACGGCACAGGAAGCGGCGCGCGGTTTAACGATCCGACTGGCGTGGCGGTGGACGCCGAGGGCAATATCTACGTGGCCGACACGGCTAACGACACGATCCGAAAAGTAACGTTGGCTGGAACCAATTGGATCGTCACGACGTTGGCTGGAACGGCTGGCGCCGCCGGCAGCGTAGATGGCACGGGCGACACTGCCCGATTTTTCCGACCTTCGGGCGTCGCCGTTGACGCGGCGGGCAATCTTTATGTCTCCGACACGGATAACTACACGATCCGGAAGGGATTCCTACCGAGTGGCGCGCCGGCGATTACCCAAGCGCCGCAAAACCAATCAGCCGCGGCGGGCGGAAGTGTGACGCTAGCTGTCGGGGCCGCCGTGGCGCCGCCGGCCACCTATCAATGGCTGCACAACGGCACGAATCTCCTGGTCGGCGCCAGTGGTCCGACGTTGACGATCAGTAATTTGAACGCCAACACGATTGGCGCCTATCAGGTTCGGATATCCAACGGCTCCGGCGCCATCACCAGCGCGGTAGCCAGTGTCAGCATTTTGCTTCCCAATCTGACTCTCACCCAACCGCCCAATTGGAGTGACAAACTGGTCGTCAGCGCCGTTCCCGAAAGCACAACGGATGACAGCGTCCTTTACGATACCTACGGGCTTTATGCCAATTGGGCGGTTCAAACGCAGTTCGCTCCGGCGCTTGGATCGTATCTGATCGAACTGCTCGTCGATAACGCGTTTTGGTCGTACAGTTTTCAAAACAGCTCCGCGGCGGGGACCTACTTTACGCCCGTGACCGGCTTTAGCCTGGGCCGCCTCAGCGCCGGAACCCACACGCTACGCGTCGTCGTTAATCCGTTTAATGACATCGCCGAGTCGAATCCAAGTGACAACAGTTATACGAAGACCATAACGGTTATCCATCAGGCGCCAACCGGACACGGTGTAATCCGGGAGATCTACTACGACCCCGCGCCCAATTCACTTACGACTTTGCCGGACTTGACAAATTCCGTCATTTTCCCGATGTCCCCGAGCCAAACGGACACGGTCTCAGCCTTGGAATCGGACGGGACGGGTACGGATTACGGGGAGCGCTTGACGAGCATATTAGTTCCACCGACCAATGGCGTTTATCGCTTCTATATCGCGGCGGACGATCAGGCGGACCTCTTGCTTAGTACCGATGACACGCCCGCTAATCTCCAATTGATCGCCACGGAACCGGCCTGGAATCCGTTCCGGCTCTACCAGGTAACCGACCGGCGGAACGCCGTGAGTCCAGAGAACCAGTCGGCGCCAATCAGCCTCGTGGGAGGCCAGCGGTATTTTGTGGAAGTCTTGCACAAGCAAGGCATCGGCTTCGATAACGTTTCCGTAGCCTGGCAACCGCCCGGCGGCGCCCCGCCGATCAATGGCGCCGCGCCGATCGCCAACGCGTACCTGTACCTGCCCGGCCCCTCCTTCGGCATCACGGACCAGCCGCAGAATCAGGTGGTCACCAATGGCGGCACGGTCACGTTTAAGGTTGGCCTGGCGGCGGGCGCCGCGACGCCGATCACTTACCAATGGTTGCGCAATGGGCAAACGCTGAGCGGCGCCACCAATTGGACGCTCGTCCTGACGAACGCCCAAGCGATCGACGCAGGCGCGAATTACTCGGTAATCGTCAGCGCCGCCGTCGGCTCGGCGACCAGCTCCGCCGCTGCGTTTTCCATCGTGACTCCGAATCTGGCCTTGTACCAACCGCCGGGTTGGTCGGATAAGGTGATCGTGAGCGCCTCGCCCCGCATCAACACCGATACCGTCCCCCTGTTTGACAACCAAAGCCTTTACGTGAACTGGGCGGCCTTGGATCAGTTTTACCCGATCGCGGCGACTTACCGCACCGAAGTGTTTCTCGACGGCGTATCCCGGTTCACGGTGGACCAACCTGGTTCCACCGTGGGCGCCTACCCCGGGCCCGACGCCGATTTTTCGCTTGGTGTCCTGAGCGCCGGAACGCATACCGTGCGCGTGGTCGTTGATTCACTAAACGCGATCATCGAATCGAGCAAGGCCGACAACAGCTACACCAAAACCTTCACCGTGATCCATCAGGCCACGCCGCCCGGGCACGGCGTGCTGCGCGAGCTTTACACAAATATCACCGGCAGCCTGGTTTCGGATTTGACCAGCTCGCCAACCTTCCCCGATTCCCCCAGCCAGGTGGACGTGGTTTCCGCGTTGGAGTCCGCCGGCTTGGGGATCAATTACGGCGAACGTCTGTCAACGTTGATCGCGCCGCCGACCTCCGGCCTCTACCACTTTTATATCGCCGCGGATGATCAGGCGCAACTGTGGCTCAGCACGGATGAAAGCCCCGCGAACGCCGAATTGATCGCCTCGGAGCCGACCTGGAACTCGAATCGCTATTTTCAGGGCACAACCCGCCGTAGCGTCGTCAGCCCGGAGAATCAATCGGTCGCGGTGAGCCTCGCGGCGGGTCAGCTCTATTATTTGCAGGTTTTGCATCAGCAGGGCCTCGGGGGCAACAACGTCGCGGTGGCGTGGCAACTGCCGGGAGGGCCAAGTCCGACCAACGGTTCCGATCCCATCGGCGTCGAATATCTCTTGTTGCCTGGTTCTAGCCTCGATGCCGCCATCGCGGTCACGCCGACGCCGACGCCGGCTGGCGGCGCCTTTGCCTCGTCGCAGGCGGTGACGCTCCAGGCGGGCAACTCAAACGCGGTCATTCATTTTACCACGAATGGGCTTGACCCGACCGAGGCCGACCCGGTTTACGACCCCAGCCAGCCGATCCCGATCGGCGCCAACACGACGCTGAAAGCGCGCGCGTTTCGCTCGGACCTCGCTCCCAGCCTGGTTATGACGAGCGTTTACACCTTTAACGTTTCGTTAACCGCTAATCCGCTCGGCGGCGTCATCTCGAACGCCACGACGATCACGCTGACCGCTTTACCCGGTGACGCGACGATTCACTATACTTTGGATGGCTCCGACCCCAATTCTGCATCCGCCATTTATACGGGGGTCCTATCGGTGAATCGGAGCACGCGCCTAAAAGCTCTGGCGTCGAGAGCAGGATGGATATCCAGTCCGATCGTCGATCAGTACTACGGCGTGGCCGGTGTCGGCACGGTAACGATGCAAACTCTGGCGGGCGGCGGTGGCGCCGGCTTTCAGGATGGCCCAGTCGGTTCGGCCAAGTTTAACCATCCCACCGGTATCTGTCTGGACGCCACGGGCGGGATCATCGTGGCGGATACCGGCAACTATCGCTTGCGCCGAATCGGGGCGAACGGCGTCGTAACCACGCTCGCGGGGACGGGATCGCCGGGATCGTCGGATGGCCCCGCCCTGAGCGCGAGCTTCGCCGGCCCGAATGGCGTTTGCGCCGACGCGGAGGGCAACTTGTACGTGTCGGACCAAGGCGGCAATTCGATTCGCAGCGTTAGCCCGGCGGGCTGGGTGAGTACTCTGCCGGGGACCTTCCTCGACCCGCGGGGAATCAAGGCCGACGCCAACGGCGTCCTTTACGTGGGCGGCCCGTCCACCGTCACGCGCATCTCCGCGGCCGGAGTGGTTGACGCGCTCGGAAACTCCGCGCTTTGGAACAGTGAAATGGGGGTTGGTTTGGACGGACGCGGATACGTGTACGCGGCCAGCCTGGAAGGCGTCATTTATTTAGTCGATCCGATCGCGGGCTATCCCGTCTTCGCCGGTGGCGCCTCTGGCCGTGCGGATGGCCCGCGGCTGGCGGCCCAATTCACTTCTTACTCCCCCGCGCCGGCCGGAGTTTACCGCGATCTTACCGGCGACGCGCAGGGAAATCTGTACGTCAATGATGGAGCGTTTGTGCGCAAGATCGACGCCAGCGGGATGGTCCATACGCTGGTTCCCGCCCCAATCAACGGCACGAATCCGCCGTCGCCGCTCTCGCTGGCGGCCGGCATTTGTCTGGACGGCGCCGGTAATCTGTTCGTCACCGACTACGCGAATAATTCGGTTGTGAAGATTTCGCCCGTTCCGGCGGTCGGCGGCGTGGTCAGGTATTACGACGCGCAAAAGGTCGTCGGTGGCGTGAACCTCACTCTAGCGGGTGACGCGCAGGACGTCGTGCAGTCGGGCCCGGACGGGTCCTACGAGTTTTTCGGAGCGGTCGGCGCGTATCGCGTCACGCCCAACAAGGCCGACGACACTTCGGCCGCGCAAGGGGTTACCACCGTCGATATATTGTTGATCCGCCGGCAGATTCTGGCGATCGCCACCACGCTGGACACACCGTACAAGTTACTGGCGGCCGACGTGAATGGCTCCCAGACCGTCACCACCGCCGACCTCGCGTTGATCCGCAAACTGGTGCTGGGGTTGACGAACACGTTTCCGAGCGGTTTATGGCGCTTCGTGAGCGCGGACGCGCAATTTCCCGACCCGCTCAACCCTTGGGGCGTCGATCCTTTTCGCGGTTACACCAACCTCAGCGCCGCGGTATCCGGGCAGGATTTTATCGCCATCAAATTGGGTGACGTGAACGCTTCCTGGACGCCCGGCGCGGCGGCTGGTTTTTCGGTCGCGTCGGTGAGTGGGAAACCAATCGGGGGCGGGGCAGGGAACTCGACCGTGGCCCGAGTTAGTCCACGCGTCGCGGCGTCGCAAGGCGGAGTGATCGCCACTGGCTTCTCCGGTCGGTCGTCCCGGGTAAACGCCGTTGCGCCAGCGGTAACGCTCACAATTCCGAATTCGACCGTTTTGTCCGGTGGCGAGCTGGTTATTCCGGTCGTCGCGACGGGATTGCGGGGATTAAGCGCTCTGCAATTCACGCTGGCTTGGGATGCATCCGCGCTGACGTTCGAGGGGGTTCGTGACCTGGATCTGCCGGGCCTCGGTAGTGACAATTTCGGAGAGACACGCGTCTCGCAGGGCCGGCTGACGTTTTCCTGGGATGAGCCGGGCGGCGGAACGGTCTCGGTGTCGGATGGGACGCCGCTCTTCGCGGTCGCCTTCCGCGCCAGGTTGGACGCGGGCGGGACGACTTCCTTGGGGCTGGCCGACGCGCCGACGACTCGGGAGGCGACGCTCGAAGGCGGGCTGGCGGCGATGGCGAGCCAGGATGGGATCGTTCGGGCCGTGGCAACCCCGCGAATCGGTAGCGCCGCGCTGGTGGGTGGCGGCGAATGGTTCGGTCTTACCTTATCCGGCGCGCCGGGTGACCGGTACCAAATTCAAACCTCGACCGATCTCATCCACTGGACCAATCTCGGCGCCGTCGTGAACGCGAGCGGAACCGTGACGCTGGAAGAACCGGTGACGGGCGAACAGACGCGTTTCTACCGCGTGTTGAGCGAGTAATCCGGTTTCACATTTAATCACCCGGCCAATCGGTCGCGTGCTGACGACGGCGCTGGCCCGGGCTTTCGCCTTCTCTCGGCTAGCTCGGTCGGCTTTTCGAGCGCGTGTGGCCGAACGTTGCGGCGCTGAAACCCCACGCGAAAAAGACCATGGCGGCCAACGCCGCGAGCACACGCAAGCCGATGACGGCGGGATCACCGTGGGCTGAGAGTCGAGCGCTCAAGATGGCGGCCAGCAGGCAGACCGCGCCAAAGCCCATCGCCTGATAGCCGAGAGTTTGATACTGCCGACGTTCCAACTCATGGATTTTTGTCACGGCGGCGTGGCGTTGTTCCTCCATTTTGGCGATTTCCGCTTCGCGCTGCCGGTCCAACTGTCGTTCGGCGGCGCCGGAGAGCGCGTTGAGCAATTCCAACGCCGCGGCTAGTTGCGGCGCGACCGCTTCTTCAACCCGCAGCACGGCTTCCCTTTCGAGGGAAAAATCGACGTCGCCGCCGTAGCATTTCGAGCAGGCGTACTCGAGCATCGCTCCGGGAAGGGTACCGAGCGCTCCGAGATATTCCTTCATCAAGGAATAGGCGGCGTTCTTCGCTTGTAAGAGCGTTTTCTGTTGCTGACGCACGGTGGAGAGTTGGCGGCTGGCCTCTGCCTCGGCGGTCACCAGCGCCGTCGCCAATTGCGGAATACTGACCGTGCCGTTCAACTCGGCGGTGACGGCCGCGCGCAAAACCTCGGCCGGCGAATCCGACGCGTGCAGGCGACTTATCGTCCGATCCACTTCGTCGGCTAACTCCCGGATTCGCTCGGGGGCTTTGCTTAGACTCTGCAGGATTTGGTCCAGGCGCCCGAACGCTTCGTCCCGCACGCGCCGAGCGCGGACGATTTGGGCGGTCTGGCGCACGTCGGCCACATGGGAGGCTCGGTGGATGATTTCGGCGAAGTCCCGGCAGCAACGTTCGGCCAGCTCACCGGCGCCGGCGATAAAGGTGGGGAGGAAATCGTCGCGTAGTAATTGTTGGAGATGCTGTTCCGACGCGAAATCGGAAACCAGCGGCGCCAAGAACTGTTCCAACGCTTGCTTGAGCGAGTCCCGCATATCCTCGTGCGCGCGGCGCCGGAGGTACTCTTCGAAACAAATGGGTTTCTCATCTGGCGGCTGTTGTCGGCGAAAGATCTCGTAGGCCTTCACCATTTCACGGAGCCGGACGAATTCCTCGAAGGAGACGGGGTATTGGTCCGCGGGCTGCTCGCGAATGAACTTGTCGTAGGCGATAATGAATTCTGGCGCGATGGCGTGAGCTGGAGCCGCCGCCGCTTCGGTCGCGGCTTCCGGCCAGTCCGAAAGCGGCGCGGGCGGAGCCGCGAGTTTCTCCCCACCAGTCTTAGTCGCCGAGCCGGCTGGAACGAATACGGCCGCAACGCTCGCTGGGGTGGGAACCTTTGTTTCGGTGGACGCGTCGCGCAAGACCGTCGCCCTCGCGAAAGGCCTGGGCCGCCGCGGGCGCCCGCGAGGGCTTTGCGTAGATTGCTCCCCTTCAATAACGGTAGCGCTCATATCTGCTCCTTGTTCGATGCTGGCGCCAAAAGCGCTAAGATTCGCGACCCCATTGAACCGGCGGCGGGCAAGCCCGTCCGGCTTCTGGTCCGTCCGCCGGTCAACGCCGTCCCAATCGGATTCCCGTCTTCGGCCCAGTTCTTGACCCGACGGAGGTTTCCGCCCTCGCTCCATTGAGAACACACGCTTCCCGAGCGACCGCCGACGATTTCTCGCCGGCCAGTGGCGCGGAGAATCGCCACCGCCGTTGCGGCGAAAGTGCCTCCGCCAATGCTAATCTTTTTCACAAATTTGGACTGCTTCAAGCTGGGTTTGGCCAGCGGGTATTACCTCGCGGCTGAGTTCATTTACCCAGACGCACGAGAGGGATAAGCAACGGTTGTGCCAATTCATCCGATTGAGTGTAACCTATTAATAGTAAATACGTTGATAGTGGTTCGGTAAGCTTGGCTTGCGGGCCGAGAATGAAAGAGTTTTTGGCGCTATCGAAAGTTTCTTTCCAATATTGCGCCGACGCCGTTCGCGTGTCGGCGTCGGGCTTTGAGGCACGCGCCGCCCGCCAAGAGCGTCGGCAAACAGCTGAGGAGCGAACGACTATCAACCGAAAATCCGGCCGTCAAACGGCGCTGATGCTTCGCGCCCAACCGTTTTGTCGGGGAACTCTCGCGTGGAAGATTCCCAGTTAATCGGCGGCGGCCGGCGCGGTAATGTGAAGCTGGCTCACTGACTCGGGCTCGCGTTCGATGGCAGAGGAACCTGCGTTTGGCGCAACAGGTAGGCGATCAAATCACGTGCCTGCTCCGGTCTTAGAGCGTCGAGCAAGCCCTCCGGCATGAGCGAAAGCGGGGAGGTCTCCAGGTTCTCCATCTCGGCGCGCTCTACCGTTACCGTTTCCGTCATCGTCTTGAGCGTTATCGTGCGGTCGGATTTCGCCGCGATCAGGCCGTTCAGAACGCGCCCGTCTTTCATTTTGAGGACGGTCATGCGGAAGTCGGCGCCGACCACCGCGCTCGGGTCAACGATGTTTTCCAGGAGATAATCGAGGTTATCGCGACTGGCGCCGGTGAGGTCGGGGCCAACCTTGCCGCCGTCGCCGTAGAGCGTATGGCAGGCGCCGCAAGTTTGCCCGAAGACGACGCGGCCCTGGCTCACGTCAGCCTGGGCGAGCACGGCGGGGTTGAGGCGGGATTTCCATTTGGCGATGAGCTGCTGGTTTTGGCCTCCGCTCTCCCGAAGCTCGCCCCAGACTTCCGCCAGTTTTTTGCTAAGCGCCGGATCGTTCAAGCCGCGAATCTGCCGCGCGTGAAACGCGGAGATGTCCGCGCGCGGAATCCGTCCCCCGGCGACGGCGTCGAGCAGGGCGTTCGCGAATGACGGGCGAGAAACCAACGTGGCTAGGAGTTGGGGCCGTTCGGAGAGATGAAACTGGCGATAGGCCCGGACCAACTTGTCCCCGGCCGCCGGGTCGTCAAAGCCAGCCAACCCGCGGGCGGCGACCGGATTTAGGAACTGGACCCCGATGAGGCGCTCGCACAACTCCCGCAAATCGGGTGGATGACTATCGATCAGCGTTTGCAACGCGGACTTCCGCAGGCTGATATCGGCGTGGGGATCGAGCGCCACCTGCTTGACGTCGTCCAGCGCGCGGCCGTCGCCGAAGAGGACGCTCAGGTTGCGCACTCGTTCGACGAGGGACGGGTCGGTCGCCGCCGCAAGCCGACGCGCAACGTCGTCCCAGGCGGCGGGTTTGGCCGCCTTGCGCCATCCGGTGAGCGCTTCGGTCATTCCGTCGAGAAGATCCCGCTGATACGATTCAGGTTTCGCGCTCGTGAGTTCGAGCAGGTGATTCAACGACGTCGGGTTACGGTCAATATCCTCGGCGAGGCGCCGAGCCACGTATTTCCGGGTTAGCGGTAGCTCGCAGCGAGCGCCGAGGCTGGCCAGCGCGTCGGGGTCAGCGTCGCCCAATGGAATTAAGCCGTACCAGATGAGCAGGGGAAGATTGTGGTCCGCGGCATCCTCGGAGTGCGACACCAAGGCGCTGGCAAGCGCGGTTCGCTGGGTTATCGGCAGGCGCTGGAGGGTAGAGGCGAGGGCCAACCGAACGAGTCCGGAAGAATCGTCCGCCGCCAGGCGGAGGAGACGCGTATAGATGTCACTAGCGGTTCCGGCTTCCAGGATATTCGGCGCGCCTCGTGGCCGTTTGCTCATCACCGTATCAAGCGGCCAGAAATCGGTGAGCAAACGGATTGCCCAAACGCGAACGTGCTCGTTCGAATCCGCTAAGAGCGATTCCAGGAACATCGGATCGGTCGCTCCCAACCCATAGAGTGACCAGAGCGCCCGCAGCCGCATCACGGGGTCCCGCTCGTGCTCAATGAGGGTATGCAACTCCACGGCCGCCTTGCGCGACTCCGGCGTGTCGCCGGCCGGCGCCGTCGTGGCCGCCGCGCTTGCGTTTACGCGGGCGGCCGCTCGGCTCGCCAATTCAAGCCGCGCGTGGCGGGCGAACCATTCGTTGGGATGCGCCTGGAGCTTTACCAATTCACCGGCTTCAAGCCTTGCCAAATCAAAGGCGGGAACCGGCTTGGGATCGCCGTAAGTGATTTTGAAAATTCGGCCGCTCGTGCGATGCACCCCGGTGCTTTCGTGACATTCTCCGGTGTCACTCCAATCCAAAACGAAAACGCCTCCGTCCGGTCCATAACCGATCTCCATGCCCCGAAACCACGGATCTCCCGCGATGAAGAAATCCTGGCCATGGTGACCGACGTAACCCGATCCCTGGCGTTCCAGGATTTCCTGATTTGCGCGCAAGCCATGCAGGTTCAGGGTGAAAAGGTGACCGCGATATTCGGCGGGCCAATTGTCACCCAGGTAAATCATCATTCCGACGTGGGCGTGGCCGCCACCCAGCGAGTCCGCTTTGCCGTCCCGCGAATTGGCCCACCCTTGCGCCGTGTCGAAATGCCAGTGGTCCGCGTGCTGGTCGATCAGGCCGTACGCGCGCGGATTCGGATCGATCGTATGCGGGCGCACAAAGTGGGCCCCAGGAAAATCATGCCAGAGGTGGCCGTTCACGGTATTGATGAAAAAAAGCTCGCCGTTTTCGTCCCAGTCGTTTCCCCAGGGATTGGTGCAGCCGTAGGAGAGCGCCTCGAAGACCTTCCGGCCCGGATGATACCGCCAGACCGTTCCGCGCACGGGAATCCGGCGCTCGGCCGGCGTTCCGGGCGGGCCTACTTCACCCGGGCACGAAGCGCCGCAGCGGCCGTAGAGCCAGCCGTCCGGGCCAAAATGCAACCCGTTCGCGAAATTATGATAATTCTCAGTGGGGACGGTGAACCCATCGAGGACCGCCTCCGGCGCGCTGTCCGGCACGTCATCACGATTTCGGTCCGGTATGAAAAGCAGCCGGGGCGGGCACATCACCCAGACGCCGCCGTAGCCGACTTCGACGCTCGTGAGCATTTGCACTTCATCGGTGAACACTTTGCGCTTGGCGAAATGGCCGTCCGCGGTCTGGCCCTCGAAAATCAAAATGCGGTCGCGGAGGCGCAGATCGAACTTGGTCGGGCGTTCAGCGTAGGTGTAATTCTCGGCCACCCAAAGCCGTCCGCGTCCGTCCCACGCCATCGCGATCGGATTTTGCACGTCCGGCTCGGCGGCGAAGACGGTCGCCTTGAAACCGGGCGGCAGCTTCATCTTCGCGACGGCTTCCGCGGCGGGCATCGGGCCGGTCTGATCGGGCTCCGTATTGTACGGGGTGGGAAACTCACTTGCCACGAGGCTGCAGTTGAGGAGGAAGAGCCAGACGCATGTCTTCATGATGAGAAAAACATTTTCGGGAACAAAGCTTAGGCTCAGAGACTGCCCGACGCGTTGACCGCGGTCAACGTGCCTCTGGCAACGCGTGTCGGTCGGACGGTCGGACTCGCAGGGCTTTCCACTTGTCCGCAAGGCGCAGGAAGCTTACCGTCGCGGCGTTCGTGAAAACCAAACTTTTGTCAATTGAATCGGAAGGGCGCGCTCTGCCCCGCCCGTGAAAACGACAAAACCAGCCGCCGAGTGAAAAGTCCGGCGTTAAGTGTAATTCCGTCGGTGCATGGCGTGACCGGTTCAACTAAGTAATCTAACGCAGTGTCAAAACATTCGTCCTCAGTTCGGTCAGCTTTTGGCGAGGCGGTCGATCGCTGGCAATGCTTGGTCTTGCAAACGTTCGATCAAGAGATCGTTGAGAAGCAGTTGTGCCATCATACCCGCGAACACGTCGCGGCGGTGCGACAGCGCGCGCGCCGAATGTTCGAGGCGGTCCGACCCTACCTGCAATCTTCGGGTGAAAGCGATCGTCTAGCCTTATTGCTCGACCTCTGCGCGACGGCTCATGATTTGGTCCAGGTTTTTACGCCCCAGATCGGCCCTCACAAAGCGCGGCAGCGAGAGCCTGGAATCAGTGAAGCGGCCACCATCGAGAGGTTGTTTCAGTTGATTGAAAGCGAAAATCGCCAGAACTCCCTCTCGACGGACCAGTTCACCTCGGCCGATCGGGAGCTCGTGCGGGAAGCGATCATGGCGACCGTTTGCGCTTATGATTCGACCGAGGATGCGGTTTATCAACCCGCGCTCTATCAGCCGGGCAAACCCGTTTCGCCGATCGCTCGCATTCTTGCCTTGGCAGACATCGGCTCTTTGGGAATGGAAGGCATCGACGCCTATAATCGCGAAGGAAGCCTGTTGTTCTTGGAGGAAAACCCAGACGCGCGAGCGCTACAGGAAAAAGGCGAATTGTCCAATCTGGCGGACGCCAATGCCGAACTGGCCGAGAACATTCGACAACGGCTACTGAGACGCGCGCGGTTCCAGGTGAGCTTCGCTCGCTCGCGCCTAAAACGCGGTCCCGAAGAACTGCGCGGCCTGCCGTCTGCGGCGCTCCCCGCGCTTACGGATGACTTGTTTGCTCGCTTGACCCCGGAAACTCTCCGGGAACTCGAGTCAACCACTCCCGTCGGCGAAGCGGTTCCTTTCGAAGTGCTGGTCAATTTCTTTCGGTTTGATCAAAACGTCGGGCCTCAGATCGTGTCGGTGGACATTTCCCAATGACTAAGCAAAAACAGTCCCGCAACCCAAGACGTTTTCACCTCCGGGCGGCGCTCGTGGTGCCGTTTACGCTCCAGATTCTTTTTGCGGTCGGGTTGGTCGGTTATCTTTCGTTCCGCAACGGACAAAAGGCGATCGACGAATTGAGCGGTGAGGTTCAGGGCCAAGCGCAATCCCGAATTCGCCAGCGTCTGGACAGCTACCTGACCACGCCGCCGCACGTGAACGCGATCAATCTGGAGGCGATCCAACTCGGAATGCTGAAGCCGCAGGATCAGACCAACACGATGCGTTATCTTTGGCGCCAGATGGCCACCTTCAAAGACCTCAGCTACATCAATATCGGCACGGAAACGGGTGAGTTTGTGGGCATTGGCCGAGAAGATAACAAGGATTTGTACGTGGAATTGATGAAGGCCAGTGACGCCAATCGTTACACGAGATACGCGTTGGACAATCAGGGCATCCCGACTCACCAGATTACGAACGAAGTGTATGAGTTCAAAAAGGAATCGTGGTATAAGAATGCGGTGACAGCCGGCCATCCCGTCTGGAGCGCCATTTATCAGTGGGTCGATGATCCCACGATTACCTCGATTTCCTCGAGCTACCCCATTCTCGACGCCAACAAGCGAACCATTGGGGTGGTCGGCATTGATTTCGTCCTGTCCCAGATCAGCGGGTTCCTTCAAGAATCGCCCATCAGCAAATCCGGTCGGGTGTTTATAATCGAACGAAACGGCTTGCTGGTGGCAAGCTCCAGTCCCGAGAAACCCTTCGTCACCGTTGACGGGAAATCCCAACGATTAAGCGCCTTCGAGAGCCAGGACGCCCTGATTCGGGCGACCGCCTTGCGTCTAAAGGAACGGTTTAGCGATCTGGGTCAAATCACGAATCGATCGGAAGTGACGTTTAGGAACGGCGCGGGAGAACGCCTTTATGCCTGGGTTGAACCGTGGAAAGATGAGCTTGGGCTGGATTGGCTCGTGGCCGCGGCGGTGCCGGAATCCGACTTCATGGGCCAGATTAATGCCAACACCCGTAATACGATTATACTTTGCCTCGTCGCCTTAATCGGCGCGGTCTGCCTCGGTGTTTATAGCGCGCGTTGGATCGTTCGGCCTGTATTGCGATTGAACGCGGCCGCAAATCGGATTGCGACGGGCGACCTCGACCAGCACGTGGAACTCGACGGCGTGTTGCAAATCGTTGAGATCGGTAATTTGGCCGATTCATTCAACAGCATGTCCCGTCAGCTGAAGGAGTCGTTTGCCTCCCTCGAGGCCCAGCGGAATTCGTTCGCGCGATTCTTTCCCCAGGAATACCTGAAGTTCCTCGATAAGCCGGGGGTCACGGACGTGCAGCTGGGCGACCACATCAGCAAAGACATGGCCGTCATGTTCTCCGATATCCGATCGTTTACGAACCTCTCGGAAAAAATGACCCCGAAGGAGAACTTCGATTTTGTGAACGAGTATCTACAAAAAGTCTCGCCTGAGATCCGCGCTCACAATGGCTTTGTCGTGAAGTTTCTCGGGGATGGCATGATGGCCGTGTTTCCGAACGGGGTCGATGACGCTGTGGCCGCCGGCGTCGCTAAACTGCAAAAGGTGCGCGAGTACAATCAGGGCCGCGAAGCCGAAGGCTTGTTACCGATCGATGTTGGGATGGGCATCAACGTCGGCCACATGATGGTCGGCATGGTGGGGGAGCATAACCGCATCCAAGGTGACGCGTTTTCCGACAACGTCAACTTGACCGCGCGGCTGGAAGGTTTGACCAAGTTCTATGGCGTGTCGCTCCTGGTCTCCGAGGACGTGTTAACGCGCTTGAGCCATCGCGAGCAGTACCATAGCCGGTTCCTGGATCGAGTCATTGTGAAAGGCCGCAAGGCCCCCATCGCGATCTACGAAATCCTGGACGCGCAAATGGAGTCGATTCGCGCCCTGAAGCTGCAAACTCAGCCCGACTTCGACGACGGCGTCGCGCACTACCGTTCCGGCAATCTCACGCTTGCCAGGGCTCAGTTCGAAAAGGTCTTGGCCGTAAATCCCTCCGACAAAACCGCCGGCCTCTATTTGAAGCGGGTGGAAATTCTAGCGGTCCAAGGAGTGCCCGAAAAGTGGGACGGAATCTGGACGTTCAGCGAGAAGTGAACCTGAATTCTGGCGGGTTCTCGTTGATTAAATGGAGCCAATGGCCGGGATTGAACCGGCGACCGACGGTTTACGAATCCGTTGTTAGCCTTTCGCGACCACGCCGTAAACATGCACGAAAACCGCATAAACATTGACTATAATGGCGTTTTCAAGCTTTTGGGGCAACTCGCTTTGAATCGCACGAAAACGCAATCGCGGTGTTGCAATCTGTTGCACGGACGTTTTGCGCTGAGCACCGGGCGTTCCCGGGCAGCTAAGGCCACGGTTACGGTTGCGGTTTCGGCTGTAGGGCATCCAGCCTTGCTCCCAACCAATCCGAAACTGATTTGCCCCGCGAAAGGATTCGAGCCAGCGATGACGCATTATCGGCATCCAAATTGAATTCGTGTGACGAGAAGGTTATGCCATCCGCCTCAAAACGGAGGATCACGATGCTTTGCCCTTGTTCGTCCGCAACCGTGACGCTCGCCTTGCCAGCATGGCCCGAGAAGGTATGCCCCGCCACCACTTTGTCCGACGCCTCCTGCAATAGCTTTGCCACCAGGGCAATGTCTTTTGGATCGAGATCAAACTGTCCCCCCATCATGCTTTTGTCTCTGATCTGGATTTTACAACTAGTCTGCTTTTGCGTCACCGTCGCGGCAACCAAGACTTGCACCTTGTCGCTCTGTGTTGCGATTTCTCCAATCTCTGTCGCAATCACGATGGGCTTCTGGGGCGGCAGGGGAGTTTGGGCGACTGCATTTCCAACGCAGAGCGCCCCGATTGCTGCGATGTAAGCGTATCGTTTCATATTTTCCTTTTCTTTGAAGCGCAGAAGACGAAAAGGGCGCGAACCTGACGCACCCTGAACGAGGCACCGCGAAGCGCCCACAGAAGGAATGCACCAAGCCGCGCCCAGGGGGGCGCGTGCTCGATTCAGCCTTCTGTGAAAATTCGCGGTTTTCGTTCAGCCGAACTGCTACGCTAAAATGTCAGCCGTGAGTGTTCACCCAAACGCGCAAAGAAGCAACCCGGACTTGCGAAGAACGATTCCGTCGATCCTCCCGGTTCACCCCGCAGCATTCGCCGCCTGAACCGCCAAAACGCTCACGAAAAGCGTGACTTGACAGTCGAGGCTCTCCTGTGATCTTTTTGCCATGATGCCACCAAGAATTTTTCGCCCGCCCAATTCTGCCCGACTTGTGATCGCATTGAGTTGGACCTTGCTCGTGCTCTCCGCCAAGGGTGGTTCATTGGCGACCGTGCAACCGAGCGA
>CAZFVY010000037.1:0-56869 GCA_964522665.1 uncultured Verrucomicrobiota bacterium | reverse complement strand
GGCCGACCCGGACGATCTCGCGGACAAATCGCGCGTCACGTTTGAGATCGAGGCGATGGAAGACATGATTTGTCTCACGGTCACCCACGGGAATTTCAAGACCGGTTCAACGATGGTTAAGAAAGTTTCCGGGGGCTGGCCACGCGTGCTCTCGAGCCTGAAAACCTTCCTGGAAACCGGGAAGGGGCTCAACATCTTCTGTAAATGACGGCGACCGGTTCAAATCGCAAACGGATGTATGGCCAGCGGACGCGTTGAAGAATCGTTCCGTGTGCCCGGCATTACCAATGCGCTGCGGAAAATAACCCTTATGCCAAGCTCGGCATAAGGGGTTTTTCAACCCCGCCAGATTAACCGATCCCGGTAGAATTTTCCTCCTAAATCTCCCGAGTCGCTGCGTTTCACAGTGATACCACCCTAGAACGAGGTCTGAACCGGGCCAAGTGGCAGCGCCCGCGTGGAAAAGCGTTACCGCGGGCGCGCGTCGGGAGCAGCCTGGTTGGGGCGTGACGATCACCGGCTTGCTTTGTCGGTCTCAATGTGAACGTGGACCGGCCATGATTTCATTCATCGTTCCAGCGCATAACGAGCAAGCGTGCCTCGGCCGCACGCTGCGGGCCATTCACGAGTCCGCCCGGGTATTGGGGCCGCGTTATGAAATCATCGTCGTCGATGACGCCTCGACGGACGCGACGGCGGAAATCGCCCGGCAGAATCAGGCGCGGGTCGTAAGCGTGAATCACCGCCAAATCGCCGCTACGCGCAATTCGGGCGGGCGCGCGGCCGAGGGCGCGCGGTTTTTCTTCGTGGACGCGGACACGACGATTAATCCCCGCGCGGTGGCTTCCGCGTTGCGCGCAATGGATCACGGCGCGGTGGGCGGTGGCGGCGCGACGGGGATCGACAGGAGCGAGCGCGTCCCGCTATACGGGCGGCTCGTTTTCTGGGTCGTGGCGCTCGTGCCAAAACTGGTTGGATTTACCGGCGGCGCGTTCATGTTCTGCACCCGCGAAGCGTTTTACGCGACGGGCGGGTTCGACGAACGGTTTTACTGTGGTGAGGAAGGCTTTTTCGCGCTGGCGTTGAAGCGTCAGGGCCGCTTTTTCGTGCCTTGGGAGTCGGTCGTCACCTCGGGACGCCGCCTCCGCAAAATATCGGGCGGCCAACTGCTCATCGGCGGCCTGCGGATGATCTTCTCACCGGTCAAACTCGTCACCGAGCGGGCGTCCGTGCAAGACGTCTGGTATGACTCGAATCGGGCCGATGACGACAAGGTTCCGAATTCGATCGCGGCGCGGTTTTCCAACGGAGTCGCGCTGATCGTCGTGGTGGTATTGCTGACGGGGCCGGCCTGGGATTTTATCCCGTGGCGGCTGACCCCGCGCGATAGCCTGATTGGCAAATACCGGTTTTGCGTCAGCGTTTTCCTCTGCCATTTGGGAATGCTCGGCTGGTTGGTCGGGCTGGTTTTGCTCGTGAACGTGCTCCGACAAAAGCGTTGGACGGGATTGGTTCAATCCACGGTCCTGATCGCGATTTGCTTTTGGCAGGCTTGGCTATCGACTCAAGGCGTCATCCGGATTTGGGCGATCTTCGTTCGTTGGATTACGAATATCTAAAATCCTGGTTGACACTTATCGATTACCGATGTAATCGTTATCACGCTTACAAATGTAAGCGCAACGACGCGATGAAAAGAATACCACGGATCTCGGAGACCGAGTGGGAAGTGATGCGGGTGATTTGGACGCAGGCGCCGTGCTCCGCCGGGCGGATCATCGAGGCGCTGACGGCGCGGGACGCCAGTTGGCATCCGAAGACGGTCAAGGCCTTTCTCAGCCGGCTGGTGAGCAAGAAGGCCGTCGGCTTCCGCAAAGAAGGCCGCGCTTACCTTTACCGTCCGTTGATCGCCGAAAAGGAGTGCGTGGACGCGGTAAGCGAGTCCTTCCTGGAACGGGTTTTCGGTGGCTCGCTGACGCCGATGTTGGCTCATTTTGTTCAACGCAATAAGCTCTCACCGGACGAGCTCCGCGAGCTGCGCCGGATGTTGAGTGGCCGAGAGTAGCGGAAGCGAGAAGGCGTCTATGGAGGAACTGATCGCATACCGCTTCCCCTTGCTGCTGAAAGCATCCGGCCAGGCCGCGGTCATCGTGTTGCTGGTGCTCGCGGTTCAGTCAGGTTTCGGACGCTGGCTCAGCCCGAGGTGGCGCAATGGGCTGTGGTGGTTGGTCATTCTCAGATTGGCATTGCCGTGGACGATTCCCGCCCCCGTCAGCCTCTTCAATCTCCTGAACGTTCCTCAACTCAGCGCGTCGTTCGTCTGGGGGACGGTAAAACCTAACAGTCGTGTCTTAGAGGCTTCCGCCGGCGCCGTGGAAACCACTGGCGCCGCCGCCGCTTCTACGCTCCGAGCCTCCCGAGCCTGGGCGGGCATGGGGCCGCGGGCCGCCTGGCTGCCGCGGATTTGGGCGGCCGGCGCCTTAACCCTCACGCTGTTGGCGCTGGCCACGCACCGGCGGCTTTCGCGGCGAATCGCCCGGCAGCGACCGCTGGCGGATGCCTCTGTCGCGCATTTATTGGAGGACTGCAAACTGCAGATGGGCATGCAATCGCGCGTGACGCTGGTTGAGACGCCGGCGGTGGGCGGTCCATCTTTGTTTGGGTTCGTTCGGCCGCGCTTGCTCCTGCCCGTCGGCTTGACGCAATCGTTTTCACCGGAAGAGCTGCGGCACGTGTTTCTCCACGAACTGAGCCATATCAAACGCCGCGACATTCAAATGGCCTGGCTGATGACCGCGCTGCAAATCGTGCATTGGTTCAATCCGCTGGTCTGGTGGGCCTCCCACCGGATGCGCGTGGATCGTGAACTGGCTTGCGACGCCCTGGCGCTCTCGTATGGACGGGAAGATGAGAATCAGCGCTATGGCCAAACGATTATCAAGCTGCTCGAACGCTTCGGCCAATCAACCTCGCTGCCCAGCCTGGCTGGCGCCGTCGAAAAGATGAACCAAATGAAGGAAAGGATCCGTATGATCGCGAAATTCAAGAAATCCAATCGGGGGCTGGCTTTGGCCTCCTGCCTGTTTGCCAGCCTCGCCCTCGTCACGCTCACCGACGCTCAGACGCCCTCGTCGCGATTGGCGAAAGACCTGGTCGGAACGTGGATTCTGGTGGGGAAACCGGGCGAAGTTGGCGAACCGCCAGCCGCGGGCGGCCGCTTCAAAACCCTGACCGATCAACATTGGTCCGTGACGCAATCCTCGGTCGGTTCAGGGGCGGTCATTTTTCACCACGGTGGCTCCTGGAGGCTTAAGGGCGATCAATATTTTGAAACCGTCGAGTCCGCGAACGAAAACACAAAGAATTTGATCGGCGTAACGTCCAAGTTCAACGTCAAGCTTGAGGGCGATACGCTTACCTTGGTCGGCGTCGGCAATCCATGGAATGAAGTCTGGAAACGGGTGAATCCAGACGTGGCCAAACCAACGCCATCCGTGACGACCGCCCTTCAGGGCGACTGGCGCGGACAGGAGATTGGCGGCGGAGCGAAGCCGGCGTCACTGGTGTTTCAAGGGTCCAACTTCGAGTTTCGCAGCGCCGACACCAACGAATGGTACAAGGCGGCGTTTACGGTCTATGAGACGAATCCGAAGCAACTCGTGGCCGTCATCACGGACTGCCCTGTCCGTGAGTACGTCGGCGTGACGACCTACGCGATCTACCAGTTGGTGGATGGCACGCTCACGCTGACTGGCAACGAGCCGGGTAATCCGCTCTCGCCCGCGGGTTTCGAGGCGCCCGGGGCGCGTAAGTTCTCGTTCAAACAGAAGTAGGCCGATCGGGTGAACGAGCCGTTGCGTCCAGGAGCCGCGAAACTGGCCTGCCGAGGGCAGTCGAAAGCTCGCGCCCGCGCGAGGCGTCGCCGCCGCGGTGCGAGGCCGAATTCTGTTGCGGACCGGACTCGGCAATGTCCGTGCGAATTTGTTGTCTAGCAAACGAGACACCCGGGAGCAGCCTACCGCGAGATCACGGCCCAGGAAGGGCCGATGAGAATAGCTCGTCGTTTGAACGCCGAGTCAGGTTCGTGAACCTGCTTAAGTCCCGCTGAAGAATTCTATCTCACACGACCGCCCCGAAGCCGCCGGAAAACTCCTTGAAGCTCTTCGGAAAGCCTTCACTCTTCGCTGATGCCGAGCCGACGTAAGCGAACCCGCGCCATTCTCCTGGCGCTGAATCTTCTATGGCTCGTGAATTCAGTGACCTGCGCGCAGGCGGCGGACGTGAAGGGCGAGTGGACGACCTGCGCGCCCGAAGAGGTTGGCTTGGATTCGGCCGCGCTGGTGGAAATGTTTGATTTCGCGCGGGAGCGTCAGGTTCCGGTGCATAGCGTGCAGATTGTTCGGCACGGACGCTTGGCGCTTGACGCCTACTTCCATCCCTATCAGGTGGAGATGCGGCACGATATCGCCTCCGTCACCAAGAGCGTTACTTCGACGCTCGTGGGACTGGCGATCAATCAGGGCGTCTTGCCCGACGTCCACCAGACTGTCATCGATCAATTCCCGCGCCGGACGATCGCGAATTTGGACGCCCGCAAGCGCGCGCTTAAGCTCGAAGACTTGCTCACCATGCGGGCCGGGTGGGACTGCGGCGTGGACATGAAGGACCCGCGGGTCAACGTGGACGGGCGCCTCGCCGAGATGCGCCGCACGAGCGACTGGGTCCAATACGCGCTTGATTTGCCGATGGTCACGGAGCCGGGCGCCCGGTTTGCCTACTGCAACGCCAATTGCCATCTCCTCTCCGCGATGCTCACCCAGGCCGCCGGCACGAACGAGCTGGCCCTGGCCCGCCGCGAGTTATTTGAGCCGCTCGGCATCCGCGACGCCGCGTGGCCGTCCGATCCCAGGGGAAATAATTATGGGTGGAGTGATCTGCAGTTGCACCCGCGCGACATGGCCAAACTTGGACAGCTGTTCCTCCAGCGCGGCCGCTGGGGTGACCGGCAGATCGTCCCCGAGGCTTGGCTCAGCGCCGCGACCAGCGCCCACGTCGAGGAAACCGGCAACGGCGATCACTACGGCTACTATTGGTGGGTTCCCGGAGAGAAGTTTCCGGGAGTGTTTGAAGCGATTGGGCGGGGCGGGCAGAGAATCACGGTCTGGCCAGCCCGCGACCTGGTGCTGGTGTTCACCGGTGGTGGCTTCGACCCGGGCGATCTGGCGCCGTTCATTCTCAAGGCCATCAAATCGGACCAACCGGCGCCGGCCAATCCCGCGGCCTACCACCAACTTCAAGAACGAATCGCCGCCGCGGCCAAAGCGCCAACGCCTCGCGCGGTTGAGGCCCCGCCCGCCGTCGCGGCGCGCGTTTCCGGCAAAACATTCAAATTCTCCCCGAACGGTTTGGAGCTTTCGGCGCTGACCTTCGCGTTCGAGGCAGCGACCGAGGCCAAGGCCGAACTTCGGTGGGCCGCCGAGCGCGTCAGAATCCCGATTGGCTTGGACGCCGTCCCGCGCTTCTCGCTCAACCCAATTGTCAACCTGCCTCAAGCCGCCACCGGCCAGTGGCTCAATGATACAACTTTCCGTCTGGATTTGGACCTGGTCGGCGGCATCAATTTTTATCGCCTGGAGCTCAACTTTTCCGGAGCGGGTCGAAAAGTGATCGTCAGCGTGAATGAGCGCACCGGCCTGAACAGCGAGAACTTTATCGGCGTGCGGTCAGATTAGGTGTTTCGTTTGGCGCCGGGCGCCACACCGAATTCCGGATACCCGCGGAAGGCGCCATTAAACCTCCACCGCCATCCACTTCGGGGCCGTCGTCTAAGTCGCGGGGCAATCAAAGGGTTCGCAGTAGTCACCGAACGTACCACCTTTTTCCGCTCTTATTCTGTATGTCGCTTTAAGGTGCCATTGGTGTTTCGGAACCAGGCGACTGAAACGGGTCTCTTGGGTCCGAAACGTCTGGGGCGGCTCGTTGGTTTCCCGGGCGCCTCTAACTGGCTTGGGGCTATTCAAGCCGTGAAACCTGACCTCCACCTCATAGCTCGTTCCATCGGCATTACCATTTCCACTCCATTCCAGGACGTGCTTGCGGACCTTATTCAGCAGGTGGCCTTCAATAACCGTGCGGCCATTGAGTCCCGCCGGCTTCGCTGGCCTCGCGGGGGGCGGCGTCAGGGACAAAGCCCCCGGCTCCGGCGTAGCCTTTAGCTTGAGCCGATCTTCCAGTTCGGCGTCTCGTTTACTCTTGGCTTCCAGCTTGGCGTTCTCCACCATTCTTTCGACCAGATTCACCAAATCCACCTTGGCCCCCGCGTAGAATACGCCGAGAAATGGGTCCTCCCCATCATTGATGTCGATCATTTGGAATGAAAACTGATCGACGGGCCCGATTATGATCGCATCCGTTAGGCTTCCCTCATTAAGTTCCTTTTTAATGTTCTCCGCAAACGTCCAGATATTGTGCAAGTTGGCAAAACTCTCCTTTTCGGTCTTCTCCTCGATTAGAGCGCCGGGAACTGTGAAAAGCGCAAACATCTTTATGTCTGGCTCAAGCCGGAATTTTGCAAAGAGAATCTCGGTAGCCGGTGTTCGGATCACAGTTAGTGCCTTTCCTTAATCAGTTTTTCCAACGAAAGTATCAATTGATTTGGCAGAGTTCTCAACTTGTGAACGGCGGAACCCTGCTCACCGATGACCACAAGGTATCCTCCATTGAATGGGCGGCACACTACGGTGGAATCAAAGCGAAGGGCAATATGGTAACCTCTCGGCGCCGGCCCGGCTTTCTGAGTCGCGGCAATCGGTCGGATTTCTCCATACATTGCCTTGATCTCTTTTGAGATTCTCACGACGTCGATGCGTTCGAGCGCTCGCTGAGTTCCCGTTCCCTTTGCGACGAGCACAAATTCGTCGTCCAGAACGAATAGCATTTTTATTAAGGCGCTGTAGCTGGTCGTGAAGTCATCCAGCTCCGTTTTGAATTGTTCAGAGAGCGTTGTTTGCATCAACTTTTAATCCTCCCGTCGTCATTTCCTTTAGAATCTTAAAACGCCAAATCCCTTCCGGATCGTATGGGATGTGAACCAGACCGAGAACATTAGAGGGCATCTCAACCATATCTTTCATCACCGTGCAAACTCGATGCCGTCCGAGTTTCGCGATTAGATATCCAAATTCGAAAATGACGTTTTGGCGCGCGCGTGGGTTCAATTCCGTTTCATCCTTTAGGCGTCCGAGGTCATCAGGCGTTAGTAGAATGATAGCGAAATCGACATTCGCCGAAGCTTCGAGTTTATCGAGTAAAACCAATCCACCACTCCCCTGGTCTTTTAGCACTACTGGATCAAATCCGATTTTGATCACAAAATTCTCCACTGCCTGCAGGCAGGTAAGCTCACGGCCATGCCCGATGAAAACTCCCCGCTTAGATCGCGTTTTTTCAGGTCCGTCATTTTTGGGAGCTTCGCGTTCCTGACGTATCTGAGTGGACTTTAACTCGCTTAGGGCGACATCAATCAATCTTATCGCCTGAGTTATTCCGCTCCGAAAGGCCGCTTCCCATACCTCGTTTGTCATCAATGGGTTAACAACGGTCGGGCTGAACGGGATCTGATTAAAACTCCGTTCAAACTCGGGATCGACTTGACGCAAGGTTAGCAGGGCATCTTGAAGCCAGTCCGAAAACTCCTGAGAATGCCGTTGCCATTTCGAGGCCCCAGCGATCGCCTTCGAGTGGTCTAGCCGATTCACCAACTCGTGGATGTCGATTTCTCGAGATGGTTTTTTCATGCGTTAATCGATTGATCGAGTAATCCAACTAGCCAATCTTATCTCCGGTAAATCATTCCTTTCGCGAGTAAGTGTCTTGTTCCACTTGATCAATGGCAAGCCTTTTTTGTTGAACGCTCATGAAATATTTTCATCGTCTCGCATCATGAAGTGTATCGACGTCTCAAGAGATGCGCCTGAAGTCGCGATATTGTAATTCTAGTTGGTTGATTTGATCTCGTTGCGGGATTGTGCGCCCCTTGAAAATGTCTCGTGTTGACACAGCGCCAGCTTAGCGCAACTGTTCGTCGGAGCCCGTTGGGATCGGGTCACGTTAATAGCGACGTTCCCGTTTAGAATGGATAGATCAGCCGAAATACGTTACGTCGCGGACCTGGCGCAAGTGCGGGAAGTTTCGCTGCTGGGCACGGCCGACTTGGCCTATTGGCGGGATTGGTTGAGGGAGGAGGAACTGGTTCCCGCGGAACGCGAGAGGAAGGCGCAGATTCTCGTCACGACGGGAAAGATGAAGTTTAAGGGCGTTCGTTTCACGGAGGTAAGCTTCTCCGTTTTGGTCGAGGGAAGGGCGTCCCACGCCTGGCGTGACCAGGCGTTACTTCTCCGCGCGTACAACTCATTTCGCTTTTTCGCCTTTTGCGAGCGTGTTCTTTTTGCGACGCCTTATGACCACGCGGATTGTTCAATCGCGACGGACCTTCCGGTCTCGATTCGCGTAAGCAAGGGCGGCCAATGGGTCTTCCGAGCCGAGCTGCGGTTGGATGCGGCCCATTCGAAAAGAGAACCTTCGGCCACCGAGGAGCACGGCTGGAATGGCCCGGTCTTTTTGCCGAATGCGCCCCGAGCCGATCCTGGCCAGGGGAGGTTCTTTTTCGCCAGAATTAGGGGCCACACGCGATTCTACCCGTTCCTCAGCCCCGGTGACCTGATGACCATTTCGCCTGCCCGCGACACGCCCGTGCTTCAAGCGCTCGTCGATTCGCATTTTTGCCCCGAGCAATGGATCGTTCGCCCGGAAGCCGCGCACGCCAAATCGAAGACCTATCGGCGGTCCGATCCAATTCTAATCGCGGCCGCCGCGCCGGCGTCCATGTAGTTCGACGCAGAGAAGAGATTTGCTCCCCGGCCCCACCCGACTTCACTCTTCGCCGTCGAAATAGTCCAACGGCTCGGAGCGAATCAACCGGCGCTCGGGCGAGCGGACGATCCATTTCTGGCTGTCGGGGTAGTGACAGGATTCGCCGAGGGGGTTGTCCGCGACCACGTAAAGCACCAAGTCGGCGGCGCCGTCGTTGATGAGTTGATGCGGTTCATCTGGACCGAAGATGAACGCGTCGCCCGGCTCGATCGGCGTCGTTCCGTCCTTATGTCGAACGGCGCCCCGGCCGGAAATGACGTGGTAAAACTCCCATTGCGCGCTGTGGGAATGGTACGGATACGCGCGTTTTCCTGGCGGAATGCGGCAGATTTCGACGTCAAAAGGGTGCCGCTCGTTGAGGTCCGTCGAGAGTGGTTTGCGGCCCAGGGCGACCGAGATCTCGATACTCGATCCGGAGAATTTGCCTTTCGGTGACGTCCAACGGTCCTCGGCGAGCGCGTGAGTGTTGACTTTCTTCATACGCGGCCCGAACTAGCGCCCGCGGCATCGGCAGTAAAGACGAAAAGGGATCTCCGTGAAATGCCCGCGTTAACTCGATTGAGAACGCGTCGGTAGGCGCCACCGATGAAGCCGCGAAGCGAGTTCGGTGTAACCTCGCGTGCTCGGCTGCCGTCTTGCCTCTTGATTTCAATAAACCTCGGCGCCGCGACTCGTGATGAGCCGCGGGGCCGCCAAACTCCATTAAGAGAAAATGAGAATGAGTCGTTTTGCCCTTGCCGCTGGGGCCGCCTTGAGCGGCGTAATCGCCTTCAGTTCAACGACCTTCGGCGAAACGGCGCCGGGCGCCGGTCCCTACAAGATCCTCAATACTTCCCAAACGATGGGGACGGGCGGAATCGACTACGTTTTCGCCGATAGCGAGGACCGCCAGCTATACGTTCCGCGCGGCAATCAGGTTCTGGTGTTCGATTTGGACACCCTCAAATCGACTGGCTCCATCACCAACGCCAGGGCGCGCGGAGTCGCGGTCGATCCCAAGTCGCACCACGGTTTTTGCTCCAGCAGCCCCGTGGTCATGTGGGACACCAAGACGCTCGAGACTATTAAGACCATCGAGGTGCAGGGCGGGCCGGACGGTATCCTTTTCGAACCGGCCACCGCGCGGGTTTATGTTTTCAGCCATCGCGCCCCGAACGCCACCGTGATCGACGCCAAGGATGGTTCCGTTGTCGGCACGATTGATCTCGGCGGCGCGCCCGAACAGGCCGCCAGCGACGGCGCCGGACATCTTTATGTCACGCTTGAAGATAAGGACAAAATCGCGGTTGTGGATGTGAATGCGCTCAAAGTGACCGGGAACTTCGAGTTGGGCGGCAAGGGCGGCGGGCCAGCTGGGCTGGGATTTGACGTGAAAAACCATGTCCTGTTCGCGTTCTGTCACGAACCGGCGACCGCGGTCATCCTGAGTTCGGACGACGGCAAAATCCTGGCGACGCTCCCGATCGGCAAGGGCGTGGACGGCGGCGGGTTCAATCCCAACACCATGGAGGCGTTTAGCTCCCAAGGCGACGGCACGTTGACGATTATTAAGGAGACTAGCCCGACGAGCTTTGAGGTCGAACAAACGGTCCAAACCAAAAACCGGGCGAAGACCTGCACCCTCGACGCCAAGACGGACCACATCGTTCTGATTACCACCGAACCCGCTCCCGCGTCGGCGGCGGCTCCGGCCGCGCCTGCGACACCACCGGCGGGTGATCAACCCGGTGGCGGTCGTCGTGGTGGTGGCCGAGGTGGTCCGGGCTTGCTCGACATTTTGGTGGTTGGCCGTTGATCGGAGCGTGCCGCGCCGCCCAAGCGGCAACGCGGGTGGCATTAACGATCGGCGCGACGAGTCGTGCTCGACGGCGCCCGTCGCTTGACTAACCAAGCCGCGAGCAAGAGCAGAAAGATCAGCGTACCGATCGTCAGGTAAGAAAATGCCCCACCGTTTCGGCGCCACGGCGACGCGCCAGTCCAGGCTTGCCAACGGAGTTGAAGCGTAGCGAGCAGCAGGCCCCACGAGATTCCCGCCACGCCCACCATCACGGGCAGGGCGCGATCCGCGCGGCGGAGGATCGCTTGCGCGCCGAACCAGAAGAGCGCGAAAGCCGCGACCGTCACCGCCATGAGCGTGGCGCGGTCACCGGCCCGCGCGGCCGCCAGCATCAACCAGCCCGGCGGACCGCTAAAAACCGCTCCGAGCAAGGCGCCATAGACGTTCCACTTGAACCCTCTCGAATCCGTGTCGTAAAACGGCAGCGTCGCTCCGAGTTCGTCGAAGGTTCCTTCCTCAATTTGAATTTGTTTCCGGCGCCGCGCGGCCCACGTCGCCGCGCTCGCCACCGCGACAGCATAGACGCCGACGAAGCTCCAGAGGGGCGTCATCGAAGCGTCGGACTTGGCGCCCGACCGCAAACTCTGTCCGGGACCGAGTACGATGATGCCAAGCGCGAATCCGACGGCCAAGATCATCAGCGTCGCCGCCCAGCGGGTCGAAAATATTCGTTCGCGCGGAGACCGGGAGCTTTCAATAAAGCCCTTCATCCCGATCAAACCACCCACCGGTCCGAGCAGGGGTGACAAAAAACCGCCGAAGAGGCCGAATCCGGTCGTGGCTTTGGCCGTTGCGACTCCTTGGACCGCGGCGGTCGCGACGGTGGCCGCGGTCGCTTTCGCGACCGACGCTGGCAAAGCGGCGACCACCAGCGCCGTAAAGGCCCGTCCCGGCGTCGATTGCCGCAAGGCGCCTTCGACGAACGCTGCCACTTGTTCCTGCAAGAGCTTGCGCCCGCGCGAAAGCCGCTGCTTGACCGCCTCTTCCGACAATTCCAGCGATTCAGCGACGCGCGCGATGGAGCGTTGTTCGCGATAGAAAAGTATCAGCGGCTCGCGGTAAATGGCCGGAATGCGCTCGAGGGAGCGCCACAGAATCGCTTCCTCCTCGCGGTTGATCGCCTGCTCGACCGGCAGTTTTTCCGGCGACTCTGCTTCCGGCGCCAGGTCCAGCGGCTCCGCGAGGTGCGCCGGCTCTCGCCCCTCGCGGCGGAGGCAGTTGTTGATCCGGTTGCGGGCGATGCCGCATAGCCAGGCCCGCAGTTTTCCGCGTTCCCGCAACTGCGCCAGGTGTTTCCAGGCGGTGATAAAGGTTTCCTGGGCAATATCCTCGCTTTGCCCGAGTCGGCCGATCGCGCTGTAGGCCAGCGAGCAAACCAGCGATTGATAGCGCGTCACAATCTGCCCGAAAGCATCCCGATCGCCGGCCAGGCTTTGCGCCACCAGCTCCGCGTCGTTACATTCCACTGCTGCCAAAGTTTTCGTCATCATAACGTCAGGCAGGTGGCGCGAAAGCCCGATGAGGTGACAGGAAAGTTTTGCCTGGGGCGTTGCCTCAAGCCAGCGCTTTGCGAATCACATTGCGCTCGATCACGCCAGTCAGGCGCTGGGCAAGCCCGGAGTGGAAATAGGTGAGTTTCGTGTGATCGAGGCCCATGAGATGGAGAATGGTCGCGTGCAGGTCCGACACATGACACGGCTCGTCCGCCGCCTTGAAGCCGACCTCGTCGGTCGCGCCGATGGCTTGGCCGCCCTTGACGCCGGCGCCTGCCAGCCACATCGAGAAGCCGTGCCAGTCGTGGTCGCGACCCGGTTTGCCGACCCCTTCACTGGTCGGAGTGCGTCCGAATTCGCCGCCCCACACGAGTACGGTTTCCTCCCAAAGGCCGGTGCGTTTGAGGTCGGCGATCAGCGCGGCGATCGGCCTGTCGGTCTCGCCAGCGTGGAGGCGGTGGTTGGTGGCGCAATCGTTGTGACCATCCCAAGTGTCTTCAATGTGTCCGCCCCCGGAGTATAGTTGAACGAAGCGCACGCCGTTTTCGAGCAACCGCCGGGTGATGAGGCATTTTCGGCCAAAGTCAGCGGTAAGTTTCTCATTGAGACCGTACGCCTCCTTGGTGACGGCGCTCTCCCGGCCGAGATCGACGACTCCGGCCGCGGCAGTCTGCATGCGAAACGCTAGTTCGTAGGACTCGATCCGCGCCGCCAGTTCGGACTCGCCGGGGCGCGACTGGAGATGTTCGGCGTTGAGCTTCTGGAGGAGATCGAGGCTGCGCCGTTGCGCGGCTCCGGCGGCGCTCGGGGGCGTCGCCAAATCGAGCAGTGGGACGCCCGCGCTGCGGAAAAGCGTGCCTTGATACGCCGCGGGCATGTAACCAGAGGACCAGTTCGAAGCGCTCCCAATCGGCCCGCCGCGCGGGTCGGTCATCACGACAAAACTGGGGAGGTTATCATTGAGCGCGCCCAAGCCGTAGGTCAGCCAAGAGCCGACGCTCGGTTTGCCGATGAGAACGTTCCCGGTGTTCATTTGCAGACAACCGGAGGCGTGCGCCGCCGTGTCGGAATGCATCGAGCGGATTACGCAAAGGTCGTCCGCGAATTTCGCCGTGTGCGGAAAGAGGCTGCTGATTTCCAGCCCGCTGCTCCCGTGCCGCTTGAACTCGAAGGGCGATTGCATCAGGTGGCCAATGGCCCGCCCGTTCGAGCCGATTTTCGCGTCGCCGGTGTAGGCCTCGCCATGGCGCCGTCCGAGTTCGGGCTTGGGATCGAAGGTATCTACCTGGCTCGGCCCACCGTTCATGAAGAGAAACACAACGTGTTTGGCTTTGGCCGGGAAATGCGGCGGCCTAAGCGCGAGCGGGCGCTGACCGGCCGGGTCCGCGTGGACATCCGGACCTAAGGCGCCAGCGCGTGAAAGGAGATCGATCAGCGCCAGCCCGGCGAATCCTCCGCCCGCCTGCCAAAGAAAGTCGCGGCGGGAGCGGCCGATAGGCGCTGGTTTGGGGTTGAAGCTTGATCCGGGTTCACTCGGCATAGGCGAATTCGTTGAGGTTCAGGATCACCCGGCACAACTGTTCCAGGGAGGCGCGGGCCGCCGACGTTTCCGTAAGCGGCGCGGTCGCCGGAGCCTCGGCCCGCCGTTGGGCGGCTTCGGAGTGAAGGAACGCCGCCATATCGGAGGTCTCGGCGCTGGTGGGCGCGCGGCAGAGCGCCAGTCGGAAGGCGCGCGTGATTTGATCGCGCGGATTCGCGCCAGCTTCGCTCCGGAGGCGCGCGGCGAAAAGACGGGCCTGTTCGTTGACAAAATCGCCGTTGAAGAGCGTCAGCGCCTGGGGAGCCACGGTCGTGACATTGCGCCGCGCGGAGCTGTGAACCGTATCGCAAAGATCCAACGTCTCGAACATCGGCGCCACGAGGCCGCGTTTCACGAAGGCGTAGATTGAGCGCCGCGCCTGATCGGCCGCGGGTGACGCTTTCCAGATCGAATCCTGGTCCGTGTTCGCTTCGATGGCGGCTTGCGGAATCCGCAGGAAAACCCCCCGCCCGTACATCGTTGGGTTAAGCTGCCCGCTGACGGCCAGCATCGCGTCGCGCAGCGCCTCGACTTCGAGGCGGTGGTAGGCAGCGCGCCAAATGAGGCGATTCTCGGAATCGGCCGCGGCGTATTCTGGATTCGTAGCTCGACTCATACGCCACGCGTTGCTGGACAGAATGAGACGGTGAAGCGATTTCAACGACCAGTGACCCTCGTGCGTAAACCAGTCGGCCAGCCAATCTAGCAACTCCGGATGCGTTGGTGGCTCGCCCATGACGCCGAAATCGCTCGCCGTGCGAACGAGTCCCGCGCCGAAGTGTTGCTGCCAGACGCGGTTGACGATGACCCGCGCGGTCAGTGGGTTCTCGTTGCTGGCCAACCAGCGCGCCAAGCCCAGCCGCCGCCGACTGGCGCCCGGACTCGGCGCGGGAAACTCCGGCTGCCGCGGCGCCAGGACCACGGGGACGCCGGGCGAAACCTCGGGGCCAAGCCGCGCCGGGCTGCCGCGCAGCAGAATATGCGACGGCGGAACATCGGATGAAGGCTCGTTGAAGACATAGGCCTGCGGCAAATCCGGAGTCGCGTCACGAAGCTTCTGGGCGCGCCGCACAATTTCCGCGACGGAAAGCGTGTTGGTCTGGCGTCGCAGTTCACTGATCATTCGATCCCGTTCCGCAAGCGCGGCGGTTTCCTCGGCTCGGCCGGCCGGCAAAGTGAGTTCGGTCCGTCCGTTTTGTGGCCGCTTCAGCGGGCTGAAGATCGCGACCATGCTGTAGTAATCCCGCGTGGTGAGCGGCTCGAACTTGTGATCGTGGCAGCGCGCGCAGCCAAGCGTCAGTCCGAGCACGGCCTGGGAAGTCGTGCTGACGATGTCATCGAGTTGATCGAAACGGTCGGTCGCGGGGTCGGCCGGCTCGTCATCCCAATTGCCAAGGCGCTGCAGGCCGGTGGCGATGATCGTCTCCGCGTCCGCGTCGGGAAGCTCGTCGCCGGCGAATTGCTCGAGGAGAAATCGATTGTAAGGTTTGTCGGCGTTGAAAGCGCGGATGACGTAGTCGCGGTAGCGCCAGACGAACGGCTTCTCCGCGTCGCGCTCGTAGCCGTTGCTGTCGGCGTACCGCGCGACATCGAGCCAGTGCCGCGCCCAACGCTCGCCGTATTGCGGACGGGCCAGCAGATTGTCGATCACGGCGTCAAGCGCGGCGTCGGCTCGGCCGCCGCCCGCGGCCCGCGCGAAAGCGTCTTGCTCCTCGAGCGTCGGAGGCAGACCGTTGAGATCAAGGTGCAGACGACGCAGCAGCGCTCCCGGCGCGGCTTCCTTGGCCGGACGCCAGCCGCGCGCTTCGAGTTTGGCCAGCACGAAACAGTCGATCGGATTGCGCGCCCATTTTCTGTCTTTCACCGGCGGAACGGGCGGGCGGCGCACCGGTTGAAACGCCCAATGTTCGGCGGGCAGCCGCGGAATGGCCTCGCCCGCGGGAAACGTTGCCCCAGCGTCGATCCAGGACTTGATCAACGCGATTTGATCGGGCGCCAGCGGCTTGCCTTCGGGTGGCATCCGGTCGTCTTCATCGGGAGTCGTGAGACGTTGGATAAGCTCACTTGCGCCACCGTTCTTCGGCGCCAAAACGGAGCCATTCTTGCCGCCTTTGTGGATGAGGGCTCCGGCGTCGAGCCGCAACCTGGCTTCCTGCTTCAAACGGCTATGGCAGGCATAACAGCGCTTTTCGAGGATCGGCTTGATGTCGCGGCTGTAATCCGGCTCCGCGGCGGACAGGCCTCGCGCCGCCATGAGACCGAGCAAGAGCGTGAGTGTGAGCGCTGTCAGCAGGCGATTCATGCTTCGTTCGTCAGCACACACGAATCCCGGCAGCGAGCGCGATTATTGACGGCAAGCAGCGAGCATGCGTGGAATCTCGGGTTCATTACAGGCTTTGCGGCGGATTTTGGGCCGGTCCCCGGTTTTTTCAAGCCGTTCCTCCTGGATTGTCGTTCCTCTCGGAATGTCAAACCGGAGTTCGACTCCATTGGATTGTTACGCAGGCGCCGGGAGGGACGTTGGGTATCCTCCGAAAAGCTCATAATGGTGTTACCGAAGTTTGAACGGCTTCGCGGGCGCAAGCGCCTGACTCGAGCTTTTGCCTCGCGGGTGAACGCCTCGATGGCGTTGGTCTCGCGCTTTCCGGGGCGGCCTCATTTAGGCTTGGAAACGCGCGCGCGCTCCGTTTTATTCCCACGCATGGAATGGCAGCATGGAGAATTCCGCCTGAGCGACGATTCGGCCGAGCTGGACTTGGACGTGATTTGCGCGCTTCTGGCCACAAGTTATTGGGCCGCGGATCGGCCGCGCGAAGTGATCGAGCGATCTCTGGCCGGCTCGCTTTGCGTGGGATTATACCGTCAGGGGCGGCAGGTCGGCTTTGCCCGGGCCGTGAGCGATTACGCCACGTTCGCCTGGATTGGCGACGTGATCATTCATCCGGAGCATCGCGCGGCCGGCTTGGGCAAGTGGATGGTCAAAACCTTGTTTGATCACCCGCGCTTGCAGGTTCGCCAGCAAGTCCTCGCCACCCGGGACGCGCACGGGCTTTACGAACGTTTCGGTTTCATCCGAGTCGAGTACATGCGGCGCCTGCTCGGGGCGCCGGTTGCGGCCGCCTCCGCGTCTTAATTCTTTGCGTGTTTTTTATGAACCTCCCCCTCTATCAAGTGGACGCCTTCAGTGACCGGCCGTTCGCCGGCAATCCCGCGGCGGTCTGTCTTTTGCCGGACGACGCCGAGGACGCCTGGATGCAAAACGTGGCCAGGGAGATGAATCTTTCCGAAACCGCGTTTCTCAGCCCGGCGGAGGACGGTTACCGGCTCCGGTGGTTTACGCCGAAAGTTGAAGTCGCGCTTTGTGGCCACGCCACGCTCGCGAGCGCCCACGTGCTCTGGGAGACCGGGCGTTTGGCGCCGGGGACGGTCGCGCGTTTTTATACGTTGAGCGGAGCGCTCACGGCGGAACAGGGCGCCTCGGAAATTTGGCTGAATTTTCCCGGGCGGATCGCCGAACCGGCGCCGTCCCCGCCGGAACTGACCGAAGCGGTTGGCGTGGTTCCGCGATTCATCGGTCGTAGCGCCTACGATTATCTGTTGGAACTGGATTCGGCGGACGCGGTGCGAAATTTGAAGCCCGACTTGGCGCGACTCGCGGAATGCCCAGTTCGCGGGCTGATTGTAACCGCGCGGTCGGATCGCCCCGAGTTCGATTTTATTTCCCGCTTCTTCGCGCCGGCGGCGGGAGTCAACGAGGATCCGGTCACCGGCTCCGCGCATTGCACGCTGGCTCCTTTCTGGGCGCAGCGCTTGCAAAAGACGGAGATGACCGCCTTCCAAGCTTCCGCCCGGGGCGGCATCGTCAAGACCCGGGTCGCTGGCGATCGCGTTTATTTAGGGGGACGAGCGGTTACGGTGTTGCGCGGAGACCTGCTATGCCCGGCTGCCGGTTGATCGCCGCCACGGACCCATCGCGGATTCAAGCCGCGCGGGCGCTCTTCGAGGAATACGCCGCGTCGCTCAACATCTCGCTCTGCTTCCAGAATTTCGCGCAGGAGTTGGCTGGCTTGCCCGGCCGGTACGCGCCGCCGGAGGGGCGCCTCTGGCTCGCCGAATGGGAAACGAGCCTGGCCGGCTGTCTGGCGCTCGGCCCGTTGGCTCCGGGGATCGGCGAGCTCAAGCGGCTTTACGTCCGTCCCGAATTCCGCCGCTTTGGCATTGGTCGTCGGCTGGTCGAAAACGCGATCCGCGAAGCCGCGACGATTGGCTACCAGGCGTTGCGCCTCGACACGATGCGTGCGATGGCGGCCGCCCGCGCGTTGTACGCGGCGCTCGGTTTCCGAGAAATCCCGCCTTACTACGAGAATCCGCTCGCCGAGGTCGCTTACTACGAACTGAAACTGCGGTAAGCTATGCGATACATTTCGCTGGCGGCCACACGCAATACTTGCGTCGCTCGGTCTGCGGTTGAGGCGAGACGCGAGTGTAGATCTGAGCATAAGACTCGGCTGGCGAGAGGCGCCCTTCACTTTGTCAGTCCAAATTTTAACCTTTCTTTGAGCCGGGCTCTGCTGAAAAATGCCGGCTTAGATCAACCATGCGCGAGGGCTTATGATAATCAAAGATAACGAATCAACGGAGCTCCAGACACCCAGCGGTCCGATGCGGACCTATATCTTCCGCCCCGCCGCGGACGGGCAGTACCCGGGCGTCCTTTTGTACTCGGAGATCTTCCAAGTCACCGGACCGATCCGGCGGACCGCGGCGTTGCTCGCCGGACACGGATTCCTCGTCGCCGTGCCGGAGATTTATCACGAATTGGAACCCGCGGGGACCGTGCTCGCCTACGATCAGGCTGGCGCGGAGCGCGGTAACGCGCACAAGACCACCAAAGAACTGGGTGGTTACGACACCGACGCCCGCGCGGCCCTCGATTTTCTCAAGTCGCATCCCGTGTGCACCGGGAAACTGGGCGTGATGGGAATCTGCATCGGCGGCCATCTGTCGTTCCGCGCCGCGATGAATCCCGACGTGTTAGCCGGGGTTTGCTTCTACGCGACCGACATCCACAAGCGCGGCCTGGGCAAAGGGATGAACGACAATTCGCTCGACCGCATGCGCGAGATCAAAGGCGAAATGCTGATGATTTGGGGCCGCCAAGACCCGCATGTTCCGCGAGAGGGTCGCGCGCTGATTTATCAAGCGATGGTCGAGGCCGGAATTCACTTTACGTGGCACGAATTCAACGGCCAGCACGCCTTCCTGCGCGATGAAGGGCCGCGCTACGATCCCGAGTTGGCGCTGATGGGTTACGGTTTGGCGATCGGGCTCTTCAGACGCAAGCTCGGCGCCGGCGACCTGCCCGCCGCCCGGCCGTCAGGCGGGGCGGTCGAGTCACGGCACTAACCGCGCCGTCTCAAGCCCGGGGCTTCTCGCCCATCAAGCTGAGCAGGTTGTTTTCGGAGTCGCGAAAGAAGGCCAGCCACAGATCGTGCGCCGGCATGCGGGCGACCAAATGCGGCTTCGCGTCGAACGCGACCCCGCGCTCAAGTAACGTCGCGGCGGCGCCGTCAATATCCTCGACCTTGAAATAGAGGATCGAGCTGGGATGGTCGAACTCCGGTTTCTCTGGTGGCGCGAGCATCAAGCGGATGCCGCCGCAATCGAAGAAAGCCATTTTTGGAACCGTGAAGAGGCACTTCATTCCGAGGGTATCACGATAGAACGCAGTGGCGCGTTCGAGTTCGTGAACGTTGACCGAGATTTGCCCGATTTGATTCAGCGATGGGTTCATATTGATCTCTATTGTATCGCGGTCGGCTCGCGCGCCCGCGGGTTGACGTCGCGGTCCGCCGTCAAATCGGCGCCGCGTTAGGCCGCATCATTCCAAACGGCGATGGCGGCTGCTTCTTCAAAATCACCTTTTTCGCGGCGAAAGACCGAAGGCGGAACGCCAAAACGGCGGCGAAACAGCGAGCTGAACGAACCGAGGCTTTCAAAGCCGGCCTCAAGGCAAACCTCCGTCACGGTCATCTCCGTGCGGGTCAACAGACGGCGCGCTTCGTCGAGCCGGCGCTCGGTGAGGTATTGATGCGGGGTCATCCCGAACGCCTGCCGGAAGGTCCGCAGCAGGTGGTTTGGTGAAAGACACGCCACGCGCGAAAGATCGGCGAGGGTGACCGGTTCCGCGAACGAGGCGGCGGCGTAGTCGCGCGCCCGGAGTAGGCGCCGATACAATTCGTCGCGCGTCGCGGAACGAACGGCGCTCAGGCGCTCCGCGTCGCGTCGCGCGTGTTGGTGCGCCTGCAGTAAGCGCTCGACCAGCCCGTGCAACTGCTCCGTCAGCCAATTGGCCTCGCCTTGGCGCCTGCCGTACGCGGACCGCAGCCGAAGCAGCGCGGGCGAAAGGAGGTCATCGTGCCGATAATTGCCGTCGAAGAAACGGAGGGCCGGCTCATCGGCGGCCGCGGGCGAGTCCAAGAGCCGTTCAGACGGCGTGGTGACGCTCCGCTGAACTTCCTCGGCCAACCCGCGCGCGAAGAAGACGCAGAAAGACTCGACCGGCCGGGCGGAGTCGAGGGCGATCCGGTACGGCTGCCGGTCGTTCAACAGGAGATACGTTTGGTCATCGACCGCGTAGTGACCGCGGCCCACATCGTACTGCGCGCGTCCGCCGAAGAACGCCTTGATCGAAAGCAACCCAACGCCTTGCCACTGATGGCGTCGCGCGCTTTCCTGCAGAATGAAGGAGCGACTCGGCTCGAGCGGACGGTATTCTCGCTCGGTGGCCGAGGCATTCGACGGACGATTTGCCGCCGGAGCGCTCATCCGCGCCAGTATGCCGCGCGGGGCAGGGGAAGCAACCGTGATCCCTTTGCCACGGCTATTAGGACAGACTCCGGTTCAGCGCCAACCCTTCCGCCGCGAGCGCATTGGCGGCCGCGTCGGCCCCCAATTGGACCAGCAGTTCGACCAGCCTTACCCGCGCGATAAAATCCCACGGCTGACAGCGCAACGCCGCGGCCAACGCCTCGGCGGCCTCGGGCAACCGACCAAGTTTCTTCAGCGCGTCACTGAGGCCAATCCACCCTTCTTCGAGATGGCTTGCGACTTGGGTTGCGTGCTCGTAGCGCCGCGCGGCTCCGGCCGCGTCTCCCGCGTTGGCCAGAAGCTCGCCCAATTTGCACGCGCAACGCCAGGCCAGTAGGTCACGGGCGCCGGCGATCGCTCGGCCCTCGTCCCCGGCGTTCGTCGCGGCCAACCGTTCCCATTCGACGCGAAACGTGGTCACGCTGGGATTATCGGGAATCGGCACGCCCATGTACGATACCGTTTTCTCAAACATCAGCGGAAAGCCATCCGCGCCCAAGCCGCGGGTTTCCCCGCGCGCGAGGCGATCGAGGCTCTCCGCCAGTATTTCCGCGGCGCGCGCGTTCCGGCCCAAGAGCGCCAGCGCCAAACCCCAATTCGCCCGCGCGAGCACGTGGTCTGGAGCGCTCGACAAAACCCGCCGCCACCGTTCCTCGGCGCGCGCGAGGTACGAGTCCGCCTCCGCCGTCCGTCCGGCTTGGCCGCACGCGTACGCGCAGCCGACCTCCCAGACCGCCAGACCGTTGAGATACCCGATATTTTCGGGGGCCATCACCGCAGCCTGCTTGAGCGCGACATCGGCCGGACCGTGGAGTGAGCCAGCCAGGGCAAACCAGCGTCCGGCCTGATAAAACCGCTCGGCCGGCGCGACGGTGTTCCACCGCGTGGATTCGCGGCGACCCCAGTCAATAGTACTCAGTTCATCGAGAAGCCGCGTGAAGTGAGCGGCGGCGGTCGCGGATTTCAAACGCTCGTGGCCGGCCAGCGCGACGGTTCGGCGGAGCGGTTCGTTCCGCAGATAAAATTCCAGCAACGCTGTCAGGTCAGCTTCACCGTAATAGACGCATTCTGCCCGATCATTCAGAAAGTCCCGCGCCTCGAGGTTTTCGCGGTCCATGAACAGGAGCGCGCCGCACGCTGGCGCCTCGTAGGCCCGCAGGTTCATTTCTCCCCGCAGCCCTTCATTGATCACAATCCGGCTGCCCGCCAGCGCCGCAAAGTACTCCTCACCAAAAATGTCCTTGCGAATCAGCACGCGGTAACGCTCGGAAAGCCGCGCCACCTGCGCGAGAATCCGCGCGCGGCGCCGATGGATGTGAAAGTTGAGGCGGCCAATAAATGAGATGTCGTAGCGCGGCGGCTCCGTGGGAAACTCCCGCGGCCGGCCCGCGTAGGCGTAGGCCGCCCAATAACTGCAGTTCCGATAGCCCAACGCCCGCAATTGGCCGACGCCCCGCTTATCGGCGACGATCCAGTCGCAGGAGGCCAGCGTCCGCGACAAGACGCTCCAATTCAGGTGCCAATCGCCGACGACCGCGATCAACGGGATCGGACACGCTTCCAGCGCCGGCCAGGGCGCGTACTCCGGCCACGTCCAGACCACGGCGTCGGGTCGCCAACCATCGTCCGCGGGCCGGAGGACCGAACTCCAATTCAGCGGCCCTCGCGCCGGCGGCCAGTCGAATCGCCGGACCGAGTGACGGCTGGCGCTTTCCAGGGAAAAGCGTTCGTGCTCGCTCGGTCCGACCAGCACGTTCATCGTGACCTCCGTCCGTCCGCCGACCGCGCCCTTTTGGCGGTCTTTGGTTTTGCGGCTGGGCGCGAATTCACGGGCGGAGTTTTGTTTTGGCCCCGCTTTCCGTCAATCCTGGACCGTGTCGTCGGGCCTCCAACCGCGCTTGCAGAAACGCCGCGCGGCTCCTATTATGCCCACCTTATGGGCGCACAATGGAAACAGGCCGGAAGAGTCGCCAACGCCAGCAAACGCGGCGCGTTGATCGGCAAGCTCGTCAAAGAAATCATCGTCGCCGCCAAGCTCGGCGACCCGCATCCCGAGAATAACGCCCGCCTCTGGGCCGCCGTCGAAACCGCCAAAAAGCAGTCCGTGCCGCGTGACACCATCGAGCGCGCGATCAAGAAAGGCGCCGGACTCCTCGACGAAAAAGTCGTTTACGAGACCGTCACTTTCGAGGGCTTCACGCCGGGGAAAGTTCCGGTGATCGTCGAGTGCCTCACCGATAATCGTAATCGCACCGCGCCGGAGATTCGCCACCTATTCAAAGCCGGCCAGCTGGGCGCGCCCGGCGCCGTCGCGTTTTTCTTCGACCGCCGGGGCGTTGTCGAGGCGCATCACGCGGACAAGAAGCAAGACATCGAAGCGGCCGCCATTGAAGCGGGCGCCGACGAGGTCGAACCGATGACCGGCGCTGACGTGGCGGAAGACCACATCGCGGCCAGATTTTATTGCCAGCCCACCAGCCTCGACGCCGTTTCCAAATACCTCGTCCAAAACAAATGGTCCGTGACCATGTCGGAAATGTCGTACATCGCTAAGAATTACATCGAGCTTCCCGAACCTCAGAGGACTCAAGTCACCGATTTTCTCCACACGCTGGACGAACACGACGACGTCCACCGCATCTACGCGGCGATCAAGTAGGCGGCTGGACTTTTATCCGTTCGTCGAGCCGTTCAAATTAGCGTGCCGCGCGGCGATGTAGTGCCACTGCGGACGTTAAAGCGAATCAAGCGGCAGGAATGATTCGGCCTGACCGGCAGTTAGATCACGACGCGTTTCCCTTAGGTCGGTTTCGGCTTCCGCATCAAGGTCCCAGCCCAGCGTCGCCGCCAATTCGCCAAACGCGGGCAAGGTAGGATCACCTCCAACGGTTCGCCGTCCTTGGCCGCGACGAATTTTTGCGATCGCTTTCGTGCGTGTAGCTAACTCCCGCAGGCGGCGCCCGGCGAGGGCCAGATCCGGCTGAGACTCCGGCCCGGCTCTCCGACGCTTGCCACGATTAAGAGCCTACCAAATCTTCGCGCGCGACTCGGGTGGGCGCCACATGGGCGCGCCGGGCTTGATTTTGAAGGCGTCGAAAAACTCCTGCATGTTCACGTGCGGCCCGATGGCGCGGAATTGGCCGGGTGAATGGGGATCGATCGTCACCAGCCGCCGCGCTTCCTCGTCCCGGATATTCGTGCGCCAGAGTTGCGCGAGGGAGAGGAAGAAACGTTGTTCGGGCGTGAAGCCGTTGATTTTTTTGCGCTTGGAGCGGTCCTTGGCCAACGCCCGTTCCAACGCCTCGTAGGCGATGCTTGTGCCGCCTAGGTCGGCCAGGTTTTCGCCGAGCGTGAGCTTGCCGTTGACGTGGACGCCGGCCAGCGGCTCGTAGGCGTTGTATTGGTCCACCACCTTTTGGGCGCGCGCCTCGAACGCCTTGCCATCGGCGTCAGTCCACCAATCGTTCAGGTTGCCGTCGGCGTCGTATTTGCGGCCTTGATCGTCGTAGCCGTGAGTGATTTCGTGGCCGATCACCACGCCGATGGCGCCGTAATTGATCGCGTCGTCCATCGTCACGTCGAAGAAGGGCGGCTGGAGGATGCCGGCGGGGAACACGATCTCGTTCTGCAACGGGTTGAAATAGGCGTTGACGGTCTGCGGCGTCATGTGCCATTCGGTCTTGTCCACCGGTTTGCCGACGCGTGCCAACTCGCGTTTGGTCTCGAAACTTTCCGCGCGCTGGACGTTGCCGATGAAGTCGTCCCGTTTGATCTCGACCGACGAATAATCACGAAACTTCTCCGGGTAACCAATCTTCTGCGTAAAACGTTCGAACTTGGCCAGCGCTTTGGCGCGGGTCCCTTCGGTCATCCAATCCACCTTGAGCAGGCGGTCATGGAAAACCGCTTTCAGGTTCTCGATCAATTCGTTCATCCGCTGGCGCGCGGCCGGGGGAAAGTTTTTCTCGACGAAAAGCTGGCCGAGGGCTTCGCCGATTTGGCCATCGATCACTTTCGCGGAGCGCTGCCAGCGCGGTTCCTGCGCCTGTTGTCCGCGCAAGACGGTCCCGTAGAACGCGAACGATTCGTCCTCCGCCGCCGCGTGGAGATACGGCGCGCCCGCGCGGATAACGTGCCAGCGGAGATACGTCTTCCATTCGTCCAAAGGACGCTCGCGAACCAGCCTATCGAGCGCCGCCAGGAACTGCGGTTGCCGCACCACGACCTCGGTGACGGCGTCAAGCCCGGAGGCGTTCAGATAAAGCTGCAGGGGCAATCGCGGGTAATCGGTTCCCAGGCTGGCCGTCGCCACCTTGTGGTAATTCGCGTTGGGATCGCGCAATTCCGTGCGCGACTTGCTCGCCTTGGCCAGCGCGGTCTCGAGATCGACGACGATCGCCGCGTGGGCCTGCGCGTCCGCGGGCGCCTCGCCGAGCAGGCCGAGCATCTTCGTGATATGCGCGGCGTACGCCGAGCGTTGTTTGGCGAAATTCTCGGCCAGATAATAATCGCGGTCCGGCAGCCCGAGGCCACCTTGCGCTAAATGGAACGCGTAAATGGCGCTGTTCTTTTCGTCCGGTCCGGCCGACGCGTTGAAACCGGCGGCGACTCCCCGCCCATGCAACTCGGCCAGCAACCGCAACAGATCATCGACCGATTGGAGGGCGGCGATCCGTTGGAAGTCGGCGTCCAACGGTTTGAAGCCGAGCTGCTCCAGACGGTTGGTGTCCATCGCGGAAGCAAAGAAATCCCCGACTTCGCGGGTAGGTGATTTCGGAGCCGCCGCTTGATCCGCAAGGCAGGTGTCGAGGATTTGATGGATCAAAAACCAATTGCGCTCCTGCAGTTCCCCGAAGCCGCCCCAGCGCGACTTGTCGGCCGGAACGGGATTGCGTTTCAACCAATTGCCCGCCGCGTAGTGGTAAAAATCCACGCCGGGCGGCACGGTCTTGTCCATGTTCGAAACTGCGAATCGCGGCGCCGGCGCCGACTCCGCCGCCCACGCGTTCACGGTCAATCCGGCCCAAGCAACCACCAGGGAAAGTATTCGATAGCGCATGGGGCGATGCTAAGCGATGGGAACGCGGCTGTCACTCAGTACGGAGTTCGACGAGGGCGTCCGTTTCCGCCTGCCGCAGTGGCGACTCGCCGATTCTGTTACCTAACGCCTCAAGTTCACCCCGGTTTGGATACCGCAGGTTCCGCAGATCGGTCGCGTTGACTTGGGTGTGTCCGTTGAACTGGCGAAAATAGGCGTCCACCAGCGTTGAATTCAAATAAGCGGCCAATCCCCTCGCGAGAGGCATGGGCAGGCCAAGGCCACCGGCGTGAAAATAGTTCAGATGGTTCTCGAAGCCGACTCGCTCCGCGCGGACGCGTTCGGGGTCGAAGACGCAGGCGACTACCCGACGGCGCTCTTCCTTGGACGTGAACCGCTTCACCAGCACGTAGATCGCGCCGGGAACCAGGAGGTCGCGCGTTTCAGCGGTATCGCTGATCGCGTTCGGCTTTCGGCCGCCCAATTTGGGCCACTCAATCCGGCCATCGCGAAGATGGCACGGGTAGATGAGCGGCACGGTGTCGGCGCCCGGCCCGGCCGCGAGGAATCCTTTCGCGCGAAAATCAACGACCCGCCCCGTTGAAACATCCAATCCAAGTTGCGCGAGCGGCGTTTTGAACCGTTTTATTTTCTCGCGAACCGCTTCATCGGCTTCATCGGTAACCAAGTGAATGAAGCTCTCGGAATCGTTGGGGGAGACAACTTGATGGTAAGGGCACGTCCGCTCCGTGGTCGCGCCGCCCGGCTCGCCCGCGCTACGGGAGATCATCACGGACGTTGGTTTTTCCGCCGATTTCACGGCGTAAACGATAATGTTCTCCTGGAGCACGGCGTCACGCTCAAAGGCCGCCGACCGCGAATCAAACACGTGAATCCGCCGCAGTGACATCAAGTTGAGAAATTGTTCCCGAAACGGTCTGAAGTACGGTCCGTTGCAAAAACTCCTGGGGCAAATGGCCACCAATTCGCCGCCGGGAGCGAGCAATCGGGTCGCGAGGGCGAGGAAACCGGTGTAAAGATTGCTGGTCTCGATCCCAGCCTCGCGTAGCAGACGGCGCGTTCGTGATTCACTGCTGATCTTGCGGTAGGGCGGATTCAGAATTGTCAGGTTGAAGGGGGTCTGCGCCGAACCAAAGAGATCGCCTCGCCCGAGCGGAACCGCGGCCTCGATGAAATCGACCTCCCTTATTTCGCTGGCGAAAGCGATTCCGCGCGCGTGGCACTCATGAGCGCATTGACCCAAGGTTCGGCGAAGCGCCGGCAGGATCGCGGAATCCACTTCGAACGCGGTGACCGAAATTCGGCGCGGTCGCCGCTTCTCGCCGCACACTCGGCGGACCAAGGCCGCGGTTAGCGCGCCCGCGCCCGCGCCCGCGTCCAACAACCGAACTTCAACCGGATCGGACGCGAACAATGAGGCCATGAATGACGCGATGGGATCAGGCGTGAGAAATTGCCCCAACTCTTGCTTCCGGTCGAGGTCGCCGTGCGCGAGGCGCTCGACGAGTACATCTCCCGGGGCCGCGGCAGGTAAGGTATCCAGCGCTGACATTGTTGGCCCAAGCGTACGCGCTCGCGTTGACGAAGCAAGCTTCAGCCGAGGAACCTCGTGTTGATAGGACCGATGGCTTTTCAGGATTTCGCTGGTTGAGCCAGGCCGTAAACCGCGACTGGTCTGGCCTTGCCTTTGAGCTCCAATTCACCGGCGGGAGCGAATTTGGTTTTCAACTCCGCGGAGAGCATCGTGAAGGTATCCGCCGAGATCAGGACTTTGCCGGGATGATGTTTGGTCTGGCCCTCGAGGCGGGACGCGGTGTTCACCGCGTCGCCGATGACCGTGTATTCGAGGCGTTCGGGGGAACCAATGTTCCCGGCGATCACGCGGCCGAAGTGGATGCCGACTCCGTTGTCCACTTGCGGCAAATCCCGCTCTCGCAGATGTTGATTGACCGCGGCGAGGCACTCGCGAATCGCCAACGCGGCTCGCACGGCCCGGTCGTTCGCGTCGGCGGCGCCGTCGATCCCGAAGACCGCCATCGCCGCGTCGCCAATAAACTTATCGACGACGCCGCCCGCGCCGTGGATCGCCTCGACCACGCGGGAGAAATAGAAGTTCAGGAATTCCACCACTTCGGCCGGGGTCAAGCCTTCCGAGAGCGTCGTGTAATTGCGGATGTCAGTAAACAGAATCGCCGCGTTGACCTCGCGGCCGCCGAGTTCACTGCCGCGCTCGGATTGGATGATCGCGTCGGCGACCGACGGGCTGACATATTTGCCGAAGATGCGCTTGATTCGCTCGCGTTCGCGCAAGCCCTGGATCATCTGGTTCGTGTGCCGCGCGACCTCACTGAACTCGTCATGGCTAACGATCGGCGCCTGGACGTCGAACCGGCCCTGCTCGACGTCGCCAAAGGCCCGGCGAATGAAACTGAAGATCAGATTAAGATTGCGCGCGTATTGCCGGGCCACCAGACCGCAACCGACCAGCAGGAAGCTCACGACAAAGCCAATCTCGATCGCGATTGGGCGGATGAGTTCCAGGCGCGTGATAGCCGGATGGCGCAGCACATAGTCAAAGTTTTTGACGACGAGGAGGAGGATGACGATCGAGAGGAGCGCCAGCGTGGAGCCCAGGAAGATCAGAAATTTCGTCGAGATCGAAACGAAGCGTGACGGGTCCGGCGTGCCGGCGCCCGCCCGCCCGCCCAGTTCCGAGATCAACGCGTGCTCCTGCTCCAACGCCAAACGAGTGGCGGCCAGAATCCCCATCGAGAGACAACCGACCACGATCTTCATCCCGCTGCCGAAAGGAAAGTGGTAGTGAACCATGTCCCAGGCGGTCGCGAGCAGGCCGATTCCCATCCAGATGCCCAAGTCCGCCGCCAGCCGGCGCCAGGGATTTCCCCGCAAGCCCGGTGAATCGACCGCCGCCGGGCCGAGAATCAGGCAGCGTGCCGCAAAGCCGGCGGTGAAAAAGACGCTTAGCACGCCCAGGACGGCCGGGAATTGGATGCTCTCCAGAAACGGGCAAACGTGGACGCCGTAAAACGCCAGAATCAGGGCGCCAGCCGCGTACGCGGCGAACGCCTTTCCAGTATCGCGATAGCGCATAACCCCGCGATTCTGGCGCTACGGGCCGCGAAGCTAAAGGGTAAAGGCCAGATTGGGCGCACGGATTTTACGGAAGTGGCGCGGGTCGAGGCTTCGCAAAACCCACGCGCATTGTCCAAACGCCGGTCAAGGCGGGAAAGGGGCGGTTTTAATGCGGGATTCATCCGTCGTTAATGTGGTTCGCGTCTAGTTATTAATAGATGAGGACACGAACAATGCTTCGGGGGCCGGCCAGCGCCGGGGGATCGGTTGAAGCGGCGGCGGGCGGCGCGGCCGCACGCGGGCGAATGACCCTGGCGGTCGAGTTCGCGGCTCCTTCGACCTGGATGGCGTTCGTCGCTACCGGCCGATCCATTACGCCGCGGGCGGACGAAGCGCTTTGGCAAGCGGCGGAACGGGGCGGGCCTCCGCCCTGGTGGTGGACCGGATCAAGGAGGCTTGAGATTAGTCTGCGCCGGACCGTGATCGGGGAAGTTACGGTCGGAGGCCGCCTCGTTCCGCCGTCGTTGCCGCGCCCACGAGCCGCATAGATTTGGTGTATAGTATTGGTGTCTAGCAACACAAGAGCGGTCTCTGGCCGCGCGCTGACTTGCGGCCGACCGTGGAAAGGTCATATGAAAACGATTGTTCGTTTTACGCGCGCCCGGATTTACGCGGGCGGGACGGCCCTGATTCTGGCGGGGTTTCTCTCCGCGTGCGGCACGGCGCCGCTCCGGACTGAACCGGTCGGCGCCGCGCCCGCGAAAACCACAAATCTCGGTCGTGGCTATTTGCGCGTCTATTCCGCCACGGAGGAACACCACGCGGATAATACCACCGTCTTCCGTCCGCATACCGACTACTGGTTGCGTTACCCGAATGGCCGGTTGGAATGGATTCGGAATCACCTGGGCCGCGCGGACGAAAACCCGGCGCGGGTCTCGCTCCCGGCGGGAAGCTACGAGGTCCTGGCTGACTCGGAGGATTATGGACGGGTCGAGGTTCCGGTGAATATCGAGCCGCGCGAGACAACCATGGTTTATCTCGACGGCGGCGCGCCTAAGAGGCTCGATTCCGGCGCCGGAGACAATCTGGCCCGACTGCCCAACGGTCAGATTCTCGGCTGGCGCACCGGCGTGACGAACGGCCAGACGCTGAAATAGGTGATTTCCTCTCAATGCGTTCAGAACTTTTCAGCGCTTAATTCAAGCGCAATCGCCAGTGTAGTGTCTCATAAATAGCTGGTCATTCGCGGCCAGTTATTCGTGAGACACTACGCTGGCGGTTCTGATCGCCATTTTCCGTCCGAAGCGTGACGAATGTAAGCGAGTCCGGTCCAAACCAGGAATACCTCAGCTGCGAGATGTGGTCGTGCCTTCCGGTACGCCGGTCGCAACGAGCGGTATTCACTGGTAATGAAAACCAATCTGGTCTCAAACCGAAATGGCCGTCCAAATTCCGGTGGCGGCGCGCTCGACTCTGAAGCGGGCGGGGCGGCGTCCACGTTGGAATCAGCGCCGGCGGCGTTGGTCGATTTGATTCGACGGGCGGAGGCGGCGGGCGCCAGCGACATTCACCTGCAAATGAGCGAGAGGGGGGCGGAAATCGCCTTTCGCCTGGATGGAGTGATGACGGCGGCGCCGGGGTTGGAGCGGGAGTTGGCGGAGCGGCTCTTTGGCCGGATCAAGTTTCTGGCCCGCCTTAAGACCTATCAAGACTCGCTGCCCCAGGACGGCCGCATCGACAAGGCCGAGATCGGCGCGCAGAGCGACGTGCGGGTGGCGACTTATCCGGCGGTGATCGGTGAGAAGATCGTGCTGCGGCTGTTTCAGCAGACGGCCGTCAAACCGCTGGGAGAACTTGGATTGCCACCGTCGGTCGGCGCGGAGGTCGAACGGTTCCTGCGGCAGAATTCCGGGCTGCTGTTGTTGACGGGGCCGGTCGGCAGCGGCAAGACGACGACGATTTACGCCTGTTTGCGGCAGTTGGCCGAGCAGGGCGGGCGGCATGTGATCACGATCGAAGACCCGGTCGAGCAGATTATTCCCGGGATCATGCAGACGGAGGTGAACGACGCGCGGGGCCTGAGTTTCGCCCGCGCGGCGCGGCATTTATTGCGGCAAGATCCGCAGGTTCTGGTGATCGGGGAGATTCGCGACGAAGAGACGGCGAACGTCACGGTGCGCGCGGCGCTGACGGGGCATTTGGTGATTTCCACGTTGCACGCCGGCTCTTGCCAGGGGGTGTTCGAACGGCTTTTGGTGATGTGCCCGGATCATTACGCTGTGGTGTCGGCGACCGAATTGATTCTGAACCAACGGCTGGTCCGCCGGCCTTGCGCGGCGTGCGGCGGCTCGGGCTGCGCGGAGTGCCTGGGCGCGGGTTACCGTGGGCGCGTCCCGGCCGTCGAGTGGCTGCGGGTGGATGACGCGTTGCGGCAGCGAATTCGCGTGGAAGGACCGGGCGCCGTGCGGCCCGCCCAAACCCTGGCGGCGGCGGCGCGTGACCTTTTGGAGCGCGGCCTGTCTGATGAAAAGGAATGCGGACGGGCGCTGTCGCCCTGAGCGCGGTCGAACGATGGACGATGGTCGCGACGGCGCGGGCCATGAGGAACGACGAATGAAATGGGATGAATTTGCGTTTGTGAACGAGCAGTTGGCCGGGATGCTTAAGACCGGCATCCCGCTCGAGGGCGCGCTGCGGCAATTGTGCGCGACGATGCAGCGCGGGCAGTTGCGCGTTGAATTCGAAGGGCTGGAGTCCGACTTGGCTCAGGGCAAGCCGCTGGCGTCCGCGTTGGCCGCGCGCAAGCTGCCGCCGTTTTACGTCAAGATGGTCGCGGTGGGCGTGGCGGGTAATGACCTGCCTGAGATGTTAACCATGCTCGCGGACCATTATCGGAGATGGGACAACATCTGGACTCGGCTCAAGGGGGTGATGGTTTATCCCGCCATCGTTTTAGCGTCGAGCCTGGCGTTGCTGGTCTTCCTGAGTTGGCTTGGCTCCACTTTGTTGGGGACGATTCTAGCGGACGGGGCGCCGGGTGATTTTGTGAACGTGATCGCCATTCCCTCCGGATATTCCAGCGCTCCGGAACTGGTTCCGGCCGGCCTGTTGGCCGCGATGTGGGCGCCGGTGGCGGGCCTGGCGCTCGTGATGACGGCGCTCGCGGTGACCCTTTGCTCGGCCCGGGGACGCGAGTGGCTGGGCTGGCGGATTCCCGCGTTTCGCGAAGCGGGGTTGGCCCGCTTCGCCTCGGCGATGCGATTGATGCTCGGGCGAGGCGGGGAATTGAACAAGGCGCTGGAAATGATGCAGGAATTGGAAGGCGACAGCCGCGTGGGCGGTGACGTGCGACGGTGGCGCGAGCGGTTGGCGGCGGGACATGGCAAGTTCGCCGAGCTGGCCGCGGGCGGCGCGGTAGTTCCGCCGCTATTTGTGTGGCTGGTGGCGCAGTCAGGGGAGGATTTGGCGACGGGATTCGGCCGCGCGGCCGAGATCTATCAGGCCCGCTCGGCGCATCGCGTTGAAATGATGCTTTACGGGGCGCTGCCGGCGGCCGTGCTGGCGCTGGGGTTGATGATCGTGGTGCAAATTTTTCCCATCGCCCGGCTGATGGGCCTCGTACTGAACCGACTCGGAACGTGAGCGTATGAATCCTTCGGTCTATGTCTCGCTGCTTTGGCTGGTGATCTGCGCCGGTTTGGCCGCGGTGATCTTCTTTCCGGCCAGCTTCATTCTCAGCTTGCCGTTGCGCCGGCAGGAGCGGTCGCGATTCTTCCTCGATCTTTTGGAAACCGGATTGCGGGCGGGCCACAGCCCGGAACAGACGATCGTCGGCGCCGCGCAAGCGCGAGACCGCTCGCCGGGGGTCGGATTTCATCTCTTAGCGGCATACATCGAGAGCGGCCTGACGCTGGCGCAGGCGGGGGAGCGGGTTTCGGGGCTGCTTCCGCCGCAACTCCTGGCCATGATCGCCGCCGGCTGCGCCACCGGTCGTCTCGACGTGATTTTGCCGGCCTGCCGCCGCCGGCTCCGGGATGGGCCGGCGCAATCGCTCAAAGCGCAGAATTATGTGATGCTGCTGGTTTTAATCATATCCCCCGTATGGATCGTGATCGTTTCGCTCCTGGAGATCTATGTTTTTCCGCAATTGAAGTTCCTCACCGGCGACATGGAGGTCCAATTAAGCGGCATTCTGCCGTGGTTGACGGCGCACCGAGTGGCGTTGATCGCGAGCCAGGCCCTGCTTCTGGCTGTTTTTTACGGTGGCGCGGCGCTCTACCTTGGCGGCGCGCGGCTGGAGCGCTGGATCGGAGCGGTGGCGCCGGGATTGGTTCCTGGCCTGACGATCGCGTTGCCGTGGAAACGGAAGCGGATGCAGCGCGATTTTTCCGCGACGCTCGCGGCGCTGCTTGACGCGGGCACGAGCGAATCGCAAGCGATCACCCTGGCCGCGGAGACGGCCGCGAACCAGGTGTTCCGACGGCAGGCGGAAGTCGCCGTGGCGGATTTGCGTGGCGGCGCCCGTCTGTCGCAAGCGTTGCAACGTCTCGACGCGAGCGGGGAATTTCGCTGGCGGCTGGCCAACGCGGCGGCGGGGCCGGGCGGCTTTCTGGCGGCCTTGGGCGGCTGGCACGAGGCCTTGGACGCGCAGGCTTTTCAGCAGGAGCAGGCCGCCGCCCAACTCATCAGTACCGGGTTGATCATCTTTAATGGCGTCCTGGTCGCGGTGGTGGTCGTGGGCGTATTTCAAGTACTGATATCGATCATCGAGGCGGGGGTGTTGTGGTAATTCGGGGTGGTCAACGGCGCCGGCTCCCGTGGCGGGCCGGATCATTGCTTGTCGAGTTGGTCGTCGCGATGAGCGTGATCTCGCTCGCGATGTTGCCGGTCGCGTTTTCGGTCGTGCGCGAACAAAAGCTCGCGCGCGCCTACTACTACCAAGCGGTGGCGATGGAGATCGTCGATGGCGAGATGGAAGCCCTGCGCGCCGGTGAATGGCGGGCGTTTGCGCCGGGCTCCCATTCCTATCCCGCGCGTGGGGAGGCGGCGAAAAGCCTGCCGCCGGGACAATTTCTGCTGACGCTCGGCAATGGCCGGATGCGTTTGGAATGGGTGCCCGACCGTCGTGATCGAGGCGGCAAAGTCATCCGCGAGGCGGCCTTGCCATGAACGGAGGATTCAAGCCCATGAAAACGAACCGGAACTGGACGACGAGCCCCGGTCCTTGCGTGGGACTGCGCATTAAAGGCGGCGATTGGGCGGGGCGGGGCGGCCAGTCGTTGGTCTCCGGTCGCGCGCGGCAGCGGGGACTCATGCTGATCGACTGCATGGTTTACATCGTGGTTTGGTTTCTGGTCGTTGGGCTGGCGTTTGCGGCGTTTTACCGGAGCTTGAGTTACTCGCGCAACCTCGCGCACGGAGCCGGTGACATCGCGAGCGCGCTGGAAGCGGGGGAACGGTGGCGCGCGGACGTGCGTCGGGCGACCGGGCCGCTGTCGATCGACGCGGGGGAAACCGGCGTGGCGCAGGCGTTGCGCATCCCGCAAGCGCAGGGAGAAGTCGTCTATCTCTTCATCGACGGGGCGGTGCTGCGGCGCGCGCGCGACGACGCTCCCTGGCTCAAGCTGTTGCCGGCGGTTAAATCATCCCACATGCAGGCAGAACTGCGACAACAAGTTCGCTCCTGGTCGTGGAGCGTTGAACTGGCCGCGCGCCAAAAGCGTCCCGTGATCACGCCGCGGTATTCCTTTCGCGCGGTGGCGCCCAGGGAGGTTGCTCAATGAATCTCCAGCGATTGAAAGCGGACGCGCCGCCGCCCCACGAGAATGGCTCCGCCGCGTTGATCGTGCTCGTTTTATTAAGTCTGATGGCGGTGTTCATCGTGGCGAACAGCCTGGTCCTGCGCCAACTTAAGCGCGAAGTGAAGCTCGTCGAGACGCGGCAACTGAAGTTGTATCCGGCGCTTACGAATGGCGTTCCGGCCGAGGCCGGCCCACTTCGGAAGCGCCACTGAACTTATGCAAACGCCCGCCGAGAAAATCCGCATGTTGAAGCAGTCGCTCGGCTGCTTTTATCTCGCGTTGGCGGGTTTGGTTCCCGTGCTGGGATTGCCATTCGCCGTCGCCGCGGTTCGAGCGCGTTCCCGGGTCCAGCTTGAGTCCCAGGGCGAATGGAATGCGGCGCAACCGTATCTTCGCCGGGGGCTGATCCTGGCGGTAGTCGGCACGCTGGTATCGCTGATGACGCTTCTCCTGATTGGACTTGCGTTGATCAATCGAGCGATGAACTGAGACGCGCCTTTGGGCGCTTCACCGGGGCGCGCCGGCAAGTTGGGCGCGGACGGCGCGCAGGAGCGCGTCGGCGGTAAACGGTTTGGCGAGCACGGCGTCGGCGCCATCCGGCGGCGGTTGGGGGCCGTCGGCTTCGAAGCCGAGGCCGCTCATCGCGATGATTTTTATGGCCGGGCTGACCTTTCGGACGGCTAGAATCGTCGCCGCGCCGCCCATGATCGGCATCATCATGTCGGTGAGCATGAGTTGAATTTTGTCGAGGTGGTCGGCGCAAACGGTGACGGCTTCCGCTCCATTCTTGGCGGTGAGAGTGTGGTAGCCGAACGCTTCGAGGACGGTTTGAGTCGAGCCGCGGATCGCCGCCTCGTCGTCCACCAGGAGGATGCATTCGCCGTTACCGGAGGGGGAAGGAGGATTTAGGGCCGGGACGGCATTGGCGTCAGCGGGTGGCTGGGCGGGGAGGTAAACGCGAAAATGCGCGCCCGCTCCCGGGGCGCTGTCCAGCGTGAGGAAACCCCGGTGTCCTTTGACGATGCCCCGCACCGTGGACAAGCCAAGGCCGGTCCCTTTGCCGGCCTCTTTGGTCGTGAAGAACGGCTCGAAAATGCGTTCCTGGATCGCAGGCGTCATGCCCGCGCCGGTATCGATGACGCTTAAGACCGTGTACGGACCCGGTTTAGCCTCCGGCCAGAGGCGCGCGGACCGCTCGTCCAAAACGATCTGTTCGGCGGTCAGGGTCAGCTTGCCCCCGGTTGGCATCGCGTCGCGGGCGTTGACGCAGAGATTCAGCAGAACTTGATGCAGTTGGGTCGGATCGCCCTGGACCGGCCACACTCCCTTGGGCACTTGATCCTCGATCTGAATGGTTTTGGGAAAGGTCTGTTCCATCATCGCCAGAAGGTCTTTCACCACGTAGCGCAATCCGACGGTGACGCGCTGATTGCTGCTGCCGCGGGCAAAGGTAAGAATCTGGCTGACCATCGCGGCCCCGCGTTGCGCGGAGGCTTCCATCAGGCGCAACAGGTCGATGTCTTCGGGGTCGTGATACTTCAGGCGGAGCATGTGAGCCGCCATCAAGACCGGGGAGAGCGCGTTGTTGAGATCGTGCGCGATGCCGCTGGCGAGCGTGCCGATGCCGTCGAGGCGCTGGACGCGCAATAATTGGGCCTCGAGCCGCTTGCGTTCGGTAATATCCTCGACCGTGCCTTCGTAGTAGAGGACGGCGTTGGCTTGATCGCGGACGCCGCGGCCATTGAGCGAAACCCAAATGGTGGCGCCTCCGTTGCGGACGTACTGGCATTCGAGCGCGCGGACGACGCCTTGCTCACTCTCGAGCCGAATGAACTTGGCCTGGTCCGCCGGATCCGCGTAAAGCTGGCGCCCAATGTTCTGGATCGAGGCGATCATTTCCTCGGGTGTGGCGTAGCCAATCATGCGGGCCAGCGCTGGATTGACGGTGAGGAACTGGCCGCCCGGCGTGCTCCGATAGATGCCTTCGAGGCAATTGTCGAAAATCTCGCGATACTCCCGCTCCGCCCGGAGCAAGGCTTCTTCGGCGAGTTTCCGATCGGTGATGTCCCAGACGATCCCCTGGGTTCCGGCCACCCCTTCGTGCGCGTCGAAGAGCGGCGTTTTAATCACCTGCGCGTAGATCGCTCCGCCGCCCGGCAGCGGGTTTTCCTCGACCGTTTCCAGGCTGGCGCCGGCGCGGATGACCCGCCGGTCGTCCTCGCGATGTTTTTCCGCGAGCGGCGGCGGATAAAGCTCGGCGTCGGTGCTGCCCAGCACGCGCTCCATCGGCAGGCCAACCAACCGGCAAAAGCGCTGATTCGCGAACGTAAAGCGCCCGGCGAGGTCCTTCCGGAAAATGCCCTGGGGCAGATTCTCGACCAGCGAGAGATAGAGGGCCTCTGATTGTCGCAGCCGATCCTCCATCCGCTTGCGTTCGGTAATGTCGCGCGCGATGCCTTGGATTTCCGACAGTTCGCCGCCGCGGCTGACCAGCCAACTGCTGATCTCCATGACCCGGACGCCACCGGAGGCCGTGTTGATCTCCAACTCATAGGCGGTATGGTAGCCTTCAGTGCGCTTGCGTTCCATCATTCGGCGCGCGATCTCCTGTTGGGCCGGGCGCAAGAAGCTCGCGATGTTTGACCCATGCCAGCGCTCGCGGGCGCAGCCCAGGATCGTCTCGCCCGCGCGATTGAGGGAGGTGAGGTTGCCGGCGAGATCGTGGGTGTAAACCATGTCGGTCGCGTTGTCCACCAGCGCCCGGAAACGGGCCTCGAGCGCCGCTTCCCGCAGCAGGTCCGCCCGCATTTTCTCGGTTTGCACGCGAACCTGCCGGCGGAGGCCGCCCACCCATCCGGCGCCGGCAAGAATGGTTAGACCCATGCTTGCGAGGGCCGTCACCGTGCGTTTCCAGGTCCACCACGCCGGGTGTTCCAGCACCACGACGTCCGCGGCGGAGCGCAGCATGACGCGAAAGGAGACGGGCGTCCGATCGTCATCCGGCACGATCGCGCAGACGCCAGTCACCTGCGCCCGGCTGCCTTTGACGAGACCGCTCGAGAGGACAGCGGCGGTCGGCTTCGGCAAATGGGCGTTGAACGTGGTGGCGCCGGATTGCAGCACGAGCACATATTCCGTCTCGCTTTCGAGGCGATTGAGCACGTAACCGTCCAGCGCGATGAGCTCACCGTCCGGAATCGATTGTAGAATCGAATCGGCGGCCCGTGGGGTTGGGGCAGGCGCCGGCCCCGAGTTGAGGCGGCGAAACACAGCGTCTTCCACGATCGGCGAGAACGATCCCAGACTGGGAAAACCGACCGCCTCGATTTCGTCCCCGGGTCGCAGCGGATCGGTCTGTTCCGTCGCGACGTAGATATTGCCGGTGGGACCGTGGAGGTAGAGGCCGTGCCCCGGCTGTTGGAAGGTCACGACGCCGCGGACCTTTTTACGGTGGCCAAAGCGCTCGTTCAAATCGAACCGGAGCAAGCTTTCAATCGACTCGAGCGGCAGCGAATAGGGGTCCGCCGCGCCCGGCTCGAGAACCTGAACAAATGCCTCTCCCGGCACGAACAACTGAACTCCCTGCCAGCGGCGTTTAGCGTCAAAGAGCGAGCCGCACGCGCCCAGGACTCGGACTTTCGCGTCCACCCAATCGCTGGGAATCGCCAGATTCGCGCCCGGCACGTACGCCTTGATCCGGCGACCCTGCGCCGAGATGTCAAGAATCAGGCGCGCGGTATCGGGCGTAACGGAGCGAATGACTCCCGTCAAGCTGACCCACTGCGAGTCTTGGCGGCCGGTCATCAACGCGTCGAAGGAGACTTCGGTGGCCTCGGGCATTGCGCCCGTTTCCAAGGCGCGGATTTTCGCGGCGACCACGACGGGGGCAAAATCCCCTTCGCCGCTAAAACCGGTCACCTCGATGACCTGCCCCGCGGCGGGCAGCGGGTCACCATTCTTGGATTGTACAAAGATTCCGCCGCTGGCATCCTGTACGAAAAGGAGCGTCCACGGCTGATCCGCGTAGGTGACGACGCCCCGCAGCCGGATCGGATAACCGCGCTCGGCTTCTTTGGCCGATAACGCGCGCACCTGGCTCGCCTCGATCAGGACCGGCAACGCGTCGGCGGTTCCGCCGCCGCTGACCGGCGGCGCTCCCGCGGCCAACGGCCGGGCTACCGCGTCCTCAATGACCACCGGATCGCGATTGGTCCCGACGTAACCCGCGACGTCCAAACGGTCGCCCGCTTGCAGCGCGGCGGACGAGGCGCCAAAGACACGCGCGCTGCCGGTTGCGTCCCGGATGACGAACGAGCCGCCCTGACCGCCTTGCAGAGTCCCTTGGATCCGGACGCGATTCGGCGGGGTGGTCAGTTCGTTCGTGAGGCTGGCGATCGAGTTTATGGGCAAGGCGAACAGGTTAGCCGGACCTGCCGTTTCAACGACCAGGCTGCCGGCGCCGGCCGCCCACAACTGAACGGCAGGGGCCAGGCCCGTGCCACCCGCGCGGGAGTCGCTGACGCCGCGGACGCGCACCTGCGCGTCCATCAGTCGATCGCGCGCGGCGACGGTTGGGTCCGGCCCCAACTCCCAAACCGCAACGCGCTGGCCTTCGGAGACCAACTCCAGTTTTGTCCGGCCAGGCATGGGCGTAACCGAGCGGATCACGCCGCGCACCTCCACCAACTGGGAGTCAGCCGACCCGGTCAAGATTTGTTTGATCGTGCGCGGCAGCGCTTGCGGCAGCGCCTGAGCCTTGATTCTCGTGAGAATCGCCGCTCCCAGGTAGGGACGCGCCGAGTCGGGTTCGACCCGCCCCTTGGCGACCACCAGCTCGCCGACCACCGGCAGTTCCTGGCCCTCCCGGAGCGAGACCCGGATGCCGCCGGTCGCGTCCTGAATGAAAAGGAGCGAATTGACCGCGTCGCTAAACGTGACCACGCCCTCGATCCGCGCCTTGGGGCGAAGCCCAGCCTCGGCGGGTTTCAGGGCGCGAATCTGTTCGACGCGATCGAGCGGCGACGCCGCGCGGGTTGACGGAGCGGCGCCAGGCAGCGACGTTTCGCCGGCGAGCCATCCCAACGCGACGATCAACGCCACCCGAGAAAGCGCGCCGTCGCGCCATCGCGCGGGGCGACCATTCGTTCCCGATCTAATCATGGTTTAATCACGGAGCCGTCTGAACGACTCACCCAAAATAAGCGCCGCCGAAGGCAGAGTGAGAACTCAGATCCGCCTGGCGTTTGGTACTCATGCCGGACCGTCGAAGCGTCGAAAGGCACATGGTTTGAGCGCCTGGGCGGCGGGAAAGCGATCCACGGCCACCCGATGAATCGGGCTATCGGCCAAAAGAACGGGCCTGCCCATATGGCCAGATTTGTGTCTTCCGGCGTTCCGGTCAATGGCGTAATCACGCCATCCTTGATTGTCGTTGACGCGCGCGGATTTCCCGCTAGAAATCCCGCTTGAAACCTGCATCCAATTAATATGAAGCCTATCTTTCGCTCCCTCGGTTTATCCGCCGCCCTTTTTGCGCTCGCTTGCGCGTTTTGTTCTCCGACCCGCGCGGTCGCCTACGAAATGACGGTCGGGGTCCAAAGCTGGACCTTGCGGAACATGGAATTTGATCAAGTGGTCGATTTCGCGGTGAAGCACAAGATCAAATACCTCGAGTTGATCTCCAAGCATATTGATCCGAATGGTCCGTTGGATGAGGCCAAGCGGAGAAAGGCAATCTTGGATCAGCACGGCTTGGTTTGCTACAGCTTCGGAGTCAATGGAACGTCCGTGAAAAAGGAGGACAACCGCAAGCTGTTCGAATTCGCGAAAGCCATGGGGATTAAGGTGATCGTCGTCGAACCGAAGAACCAAGCCGAATGGGATAATCTCGAGGAATTGGTCAAGGAATACGATATCAAGCTCGCGATTCACAATCACGGCATCACCAGCGCCTACGGCAATCCCGCGACCGTCCAGAAAATCCTTGCGGCGCGCGATCGGCGGATTGGCGTCTGCCTTGATATTGGGCACGTGACGGGCGCCGGCTTTGACGCCGCGAAAGTATTCCACGACTATGACGGCCGCGTTTACGATATCCACCTCAAGGACAAGCGCGTTGAGAAGGTCGATGGCAAGCAGAACATCCTCGACGTCGAGATCGGGACCGGCCAGGCCAACTTCGCGGGGCTATTCGCCGAGTTGAAAAAAGCGCAATGGCCGGGCGTCTTGGCCATCGAGACCGACAACAATGATTTTGCCAAGGCGCCGGAAAGCTATGTCGATGGCGCCGTGAAGTTCGTCGCCGAGCATCAGCCATGATCGCGGTGAGCGCGATTGGACGCGTTCATTCCTGGCGCGGCGGCGGGCCGCTTGGCGAATAGCGGGTGGCGCTGACCGACGCCGACCGCTCGCGCCAGCGAGACGGCGTCCGTCGTGACGCTTTGGCTTTCGTCGTCGCTTGGTAAGTGCTCCCGTTCGCCACTTGGGTGTGAGCGATCTTGGTTATTCCTGGGGCCGCCGCCCGCCGCGTCGCCTCGTTTTCCATCTTGGGTTGTTTCAAATGTTTCATCCTGCGCATTTGGAACAAGCCGGCCTAGCTCTCCCTCGCTAGGACCATGCCGCTCTCATGGGTGGCGGCGCCCAAGCGCTCGCTGGCATGAATTAAGCTTCCGGGTTTACGGCTCGATGAGAACCGTGAATTCCAAGGCTGTTTCGGGCGCCCGCCGAGGCGCCAATGGAGACTACGCTCGTCTTTCCCTCGCGGCGCCGAGCTCAATCCGCGCGCTGCGTCGGGATAGCGCTCAAGACCCGTCGAAATCGTAAACCAACATGAATACTTCGCTGACGCTGACGATTGAAGCCGAGCCTTACGCCTTCGAACTGGAGCCGGCCAAATGCGCGCTTCTTATCATCGACATGCAGCGCGATTTTCTGGAGCCGGGCGGCTTCGGTGAAATGCTGGGGAACGACGTTTCGCGCCTGCGCGGCGCCATCCAGCCGAACCAGAAGCTGCTTGCGGCGTGGCGCGCGAAAGGACTGCAGGTGATCCACACTCGCGAAGGGCACCGGCCCGACCTGGCCGATTTGCCGGAGGCCAAACGGATCCGTGGCCGCAGCAAGACCTGCATTGGCGACGCCGGGCCGATGGGGCGCATCCTGGTCCGGGGCGAGAGCGGGCACGACATAATTCCCGAGCTTTATCCGCTGCCCTCCGAACCGGTGATCGACAAACCGGGGAAGGGCGCTTTCTGGGCCACGGACTTGCACGCGATACTGCAAAATCGCGGCATCCGCCAACTCATCGTCACGGGTGTGACGACCGAGGTGTGCGTGAACACCACCGTGCGGGAGGCCAACGACCGTGGCTACGACTGTTTGGTTCCGGACGATTGCGTTGGCTCGTATTTTCCCGAATTCCAAGAGATGGGTCTTAAGATGATCAAGGCCCAAGGCGGCATCTTCGGCTGGGTGACGAACTCGCAAAAGATACTGGACGTCCTGAACTAATTTCATTTTCGCTCCGCCCCCTAAACCCCGCCCTCCCACCCCGCACAACCTATGAATGATACCAAACCCAAAATCTGGACGCCCGGAGACTGGAACGCGTTTTTCGGCTTCGGGACCAACATCCTGGTCAATCTGCTCACGCTCACCGGACTATTGCGCTTCGTATTGAAGATGCCCGACTCCATCGTCTTCGGGCGCATCCTCCCGGCGACGGGTTTGATGATGTGCCTGTCAACGCTTTACTACGCGTGGCTCGCGTACCGCCTGGCGAAAAGGACGGGTCGCACCGACGTCTGCGCGCTGCCTTCCGGTACCAGCGTGCCGCACATGTTTGTGGTGACATTCGTTATCATGTTGCCGATCACCCTCAAGACGGGCGACCCGATCAAAGGTTGGGAGGCCGGGCTGACCTGGGTCTTTATTCAGAGCTTCGTGCTGATGGCGGGCGGATTCATCGCCCCGTGGGTCCGGCGGATCACGCCACGGGCGGCGCTACTTGGTACCCTGGCGGGAGTCTCGGTTACGTTCATTTCGATGCGGCCGGCGCTGGAGATGTTCATGACGCCCGCCATTGGTATCGTTTGCTTCGCGATTATCTTGGCGAGTTGGTTCGGTGGCGTGCGCTACCGCGGCATCCCGGCTGGGTTGGTGGCCATCGCGGTCGGTACGGTCATCGCCTGGGGCTCGACGCTATTGGGTCTTAACTATGGAGGCATGAGCTTTCACGCGCTTTCCGACTCGGTAGCCAACTTCGGTTTCCGAGTTCCGCTGCCGGCGTTCGGGCATGTTTTCTCCGGCTTTCAGTTCCTGGGTATACTCTTGGTGACGGCGATTCCGTTCGGCATTTATGACTTGGTCGAGGCGATCGACAACGTGGAAAGCGCCGCGGTGGCGGGGGACAGCTTCCCGACGACGCGCGTGCTGACCGCGGATGGCGTCGTCAGTTTGATTGGGTGCATGATGGGCAACCCTTTCATCAACGCCGTCTATATCGGACATCCCGGTTGGAAGGCGATGGGCGGCCGGATCGGTTATTCGGCGGCCACGGGGATCATGGTGATTCTTCTGTGTTGGTTTGGGACGATCTCGGTCATGCTGGCCTTGGTGCCGACGGTCGCGATCCTGCCGATCCTGCTTTACATCGGCATGTTGATCGGCTCACAGGCCTTCCAAGAGACGCCCCGGAGCCATGCCCCGGCAATCGTGCTGGCGCTCACCCCGCATTTGGCGAATTGGGCGGTGACGCTGATCAACGGGGCCTTGGCCGCGTCCGGAACCGTCGTCGCCGCGCTCGACGCGGACAAGATGAGTCAACTGGTCGCCAACATGAAAAACGAAGGCGTGCTCTACGTGGGACTACAAACGCTGGGGGGTGGCTCAATTCTCGGGGGGCTGATCCTCGGCGCAATTGCGGTGTTCGTCATCGACCGCCATTTCATCAAGGCATCGGCATTCGCGCTGGCCGGCGCCGGGTTGACCTTCTTCGGATTCATGCACGGGGAGGGGATTGGCATCGGCAAATCGCCCGTCGTCGCGCTTAGTTACCTCGCCGTGGCCGGGGTGCTGGCCGGCTGCGCGACCTTCGCCACGGTGACGCCCAAACCGGCCGAGGAGCTTCACGAGGCTCACGGAGAAGCGGCCTCGGCTGGCTAGCCGACGCTCACTCGTCCAAATCTGATCGGTTGCGCGGCCCGGAGGAATCCGGGCCGCTTTTTTTGCGCCGACGCGCGCCGGTTGGAAGGCGGGTGAATGGTTCCACTGATCGTCCGGCGCGATAGCGCGAAGGGAGATTAGCGGAGCTCCCGGGCCGCTGATGCGTCACGGGCCTGCCATTAAAAAGTCTGGCTAACCGCGGGAGACCTGGGGCACTTTCTGCGGAGATGATTTCGTTTGCGCTTAAGTTGTGGGCTTTGGCGAAGCCGTACCGCGTCCGCCTTTTTTTGGGCGTCTTGACGGGCGTTCTGTGCGGCTTGATCGAGCCGGTCCTGCTGGCCGCGATCAAAGTCGTCATCAACGTGCTCTTTCCCGGAGGGGAGGGTTCCACGCCCGACGCATCGTGGGCGAAACTGCCGGCCTTTCTGCAGGATTGGTTGAACCACCTCTCGACGGCTTTGAACCTTGGAGCCGAGCCTCGGACGTGGGCCGTAGCGTTGGTGGTGGCGACGCTGCCTTTGATCATGCTGGCGCGCGGCGTGCTCGGTTATCTCAATATTTACTTCTTACAGTGGGCGGCCATCCGGGCGATCACGGGATTGCGGGTGAAGCTCTTCGCGCACCTCATGAACCTGTCGCTCAGCTTTTTCAACACCACCAGCACTGGGGATTTGATTTCGCGGATTGTCAGTGACACGGCGGTGCTCCAAGGCGTCATCAGCAATTCGCTGGCGGTGGTCGTCAAGGAGCCGGCGACCCTCGTCGCCCTGCTGGCCTCGCTCCTTTATTACCATCCGAGTTGGACGCTGATGACGCTCACGGTATTGCCCGTCTGCATCGTGCCGATCGTCATCTACAGTCGCAAAGTTCGCCGCTCGAGCGCGGCGATTCAAACGCAGTTCAGTGAGATCGCCAAGATTATCCACGAATCGTTCACCGGCAATCGAATCGTGAAAGCCTACAATCTTGAGGACAAGGTTCTCAAAGAGTTCAGCGAAACGACGGGAAAATTCGTCAGCCATTATATGCGGGTCGTCCGCTCGATGGAGATTCCCGGGCCGCTAATCGAGTTTATGAGCGCGGTGGGGGTCGCCGGATTTCTGTTCTACATCGCGCTGACCGCGAGCGAGAGTCCGACCCCGGGGGATTTCGTGTCATTCATTTTGGCGATTTTTTTGATGTATCGGCCGATCAAAATGATTACGCGTCTGCACAGCCAATTGGAGCAAGCGCGGGCCGCGAGCGAGCGGGTCTTCGAGTTGTTGGAAACCAAGAACACGGTTTTGGAGCCGGTCCGTCCGGTTTCGCTGCGGGCCGCGAGCGCCGCCATTCACTTTGACAACGTCGATTTTCATTACGGTGAAAAGCCGGTGCTGCGAAACATTCAACTGACCGTGCCCGCGGGCAAGATCGTCGCGCTCGTGGGCGCCAGCGGCTCGGGCAAAACCACGCTTACGAATCTCCTGCTCCGCTTTTATGATCCGCAAAGCGGCGTCGTCCGCATCAATGAGACCGACATCCGGCACGTTTCCCTGCGTGAATTGCGCAACCACATCGCGGTGGTCACGCAGGAAACCATTCTCTTCAACGATACGATCCGCAACAACATTGCGCTCGGCCGTCCGGGCGCGTCGGACACGGAGATCGAAGGGGCCGCGCGCCATGCGCACGCGCACGAGTTCATCATGCAGAAGCCCGACGGATATAACTGCGTCATCGGCGAAAAAGGGGTCGCCTTGTCGGGCGGGCAACGGCAGCGCCTGGCCATCGCCCGCGCGATTCTCAAAAACGCCCCGATTTTGATTCTCGACGAGGCCACCAACGCGCTCGACACCGAGTCTGAACGCGCGGTTCAGGACGCCCTCGAGGAATTGATGCACGGCGGCCGGACAACGATCTGCATCGCGCACCGGCTTTCAACGGTCCAGAACGCCGATCAAATCGTGGTCATGGATCAGGGCAGAATCGTTGAGACGGGCATGCACGCGGAGTTGCTCGCGCACGGCGGCATCTACCAGAAGCTTTACGCGCTCCAATTTCAGAGTTGAATGATGGCGTCGAAGCATGAGCAAACGCGGCGACTCGATTGCTTCTGCCGGGGCTTGTCTATTACGGTGAGTGACCCTTCCTCTCTGTCATCTGGTTCTTGACGGGGAATAACCCGAGTATGATGTTAGAGCGGTATGAGCAAAACCAACGGCGCAACATTTGAGGAGTTTTGGAAATGGCTTGGCCAACTGGAAGCGCCGGTCAAAAACCTCGGAGGCAGATCCGAGTTTGAGATCGCCGCCGATCGAACCGCCTGCGAAGGACGCGTAAAGCCGCGAAAGACTTCCGTTCACCACCGATTCAGTAAGGCTGACGCTAAGAAGGTTTGGGAACGATACTTTTATCTGCTCAAACTCGGGGAATCCCGGATCCTGAGAGCGAGTCAGTACGTCGATCCAGCATGGCAAAACTGTCCGAATCGGATTTGCGCGCCGTACCTCGGCGCCGCAATACGGGACTTTGTTGGGTGGCGAAACCGCCGACTTGCTGCCATAAATGGAGCCTCGACGGCCCGACCTGAGATTACATTTAACATCGAACCGTGCAGCGAATCCGGCGGTTTTGTCGCCCGCTGGGATGCTCCAGGCGGGGGCGGAATCACCACGCAAGGTGAGACATTGAGTGAACTCAATTCAATGATCGCCGACGCGATTGACGGCTATTTCGAACCTGGTCTGCGTCCACTGAAGGTGCGCTTGCATTTTATTGAGGATCCACTGTTGGCCGTTGCGTGAAATTGCCACGTGACCTAAGCGGGACAGAAACGTTGAACGCGCTTCGCCGGTTGGGGTTCAATCGAATTCGGCAGTCGGGATCGCACGTGATCGTTCGTAAAGGTGATAGGACCGTGGTGGTCCCCAAGCATAAAACGCTTAAGCCGGGTACCCTGTCCGGCATTCTCGCGCAGGCAGGCGTGACGCTGAAGGATTTTACAAATGAACTCTGAGCGGTTTGGCCGACGACCGGGCGTCCTGGGTTTCGGCTGACGATTTAAGGCGGCGCTCAACGCGAAGCGCCGATTCCAAATCGCGCCAGCCACGTTTTTAGGTTGCGGGAGGGGTAGCGGGCGGTGATCCGCCGGAGCGCCAGACGATTGGCGTCGGCGGCGTTGACGCCAAATTCCGTCGTGCAAGCGGTACGATAGCCGGCTTCGGCCACGAGGTCGCGGACGGCTTCGTTCCAGTCCCCGTACGGGTAGCAGAAATGCTCGATCGCGATGCCGAAGGTGTCTTCGAGGCGCTTTTTGCTGGCGATGATTTCCTCACGGGCGGCGGCGGCGCTCAATTCGGTCAGCCGCGGGTGCTTGAGCGTGTGGGAACCGATTGCGTGGCCGGCGGCCAGCCATTCCCGGACTTCACTGGCGTCCATCAATGGCTCCATTCGTTCCCCGATTGGTCGGTCCCATTCGTTCGTCCGACCGAGCAGACCGGCCACCAAGAACTGAATGGCCCGAAAGCGATGACGGGCGAGCGGCTCCAATCCGAACGTCAAGACGTTCCGAAAGCCATCGTCGAACGTCAGGCCGATCGCGCGCGCAGAAGGCCCACCCGCCGCGAATAGATCGGTCAAGCTGGGCGTCGTGAACCCCGCCTCCGCGAGTTCGGCCATTTGCCGCGCGAACAGGCGCTGGCTGACGTAAAGCCCTTTGAGCCGGGCGTGGCGTGGACGCGGACCCAGCTTATGGTACGTTAGGATCGGCGCGCCCGTGGCGAACAGGGGTTCGAACGGCGCCAGTCGGCTATAGTACGCGGGCAAAGGTCGCACGTCCGGTTGATACCATTCCGCGCGCCCGCCGGACAGGCCGAAAGCGCCAGCCCGTCTCGCCCCTCTCCACTTGCGGAGCGCCCGGGTCGGGCGTTAAATCTCGTTATGACGCATGCGGAATTCGTTCATCTCCATTTGCACACCGAGTACTCGTTGCTCGATGGGGCCTGCCGGCTCGACCGGCTGGTCAAGAAGGCCCATGAACTGAAATTCCCGGCCATGGCGATCACCGACCATGGGAACCTTTATGGCGCCATCGACTTCTATCAGGCGGCCTCCAAAGAAGGAATCAAGCCGATCATCGGCTGCGAGGTGTACGTGGCTCCCGGAAGCCGGTTCGAGAAAAAGTCGTCCAGCGGCGGCCGCGACGTTTATAATCACCTCGTCCTGCTGGCCAAGGATGAAATCGGCTACAAGAACCTCATCAAGCTCGTCACGGCCGCCAATCTCGAGGGCTACTATTACAAGCCGCGCATCGACAAGGAAATCCTCGCGGCGCAGAAGGAAGGACTGATCGTCCTCTCTGGGTGCCTGGCCAGCGAGATCCCGGAGTTGATTCAGAAGGACCAGCTTCCGCGCGCCCGCGATACGGTCGATTGGTTCAAGCAAACGTTCGGAACGGAGAATTTCTATTTCGAATTGCAGAATCACGGGCTGCCGGAGCAGGCCAAGGTCAATCGCCAATTGATCGAATGGTCGAAGGAATTCGGCGTCAAGTTGGTCGCCTCGAACGACGTGCATTACGTCGAAAAGAGCCATTCGAAAGCGCATGATTGCCTCATCTGCATCGGCACCCAAACGCTCCTGAGCGACACCAAGCGGATGAAGTACCCGGTCGAGCAATTCTATGTTCGCTCGGCGGAGGAAATGCAGGCGCGGTTCGCCGAAATCCCGGAGGCGGTCAAAAACACGCTCGAAGTCGCCGAGAAGTGCAGCCTGCAGATCACGTTCGGCAAGTTGCATTACCCGGTCTTCACGCCGCCCGAGCATTTCACGCGGGAAGGTTATTTGCGACAGTTGCTGGCGGAGGGGCTTTACGTTCGCTTCGGGCTGCGCGCCCGGGCGGAAGGGCGGGAATTCATCGTCGAAGGCATCGGCGAGCCGAAGCGGTTTCCGAATTATGAGGGAATTCAGCTCGACGGCGCGGTCGCGGCCACGCCCGCGGTCGGTGGAGTGACCGTTGAAAGCTCCACCGCGGCGGAAGGCGTCGCCCCTATCGCGGGCGCGGGTTCGTCCGCGGTAAGCCCCGCGGAGGCGGCGACTATCAAGACGATTATTGATCGACTGCAATTCGAGCTTAAGACGATTGAAAAGACCGGGTTCATCGACTACTTCCTCATCGTCGGCGATTTTGTCCGGCACGGGCGGAGCAAGGGCATCTCCTGCGTGGCGCGCGGTTCGGCGGCCGGTTCCCTGGTGACTTATCTGCTGGAGATTTCGAACCTGGACCCGATTCGCTATGGGCTGCTTTTCGAGCGCTTCTTGAATCCCGAACGGGTGAATCCGCCCGATATCGACATCGATTTCGCCGATGATCGCCGGGCCGACGTGATTGAATATGTGCGGCAAAAGTACGGCCGCGAATCGGTCGCGCAAATCATCACGTTTGGCACGATGGGCGCGAAGTCCGTCGTGCGTGACGTGGGCCGCGTGATGGAGGTCAGCTACGCGGATTGTGATCGGCTCGCGAAGATGATTCCCGCGAGTCTGGACATGAGTCTGGCGAAGGCTTTGCAACAATCGTCGGACTTGAAACGGGCGTACGACACGGAGGAGATGACGCGCGAGATCATCGACACGTCGTTCATTCTGGAGGACATCACCCGCAACGCTTCCGTTCATGCCGCCGGCGTGGTGATCGGCGGGCAGCCGTTGGTCAATCTGCTGCCGTTGAAACAGGACGAGGACGGCACAATCGTCACGCAGTACGCGATGGGCCCGGTCGGCAAGCTGGGCCTGCTGAAGATGGATTTTCTGGGGCTAAAGACGTTGACGGTCATCCGCAATACCTGCGAGATGGTCAAGGCGGGACGGAACGCGGAGATCCCGATCGACAATCTACCTTTGGACGACGCCAAGACGTACGATCTGCTCAACAAGGCGAATACGCTGGGCATTTTCCAATTGGAATCGGGCGGGATGCGCGATCTTTGCCGGAAGTTTCAAATCAGCTCCGTCGAGCATATTACGGCCTTGATCGCGCTCTATCGTCCCGGGCCGATGGAGCTGATTCCTGAATTCATCAAGCGCCGGCACGGCGAGGTAAAGATCGAATACGAACATCCGCTGCTCGAACCGATCTGCCGGGAGACCTACGGCATCATGGTCTATCAGGAACAGGTGATGCAGGCCACGCAAGTTCTGGCCGGCTACACGCTGGGCGGCGCCGATTTGTTGCGGCGCGCGATGGGCAAGAAGGACAAGGCCGAGATGCAGAGCCAGCGCGAGACGTTCGTGAAGGGATGCGCCAAGCACAATCACATCCCGGCGGCCAAGGCGAACCAGATCTTCGATTTGCTGGAGAAGTTCGCCGGTTACGGCTTTAACAAGTCGCACGCGGCCGCGTACGCGATCGTCGCCTATCAAACGGCATGGCTCAAAGCGAACTATCCGGTCGAGTTCATGAGCGCGATGATGACCAACGACATGAGCAACACCGCCAAGCTCAGTCAGTATATCAATGAAGCGCGCCTGACGGGAATCGAAGTCCTGCCGCCGGACGTCAACGAAAGTCAGATTGCGTTCGCGCCGGCCCGCGACGGAACCGTGATCCGCTTCGGGTTGGCGGCGATCAAGGGCGTGGGTGAAATCGCGGTCGAAAGCATTTTGCAGGCGCGGCGCGCGACGGGGAAATTCACGGCGCTCCTGGACTTGTGCCAGCGAGTGGACACGCGGACGGTCAACCGCAAAGTTCTTGAGGCGCTGATCAAATGCGGCGCCTGCGACACATTTGGGGAGACGCGCGCCTCTTTGTTCGCGCAGATCGATCACACGCTGGGGCGTGCCGCCAGTCTCGCGCACGACCGCGCGCGCGGTCAGACCTCGCTGTTCGGGATGCTTGAGGAAAACTCGGCGCCGGTCGCCGAGCCGAACCAGCAACTGCCGGAATGGGACCAGCATGTCTTGCTCGCCGCCGAAAAGGAATTGCTCGGGTTCTATGTCACCGGGCACCCTTTGACTCCCTTTGCGCCGATTTTGGAGAAATACACGCTGGCGACGACGGCGACTTTGGACAAGACGCCGAATCGAGGCCTGACGCGAATTGGCGGATTGATCGCCGCCGTTCAGAACGGCATCTCCAAAAAGACGAACAAGCCGTACGCGATGGTCACGTTGGAAGATTTGGAAGGCTCGGTGCAGGTTCTCTGCATGAACGAGAACTATGATAAATACCGGGAGCTATTGACGCCGAATCGGGCCATCTTAGTCGTGGGTGAGGTCAATTTGGGTGAAGATAAGCCTAAGTTATTCCCCCAGGAAATCATGCCGCTGGAAGACGCCCCAAGGCGCTATACCCGCCAAGTCCATTTTCGCTTGCACACGGCCCAATTGGCGCCCGCGCGGCTCGACGAGTTGTTCGAGTTAGCCCTGACGCATAGGGGTAAATGTCCATTATATCTATGCTTTATGCAGCCGGGTGGGGAAGTGGTATTTGTCGAAGCGCACGAGCGTTTCGCGGTCCTGCCGTCACTCGAGTTGCAGCGCGCCGCGGACGCCTTGCTCGGCGAGGAGACTTATTATGTCAAAGTCGATACCTCGTTGCCCGAGCGCGCGCCGCGCCGTTGGGAGCGAAAAGGCGACGCGTCCAATGGCGACGAATAGGATCAAACGCTCTCGTGAGCGCGGCCGCAAGACGCGCTCGTCTTCGTAGTCGAATCGAATGACCAGACCTATCAAGTGGACAGGCGAGTTAGAAGGAGCTTCGACTCGGAGAAATCCCGCCGGGGAAACGCGGGCCGGGCTGTAGTCGAATCTACCGGTCGGCGGCCGGACCTTAGCTTGTGACATACCCTTAATTCAAGGCTTGCTGTCGTCCGGGCGTTTGTCTATAACGCTGTTTGCATGAAAGTCGATATTCTACAGCAGTATCAATCACTGCGGGACGCGCTTCGCGCCGAAAAAACGCAGCTGGAAACCCGCTTGCGGGAAATCAGCGGCGCGCTCGGTGAAGCCGGTCCCGTCGTGACGGCGAGCCCTGCTCCCGCTCCCGCGCCAGCCCCGTCTGGCCGCCGAGTGATGAGCGCGGCTGGCCGTGCTCGGATAGCGGCTGCGCAGAGGGCACGATGGGCGAAGGCGCGTGGCGCGCAAGAGTCCACCGAGGCTCCCGCGCGACCCAAGCGAAAGATGAGCGCCGCCGCGCGCGCGCGCATCTCCGCCGCCGCCGCCGCCCGTTGGGCCAAAGCGAAGGCAGCCGGAAGAAACTCCCTCTAATCCGGACCGCGCCATTCCAGCGGTGTATCCCCAAGCTGGAATCTGGCTGCCTTTGTCAGCAACCCGCGGCCTCGCCGCGAACTCGCCTTAACGCGAGCGGCCCGAACCGGGCCGACTGCTCAACCGTTTGCACGATCGCCACCGGGATGTCTTTTTGACATCGCCCGGCGGAGGGCGGGGTTTTGCCTTGATCGGCCGGCGGAGCGCCGACGTTCGCCGGAACGCCGATTCCTGCCCGCGCCGACCGTCGTTTACGCGTTAGCGCGGAAGATTCCGAATGTGGGCGGGCGAACGAGCGGGCGGGCGCGGGCGTGTCTCAGCCGCGGGTCCGCGTGAACGGGAGAAGAAAAAAGCCTTTCTTCACCGGGGTTCCATGCTAAGGATGGGGGGCACGGATTGACGCATGCAGCAGAAGACTAATTTTATCGACGGCGACTGGGCGCCCGCCGCCGCGGGCCAGACCAGCGAGAACTTCAACCCGGCGGACGCGCGTGAGGCGTTGACCGAGTACCCCAGGAGCGGGCACGAGGACGCCGCCCGGGCCATCCAAGCGGCGCAGCGGGCGTTCCCCGCGTGGAGCGCGCTGACGCCAGTCGCCCGGGGGCGGATCTTGAGCAAGACCTCGCAAATCCTGGAGTCCCGCAAGGCGGAGTTGGCGCGCGCGCTGACGCTGGAGGAAGGCAAGACGCTCGCCGAGAGCACGGGCGAGGTCCAGCGCGCGATCGACATTTTTCGCTTTTTCGGCGGTTTGAGCTATGTCTTGGGAGGGCAGACCATTCCGCACGATCTGCCGGGCAACCTGCTTTACACGGTCCGCCAGCCGCTCGGGGTGGTCGGGCTCATTACGCCATGGAATTTTCCCGTCGCGATTCCAGCGTGGAAGATCGCGCCGGCCCTGGTCTCGGGCAACACGGTCGTCATCAAGCCGGCGTCGCCCGCCCCGGGAATGACGCTCGAACTTGCGAAGGCGTTGCAGGAGGCGGGGCTGCCCAAAGGGGCGCTCAACGTGGTGATTGGCGAAGGCCGCGCGGTGGGTGGCGAATTGGCCGTGAATCCGGCGGTCGCGGGAGTTTCCTTCACTGGGTCGCACGCGATTGGCCAGCACATTTATATGCAGTTGGCGCCGCGGATGGCGCGCGCGCAGATGGAGATGGGAGGCAAGAACCCGACGATTGTCTTGGCGGACGCGGATTTGGATTTGGCGGCCACGCTGACCGCGCGGGCGGGATTTGGCCTGACCGGCCAGGCTTGCACCGCCACCAGCCGGGTCATCGTCGAGCGGAGCGTGGCGGCCGCGTTCACGGAAAAACTGATCGCGCGAGCGAAGGCGCTGAAGGTCGGCCCGGGGCTGACGCCGGGCGTGGACATGGGGCCGGCGGTTTCGCAGCGGGAATTGGACGGCAATCTCGCGCATATCGAGCAGGCGTTGCAGGAAGGCGCGCTGTTGGCCTGGGGCGGGAAGCGATTGAGTGACGGCGAGCTGGCGCACGGCTTCTTCATGCAGCCCGCCGTACTGAGCGGGGTCACCCCGACGATGCGCATCGCGCGGGAGGAGGTATTTGGCCCGGTGATCGCCGTGATCGCGGTCGAGGATTTTGAAGGGGCCATGGCGGTCGCCAACGGCGTGGACGTGGGCCTGTCCGCGGCGATCGTGACGCGTGACTTGAAGAAAGCCATGCAGTACGCGGAGCGGATCGAGGCCGGCGTCGTCAAGATCAACCAGATCTCGACCGGCCTGGCGCTGCAGGCGCCTTTTGGCGGGGTCAAAAAATCGAGCACCGATTCGTTTAAGGAACAGGGCGCGGGAGCGATCGATTTTTACACGCGGACCAAGACGGTTTACCTCGATTATTCCGCCTAGTCGCGCGGAAGAAGCCGTTTCCCAGGTAGGCAAACTTTAAGCGCATGAAACTCTGCCGTTTCCAAACGCCGGATTCCGGACCAAAGGCCGGTCTGACCCTCGATGGAGAAAGCATTTTGGACCTCACGCCCGCGGGCATTGACGGGCTGACGCCGCTGCTCGAGCGCGCGGGATTGGTGGAGGAACTGACGCGGCTTTCGACGGAGCGTTTGCCGCGGCACGCGGTTTCGTCGGTCAAGCTGCTGGCGCCGGTGGAGCGGCAGGAGGTCTGGGCGGCGGGCGTCACGTACTTGCGGAGCAAAAAAGCGCGCATGGAGGAATCGGATTTCAGCGCGAGCGCGTACGACCGGGTCTATGAGGCCGAGCGTCCGGAGATTTTCTTCAAATCGCTGGCTGAAAAAGTCGTGGCGAGCGGCGAGTCCGTCGGCATCCGCCGCGACGCCCGTTGGAACGTGCCGGAGCCGGAACTCGTTCTGTTCTTGAATTCGCGCGGGTTGATCGTCGGTTATGGCGTTGGCAACGACATGAGCTCACGGGATATCGAGGGGGAGAATCTGCTCTATTTGCCACAAGCGAAGACCTACCACCGTTCGTGCGCGCTCGGTCCCTTCGTCACCGTGGGCGTGAGTGAGGCGGAAGCGCGGGGATGGACGATCTCGGTGCAAATTCAGAGAAACGGAGAGGGCGTTTTCGCCGGCGACACCGCCGTGTCGCAGATCAAACGCTCCTTTCAGGAACTGGCCGGATTTCTGTTTCGTTGCCAAGTTTTCCCGTACGGCGCGGCGTTGTTGACCGGCACCGGGATCGTGCCACCGGAGACGTTTTCCCTCGAACCGGAGGATATCGTGAAGATCTCGATCTCGGGGATCGGCCCGCTGAGTAACCCGGTAGTCCAGGTTTAGTCCGCGGACGGGTCGTCGCGCCCCTCAGCGCACGTCCCCAAAAAACCGCGGCCGCCAACCTGCTGTGCTTGCTCGCAACAGGCGGCGGCCACGGAGAACTTCCTCGCAATCAACCGAATTGAAGGAAGTTTTATTTGGGGGGACTCGCCACTACTTGGCTTCGAGGCTAATTGTTGTCATCACCGTCGTGGTCGTCGTCATTGTGACGGTCGTTCGACGGCTGCAGGATTCCGAGCAGTCCGTGTGATTCGTCACCGGGGCCGGCCGTGAAATAGAGTGAATTGCTTCGCTCGCCGTCAAAGGAGGGGAAGCTCAAAGCCCACAACCCCTCGATCTGAATGACGTTGCCGTGGGTATCGTTCAACTGGCCGAGCAGATCGCCAGTCAACGGATCATAGGCGTTGATATGTCCGTCGCCGAAGTTACCGACGAGGATGGCGTCATGATATTTGCCGAAATGTTCCGGCGCCTCGGCCACTGCCCAGGGGGAATTGAGCGCGCCACGCGCGGCGAGCTGTCGTTCCAAATTACCCTCGCGGTCGAAGATATCGACGTAGCCGTTGCCGGGGCCGGCTTCATCATCGTGATTATCCGGCGCTTTTCGCTTCGCGTAGGTCACGAAGATGTGGCCGTCAATATTGTGAACGCCGAACGGCGCGTACCCGGACGCGATGTTGGTGTCGGTAAAGCTCTTGATAAGCTTGAAGTCACCCCCATACATTTCCACTTTGCCGGACTTGAAGTTGGAGACGTAGAGGGCAGGCCCGTTGGTCGTCCAGGCGAAGGCGGCCCCTTTATAGATGGCGTTGTTGGTGGAGTTATCGACCATCATGAGCGCGTTGGAGGCGTTCACCTCTTGGTTCCAACCGGAAATCGTGCCCTCTTCAGTCACGAAGATGAATTCGCTGCGACCCGATTTGTGGTTCTGGGTGAGCACAAAGTTGGTCGAGGTGTTGACAGCCACACCCGAAGGCGCGGCGGGGTTGGTCGAACCGGCCGGGGTCGGAATCGTGACCACGAGCGCGGCTGGCTTGCCTCCGGCGCGGTAAAACGTCGCGACGCCTTGGCCGTTATCCGCGACGACTTCGGTGCCGGCCCAGACGAACAGTCCCCACGGATTAACCAGGTTGGTGTCCGCAAATTTGGGCGATCCGTTCGTGCTGGCCACGTCGCCGACGAGGTTGATCTGCTCATAGCCAGGGACATTGGTCACGGTTACCGGCGGTTTGGGATGAACCGGCGGAATCGGGAGGTGAAAACCCCCGACGAGATGACTTTCGGCAGAGGCGGGTGAGGGGACCAAGATCGCCGCGGCCACGGAAATCCCGATGATCCACAGCTCAATTTCCTTCGGATGGAAGTTTGTCTTCATACTATCTTGCCTTTCTTTTGTTCAGGCGCCGCATACGCGCTGTTCGGACAGCGCCGCCGCCGCATCACAATCGGTGGCAACTGTGTTTCAGTTCAGAAGGCAAGTAGCAGCCGCCGTGCCCTGCGCTTCCCGGCGGCGGTCGCGCCGGTTCTAACTTTCTTAAAGGAAGCAAGTTGGGGTGATCCAGCTGGTTGGAGAAAGCGAATGGATTGGCGCCGACGAGGGTCTAACGCCCGCGGGAAGTCGGAGTAATTGGGTGTGATTCCCCAATCTGGCGAATTCCGCTTTGACAGTTGTTTCTGCGGTTGGCATCGTGGCGGTCGAGTCGGATAAACGATGCAACGGGTCGTGAGGGGACAGTGGAACTTGGCGTTGGAAACGAATTAGGAACGAACTATGTCTGAATTAGTTGGAAATCTGCTGGTGGCGCAATCGGGCGGTCCCACCGTGGTCATCAACGCCAGCGTGGCCGGCGTGATTCAGGAGGCGGGCAAGCACGACCAAATCGAGGAGATTTACGGCGGGATGAACGGCATCCTCGGAATTCTGAACGAGGAGTTGATCGATCTGGGCGACGAAAAGGCTCGGACGATTGAAGGATTGAAATACACCCCGGCGGCGGCGCTGGGCACCTGCCGCTACAAGATCGACTTCAAGAAGAAGCC
>CAZFVY010000036.1:0-58161 GCA_964522665.1 uncultured Verrucomicrobiota bacterium | reverse complement strand
CCTCCGGGACCGAGCGAATCGCCGACAGCGTGAGCTTCAAGTCTCGGAGTCCCGCAGGAGAATTCTGTCTCACACCCGAACGGAGAGTCACTGTTTTCGGCGCTCGCGGTCTCGCTGCAAGGCCCCGGCCAAAAGCTCAGGCGGCGCGAAGAAATTCGTATTCCGCAATGCCGCGATTCGCCGTGGCAGGTCGATCACTCCGAGATAGTGGATCGGGCCGGAGTCCGCGACGACGATCCCGCCGCTCATTGTTTGGCGATGCGCCGGAGGGAATCAAGGTCGGCCCCGAAATCTTTCGGCTCCCATGGTCGGTAGCCCTCGGAGTCTTTCAGAAGAGCGTCTGTTTGCCAGCGGTCGAACCCGAGCGCTCCCCCTACTTGAGCGTGGCTAAACAGGCCGGCGCGGTAAGATTGGATAACAACCGCTTCAAGCGTTCGGCGCGGAAGTTCCGCGGGTGTCCCGCCCAGAGCGTTGACGAGATCATCCGGCAGTGAGATCTCAATGGTTGCAGCCATAAACTCTGATACCGAAAACGTATCACAAGTTGCTTCGGGGCGTCGATGTTACTTTGCCCAAGAGCTCCCGCCGTTTCGGAGGGCCCAGTTTTGCTGAAGCGAGGCCAGCGAACTCGGATATCCGGCCCGGGACCCAATTCACCGCGCGACTCAAGTCGCGGGCGCCGGAGCCAGTTTGGGGGCGCGCGAGTGGCGCCACGCGTGAACCTTGTCGCGCGCGTGCTCGAACGCGAGATAGACGACCGGCGTCGTATAGAGCGTCAGCACTTGTGAGAGCAGCAGCCCGCCGACCACCGCGATGCCCAGCGGCCGCCGCAATTCCGAGCCGGCGCCCAGCCCGATCGCGAGCGGCAAGGCGCCGAATAGCGCCGCCATCGTCGTCATCATGATCGGACGGAAGCGGATGACGCACGCCTTGTAAATCGCCTCCTCCGGACTGAGATTCTCCGTCCGTTCGGCGTCGAGGGCGAAATCGATCATCATGATCGCGTTTTTCTTCACGATCCCCATCAGCAGGATGATCCCGATGAACGAGACCAGCGACAAATCGTTCCCGGTGATCCAAAGCGCCAGGAGCGCGCCGACGCCCGCCGACGGCAACGTGGAGAGAATCGTGATCGGATGAATCAGGCTTTCATAGAGCATGCCCAGGACGACATAGACCGTCACCAACGCCGCCGCGAGCAGCACCGGCATTGACGAGAGCGATGATTGAAACACCTGCGCCGTTCCCTGAAAACTGCCCTGCACGCGCGCGGGCATCCGCATCTCATCCTTCGCCTTCTGGATCACGTCGGTCGCCTCGCCCAGCGAAACCCCGGGCGCCAGGTTGAAGGAGAGCGTGATCGCCGGAAATTGTCCCTGGTGATTCACCGACAGCGCCGAGGCGCCCGACTTGAAGCGCGCGACCGCCGAGAGCGGGACCGCCGCCCCGGCGCTCGATTTCACGTAGAGCTTGCGCAGATAATCGGGGTCCTCGCGAAACTTCGGGTCCACCTCGAGGATGACGTGGTGCTGGTTGTAGCGCTGATAGACCACCGACACCTGCCGCTGGCCGAACGCGTCGTAGAGCGTGTTGTCGATCGCGACGGGCGAGACGCCCAGCCGGGCGGCCTGCTCGCGGTCGATGACGACGTTGGCCTGGAGGCCGCGCGTCTGCTGATCGCTGTTGACGTCGCGCAGTTGCGGTATGGTCCGCAGTTTATCCACGAGCTGCGCGGACCACGAATTCAGATCGTCGAGGTCGGCCGCCTGCAACGCGTACTGATATTGCGCCTTGCCGAAGCGCCCGCCGACCCGGATGTCCTGGGCGGCCTGTAAGAACAACGTGATCCCGGCGACGTCCCGCAATTTGCCCCGCAACCGATTGATGATTTCATCGGCGCGAGCCTTGCGCACCCCGCGCGGCTTGAGCGTGATGAACATGCGGCCGTTATTCACCGTCGAGCCGCCGCCACCGCCGCCGATGAACGAGCCGAGCGTGGCGATGTCCGGGTCCGCCAGGACCACGCGCGCCACGCGGTCCTGCAGCGTGGACATCGCGTCAAACGAAATGTCCTGCGCCGCCTCGGTCGTCCCCATAATCAAACCGTTGTCCTGCTGCGGGAAAAGCCCCTTCGGCACCACGGTGTAGAGCCAGAACGTGGCCACCATCGTCAACGCCGCGACCACCAACATCACGATTTGGTGCCGCAGGACCCATTTCAGCCCGTGCTCGTAGCCGCCCAGCAGCCAGTTGAAACCGGTCTCGAACAGCCGGTAAAGGGGTCCCGGCGCGCGATACGCCGAGTCCGGCTTTAGAAAGCGCGAGCAGAGCATCGGCGTCAGCGTCAACGAGATGACGCCGGAGACGAGGATTGCCAGGCTCAGGGTCACCGCGAACTCGTGAAACAGGCGGCCGATCAACCCGCCCATGAACAACAGCGGAATGAACACCGCCACCAGCGACAGGCTCATCGAGACCACCGTGAAGCCGATCTGCCGCGCGCCTTTCAACGCCGCCGGCATGGACGCCTCCCCGTGCTCGACGTGCCGGAACACGTTTTCGATCACGACGATGGCGTCATCCACCACGAACCCGACCGAGACCGTGACCGCCATCAGCGAGAGATTATCGAGGCTGAAATGAAACAGGTACATGGCGCCAAACGTCCCCGCCAGCGCCAGCGGCACCGTGACGCTCGCGATAAACGTCGGCCAGAACCGCCGCAAGAAAACGAAGATGACCAGCACGACCAGCCCGATGCTCAAGAGCAGGGAAATCTGAACTTCGTGCACGGACGCCCGGATCGTCACCGTCCGGTCGCTCAGCGGGCTGATCTTAACCGAGGGCGGCAGCCACTTTTCCAGGTGCGGCAATTCGGCGCGGATGCGGTCCACGGTGTCGATCACGTTCGCGTCCGGCTGTTTGAAAATAATGAGCAGAATGGCGCGCTCGGTTCCCTGCCAGCCCGCCAGTTTGTCGTTCTCGACCCCCTCGACGATGGTCGCCAATGAACTCAGCTTGACCGGCGTGCCGTGTTTCAGGGTCAGGATCAAATTCTGGTAATCTTTGGCATCGACCAGTTGATCGTTGCTGGCCACCGTGTACGCCACGTCGGCGCCGTCCAACACGCCCTTGGGCGCATCGACGTTCACCTGGCCGAGCATCGTACGGACATCCTCCATGCTCAGGCCGGTCGAGGCCAGCGCCGCGGGATTCACCTGGATCCGCACGGCGGATTTCTCGGCGCCGTTGAGGAAGACCTGGCTGACCCCTTCAATCTGGCTCAATTGCTGGCCGAGAATGGCGTCGGCGTATTCAAAAACCTCGACCGGCGCGAGCACGGGCGACGTCAGCGCCATCACCATGATCGGCGCGTCGGCCGGGTTGACTTTGCGGTAGGTTGGCGGACTGGGCAGGTTGATCGGCAGATCATTGGCCGCCGCGTTGATCGCCGCCTGGACGTCCCGGGCGGCGCCATCGACCTTGCGATTGAGGTCGAATTGCATCGTCACCGAGCAACTGCCGAGCGTGCTGATCGAGGTCATCTCGGTCACGCCCGCGATTTGCCCCAGGCGCCGCTCGAGCGGCGCGGCCACCGACGAGGCCATCGTCGCCGGATCGGCGCCGGGTAGCGCCGCCGAGACTTGCACCACCGGGTAATCGACGCGCGGCAGCGGCGCCACCGGCAGGAGGTGATACGCCACGACGCCGAGCACAAACAACCCGATCGCCAGCAGCGAAGTGCCTACCGGCCGGCGGATGAATGGCTCCGAGACGCTCATGGCGTGGTGGGATGGGCTTGCGCGCCTTCCGCGCCGGCCGCGCTATCCAGGCCGGACGAGGTCCGCCAGCGGCGCGCGCGCGCGCCCAGACGGTCGAGATAAAGGTAAATCACCGGCGTCGTGTAAAGCGTCAGGAACTGCGAGAGCAACAACCCGCCGACGATCGAAATGCCCAGCGGCTTGCGCAATTCCGACCCGGTGCCATTTTGCAGCGCGAGCGGCAACGCGCCCAGCAACGCCGCGGCCGTCGTCATCATGATCGGCCGGAAACGGAGCAGGCATGCCTTATAAATCGAGTCCTCCGGCGACAAGCCCTCGACGCGCTCCGCCTCGAGCGCGAAATCGATCATCATGATCGCGTTTTTCTTCACGATGCCGATCAGCAGGATAATTCCGATCAGCGCGATGAGCGAAAGATCGTAGCCGCAGATAATCAGCGCCAGCAGCGCGCCCACGCCGGCCGAAGGCAAGCTCGAAAGAATCGTGATCGGGTGAATGTAACTCTCGTAAAGGACGCCCAGCACGATGTAGATCACCACGATCGCCGCCAGCACCAGGAACGGCTCGCTCTTGAGCGAGGCGCGGAACTCGGCCGCGCTGCCGGAGAACGTCGTCACCACCGTCTCCGGCAGGTTGATCGTTTTTTCGGCCTGCTGAATCGCTTTTACCGCCGCGCCGAGCGAACTGCCCGGCGTCAGGTTGAAGGAGAGCGTGACCGCGGGGAATTGGCCTTGATGCACGATCGCCAGCGGCGCCACCCCGGTTCGCAGCCGGGCGAACGCGCTCAACGGCACGGTCTGGCCGGTCGAGGATTTGACATAGATTTTGCTCAGCGATTCCGGCGTCAGTTGGTACTGCGGCTCGGCCTCGAGGATGACCCGATACTGGCTCAGTTGGGTGAAAATGGTCGAAACCTGGCGCTGGCCGAAGGCGTCGTAAAGCGTGTCGTCGATCGCCTGTGGCAGGATGTTCAACCGCGAGGCCTGATCGCGGTCCACGTCGATGTTCAGCTGCAGGCCGCCCGCCTGTTGATCGGACGCCACGTCGGTCAATTCGGGCAATTCGCGCAGATGATTCAACAGTTTCGGCGCCCAGGCCGCCAGTTCGTCCTCGTCCGCGTCCTCCAGCGTGTACTGGTATTGCGTGCGGCTGACGCGGCTGTCGATCTGCACGTCCTGCACCGCCTGCATGAAGAGCGAGATGCCCTCGATGTTTTTCGTCTCCTCGCGCAGCCGGTCGATCACCTCGCTGGCGCTCGCCTGCCGCTGGCTGCGGGGCTTGAGATTGATGTAGAGGCGGCCGGTGTTCACCGTCGCGTTGACCGTGCCGGCGCCGACGAACGAGGCGACGCTGACCACGTCCGGGTCTTTGCCCACGATGTCGGCGACCGTGCGCTGCCGATCGACCATCGCCTTGTAGGAGATAGTTTGCGCGGAATCGGTCACGCCGATGATCAAGCCGGTGTCCTGCTGCGGCAGAAGTCCCTTGGGAATGACGACGTAAAGCCAGATGGTCGCCACCAGTGTGCCGAAGGCGACGAGCAACGTAAAAGCCTGGTGGCGCAACACCCAGATCAAGCCCCGCTCGTACGCGTTCAACAACCATTGAAACATCCCCTCCGTCACCTGATAGAAGCGGCCGTGCCGCGATTTCGATTCCGGCTCCAGCATCCGCGCGCACATCATCGGCGTGAGCGTCAGCGAGACGACCGCCGAGACGATTACCGCCACGCTCAACGTGATCGCGAACTCGCGGAACAACCGTCCCACGATGCCGGTCATGAACAGCAGCGGAATGAACACCGCGATCAACGACACCGTCAGCGAAATGACCGTGAACCCGATCTGCCTGGCGCCTTTCAGCGCGGCTTCCATCGGCGGATCGCCGGCCTCGATGAAGCGGACGATGTTCTCGATCATCACGATCGCGTCATCCACCACGAAACCGGTCGAGATCGTCAGCGCCATCAGCGAAAGATTATCCAGGCCCAGGCCCGCCAGATTCATGATCCCGAAGGTTCCGACGATCGCCAGCGGCAGCGCCACGCTCGGAATGACCGTCGCCCAAAACTTGCGCAGGAAGACGAAGATCACCAGTACGACCAGCCCCACGGTGAGCAACATCGTGAATTGCACGTCGGCCACCGAGGCCCGAATTGTTTCCGTGCGGTCGGTCAGGATCGACACCTTCACCGTCGGCGGGATCGCCGAGCGGAGGCGCGGCAATAGCGCCTTCACGCGGTCGGCGGTTTGAATGATGTTCGCGCCGGGCTGGCGTTGAATATCGACGATGACCGAGGGCCGCTTGTCCACCCAACCGGCCAGGCGGACGTTTTCCACGTTGTCCACCACCTCGCCGATGTCGCTCAGGCGCACCGGCGAACCGTTGCGGTAAGCGACGATGATCGAGCGGTATTCGTCCGCGGAGAAAATCTGGTCGTTGGCGCCGATGGCGTAGGATTGCCGCGCGCCGTCGAAGCTGCCTTTGGGCGCGTTGATATTATTTTGGATCAACGCGGTGCGCACATCCTCGAGGCTGATCCCGCGGGACGCAATCGCCGCCGGATCCACGCGCACCCGCACGGCTGGTTTTTGGTTGCCTTCAATCGTGACCAATCCAACGCCCGTCACTTCGCTTAATTTCTGCGCGACGACGGTGTCGGCCAGGTCATTGACCTTCTCCAGCGGCAGCGTGTCCGACGTCAATTGGAGCGTCAGGATGGGCGTGTCGGCCGGGTTGACCTTATTGTAGGTCGCCGGGCTGGGCATCGTTTTTGGGAGGAACCCGTTGGCCGCGTTGATCGCCGCCTGCACGTCCTGCGCGGCGGCGTCGATGTCGCGATCCAGCACGAATTGCAGCGTGATGCTCGTGGTGCCGAAGGAACTCACCGAGGTCATCATTGACAGGCCGCTGATCTGGCCGAACTGGCGCTCCAGCGGCGTGGTAACCGACGACGTCATCACGTCGGGACCGGCGCCGGGATATTGCGCGGTGACCTGGATGGTCGGGAAATCGACCGAAGGCAGCGCGGAAATGGGCAGCATCGAGTAACCGAGCGACCCCATGATGATGACCCCGACCATCAGGAGGGAGGTCGCCACCGGCCGTTGGATGAATGGCTCGGAGATGTTCACGCGGGTATATTAGCTCGGCTCAACTCAACTCCTACGGCTCATCGTCATCGGCCGGCTTGGCGGATTGGGCCGGCTTGACCTTCGTCCCGGCTTGCAGGCGATACTGGCCTTCGACCACGACCTTTTCGCCGGGCTTGAGGCCGTCATCGATCAACGCGACCCCTTCCGCGATCTGATTCACCTTCACCTTGCGAATCTCGACCGACATGTCGGCCTTGATGACGAACGCGTACGGGCCATCCGGTCCGCGCTGAATCACCGGCGCCGGAACGACAATGCCCCCCTTGCGGGTGGTCAGCAAGAGCCGGGCGTTCACAAATTGGCCCGGCCAAAGCCGCAATGTCTCGTTCGGGAAATTCGCTTTGAGCTTGAGCGTGCCGGTGGTCGTATCGATCTGATTGTCGATCACCGCGACCTTGCCCTCGCCGAGCACCGTGTGATCGTCGCGATCCACCGCCAGGACTTTGACCTCGCCCTGCGACAATTCCTTGCGAATCTCCCCCAGCGACTGCTCCGGATAGGAGCCGACCACGGAAATGGGCTTCAACTGCGTGATGACCACCAGGCCGTTCGAGTCGCCGGCATGAATGATGTTGCCTTGATCGACCTGGCGGATGCCCGTCCGGCCGTCGATGGGCGAGAGCACGCGGCAATAGTCCAGTTGAACCTGCGCGTTATCGATCGCCGCCTGATCGGCTAGCACGGTCGCCGCCAATTGGTTGACCAGCGCCTTGGCCGTATCATAAACCTGCGGCGCGACGATGTTTTGTTTCAGCAAGTCTTCGTTGCGCTTCAAGTCCACTTGGGCGTTCTCGAGTTGCGCCTGGTCCTCGGCTTTTTTCGCCTTGTTTTGCTCGACCTGGGTGCGGTATGGCTCGGCGTCGATCTCCGCCAATAGGTCGCCCGTGCGCACGTCCTGGCCTTCGGTGAAAGCGACCCGCTTCAACTGGCCATCCACCCGGGCGCGAATCGTCACCGTATTGAACGCCTGCACCGTCCCCAGTCCATCGAGGTAAATCGGCACGTCCTTTTTGGCGACCGTTCCGGCCACGACCGGCACCACCAGCGCGCCGCCCCGGCCCCCGCCGCGACCGCCCCCGCCGCCACCCGCTCCGGACGCCTGCGCCGCGGCGGCGGCTTTATGATTCTGGACCAACCGGACGATCACCACTCCGGCCACCACGCACACAATCAGCCCGAAGATGAGCAGACCGGTGGAAGATTTCTTTGGCCCGGGCGCGCCCGGACGGCCTCCTGGACCGGCCGCCCCGGTGACCGGCGCCCGCGGGCCGCTTTGCATCTCGTCGTTTTTCGGCATAAAGTGGTTAGAATAAATGGCCGCGCCAAACAGTCCAACAGTTCAATGGCTGACATATTTCAAAATCTGTCAGTTGTTAATTCAAGACGAATATCTGAGCGCCCGAATTCATGGAAAATAGCCCAGCCGCCGCCACGCGGCAACTAATCCTCGACACCGCCAAGGCCCTTCTGCGGCGCCACGGCGAGGGCAAGCTGACCGTGGTCGATATCGCGCGCGCCACCGGCATGTCCCACGCCAACGTCTATCGCTTTTTCCGCACCAAGGCCGGCATTCTCGACGCCATCATCGATGAATGGCTCTCCAAGGTCGAAGCCTTCGTCGAAGCGATCGCCCAGCGCCCCAACACCGCCGCCGAGCGCCTTGAGGCCGTCGTCCTCGAACTCCACCGCAAACGGAAGCAAAAACTCCTGAACGACGCCGAGGTCTTCGAGACCTTCCGCCGCGTCATCGAATTGCGCCCCGACGCCGTCGCCAAGCGCCGCGAGCAAATCTTCAACGTCTTCAAGCGCCTGATCGAGGAGGGCGTCGCCTCCGGTGAATTCGCCGCCGTCGATTGCCACGAAGCCGCGACCGTCCTCAAAGACGCCTCGGCGATGTTCCTCCACCCCCTGATGATCCCCATCGACGCCGCCCAGGACACCGAAGCCCGCGCCCGAAACGTGGTGCGCTACATCTTGGCGGGATTTGCCGTGAGGGGAACGCAGTCCCCGAGGTGAAGAGGATTCTCATGTGTCCCACTGAAGATCCAACACTATCTGATTTACCGCTTTGAGGTCGCACTTGAGCGAATGTCCTCTGTCGAACCAAATCCCCTTCCTGATAACCGCCCGGTTGTGTTTGTTTCATCATTTTATCGGGAACGGGAGGATTACCCCACGTATCGAGCTAGTCCGCTTTGGCAATTGCGCCAAGAATTGGCAAAGCTGAATTCAGACGCAACACTAAGGGTCACAGCGGGCGTGCCGGATTCACGTCCGCTCACTTGGGTAGCAGAAGAATCAGAACCAGGCCTTTCCACCGCGGAACATTTCGCAATCGTCGATCGCCTAGTGGAGGTCTTACGCACGTCGGATATCTATCTCTGTATCCTCGGTGATCGCCGTAGAGGGCTGGACGAGCACGGCTCTCTCGTTCCCGTCCAGCAAAAGGACTCTGCGGTAAGCTACTTCGAAGTCGAACTATACGCCGCCGTAATGTACGAAAAGCCAGTACTGATATCCGTTCTCGATGGATTCTCGCCGGGGCCTCGGCTGGAGGCTTTATTGCAGCTTCTAAGGTTCGCTCTGCCTGACTGGCGCACGCGGCGCCCGCAAAATGCTAGGCAAATCATTCAGGAGGTCCGTAATCTCATTTCTCGACAAGCGGATCGGCGAGAGGCTAATCCGCCTTCGCTTCGGGACCGTCTCGTGCAAGTCTTTTACCGCTCTCGCGCCGCGCGCTCTGCCGCCGCCGCGATAGACTCAACGTTTCTTTTCCTTAATGGCGTCACAGAGAATCGTCCTCTGCCTGACAAAGAAAGGGTTGAAGAATTGATTCGCGAATACCGGAAATCCACGAATTTCCAAGAGAGACTGAGCCGGATCTGGATCGCCGCGCGGGAACTAATGCCGGCTTCTTATCTTCCGGTGGATGTTCAGGCAGATGCTCGTCTTAAAGAGTTCCTTCCGCTTTGGGATTCCGTTCTCGGCGACTGGGTGAGCGCGGCTTCCTGGCATGGTTGGCATGGCCACCTGTACGCGGGGACGGTCGCTCCATTGCATTCCCAATACTTGATTCGCTCCCAGACCTGCAAAGAGAATGCCGACGGTTTGACCGAACCGGCGACACCCCCGTACGGTGGGTTGGCGTCCGCGTACTTCTCCATCGCGCGGTTCCTAGGTTTTGGACTCGATCATTGGCGTTGCCTCCAGCGGGCAGGAGAATACGTCGCTCTCGCGATCCGGTCGAGAAAAGAACCGAGCGATAATCTCCTGGCGATTCGTGGGAGCATTCGCCTCAGCTTCGGGAATCTGTTTGGCGCGATTGACGATTTCAAAACAATGCTGTCATTGCGCCGGGCGTCCAATGCGTCGCCAGAACGGATTGCCGACGCCTTAATGCACCTTGGGCAAGCCTACGCCGTCATCCCGTTCAAAGCCAGAAAAGGATGCGAGATTCTCAACGAGAGTGTCAAACTGCTTAGGACTATACCGGATAGCCCGAACCTCCCGCGCGCGTTGAGGAAACTTGCATTGGCTTACCGGAATGCGGGCAACTTGGCGCGAGCCAAAGAATTGACGGAGGAGTCCGAGGCCGCCGCCGTCCGCGTGGCGGCGTTCGACCAAATGAATCGATAGCCTAATCACCCATCCGAAAAGGAAAGCGCGGGAATTACCGACGGGGCGTCGGGTAGCGAGGCGCCAGTTGTCAGCGCAAGCGTTTCGTTGCGTCCGAAAGTGGCGATCCATGGCTTGGACGACGAGGAAACGCCCGCTTGAGATTTTACGCCGCGAGTTGTGCGATCGTTGATAGGTCTCGTCTGTTGATGGACGTCAATCCGTAGTCGGCAGTAGCAATTAGCAGAATTGCCAGCTGGCAGAAACCACAGTTGCCCGCCATTATTGGGCGCTGGAAACCGGCCTCGCTCTGACGGTTTCGCCGTTGTCAAATCCGCCGGGGGGTCAAGGCGTCCTGATTTGGGCCGGAAAGGGCGCTGCTGTTTTTCGCTCGGTGTCGCGTGGCGGCGCGGTGTATTCGCGGAGGTGTCACACGTATTGGCATTGTCCCCTGGCGGACATTAGTTGCTCGAGCCGGGCAAGCGGGCCGAGCCGAAGCTCAGTCCGGGCGCCGCGACACGATTAACCGAATCCTTCACCGCGTCGGGGGCGCGCGGCTTGGAAGTCCTTGTGTCCGGGTTTTGCTCGCGCCGTTGCCGCCGACGTTTGGCTTTTGGCGCGGGCTGGCCCGGCGTTTTCTCACCGCCCTTTGCCATCATCCGAATTTGGACAACGCCGCCGGCCCGATCGTCACGAGACCCGACGGGAACGATTGGCTCGCGGTGGCGGAAGCCGCGCCGCTCATTCCAATTCCGATCAGGGCCAGACCGACAAGCGCTTGCAATAGTGGCGATTCCGCCTGCAAGCCATGTCTGACTTCAATGCGTTGAACTTGTTCCTTGGGGATAAAGACTACGCGCTTGTCGCCACTCATTTCCGTTAGCCCTCGCTCCGAGACGACGATGTTCAAATACGCGATTCTCCGGGTTGGAGCCGACGGGGATTCAGCGCTCATTAGGTTTGATTATTTAACCGGCCGCTTCGGAAAATCCATACCAAGAACCGACCCGTTCGCGAACCGCCACCTCGACACGCGGCATTTAATCGAGCTACAGCCGCTCGGCGAGCTAGGCCACGGCGAGGGAGGTGGTTTCCGTGTGCCGGATCGAATCCCGAGCGTATTGCAAAGCCGCCTGAATATCGTCTCGCGTGATCTCCGGGTAACCGCGCTGCAGGGACTCCCAAGATTCACCTCCCGCCAATTGGTCAAGAATCGTGGCGACCGAAATCCGCGTACCTCTGATCACCGGTTGGCCACCGCAAATACGAGGATCGATTTCAATTCGCGTCATCCTGGGCAAAATACGCGCCCCGCCACGAAGCCACAAGGGGGAGATTGCGCACGGTCGGGACCCGTCGAGGTGAAAACCAACGATCAGCGTCTGTTCTTGTTCCTCGGGCGGGTCACACTCGTTTGAAGCTCCGCAAGGCCGTCTCAATCGTCTTCCAATCGTCCGCCGACATATTCGGCGCCGCCTTCTTCATCATCTGCAGGAACCAGTCGATTTCCGCCGGCTCGGCCGGGTAGCCGATGTTCGATCCGTTGAGCTTGGAGTTGACGATCAGTTTCCCGGTCGCGTCGAGGAACGCGGAATAAGGCAGTCCCGCCGGGCCCCCGAGCCGCTCCTGGAACGCGTCCGCGCCCGGGTTTTCGAGAGCTTTGTGCTTGTCATCTTCTTGCACCACCAGTTTGAGCGGGACGAAATACTTTTCGAACGCCGGTTTGATGTCAGGCCGATCAAGGAAGGCGTCAAGGCGTTTGCACCAGCCGCACCAGGAAGCGCCGAAATGAACGAAAATGGCCTTGTGCTCCGCCGCGGCTTTGGCCTTCGCGCTGGCGAGCGCCTCATCGGCGCTTGGCGCTTCGGCTAGCGCCGTGACGGTCGCGAGCGCCAACAGGGAGAGGAAACATCCAATGGTTTTCATATTCATCGTTTAGCGCTAGTCCGCGCTTCGGGCAAGCATGGCCAAGGTGGTTTGCCTTCCCGCGGGTCGGACGATTTCCTTGAAATGGCGGCGCCGCGCCCGTCGGGTGCGGGGAGAAAAAGTTGGATTGGAAAATGGAAGCTGCGTTTTTTGTGGCGTTTTCCATTTTTGGCTCATTCGATTGCATATAGTATATACAACACGCCCTTATGAAAAACTCCTCCCTCCAGCAAGAACGCGCGCTCCTCCTCCAACAAATGGCCCAAATCGATCAGCTCATTCGCGGCCATCTCAGCCAGCAGACCTTGACCGTCAAGCGCGCCGGCAAGACCGTCATCCAGGGCCCCTATCACCTTCTGCAACGCCGCCAAGACGGCAAGAACAACTGCCAACGCGTGGCCAGCCAGGACCTGCCCGGCATTGTGGCGGGCGTGCAGGGGCATCAACGCTTCCAAGAACTGGCCGCCCGCTACGCCGCGCTGACCGAGCAGATGACCTGGGACAATCAAACCCCGGGCGTTAAAAAAAAGTACCAGCGCTTTTGGCGGCCTTCTTCCCCCAAACCGCCGACTGCCTAAGCCAACTCTGGGCCAGCCCCGGTGTTGCTTCGGCAACACGCTTTAAGACTCTGCGCGGGGCCAGAATCGGCGACGGCCACATGAGTCTCATCCACACCTGTCAACTCAACCGGCTCAACCCCTTTGATTATCTCATGGCCCTCCAGCGCCACGCCACCGCCGTGCCGAAAGCCCCGCAGAGTTGGCGGCCTTGGAATTATGAGCAGGCCATCGCGGCTACGGGCTGCGGTTGACTCGCCGAGGTCGGATGGATCAGCGAAGGCTAGTGTAGTGTCTCATAAATAACTGGTCATTCGTTGCGCCGGATTGGGTCGGTGGCGAGGCGCAACGAAGGAGCATCCCCGCGCTGGGGCTGTGACTGAGGCGCAACGAAGCCACCGACCCAATCCGGCGCAACCCGAAGGGCGGCAGTTCTTTTTGACGCCAGCTTCGTTGCTCCCTCCTTACAGATCCGCGCGGATATGCTCGTCGCTCGCGCCTCGCCGGCGCCAAAAATCCCCGGCCGCGAATGACCAGTTATTTATGAGACACTACACTAGGCGCAGGACCGGGGGCCGGGAGCGGGTGGCCCCTGCTACCAATGGACTCGGAAGGTCAAAGGCAAAACGGTCAGCGTGGCGTTGTCCAAAGACCAATACCAGTGGCTTAAGGAGGCGATCGAAAACTGGAAGTCGCTACGCCAGCGGTTGAAGGAAATGCAACGCCTCAGCCAGGCGGAGTTGTTTGCGACGATCCCCGGACCCAAACGCCGTAAACGCCTCAGTCAAAAAGTTTTAGGCGTTAAGTATGCGCCATTCCCCCAACGGGGTTAAGGCCTAGTCAGAGAGATGGCGCAATCGTTGTCCGCCGTCTATCTTCATGCCGTATGCTCAATCAAGGACGGACGCCCGTTACTTCGCGACGCGATTCTAAGACAGGCGCCGCACGCTCAATTGCGGGCCATGGCAAAGAATCTTGATTGCCCGCCGAGAAGGGTCGGCGCGGTCGAGGATCATGTCCACGTTCTCCGCCGTTTCAGCCGGTCGATTACACAGGCTGACTGGGTGAAAGAGACCGAGTTTGGCGTCGTGGCGTAGGGCCACGACCAAGGCGGGAATCGCGCCGCTTCTTCACGGCTCGGCGGAGCCTCGCCCCACCCCGGGTGGCTGGGCGTCTTGCCGCGGGTTCGCCGCTCGACTCGTTCCGGCTTCACTGGCGCCGGGAGCGCCGCGTCCGAACGGTGCCGTCGGCCACTTACCGCCCGGAAGGACTCGAGCGTCGCGGGCAACTTGGTCCGCCCGCCTGCCCGATCGCTCCGGCGGGAGGCGGAAACGCAAAACTCAGCGGCTCACGGCGACGAAATGCGGTAGTAACGGGTGGCGGAAGCGGCGACGGCGGAGTCGGGGATTTCGACGGTTTGGGTCGTGCTTTGGGCGGGGACGGTCGTGAGCGTCTGCCAGGCGCCGGAGCTGAGCGAGTCGCGGTATTGCACGGTGTAGGTTTGGCCGACGGTGGCGGTGAAGCGGATGCGCAGGGCCGGCGGCGGGCCGGCGATCATTTGCGCGGAGGTGATCGTCGCCGGGAGCGGACCGTTGGAATTGACGGTGACGATGAGGTCATCGCTGGCTGGAGAGACGCCATCGTTCGCGGTGAGGCGCAGGGTGTAGGCGCCGGGCGAGGCGAAGGTCGCGGTCGTGATGGCCGCGCCGGGCGCCGCGAAGGTCACGGCGCCGGGGCCGCTGACTTTGGTCCAGGCCAGCGTGAGGACTCCGGGCGGAATCGGCAGGCCGTCGTCGGCGACCTGCGCGTTGAGCGCCGCCGTCGCGGGCAACGTGATGGTTTGGTCGGGGCCGGCGTTGACCGTCGGCGACTGATTCGCCCCGAAGGCAATGCCGGTCAATTCGAGGTCGAGGATGATATCGCTGCTCGTGCCGCCGGATTGGTGAATCTCAACGGCGAGCAGGTTCGTGCCGTTGACCAGGACGGAGGGATCGACGTCGCCGGGGAAGAAGGTGGTCTCGTCGGTCCCGCCAACGGTGGTCGCGGCCAGGGTTTGGTAATTGACGGGACCGGCGGGCATGTTGCTGCGGAACACTTCGATCCCGTTGATATAGACGATCGCGCCGTCGTCACGCTGGACGTTCACGACGAGGTTCGTGACGGAACCGGCGTTCGCGACGGTGAAGGGATGGCGGAAGTACGTCGTGGTGAATTTATTGTTGGCGTCGGGGCCGTAACCGGTCGTGGTGGCGGGCAACTGGCCGTTGGCGTCGCCGTAGCCCAAGGGCGCGGGGCCTGATTTCCAGGCGGCGTCGTTGAAGGCGCGGGAAATCCAGTTCGTGCCCTGGTCTGAGCCGTTATCGAGGTATTTCCACGTGGAGCCTTTCGCGACGAGCGTGACCGGCCCGGAGGGCTGAATCGAGATGGCGATGGCGACGTCGTCGTTGGCCTGCAATTCGCCGTCATCGGCCGTCAGGCGCAGAACGTAGTTTCCGCTGCCCGGGAAATAGGCGGTGGCGTTGGTCTTGTTCGGGGAATTGAACCAGACGACGCCGGGGCCGCTGACCTGGGCCCACGTCGTGGTGAGGCGTCCGGGCGAGAGCGGCAAACCGTCATCGCTGGCCGCGCCCGGAAGCGCGATCGCGACCGGGAAACTGGTGACGACAAGCGCTTGATCCTGCCCGGCGTTCACGATGGGAATCCGATTGCCGAAATTCTCCAAACCGGGTGAAGGCGGCCCGAAGCTGGCGCGCCAGTTGATCGGATCGTTGCCGTAGGCGGCGGAGTTGACGCGTTCGAGGGACGAACCACCGCCGGCGGCCGCGGCCGGCCAAGGCGTCTTGTTGTCGTAACGGACCACATCGACGTCAATGAACGGAATATAAACCACGCCGCTGAGATCGACGTCGGGATGATCGGGGCGCTGAACCGCGATCGATTCCCCGCCCGACTGGAGGCCGCCCGGGTACGGCCCGAGGACTTGCACGCTGGCGGGGATGTGATACTTCGCGCGGAACGTGTCGGGATCGCCCCGCGTGACCACGAGCAAGCCGCCGGCGGGCAGGGAAATGTTCCGCGGGAAGGTGTAACCCACGCCGTTGATTTTCCAGGTATTGGTCGGGTACTCCGTATTATAAAGCGGCACGGTGGAATTGGTGATGTTCTTGAGTTCGATAAACTCATCGCCGCCGACGCCGGGCTGGTAATTGATCTCGTTGATGACGATGGGGCCGACGACCGGGCCGGAATTCGTCCGTCCGAGCGTCAGCGCCAACTGCGCGGGATACTGCGTTTCGCCGACGCTGTTGACGTAGCGGCCGAAGGAGATGCCGTTTTGCGCGGCGCCGAAGCTGGTCCCGTGGCTGTAACCGGTGAGGTTGCCCTGGGCGTCGGCGGAGTAGAGGTAAATCTCCTCGCCATGTTTATCGATGCGAAAATTGTTGCTCGCGCCGGGGTGGGCGTCGTATTCGCTGTCGTCGAACACGATATAGCCATGCGCCGGGATGATCGTCGGCGCGGGGATGTGGTATTTCTGCGGGACGATCCGCTGGTCGGTCAGGTACCAGTTGCCGATATCGACGTTGGTGTCGGTGGGATTGTAAAGCTCCACCGAATCAAGCTCCGGCAGGTCCGTGTGGGTGAGGAGTTCGTTGACGAGGATCGGGGCGATGGCGGCGGACGGGTCATCGACGCCGGGCGAGCCGCCCACGGCGGCGCTGGCCCGCCAGTTGACCGGATTGTTCGGGTCGGGATTCAGGTTCGAATTGACCGGGACGAGGGAAAAGCCGCCGCCGTCGGCGAGGGGCGGCCAGGGCAGCTTGGTATCGTACGCGATCGAGAAAATGTTCGTGCCGGAGGCGTGGACGAGCGTGAGCTTCTCGCCGGAGTTCGAGAGGCCGCCGGTATAGACGCCGGCGACGCGGACGTTCGGGTAACGGCTGTTGAACGCCGCCTGATTGCGCGCCAACACGGCGAACTGCCCGGCCTCGAGGAACGTTCCGAGCGGGAAGGTGAAGCTCACCCCGCCGGTGAAGCTCACCCCGCTCAATTCCATCGTCGCGCGCGAGGCGTTTTTCAATTCGATGAATTCGAAATCGGAGCTGTTCTCGGTCGGCGCCGCGGCCGGGTGGTACATGATCTCGGTGAGCAGCAAATCGGTGAAGGTCTGGAGGACGTAAAAGCTCGCCTCATTCAGCGCGCTCCAGGTCGTGCCGTTGAGGGCGCGCGACCTGACACGCGCGCTTTGACTCAACGGGACCGCTCCCGAGTAAGTGAGCGCCGTGGGCGAGACCGCGCCGCCGGGCAGCCGCGGGTCCGAACCGTCGAGCGTGTAATAAATCGTCCCCGTCGTGGCCGTGATCGTGAGCGGAAAACCGGCCGCCACGTTGCCACCGAACTGATTGAACGCGGGCGCGGCGATGCTGGGGTAAAGCCCTTTCGCCTTGAGTTGATTCAGGACGATCCCCGTGCGCTGCGGGAAATAGCTGCTCACGATGCGGTTGATCTCGGCGACCCATTCGACGTTGCGGGTCAAGGGCGGTTCGCGCTTCGCGTCGCCCCAGCGCGCCGACTCGTCGACCACGGCGCGGTCAATCTGGTTCTTGCGCTTCATGAACCGGGCGGTGGCCGCCGCGGGCGTCAGGGCGCCGCCGTTGAAGAAATGCTTTTGGACGCGGTCGGCCACGCGCATTTTAAAATCGGCGTTGGCCCAGAGTTGCTGGAAGATGTACTGGGGATTGCTCTTGACCAGACCGCCGCCGGTGTTCGGGTCGCCCGCGGGGAACGGCCCGGTCCGGTCCTGGTTGACGTCGAGGAGGGTATGCTCGGAATCGTGGGCGCAAAAACGCCAGCCGCTCAAGCCATTGGTGTTCCGGACGCCGAACCAATTGTTCGGTGACAGGTTGCCTAAAAAATTCGAAATCGGCGCATCGAGGTTGCCGCCGTAGTAAATGACCAGCATGTAGTCGATCAGATTATCGGGGTCGAGCTGGACCTCGTAGGCGGGGTTGCGCGTGCCGTCGGGATTGTTGCCCTGGATTTTTTGGTAGGCGGCGGTGGTCGCGAACCCGTTGACCGCCGCGCGCCAGAACCGGGTCCACGCCGCCATGCTGCCGTCGGTCGCGAAGATATCGTAACCGGTGGCGGGATTGACCTTGATCGTGTCATATTGCTCTTTGACGCCGCCAAAATAAGAGGCGGCGAAGGCGGCCTCGGGGCGTTCGGCGGTGTTGTAGAGGCCCCAATACTGGCCGTTGATGTAGAGATGGAAATAATCGCCGCGCTCGCCGGCCTGGCCCATGTCGATCTGGGTGTCGCGCGAGAAAACGTCGCGGATGAAAATGCCGCGGCTGTCGCCCTCGAAGCTCCACGAGTAGTTCTCGAAGGTGCGCAGGTCGAAACCGTCAAAGGTTGTGACGCCATTCTGGCTGGCGAACACGGGGAAGTTGAGCGTCGCGGCGCCGTAATCGGACCGGAAAAAGAAGCGGAAGGCGTGCTTGGGGTTGCTGGTGCTTCGGCTGTAGCCGCCGCGAATGCGCACGCCGGCGTTGATGTGAAACTCGTTGGTGCCGCCCGGATAAATCTGTTCGATGGACGCGGGGCGCTCCCAGTTGATCCCGTCCTGCCCCGGATTCGCGTAAATGCCGATGGTCGGGTCGAACAGTTCCTTCAAATCCAGGACCATCGAATACGAGCCGATGGTCCGGAGGTCGTTCGTAAGCGTGCCGCTGTAGAGCGGGCTATTGACCACGTTCGGGTCCATGCCGTAATCGGCGGTATTGGCGCCCCAGGTCGCCGGCCAGCCGGGCGGCGCCGCGCCGTTGGGCGACTGATGGATGACGTCGGTCACGAAGATATAACTGTGCGTATCGACGTCGGTCGGCTGGAAACCGGTCAGGAACGCGGCGGCGCGGACGACGGTGGTGCCGGCGATCTTGAGCGGCGCCGTGTAGGTGAAGCCATTCGTCAGCGAGGGAATCGTGCCATTGGTCGTGAAACGGATCGTCGCCGTGGTGGTGGCGCTGGTGATCGAGAGGCTGAACGGCGCGTCATAAAAACCGCGCCCCGGAGTGAATTTGGTGTCCGAGACATACGCGTAAAATCCGCTGCCGTTCGGCGCGCCCGGCGAAGGCACGGCGAAGTAATGATTCGAGGCGGCGCTGATGTTGTAGGAGACCAACTGGGGCGCGATGAGAAAGGTCGTGTCGTCGCGAGTCAGGTTGAGGCCTTGGATCGCCAGCAGGTTCGTGCCGGCGCGCAGCGCGCTGAGGTGGTCGGAGAGGTTGATCGCCTCGTCCACCAGAACCAGGGCGCTCGGCCGCGCGGCCGTCGCGGTCGAATTCCACTGCGCGGTTGTCGGAGCGTTCCGCCGCGCCACTTCCTGTCCATTCAGGTAGGCGATGAAGCCGTCGTCGTACTTGATCGGCAGCGTGAGCGAGCTGACCGCGGAGGGGTCATCGACCGTGAATGGCACGCGCAGATAGGCGGTCGCGTTGACGCCCGGCATTTGTGAGCGCAGGTCCGTGCCGATGAAAGCCGCGTAGCTGCTCACGCCGCCACCGCCGAGCGGCAGCGAACGGACCGCCAGGCCGCCGTTGGCGACGTCGCCGACGAGCCGGAAATTCGCGGAGTTCCAGGCGGTAAAGTCGCCCGGCGCGGCGAACAACTCCACCTCCGAGCCGCCGCCGCACTCGTAAAATACCAGCCGCAGCGCGTAGTCGCCCGCCTCGGGAAACGTGAAGGTCGCCAGCGTGTCGCCCGGCCCGCGGGGATCCGGAAACGACATCGCAAAGTCGCCGATCGCGAGACTGAAACCATCGTCGCTGTTGACGCCAAACGTCCAGTCGCCGGGCGCGGGAATGCTCACGATGGCGACCGCTTCGAGCGCGAAATTATCCTGGTCGGCGCCAATGACCAGGCCGGGGAACGTGCGGTCGTTGGCGTAATTGGAACCGGCGCCGGTGTTGAGGTAATTGATCACCGGAGCGTTCTCAGCGAAGACGGCGCTTTGCAGGGCGGTGTTCGTAATCACCGCTTCGGCGGCGGCCAGGCTGCAAACGCCCCCGTTCGAAATGAAATTGCGTACCGCGAACCCGGGAACCGTGGACTGGTAACCAATGCCCGTGATCGCGTCGGCCCACGCCGAGTCGTCGAAATGAAGCTGGGTCCAATTCAGTCCAAGGCTCGCGTCGCGCGGGACCAGGACCTTAGCCGGGGCGCTGAGCGACAAATAGACATTTGTGGTGACGTCCTGGGCGACGCCGTAGGAGATGTCTTTGAATTGCGGCGGAAACTGCGGCTCGAATTGCGTCGCGATGGTCACCCCGTCCGGCTTGACCAGGGCGAGATAGTCACCGGAAGCCTTGAGATTGAAATCCGCATGGAGCGGCTGCCCGAGGACGACGCGATTGGTGCCGGAGGCGAAAATGACCATGAAGCCCTTGGCGCTGAGGTTCGTGCTCGGAAAAAACCACCGTTTCCGCAGGGTCGGATCGTCGGTCAACGACCAGCCGGCGAGGTTTACGGAGGCCTGGGTCTGGTTGTAAATCTCGATCCAGTCGGGGTAATTCCCGTCTTGATCCGCCAGATTCTTGCCGTTGCTGGCCAGGAACTCGGTGATGACGACTTGCGCGCGCGCGAACGGCGCGATCACGCAGGCCGCGAGGCAGCAGATTAAAAGGAAACGGGATTTCATTCAGAATTTTATTAAATCGGGCGGCGATGGGACCCCGAGAATACCCGGGGCCGAGCGCCATGCGGGGAACCGGCCGTTTGCGTACAGCAAACCGCGCGCGTGTCCGACGGCGCTGATCAAGCCAAAGGTGGCGTGGTTGAGTTTTCCGATCAGCAATTACGTCATTCTATCGCCCATGTCCCGGAAAGCATAGCAGGAATCGCGCCCGACGGGCGTCGGGGCGTGAGATAGGATTCGGATGCGCGCGCCGGTCGTTGTGAGCGCGGGCGCCAGGCGCCACGATCCGGCTGGGCGGCATTTCCGGCGGCGGATCGAGAACCCATTGCGCGGGGCGCGCCCCAAAAAAAGGCGACGGCCAGGCGGGTTCTCGGCGCCTGGCCGGTCGCGGTGGGTTCTTCGGGGGCCGATCAATTGCCGTAATTGAACGGATCGGAGAGTTTCGGATCGCTCGCGAGCGAGGGGTCGGTGAGGGTCTTCAGGAAGGCGACGAGGGCGGCCTTCTCGACCGGCGAGAGATTGAGCCGGAGCGGGCTGCCGGGCGGCGGGCCAGGCGGCTGGCCGGGACCGGGCGGCGGACCGGGGGGCGAGCGGAGCGGCGGCGAGAGATTCGGATTATCAACAACGCCATGGTCGTAGAAATCAACCACCTGATCGAGGGTCGCGAACCGTCCGTCATGCATGTAGGGCGCGGAGAGTTCGACGTTGCGGAGCGACGGAACCTTGAACAAGCCCATGTCCTGCGCCTGTCCCGTGATCCCGCCGACGCCTTTGTCCACGTAGGGGAATTCCAGCCCGTTGTTGAAGATGTTCGCCGCGGCGAAGACGTCCGTGTTGTGGCACTTCGAGCAGGTCGCGCGTCCGGTCTGGCCGAAAAAGAGTTGCCGGCCCAGGTTTTCCTGCGGCGTGAAATTCGCGAAACCGACCGGAATGCCTTGATCGTATTTCGAGTTGGTCGAATTGATCGAGCGAACGAATTGCGCGAGCGCGCGGGAGATGCCGTTCGTGGTGACGGTCGGCCCGCCGAAGGCCAGCGCGAAGAGGTTGGTGTAGTAAGGCTCGGCGTTCAGGCGCGCGACGAGCGTCGGGAGCGTCATGCCCATTTCGATCGGGTTTTGGATCGGCCCGAGCACTTGATCTTCCAGGGTGGCCGCGCGTTCGTCCCAGAAGAAATGCTTCCGGCCATAGTAGCGGGCGTCGGTCAACGACATCGCGTTCCGCGTGCCGACGCTGCCATTGTAGCCGACGCTGAACCGGCGGGGATCGGCGAAGCCGTGCTGCTGTTGATGGCACGAGGCGCAGGAAATCGACTGGTTGGTGGAAAGCCGTTTGTCATAGAACAGCACACGTCCGAGCGTGGCGCCGGCGTCGGTGATGGGGTTGTTGGCGGGCGTGTTGTCCTGAATCGTAATCGCTGGGGCCAACAGGTACGGCGGCAGCGCGGGATTGGCGTAGTTAAACGGCGCGCTGGGCAGGAGGAGCGCGGCCGCGGTCGTATCGAACAAATTCTGCCGCGAGGGATCGAAGATCGCGCGGTAGAAGTAGCTCGGCGTACCCGGCTGATGGACGAAACTCATCCGATAATTTCCGTTATAGACTTTGAGTTCGGTCAGGTCGGTCCAGGACGCGAGGTTCGGGGAGGTTTGAATGACCCAGACGTGATTGCTCGGGTCATTGACGGTGATTCCGGCGGTCACGGGACCGGCGGCCGGGGCGATGCGCAGGGAAGCTCCCGCGGGCGGCGCCGGGGGCGGCCCCGGAGGCGGGGGAATCTGCGCATGTGAACTGCGGAGCGAGAGCGCCAGACCGGCCACCAGCGCGGCGGCCAGGCGAGAAAAATATCTTTTCATGCCCTACCAGTGACGCGTCTCCGCGAAACGCGCGAGGCCTTTTACACTTCCTTAACCGGCCAGAGCCGACTTTTACAATTGCTTTACAATCGGCCGGAATTTCCTCGCCGGCGAACGGGCTGTTAAACGTTCAACCCTTCCGGGGTGGCCTGACGAGCGGCGAGGGCCTGGAGACTCGCTTCCGATAGCTCGCGCGCCCGGGCGAGGCAGCCGGCGGCGGCCTCGAGCCGGCCGGCGGCCGCTTCGGACTCCAGCTTCTGCAGTATCGTCGGCAAAGCCCGCAGAGCGCAGGTGGCGCTGGCGCCGCGGAACGTGTGGGCCAGCGCGCCGATCTTGCCGGCGTTGCGCTCGGCGATGGCGCCGTCGAGGGCCGCCAGCTTCTCGGCGGCTTGCGCCCGGTAAAGTTCGATCAATTCGCCGCGCGTCAGCGCGTCCACCGCGAGCAATTCTTGCCAGGCTTCCTCGTCGATCAGCGGCTCATCCGGCGCGGCGGCGGGGCCGGCGGCGGCTCCGATCTGGCCGGCCGAAGGTTGCCCGGGCGCGCTCGGACGCGCCGGGCAACGCTCAAGCGCCGCGCGCAATTCCGGGATCCGCAGCGGTTTGCTCAGGTAATCATCCATGCCCGCGGCGAGGCATTTTTCGCGGTCGCCGGACATCGCGTGGGCGGTGAGCGCGATGACGTAGGCCCGGCGCGCGGCGCCCGCGCGCGCCTGTTCCCGCTCGCGGATCAAGCGGGTCGCTTGATAGCCATCCATTTCCGGCATCTGGCAATCCATCAAGATGACGTCGTAGGTCACGCGCGCGAGATTATCGAGCGCCTCGCGGCCGTTGCCGACCGCCTCCACGGTGTGGTTGAACTTGCGCAGTTGGGCCAGCGCGAGCCGTTGGTTCACGGGATTATCCTCGACCAACAAGATGCGCAGGTGTCGCTCTGGCGCGGGGGCGGGCGGTTCCTCGGCGGCGCGCGCGGGCGCGGGCGCGGACCGGCCGCCGAGCGTCGTGGCAAGGCAATCGAACAAGCGCGACTGCTTCACTGGTTTGAGCAGGCAGGCCGCGATCCCGGCCGCCTGAAGCTCCGCCGGCTCGAGCCGGGTTCCGATCGACGTGAGCAGAATGATGCCGAGGCGGGCGCCGGCGGGAGTGGCACGGATCGCGCGGGCCAGCGCCAAACCGTCCATGCCGGGCATCTGCATATCGGTCAAGACGAGCGCGAACGGGTCCGCCGCCGAGTGGCGCAGCAGTTCGAGGGCCTCGAACGGCCCGGCGGCCGAGGCGTGCCGCATTTTCCAGGCGCGAGTCTGATGCTCCAGGACGAGCCGGTTCGTTTCATTGTCATCCACGATCAACACGCGCGCTCCATTCAGGCTGCTGGTGTCGAGTCGCTGGTCGTCCGCGACGGGCGCGGCTGTCCCCAGTTCGACGGCGAACCAAAAAGTGGAGCCTTTTCCCGGCGCGCTCTCGACGCCGATCTCCCCGGCCATGAGTTCCACCAATTGCCGGCTGATCACGAGGCCGAGACCGGTGCCGCCGTAGCGGCGGGTCGTCGAGCCATCCGCCTGCATGAACGGTTGGAACAGGGTTGATTGCGCTTCGGGCGTTATGCCGATGCCGGTATCCGTGACCTCGAAGCGAAATTTGACGCGGCCGGGGCTTTCCCCGAGCTTGCGCACCCGCACGGACACGCCGCCCCGCTCGGTGAATTTGACGGCGTTGCCGACGAGGTTGAGCAAGACCTGGCGCAACCGGCCCGGGTCGCCATGCGCCCGCGCGGGAACGTCCGGCTCCAGCAGCGCGTTCAGTTCGATATGTTTCGCGGAAGCCCGTTCCGCGGCCAATTCCAGCGTCTCCTCCACCGTCTCGCGCAGATCGAAATCCAGGGACTCAAACGTCAATTTGCGCGCCTCAATCTTCGAGAGATCAAGGATGTCGTTGAGGATCGAGAGCAAGGCTTCGCCGCTGTTGCGGACCGTCGTGGCGAACTCGCGCTGTGGCGCGGTCAATTCCGTGTCCAACAGGAGGTTGGTCATCCCGATGACGGCGTTCATCGGCGTGCGAATCTCGTGGCTCATATTCGCCAGGAATTCCGATTTGGCCCGGCTGGACGACAGGGCCGCGTCGCGCGCCTGCGCGAGATCGCGCTCGATCCGTTTGCGCGTGGCGATGTCACTGAACACCAGCGCCGCCGCCAGAATCACCAACGCTCCAGCCAGCGCGCCACCGAGGACGATCGTGAGTTTGGTCTGGCGGGCGACGCGGGCGGATTCCGCGGCCCGGCGAACGAGCAGGCTTTGTTCCGCCTGCCGCATGACTTCAAGCAGCGCGCCGACCTGCTCGAATTGCTTGGTATCTTGCGCGCGGGCCGGGGCGGCGTCGGACGTCGCGGCCGCGCTGGCCGAACGGCGTTCGATGATCGTCTTCCAGTTCGCTTCGAGCGCCCCGATGAGCGGATCGAGCTCGTCCAGGCGCTTTTGTTGGACGGCGTTGTCCGCCGTCAACGCCCGGAGTTGCCGCCGGCCGGCGCCCTCTTCCCCGAGCGCGGAGGAATAAGGCTGCAAAGCTTCCAGATGCCCGCTCACGTCGTAGGCCCAAATCCCCCGCTCGCAATCCTTCAAGGCGGAACGAACCTCCTCGATGTTCGCCATGACTTCGTAGGTGTGGCTGACCCAGCGCTCCGTTTCGACGAATTTCGCGGTCGAGCGAAACGAGACCACGCCGATGACGGCGAGAAAAATCAGCGCCGCCGCGAAGCCCGCGGCGGCAGAACGTTCAATAAGCGCGCTCATGCCCGGTCGGTCACGCCGCAGACTCCGCTCCGGCCGCGGCCCCACCGTCTGACGCGTGCCACTCCCTGACGAGCCAAAGCCCGCTTCCCGCGCGCGTCGTCCCGTCCGTCATTCAGGTCTGACCGACAGGTTTCACTGCGCTCGGAATGTAAAGCGTCACCCCCAAAAGGGGAACTCAAATCGGGCGCGGCGCCAGGGCGAACGCGTTTAAATGTGGAACCCACCGACGGTGGTTACCCATCCCGTGGGATTGGTAACAAGCGCCGGTAGTGTCCACATTTAGATGCGTTTGCCCTGGGCTCCGGGGAGCCGATCCTCGTCGAAAAACCGGTTACCTGGCCCAGTGAATAACATTTTTGAAAAACGCGGGCGGGTAACACCCCGCGGCATGATGCCACTGAGGCGCTTGACGCACCGCGAGGTGACACTAACATTACAGCGTGGTGTCGCCGAAATACCTCATGACCCGCCGCTTATCCGCGGTCGCCGCCTTTGACGCGCGGCGGGTTTATTGCTTTGAAGCGGCCAGCAGGAGCGTCGGGCGGTCGAAGGTCCGCGCCGGTCGAAGGTCCCCGCTCGCATCCGGCGAACGGTCGGAGGCGCTCCGTCGTTCGATTGCGCGCTGATGCTCATAATGTTCATGTTCCGCGACATCAAGGCTGGCTACCGCGGCGCGCTGGGGGTTTTGATCGCGCTCGTCGTTTTGGCGCCCGGGCTTTGCGCTGGACCGATTCAAGCCGGGCCGTTGGCGCAGGAATTTGACCTGACGCTGGGTTCGGGCCGTCGGTGGGAGGCGTTGGGGCCGTTCCTGAGCTTCGAGAGCGACCACGCGCGGTCGCAATGGGGCTTCGCGCCGCTCCTTTCCCACGCCTGGAGCGGGGCGGATGACGCGGAAGATTTTGATTTCGCGTATCCGTTCCTGACCTACACGCGCCACGGACCGGAGTACCGCTTCCAGATTTTTCAATTGTTCAGCATTTCCGGGCTTAACAGCGCGGCGGGTCAGGCGCAGCGCCGGACCACGTTCTTCCCGATCTACTTCCGGCAACGTTCGCCCGACCCGGACCAGGATTACACGGCGTTGCTGCCGTTCTACGGCCGGTTGCGCGATCGGCTGCTGCGGGACGAAATCAATTTCGTCATGATCCCGCTCTACGTGCGGACGCGCAAAGGCGAGGTGATCACGGATAATTATCTGCTGCCGATTTTCCATCTGCGGCATGGTCCCGGTCTCCACGGTTGGCAGGTTTGGCCGCTGGCCGGCTACGAGCACAAGGACATCACGACCCGAACGAACAACTACGGCGACGCCGAGACGGTCGGCGGGCATGACGACCTCTTTGTCTTGTGGCCCATTTATTACGACTCGAAGCTGGGCATCGGGACCGACAACCCGCAGACCCAGCGCGGCCTGCTGCCGTTTTACAGCCAATTACGCTCGCCGCATCGGGACTCCGCGACCTACCTCTGGCCGTTCTTCACGTTCACCGATGACCGCGAGAAAAAATACCGTGAATGGGACCTGCCGTGGCCGTTCGTCGTGTTCGCGCGGGGCGAGGGAAAAACCACGGATCGCATCCTGCCGTTTTTCAGCCGCGCGCACAACGCCACCCTGGAAAGCGATTCGCTGCTCTGGCCGATCTACAAGTACGACCGCATCCGGGCGCCGTTGTTCGACCGGGAGCGGACGCGTTTCATTTTCTTCGTCTATTCGGACCTGCGGGAGAAGAACCTCGGCACGGGCGCCACGCGGCGGCGCTTCGATCTTTGGCCGCTGGTTTCGTACAAGCGCGGCTACGATGGCGCCGAACGCTTCCAAATGCTCGCCCTGATCGAGTCGTTCGTGCCTGATAATAAAGGCATTGAGCGCGATTACGCCCCGCTCTGGTCCCTCTGGCGATCCGAGAAAAACGCCCGGACCGGCGTCGCGAGCCAATCCCTGCTCTGGAACCTCTACCGCCGGGAGACCGGTCCGAAGATTAAAAAATGCTCGCTCCTGTTCGGCCTTTTTCAGTATGAATCCAGTCTTGAGGGCACGCGCACCCGGTGGTTTTACCTGCCACCCGTGAGAACTTCGCGTTCCACCCCGGCCCCGCCGGCCCCGTAACGGCCACGAGTTTATGTTTTCGAATATTGGCGAAATGCTGATCCTCTTCGGGCGCACGCTCCGCGTGCTCCCCTTGCTCTGGCGCCAGCGGGTGAAGACGTACGACCAACTGTTCGAGATTGGCACGGCCAGCCTCCTCATGGCCTGCATCCTCTCGCTCTTCATCGGCGGCGTGATCGCGTTGCAGACCGGTCCGGTCCTGGTTGAACGCGGCCTTTCGGGCGTGGTCGGCGGCATGATCGGCCTCTCGATGTGCAAGGAACTCGGCCCGGTGATGATGGCGGTCCTCATTTCGGGCCGGATCGGTTCCGCGATGGCGGCCGAGATCGGCTCGATGCAGGTGAATCAGGAAATCGACGCTCTGCGCACGATGAACATCAATCCCATCGAGTACCTGGTCCTGCCACGCTTGGTGGCCATCTGCATCGCCCTGCCGATGCTGGTGATCTTTTCGATCCTGGTCGGCTGGATTGGCGGGGCGATGGTCTGCGCCCTCAATCACCAGATCGCCATTTCGTTCCAAGGCTATTTCAGCAATTTGCGGCAGGTGGTTGAGATCAAGGACGTGGGCAATGGGTTGTTCAAAAGTGTCGTTTTCGCGATGGTGATCGGCGTGGTATCGTGCCACCAGGGCCTGGCGACCCTGGGCGGCCCGCGCGGCGTCGGGCGCTCGGTCACCAAGGCCGTGGTCAACTCCTTGGTGTTGATCCTGATCCTCGATTATTTCCTGACCCGCTTCCTGCTGGCGATTGACCGATGAACCGCGACCCTGAACCCAACGGCGGCATCCGCGTCGCAGTGCGCGGTTTGCGCAAAAGCTTCAACGGCCAGCCCGTGCTCCAAGGCCTCGACTTCGAGGTGCAACCGGGCGAAATTTTCGCTCTCATGGGTCCCAGCGGCAGCGGCAAGAGCGTGCTGCTCAAGCAAATCATCGGCCTGGAGAAACCGGACGAAGGCGAGATCCTGGTCAACGGCGAACCGATCGGCGCCGACGGCGTGATGGACAAATTCCGCCTGGCGATGGTTTTTCAGTCCGGCGCGCTGCTCAATTCCCTGACGGTCGCCGAGAACGTCGGGCTTTACCTCCAGGAGCACCGGCTCAAGCCGCCCGGCGAAATCGCCCGGATCGTTTCCGAAAAGCTCGCGCTGCTGCGGCTCCAGGGACAGGAAGACAAGTTCCCCGGCGAGCTTTCCGGCGGCATGAAAAAACGGGTCGCCATCGCCCGCGCGCTGGTCATTGAGCCGCAACTGATTCTTTATGACGAGCCGACCAGCGAACTGGATCCCTTGATGGCGTTGACCATCCGCGACGAGATTCTCGAATTGAAGGAACGCATCCACGTCACCTCGATCGTCGTCACCCACGACCGCACGCTCGCCTTCAAAATCGCCGACCGCATCGCCCTCATCAACGACGGCAAAATCCTTTTCGTCGGAGCACCGGAGGCGCTCAAGCGCCAGCCCGACCCGTTCATCCAGGAATTCCTGAATGCCGGCCTCATTGATCTGACAACTGAGAAGCGCTAAAAATGAAAAACACCCTCGAAACCCGCCTCGGCGTCTTTTTCGCCCTCACCCTCCTGGCCGCGGCATTGATTCTCGAAATGCTTGGCGGCGGCGCCTGGTTCAAAGGCGGCCACCATGTGCGCGCCCTGTTCTCCAACGCGCAAGAGCTTAAGGCCGGCGACCCCGTTAAGATGGCCGGCGTCATCGTCGGCGCCGTCCAGAAAGTCGCGCTCACCGAGGATAAGGTCGAGGTCACCCTAAAGCTTTACCGCGACGCCGTCGTCCGGACCGACAGCAAAGCGACGATCCGCTTTCAAGGCCTGATGGGGCAGAATTACGTCTCGATCAGCTTCGGCCAGCCGAACGCGCCGATCGTCGAGGAAAACGGCCTGATCGCCTCCGCCGAGCAGCCGGACCTTAACGCGATCATGACCAAGCTCGATAATGTCGCGTCCGGGATTGAAACCGTGACCAAAAGTTTCAGCGGCGAGAACTTCAGCCACCTGCTGGCGCCGTTCACCGATTTCATGAAGGAGAATAACCCGAAATTGACCGCGATCCTGGGCAACATCCAGGCGATCACGACCCAAATCTCGGATGGCAAAGGCACCGTGGGCGAACTGGTCAAGGACGACGCTCTCTACAAGTCAGCCCTGGCGACCGTGACCAATTTCAACGCGACCGCCTTGGATGTTCGCGGTGTGGTGCAGGATGCCAAGGGCGTGGTCCAAACCGCGAAAGACGTCATGGCCGGCATCAACGAAGGCCGCGGCACCGCCGGCAAGCTGGTCAAGGACGACACGCTCTACAAAGAGACGACCACCGCCGCCACCAACCTCAAAGAGATTCTGCAAAAGATCAACCGGGGCCAAGGAGCCGCCGGCAAGCTCGTCAATGACGAAAGCCTCTACAACGGCGCCAAACTCAGCCTCCAGAAAGCCGACAAGCTGATGGACAGCCTTGAGGACACCGGCCCGCTCAGCGTCGTCGGCGTCCTCGCGAATAAATTGTTTTAGAACGCGAGGCTTCGTTGGCCGTGACCGAATAGCCGGCGGCGCTTCAGCGTCTTATTTGGAAGTGGCTGCGACCGCAATGCTTCGCCGCCCACGCCGAATGAGGGAAACCCTTATTGTCGTTTTCTGGCCGCGACGGAAGCGTAACGGGTGTCGCATCGACCCAAGCCGGTTGAAGGCGAAGCCGCCGGTCGCGGATGGTGACGGAAATAAAGTGTTCGGTCCGGCGCCGTTTGCGCGCTAAAGATTGGCTGGTTCAGCGCGGCTCCGAAGCCCGGCGGCGGCACGCGCTTGCCAATCCGGTTACATCTGGCATGGTACATTATGAATGAGAACGAGCGTTCGGACGTGAAAAGCAGCGGTAAATCCCTCAACGGCAAAACCGTCGCGATCGTCTTGTTGGTCGTCGCCTGCCTCGGCCTGGCGGCCAAGTACGTCAGCCACTTTCGCAAATCGCAGGAGGATAAACGCCAGTTTCAGGCGACCATTTTGCAATTGTCCAATCAGTGGCAGCAAACCTCCGCCAAGCTCGAAGAACAAACCAAGGTCAACACCCTGCTGGAGACCAACCTCTCGGCGCGCACCAGCGAGTTAGGCCAGTTTTCCAATCAGTGGGTCAACACCGCCGCTACGCTCGCCAAGACCGAGGCGGAAGCAAAGGTAGCCGCCGAGACCGCCAAGGAAGAAATCGCCAAACGCGATGGCAAGATCAAGGAACTCGAGAATCAGAATGACGACATGACCAAGGCGATGGAGGGCTTGAAAGGCTCCATCACCACCCTGGAAGCGCAAATCGCGACGACGGAGAAGAAACTGGCGTCCGCCGAAGGCGACCGCGCGTTTCTTTTGAAGGAATTGAAGCGGTTGCAGGCGGAAAAGGCGGAACTGGAGCGCCAATTCAACGACTTGGCCGTCTTGCGCACCCAGGTGCGGAAGCTGCGCGACGAATTGTCGATCGCCCGGCGCCTCGATTGGATCCGCCGCGGGCTATACGGGGATCTTAAAGGCGGCCAGCGCCTGCAACAGGGAATGGCCGCCGCCGCCGCGAAAACGAATTACGATCTCAACGTCGAAATCAAACGCGACGGTGGCGCCACCATCCTGCCGCGCACCACGAACGCGCCCCCCGCAACCAACGCGCCCGCCGCCACAAATACTCCGCCGCCCACCAATCCGCCCGCTCCCGCTCCGGCGCCTCCGGCTTCCAAATGACCAACGCTCCGCCGCTGGTGGACTCCTATCGGCGCGTCATGCGCGACCTCCGGGTCAGCGTGACGGACCGGTGCAATTTCCGCTGCCTCTATTGCCTGCCCGAGACCGAGGAAGCGGCCAATTTTTATCGGGGAAAATTCGATCCCGCGCACAATCCTCACCCGCTCAAACCGCTGGCGCGCGAATGGAAGCCCCGTTCGCAGATTCTGACCTTTGAAGAGATCGAGCGGGTGGTGCGCATCGCGGTCGAAGCCGGGATTTGCAAAGTGCGGGTCACGGGGGGAGAACCGCTCATGCGGCAGGGCGTCGAGTCGCTCGTCGCCCGGCTCGCGCAAATCCCCGGCGTCGAGGACCTGGCGATGACCAGCAACGGGTTCCTCTTCCGCTCGAAGGCGCAGGCGTTGCGCGACGCCGGCTTGCGGCGCGTCAGCTTCAGCCTCGACTCCCTGGATGAAACCAACTTCCAAAAGATCACCGGGCGGAATGGTTTGGAAGAAGTGATCGAAAGCATCGCGCTGGCCCAGCGGCTCGGCTTCAATCCGGTGAAGGTCAACGCCGTCGTCATCCGCGGCCTCAACGATCACGAACTCGAGGCGTTGGCCGAATTCGCGCGGACGCACGACCTGAGCTTTCGCTTTATCGAATTTATGCCCTTGGATTCCGGCCGCGCCTGGCTCAAGGATTTGGTCGTTCCCGGCCGGGAGATTCTGCAACGGCTCCAGGCGCGCTTCGCGCTGACGCCGGTCGTATCGACCAACGCCGCAGAGACCGCGCGCCGTTGGCGATTTGCCGATGGGCGCGGCGAGATTGGCATCATTGCCCCGGTGACGGAGCCATTCTGCGGGCATTGCAATCGGCTCCGGCTGACGGCCGACGGCAAGATCAGAACCTGTCTGTTCAGCCTCGGGGAGTACGATTTGAAACCGCTGCTGCGCGGCGCCGCCAGCGACTCCGACCTGCGCGACATGCTCTACGAAATCGTCCGGCACAAAGAAGACCGCCACCACATCGGCGAGCCGGAATTCGTCCAACCCGCCCGCACGATGAGTTGCATCGGCGGGTAAGGCGGAGCCGCGTTGCCGCCGTGGCGGCGCGAGTTCTGGATCGCGGTCCGCCCCGATTTTCCTTTCTGGTGATTTGCCAATTCTGGTTTACTCTCGGCTTGGTTACTTATGCCGACTTACGAATACATCTGCGAGAAGTGTGAACATCGGTTCGAAACGGTCCAATCGATCAACGACCAATCCCTGACCACCTGTCCCAAGGACCAGTGCGGTCTCAAACGTTGGGGCAAGGGGAAAGTGAAGCGGTCAATCTCGGGCGGCGCCGGGCTGATTTTCAAGGGGAGCGGATTTTATATCACCGACTACCGGAGCGAGGGCTACAAGGCGGCGGCCAAAAAGGATTCGGCGGCCGCCAGCGAGTCCAAGCCGGTCACGGCCAAGACCGAGACCAAGAGCAGCCCGCCCGCCTCCGGTTCGACGCCCGCCAAATGACCGGTTGGAGCCATCGCCGCCGCGTCGCCGGCTGCCTCCTCGGCTTGCTCGGGACGCTGGCGATCACCCGTTGCCTCGCGGCTCCTTTCGAAGGGGAAATCCGCCTGAGCCGCAGCGGGCAATTCGTGGCTCATGGATCGCCGAACGGTGTGGGACCGGGCAATTCGCGGACGAATCTGAATCTCGTGCGGTTGCGCCCGGACTTTTTGGTCGTCAGTTGCGAGCACATCAAGGAGGCCCTTTGGTTTGAGTTGGGAGTCCGGGACCTCGGACGCGATCAGGTTCATCTCTTTCTCTGGCCCAATCTCCCGCCGGATCAACCGGTCGGCATCGCCTCGATTCACTCGCCCGACCAGGGACGGTGGTTTTATAAGGTTAATTTGCCCGAGCAGATGCCGGCGGCCTCCCTGACCCGCGCCGTCGTGCAAGTCCTCTTGCTGGAAATGGCCAATCGCCAGGCGGAATCGCGCCCCGCGGAAATTCCGGTCTGGTTGACGATGGGCCTGTCCGGCCGCCTGCTTTCCGCCCACGGCTCGGATCTGGTTTACAACGCGCCCGACGCGGTCAAAGTGGCCGGCTCGACGTGGTGGGTCGGCGTCAGTGACCGTGACCAACTGCGTTGGGACCTCCGCCAGGCCGCGCAGGAGCGGGCGCGGACCAACGCGCCGCTCAGCTTTGCCGATCTGAATCTGCCCTCCGCGAACCTCCTCACGGGCGACAATCTGAAGCTTTACCAAAGCTGCGCCGAACTTTTTCTGGACGACCTGATCCACCTGCCCGACGGCCGCGCCCGCCTCCTGGAAATGGTGCGGACTTTACCGCAGTATTACAATTGGCAGACCGCCTTTCTGCGGGCGTTCGGCGACCAGTTTCACAGCCTGCTGGACGTCGAGAAATGGTGGGCCGTCAACCTCACTTCGGCCGTCGCGCGCGGCGATACCGGCGCCTGGTCGCGGGAGGCCGGCCTGAGCCGCTTTGATGAACTGCTTCTCGTGGCCGGCGAAAGCCGCGTCTCGACCAACGAAATCCCCCGGCCGGCCCGGCTCAAATTGCAGACGGTCATTCAGGACTGGGAATACTCGCGGCAACGGCCGGTCTTGCAGGAGAAGCTCGTGTTGCTCGCGTTCAGCCGCACGGCCGCCCCCGAGGCCTTCGTCAATTTGTTGGACGGCTACCTCGCCACGCTTTCGTCCTATCTCCAGCAACGCGACCACTCCGGCCTGAACAGCGGCCTCAAGGGCCAACCCGCCTTTAGCGCCCCCCTGCTCGTGAAGGAGACCACGCGGCGCCTGAACGAACTCGACCGCGACCGCGCCGCCGCCCGTTCCACCAACGCGCCTCCCAAAACGTTGACCACGACGCGGCGCTGACCGGCCTTCGGCGCGCAGTTCCGTGAACCGCGGCGCGTCCAAGCAGGCAGACGCCGAGCGATTTTTCAAACGCTTAAGCCGGGGTGAAGGTTGTCGCCACGGCCTGCCTCCACGCTCTGGATAAATCGCGAATCTCCGACGCCCACCCGAGCTGGTGGCGTTCGCGGTCCGTGAGAGACGTGTTTCCCGTTTAATAGTGGATCGGTTGACTATCCGAAGAATCATTGGTTTGATTTATGTCGGACACTATGAATCCATTTGCAGGCGAACCGTATTCGACCGACGGTGGAGAATGACATGAAGCCAAAACTATTGGATTTATTTTGCTGTGCCGGCGGTGTCGCCGCCGGATACACCCGGGCTGGATTTGATGTTGTCGGGGTGGACATCGATCCACAGCCAAATTTTCCGTATGAGTTTATCCAAGGCGACGCATTGGCGCTGCCTTTGGAGTTTCTCAAATCTTTTGACGCGATCCACGCGTCGCCGCCCTGTCAGTCTTATTCTGATCTCGCCAAGCGAAACCGAAACGGCCACAAATGGCCGAGGTTGATTGAACCCGTTCGGGAAATGCTAATACAATCGGGCCGTCCGTACGTCATCGAAAACGTTGACGGCGCGCCTCTGCTTAACCCGGTCGTCCTTTGTGGCACGATGTTTCGAGGATTGCGCGTTTTACGGCACCGCTTGTTCGAGTCGAATTTTCTCATTCTGGCGCCGCCTCACGGAAAGCACCCCAAGGTCCACACGTTCGACAAACGCAAATCGCATTACGGAAAAACCAATGACATGCGCGATTTTGTTCAGGTGACTGGCGGTGGAAATTGCACCATTGCCGCCGCGCGCGACGCGATGGGCATTGATTGGATGAACAAAAACGAGTTAAACGAGGCAATCCCACCGGCTTACACGGAGTTCATCGGCCGGCAATTGATAAAATACCTACAGGTCTCACGACAATGCGAAAACCAAGTTCAAAAGAACGGATTCGCCGGTTCTTCCTTGCCAACATTGGCAAGGTAGTAACCTCGATTCAAGTACGGGATGCCGTCGGGACCAGCGTCAGCGAGTGGGCCAGGCGGCTGCGCGAATTGAGAAACGATGAACATTGGGCCATTCTCTCCCATAACGACCGGGCCGATTTGAAGCCCGGAGAATACCTCCTAAATGAAACTCCCCCGGAAAGGCCGCGCGTCACTTTTTCCCGACCGATTTCAGCAAAACTGAGGGCCGAGGTTCTTGATCGTAACGGCTTCACGTGTCAGATGTGCGGCCTCTGTCCCGGGGACACTGACCCTGAAACCGGAAGGAAGGTCAGGCTTCATATCGGCCATATCAAAGATAAAATCCTGGGCGGCAAGGATGAGCTTTCAAATCTTCGGGCGCTTTGCTCCTCCTGCAACCAGGGCGCAAAAAACGTCACAACCGAAAAACCGACCACGATCTGGTTGCTTGGGCAAATCCGACGAGCCGGTCACGATGAACAAAAAGCCGTTTTGAAATGGTTACTGTCCAAGTTCGGCCGGTGATCTGTAAACCGCCTTTAAAAGCTTTATCTTTTGGACGGCTGGGATTTTCACAGGCTCGCCCACCCAGTCAGAACGGATAAAAACGCATTCATTACCAGGTTTTCAAACCGCTCACCGAATGGTAGCTTGTCGTCGATGATTTCCTTGAGGGCATGGGCGCGTGCGTCGCTGGCCGGTTTGGTCCTTGCGCTGGCGTCGGCGTCGGCGCCCGCGGCGGCGCCTGGCACGGCGGGAAAGGGCGCCACCGGCGCGGAGTCGGGCATCGATTTCGCGCGCGACGTGCGCCCGATCCTCTCGGGCTACTGTTTCAAATGCCACGGCCCGGACCCGAAAGCGCGCAAGGCCGAACTGCGCCTCGATCTGCGCGAGGAGGCGATCAAGGCCGACAAAAACGGCAAACACCCGATCGTCCCGGGCAAACCGGAAGCCAGCGAGCTGGCGCGCCGCATCGCGACGGACAACGAAGACGATGTCATGCCTCCGCCGGAGGCCAAACATCCGCTCACCGCGCCGCAGAAAGAGACGCTTAAACGATGGATCGCCGCAGGCGCCGAGTATCGCCCACATTGGGCCTTCGTCCCGCCGACGCAGGCGCCGCTGCCCAAAGTCAAAAAATCCCACTGGCCGCGCAACGAGATCGATTATTTTATCCTTGCGCGGCTGGAGCAAGCCGGCCTCGAGCCGTCCGCCCCGGCGGACAAATACACTCTGGTCCGCCGCGTTTACCTCGACTTGATCGGCTTGCCGCCCACCCCCGCGCAGGCCGACGCCTTTGTAAACGACCGGTCGCCGCGGGCTTACGAAAAACTGGTCGATGACCTATTGGCTTCTCCGCACTATGGCGAGCGCTGGGCGCGCCGGTGGCTCGATCTGGCCCGTTACGCCGACACCAACGGCTACGAAAAGGACCGCAAACGCTCGATCTGGCCCTATCGCGACTGGGTCATTAACGCGCTCAACGCAGACCTGCCCTTCGATCAATTCACCGTCGAGCAACTCGCCGGCGATATGCTTCCCAACGCCACGTTGCCCGAGCGAATCGCCACCGGTTTCCATCGCAACACCATGCTCAACGAGGAGGGCGGCATCGATCCGCAGGAGTATCGGTTCTACGCGATGGTGGACCGCGCCAACACCACCGCGACCACCTGGCTCGGCCTGACGATGGGTTGCGCGCAATGCCACACGCACAAGTTCGATCCGATCCTGCACCAGGAATATTATCAGTTTCAGGCGTTCCTCGATAACGCCGACGAGCCGGAAATCGATGTGCCGACGCCCGAGATCGCGCAACGGCGGACGGAGTTGGAAGCGAAAATCGCGGCGTTGACCGCGAAGCTGCCGGAACAATTCCCGCCCGAGGAAATAAGTTGGCGGACGCCGGTCCCGCTGAGCGTGAGGTCCGCGGGCGGCGCGACGACCGAGCGCTTGCCGGACGGTTCGATCCGCTTCGGCGGCACAAACTCGGCAACGGATACTTACTCGTTTGAATTCGCCGGGGCCGCCGAAGCCTTCACGGCCGCGCAACTGGAAGTTTTCGCCGATCCCGACCTGCCGCGGAATGGGCCAGGGCGTTCCGCCGATGGTGACGCGGCGTTGAGTGAAATCAAAGTCTCGGTGAATTCCGCCGGCGCCACCAACTCCGCGCAAACTGTCAAGGTCGCCTCGGCCCAGTCCAATTATTCCACGGACGATCAGCCGGTCACCCGCGCCATCGACGGCAAAAACGACACCGGTTGGCTGCTCAAGCGGTCGAACCGCGCGCGGACGATTCGCGTGGCGACCTTCAAGCTCGAACCGCCCTCCGGCGTCGGAACGAACGCCGGCGCTCGCTGGACGATCGCATTGGTCCAGGAAGCCGGTCAACAACGGACGTTGGGCCGGGTGCGCCTCAGCCTTGGGACGCCCGTTCACGACGAACGGCCCGTCGAAGTCCGCCGTCGCGAGCATCTGGACAAGAAATTCAATGCCTGGCTCGAGCAGCAGACCGCCCGCGCGGTACGCTGGACGACGCTTCGCCCGACGTTGGCCAAGAGTAATCTCCCGCTGCTCACGATCCTCGACGACGCCACAGTCCTGGCCAGCGGCGATCAGACCAAACGGGACGTTTATGACCTCGCGTTCGCGACGAACCTCGTCGGCGTCACCGCGATTCGCCTCGACGCGCTGGCGGATGAACGCCTGCCGAAGCACGGCCCCGGGCGCACCTATTACGAGGGTCCGTTCGGCGACTTCAACTTGAGTGAGATCACGGTCACCGCGGACGGCCAGCCGGCGCCGTTGAAGCGGGCGACGCAGGATTTCGCGAACGGCGCCGCGACCGCGGAGGCGGCCATCGACGGCGACCCGCAGACCGGGTGGTCGATCGACGGCGGACAGGGAGAGGCGCACGCGGCGGTTTTCACGTTCGCGGAACCGCTGGTAAACGTGAAGTCGCTCGCCGTGAAATTGCTTTTCGAGAAATATTATCCGGCCGACTTGGGACGGTTTCGGATTTCGGTGACGACCGCCGCCGGGCTGGTCGAGGCGCCGGAAGTCCCGCCCGAAATCGAAGCGCTGCTGGCCCGGTCCACGCCGCGGACGCCGGAGGAACAGCAGACGTTACTGCGGTATTTCGCCACGCAGGCGCCGGAGCTGGCGGAGGCCCGCCGCGCCATCGAGAAAGCGCGCCGGGAACTGCCGGCGTTCCCGACGACCCTCGTGATGACCGAGCGTCCGCCCGACAATCCGCGGAAGACCTACCTCCACCAGCGCGGCGAGTTCCTCCGGCCCGCCGAGCAGGTCGCGCCGGGCGTCCCGTCTTTCCTGCCGCCGCTCGCCAGTGACGAACCGCCCAACCGCCTCGGCTTAGCCCGCTGGCTGACCGACCCGCGCAACCCGCTGACCGGCCGGGTGGTCGTGAACCGCCAATGGGCCGCGTTCTTCGGCGCGGGCATCGTCCGCACCTTGCAGGATTTTGGTTACCAGGGCGACCTGCCCAGCCATCCCGAGTTGCTTGATTGGCTCGCGGTCCATTGGGTGAAGGACGGCTGGTCGATGAAGCGCCTGCACCGGCTCATCGTGATGAGCGCCACCTATCAGCAGGCCTCGCGGGTGACGCCGCAATTGTTGGAGAAGGACCCGCAGAACCGGCTCTTGAGCCGCGGGCCGCGCGTGCGCCTCGAGGCGGAGTTGATCCGCGACCTGGCGTTGTCGTCGAGCGGCCTTTACGCGCCGAAAGTCGGCGGGCCGAGCGTGTTTCCGCCGCAACCGCCGGGAGTTTCGACCGAGGGCGCGTACGGCCCGCTGGAATGGAAGGTCAGCGCCGGGGCCGATCGCTACCGCAGAGGACTCTACACTTTCAGCAAGCGCACCGCGCCCTACGCGATGTTCACGACGTTTGACGGGCCGACTGGCGAAGCCTGCATCGCCCGGCGCGAAGTCTCCGACACGCCGCTCCAATCGTTGACCGTGTTGAACGACGCGGTCTTCGTCGAAGCCGCGCAGGCGTTGGGAAAAGTGGCGGTCGCCGCGGCGCCCGGGGACGCGGCGCGGGCGGCGTTGCTCTTTCGTCGCTGCCTGACTCGCCCACCCGCGCCGGCCGAGCTGACGGAGTTAATCCACTTTTGCCAGACGCAGCGCCAACGTTTTCAGGAAAAGGAATTGGACGCCGCCGTCATTGCGGGTGACGGCGAAGGCGATGTGATCGAGCGGGCGACCTGGACCGCCGCCGCGCGCGCCTTGCTGAACCTCGATGAAACGATCACCAAGGAATGACCGCCGCGCCGCCCGCTTGAATGCCATGAAACCGAAACCCCCGGACCCCATAAGCGCGCTGGGAATCACGCGCCGTTACTTCTTCCGCGAATGCGGCGTCGGCCTGGGCAAGATCGCCCTGGCTTCGCTGCTCACCGACGCCTTCGCGCCCCGCCTCTTCGCCGCCGCGGCCCGGACCGCGAACCCGATGGCGCCGCGGCCGCCCCATTTTCAACCGAAGGCCAAACGGGTGATTCATCTGTTCATGGCGGGCGCGCCCAGCCAGCTTGATCTGTTCGACTACAAGCCGAAGCTGGCCGAGTTGGAAGGCAAGCCGATCCCGCCGTCAGTCATCGCGGGCCAGCGTTACGCGTTCATCAGGTCCGACGCCGCCGTGCTCGGTCCGCGGTTTAACTTCTCGCGCTACGGCCGCTGCGGCGCCGAACTGTCGGAAATGCTGCCCCATTTGGGCAAAGTGGTGGACGACATTTGCATCATCAAATCGGTGACGACCGATCAATTCAACCACGCCCCGGCGCAACTCTTCTTGAACACCGGTTTCTTCCAGCCGGGCCGTCCGAGCATCGGCTCGTGGGTCACGTATGGATTGGGCGCGGACGCCACCGACCTGCCGGCGTTCATCGTAATGTCCACCGGCGCCGGCATCAGCGGGGGCGCCGCGAATTGGTCGAGCGGCTTCCTGCCGACCGTTTACACCGGCGTGCGCTTTCGGAATCAGGGCGACCCGATCCTCGACGTGGCCAGCCCGAAGGGAGTGGACGCGCGCCTCCAGCGCGACACGCTCGACCTGGTCGGCGACCTCAACCGCCGCCGCCTGGCCCTCGAAGGCGACCCGGAAATCGCGACCCGTATTTCCGCCTATGAGATGGCGTACCGGCTCCAATCGTCCGCGCCGGAATTGATGAACCTTAAAGGTGAGAGCAAAGCCACGCTCGAAGCCTACGGCGCCGATCCCGACAAGCCGTCGTTCGCCCGCGCCTGCCTGCTGGCCCGCCGCATGATCGAGCGGGGCGTTCGTTTTGTGAATATTTATCACGAGGGCTGGGACGCGCACAGCGACGTCGCCGGCAACCTGAAGAGCAATTGCGGCGTGACCGATCAAGCGTCCGCGGCGCTCGTCGCCGACCTGAAACAACGTGGGTTGCTGGACGATACGCTGGTGATTTGGGGCGGGGAGTTCGGCCGCACGCCGATGGTCGAGACCAACGCCGCGCTCGGCCGCAAGCTTGGCCGCGATCACCACCCGCAGGCGTTCACCGTCTGGCTCGCGGGCGGCGGCATCAAGCCGGGCGTGACGTTCGGCGAGACCGATGAACTCGGTTTTCACGTCGTGAAGGACCCCGTGCATATTCACGATTTGCAGGCGACCATCCTGCACTTGCTCGGGCTGGATCACGAGCGCCTGACTTACGCCTACCAAGGCCGGCAGTTTCGTTTGACTGACGTTCATGGGCAATTGGTCCGGCCCATCCTCGCCTGATAGGAGCCGCAGAAGCCCAAGGCGGAAGGCTGAAGGCTAAATGCTGACGCGCTGGCTCGCCCCCGGCGCCCTGGCGAAATCCGCCGTGACAACCGACCGGCGCGCTGGTCTAAATTTTGATTGATGACTCCACGGCTCTGTTTTAGCATTAACAAACTATGAATTCCTGCGCGCGCAATCTCTGCCTTTTAGCTTTGGCTATGCTCACCATCACTGGCTTGGCTGGGTGCGGCGGCGGTGGCGGCCCCAAGACCAAGGTCAATGTCTCGAAGGCGATCGAAGACCTGAAAGGGACCGACGAGGTCGCCAAGGAAAACGCTTGCATCGACATCGCCACGGCCAAGGACGCCTCCGCGGTCTCCGCGCTGGTTCCGCTCTTGAAGGACCCTAATCCGGAGTTGCGTCGCCTGGCGGCCTACGCGCTCGGGGAAATCGGCCCAAAGGCCAAGGAAGCGTTGGCCGAAGTTAAGCTACTGCTCGGCGATCCGGACCGTAAAGTGCAGATGCAGGCCGTCAACTCGGTTCATTTCATAGACCCCTCTTCGACTCCGGGCCAAAACGTGAACGTCATGACGCCGATCGAGAAGTAGCCGGCGCCAGCGCGGCGGCCTCCGCCCGCAGCGACCGTCTGGTGTTTCGCGTCCGGTTTGAGGCCGGCCCAGGCCCCGCGAGGTTAGTTTGAATTATTGCGCAGGTCTTCATCCCGCGACGCGCGTGCGGCTTCACTTCAAACAACTGCGGAACAAGACGACCTGGTTGACATGAACAAGCGCGCCATCCTTACGATGATCATGGCTGCGGCCTGCCTTGGGTTGTTCATCCCCGAGGCGACCGCCGCGCGCCGCTGGTTCGTCGCCCCGGACGGTGATGACGCTAATCCCGGGACGCTGCGGCGGCCGTTCGCGACCCTCGGCCACGCTCGCGACGTTTTGCGAGGCCGCGGCGACGGGAGTGTCGGTGGCACGATCTATCTCCGCGGTGGAACTTATTATTTGCCCGAGACCTTCGTTCTGACCGCGGCGGATTCGGGGACCAAGTCCGCGCCGGTTGTCTTTCGCGCCTACCGGGACGAGCGCCCCGTGATCAGCGGCGGCCTCAAATTGAATTTGACTTGGCTTCCGTATCGCGACGGCATCTTCAAGGCGCGCGTCCCGGACGATTTGGCCACCGATCAGCTCTTCGTCAACGGCGAACGCCAAATCCTCGCGCGCTATCCCAACTACGATCCCAACGGCGGGTATTTCAATGGCTGGGCGGCGGGCGCCTTCAGCCGGGAACGGGCGGCTCGTTGGGCCGACCCGGCCGGAGGCTACATTCACGCGATGCACCGTCATCTCTGGGGTGACTTTCACTATCTCATCACGGGTAAGAATGCCGCCGGCGACGTCACCTACGAAGGGGGCTGGCAGAACAACCGGCGCCTCGGCATGCACGAACAATACCGCTTCGTGGAGAATATCTTCGAGGAACTGGACGCGCCGGGCGAGTGGTACCTGGACGCCAAAAGCCATTGGCTCTATTTCTATCCGCCCAAAGGAGTGACGCTGGCGACCGCGACCGTCGAGGCCGTGCGGTTGCGGCAGCTGGTCGAGCTGCGGGGGAACGCGGAGCGGCCGGTCCGCTACGTCCGGTTCGAGGGGTTGACGTTTCGCCATGCCGCGCGGACGTTCATGGACAATCGCGAGCCACTGTTGCGCAGCGACTGGACGATTTATCGCGGCGGCGCGGCTTTCTTCACCGGCACGGAGGATTGCGCCCTGACGGACAGCTTTTTCGATCAATTGGGCGGCAACGCGATTTTCATCAACCGCTACAATCGGCGCGCGGTCATTCGCGGTTGCCGCATCGCCGAAGCCGGCGCCAACGGCATCGCGTTCGTCGGTGACCCCGCCGCGGCGCGCAGCCCGCTTTTCGAGTACGAGCAGCGCCAGAGTTTCGCCGCGATTGACCGACGGCCGGGACCAAAGACCCCGGATTACCCGGGCGATTGCCTGGTGGACGATTGCCTGATTTACCGCTCTGGGCGCGTGGAGAAACAAACCGCCGGCGTGGAAATCTCCATGGCGCAAGGCGTCACCGTGCGGCATTGCTCGATTTACGATTTGCCGCGGGCGGGCATCAACGTCTCGGAAGGAACCTGGGGCGGGCACGTCATCGAGTTTTGCGACGTGTTCGACACCGTGCAGGAGACCGGCGATCACGGCTCGTTCAACTCGTGGGGCCGCGACCGCTATTGGGGTCTGACCGGGGTGGACCTGAACACGATCACGCTCGGCGCCGACCGCGACGTGCCGATCTTGGACATCGTGAAGCCGAACATCCTGCGCGGCAACCGCTGGCGCTGCGATCACGGCTGGGACATCGATCTCGACGACGGTTCCTCGCGCTACGAAATTCGCGACAATCTCTGTCTCAATGGCGGCCTCAAATTGCGCGAAGGCTTTTACCGCGTTTGCGAGAACAACATCATGGTGAACAATTCATTTCACCCGCACGTCTGGTTCCGGGACAGCCAGGACGTCTTCCGACGCAACATTGTTTTCGGGCCGTATCGTCCGATCGGGATGACCGCGCCGTGGGGCGCCGAGTGCGATGGGAATTTTCTTCATGTGCCCGGCCAAAGGGGTATCGCACCGGCGGTGGTCTTGCAGAAGCAGAGCGGGCGCGACCAACATTCATTGAGCGGCGACGCGGGATTTCGGGACGCCGCGCACGGCGACTACCGCGTCTCCGCGGGCTCGCCGGCCAGGCGTCTCGGATTTCGGAATTTTCCGATGAACCAATTCGGGGTCCAAAAACCGGACCTGCGCGCCTTGGCTCGCCAGCCGCAGCCACCTGCGGTGGCAGATGCCAAGCCGGCTGGTCACTAAGCCCAAATGCCGGGAATCGAACCCTCGTAAAATTCTTGATTTTCGAAGGAAAACTAAGGAGGCGATCGACTGGCATCTCAGTCACGTTTTCTTTCCCGACAACGCCTCAAAACCAGAGATCACGTCAAAGAGTTCCTCGTCAATGCCGCTTTGGCGCAAACGGTGGAATGTACCGTGGAGATGCTCCAGCAGGTCATCAATGTTTTTATCGGCGCGCTGCATCGCCGCCAGGCGGCTCGCGTTCTCGCTCGCGAGGGATTCGGCACACGCACGGAACAGCGAGATGAACAGATACTCGCGAATGAGTGCGCGGAGCGTCGCTGTGCCTCCACCCATAACCTCGGGTAAGGTCTTCGTCGGCCAGTGGGTTTTGGCCAGTGTTTGAGCCCAATCCGAGTCGAGTGGAAGCAAACGCTGGCTGACCGGTTCGTAGAGCGCGGCGGATTTGGGGCGATTGTGGAAGAGGTAAAGCTGCGCATATTCGCCTTGGGCACGGTGCGACTCGCTTTCGATTTGAATTTCTCCGACGAGCGGAGTGATGGCCTGGACGGAATTCGGTACGGTGAACAATCCTATCGGCGGCAAGCCAGCATCCGTCAGCCGTGCGTGAACTCGCTCGCCGACGGCCCAGACGTGGGGTTTGCCAGGCAGAGCAGCCAGAGTCTTCACCGCAAAATCGGCCACCACGTCATTAAACTGCCCAACCAGTCCTTGATCTGAACCAAACACGACTGCGCCAATCGCGCCGCCATCCGTTTGGCCGTTCCGCTCCACCATCAAAGTCGCTGGTTCGCTTTCCCGAAAGCACGCGCCCAGCCCAAACTCGACGGTTCGATAGTAGTCACCCAACGCACGCACTGATTTCTCGTATTGCCCGATGCTCGAAGCGGCCAGAGCTTTCATCGTGCGGACGACGGATTGGAGGTCGCCCGCGCTGCTTATTTTTCGGCGCAGACTCGCGGTGGTGTCGCTCACGGTAATTTCTCGGTCAGACAGGGTTCAAAGGGTGGCTCCAAACAGGGTTCCCACGCCGGCAGTCAACGCCATCGCCAGCGCGCCCCAGAAGGTCACTCGTGCAACCGAGTTCCAGACCGGCGAACCCCCAGCGCGGGCCGCCAGGGATCCCAACAGCGCGAGGAACACCAGAGAGCCGCCGGACACCGTCCAGACCAAGGCCGATCGAGGCACAAGGAGAACCAGCAGGAGAGGCAGGAAGGCGCCGATGGTGAAACTGCCCGCCGACGCGAAGGCGGCTTGGACCGGCCGCGCGCCCGACGATTCGGAAATGCCGAGTTCATCGCGGGCATGGGCGCCGAGGGCATCCTTGGCCATCAATTGCGCGGCCACCTGCCCGGCGAGCCCGACATCGAGTCCACGGGCGACATAGATGGCGGCTAGTTCGGCATGTTCGTTTGCGCCGTCCGTGGCCAACTCTTCCCGTTCCCGGTCCAAATCCGCGCGCTCGGTGTCCGATTGGGAACTGACGGAAACATATTCGCCGGCAGCCATCGACATCGCGCCCGCCACCAACCCGGCCATGCCGGCGACCAGCACGCTGCTGCGGCTAGATTCGGCGGCAGCCACGCCCACGATCAAACTTGCCGTGGAGACAATCCCGTCGTTGGCGCCGAGCACCGCGGCGCGGAGCCACCCAAGGCGGTGGGTTCGATGGATTTCATGATGTTTCATTTTGAAGGCTCCGGTGCTCCTTTGGCTTCTGCCCGGGCTTTGGCCTTTGGCGTTGCGTCGGGCTTGCCTCCGTTGGTGGGTGCGGGTTTCGGATCGATATTGAGTTCGGGTTTGGAGTCGGCCTTTTGTCCGACCGTAGGTACGGATTTGTTCGGATTGGATTCTGACTTGTTCCCGTCCTTTCCTTCCGGTTCGGCTTTCTTGTCGGTCTTTTGGTCAGGCTTCTCAGATTTGGCTTCCGGTTTGGGTTGAAAAGGCGCAAGCGATTGGCGGGCAACTTCGAGTATCATCTTGCGATCCGCATCACTTAACTCATCGGCGGTTTCGAATCGCGCGCTCACCTGCGCTGGGATTCTGGTCGCCGCTTCTTGCACCGCGCGCGCGGCATCCTTCATCCGGTCCAACGCCACCGGGTCGAAAAGGTTCGCCGTCAAAGCCAGCAGAATTGCGATTTGCCCGGGCACGGGTACCGGCGAAAACTCGGGTTGCTTGAGGCAGGCGCGGATTCGCCGGCCATGTTCGATGATCTTGCGCGTGTCGTCATCAAGCCGGGCGCCGAACCTTGAGAATGTTTCGAGTTCCTCGAACTGCGCGTACGCGAGCTTGAGGTCGCCCGCCACCGCGCGGTAGGCCGCGCGCTGCGCTTTGCCGCCCACGCGCGAAACGGATTTGGCAACATCCACCGCCGGCAGAACTCCCAACTCAAAGAGCGACGGCGAGAGGTAGATCTGCCCGTCCGTGATGGAAATGAGGTTCGTTGGAATGTAGGCGGAAATGTTCTGCGCCTCGGTCTCGATGATGGGGAGCGCCGTGAGCGAACCGCCGCCGCGTTCTTTGCGCAGATGAGTCGCCCGTTCCAAAAGCCGCGAATGAATATAGAAAATGTCACCCGGAAAGGCTTCCCGTCCGGGCGGTCGGCGGAGCAAGAGGGAAAGCTCGCGATAGGCGCGCGCATGGTGAGTGAGGTCATCATAGACGATCAGCACATCGCGACCCGCCTCCATAAAATGTTCTGCAATGCTGGTGGCCGCATAAGGCGCAATGTAGGCGAGGCCGGGCGGATCGTTGCCCTCGGTAACGACCACCACGGTGTAATCCATGGCGCCTTTTTCGCGGAGGTTGGCCACGACCTTGGCGACGGCGGACGCCCGCTGGCCAATGGCGCAATAGACGCATACGACATTCCGGTCGCGTTGATTGAGAATGGTGTCTAGAGCGATGGCCGTCTTGCCAGTTCGACGGTCACCGAGGATCAATTCGCGCTGGCCGTGGCCGATGGGAATGAGCGCGTCAATGACTTTGAGGCCGGTCTGGAGCGGCGCTATGACCGGAGCGCGATCCATGATCGCCACGGCGGGACGTTCGATGGGCAGTCGCTCACTGGCGGCCACCGGCCCTTGGACATCGAGCGGCCTGCCAAGCGGGTCGATGACGCGCCCGAGCAATCCGTCTCCCACCGCCACGTCCATGACGCGGCCGGTGCGCTCGACTTCATTGCCTGCGTGCAAATGCGAATATTCGCCGAGCAGCACAACGCCAATTTCGTCCTCGTCAACGTTGAACGCGATGCCGAGGACACCGCCGGGAAACTTCACCAACTCCTCAAAGCCCACACTGGGAAGGCCGGAAACCCGCGCGATCGCCGTGGAAACACTTATGATCGTGCCGACTTCGCGCGGCGTCAGTTGTGGCGTAAAGGCTTCCCGCCCCTGACAGATTCCAGCGAACGTGCGGTCGAAGACGCTCTGCAAATTGTCGGGAGCGGTGTTCATTGGCTCTTTGCCGCAAGAACGGGCTCATCCGGTTTGGGTTCGACCTTGGGTTGCGGCTTGTCCTGCTCTTTCAGAAGTTCGCCGACGCCCTTTTCGAGTGACGTGAGGTAATCGGCGATGCTCCAACCCGCTTTTTGTCCATTCGTCATGATTTCAATTCCACTGACCAGCTCCGGCGCGACTTCAAAGCGAAGGCGAAGGTCAGCCGAAAACGTTTCGTTGAGAGCGTTTTGGATTACCGCGCGTTGGGCGGCTGGCAGGTCGAACGCGCTGCGCACGAGAGCAGGCTCCGCCGCGCTCCTGATCGCCTCGGCAAGGCCGCCTTTCGTGTTGCCGTCCAGCTCGCGCAAATGACGCGTGAATACTTCGACCATCCGCTCTTCCAGGCTTGTCGTGGCGAGATCCGCCAGCGCCTTGCGGGCGATGGCAAACACTTCCCGCTGCGCGCGGTGACTGAGGGCTTGATTCAGGGTTTGAGCATCGTTGAGCAGCGATGCCTGCCGCTTGGCGCTCCAGGCATCAGCCGCTTTGCGGGCTTCGTCGAGGAGTCGCTGCCGTTCGGCTTTCGCTTCGTCGGTTGCCTTGGTCAACAGCGCGGCACGTTGCTGGTCGAACTCCTCGTTCTTCTTTTGAAATTCGAGATGCTCCTTCTGGGCTTCGACCTTTTTTGTGTCGGCGTCAGCGAGTTCCCCGGCGATTCGCTTTTCCCGCGCGTCAATGGCGTGGAGGATGGGTTGGTAGAGGAAGCGCTTCATCAACCAGACCAGGATGAGGAAGTTGAGCGCTTGGGCGCCAACCGTGAACCAGTCAATCAGCATAGGTTCACTTTCCTGCCGCCTGGGCTGCCCCGGCGATCACGTGATTCCAGAATGGGTTGGCAAAAATGAGGATCATCGAGACCACGAAGCAATAGATGGCTGTGGACTCGATCATCGCCAGACCGACGAAAAGGGTTCGAGTGATGGTTGCGGAAGCGTCGGGCTGCTGCGCCAGCGCCGTTAACGCCGTCGCCACCGCCTTCCCCTCACCCAGCGCTGGCATCATACATCCCAGGCTGGTCGTAATTCCGGCGGTGACGATTGAGGCGACGGCAATGAGAGTCATGCTATCCATAGAAATTCCTTCGGCTGCTGTATTGTTGGTTCAGGTTTTGGGCAATAGTGCGGGCTTGGTTTTGCGCGTGCGGGTGGCGGCCGCGATGTAAACTGCGGCTAGAATGCTAAAAATGTAGGCCTGCACCATGCCCGTGAGCAGACCGAGCAATGTCATGATGATCGGAAAGACGAACGGCGTAATGGTCAGCAGAATAGCGATGATCATCGCCCCGCTCATCATGTTGCCGAACAAACGAACCGCCAACGCGAGCGTGCGCGAAAGTTCGCTGATGATATTAAACGGCAGCATGATAATGGTTGGTTCCACATAGGACTTGAGGTAACCCCCCAGACCTTGCTCCTCAATGCCGAAAAGTGGTACCGCCACGAAGACACACAGCGCCAGCGCGGCCGTGGTTGAGAGCGAGCCGGTGGGGGGTTCATAGCCGGGAACGATCGTGCAGAGGGCGGCCAGGGCGACAAACAGAAAGAGCGTGCCAAGAAAGCCAATATATTTTTCCGGATGAGGCAGACCGACTTCTTCGATTTGTTTCTGGATGCCGGTGACGACGATTTCCAAAAGGTTCTGCCAACGGGATCGTTCCAGGCCCGTGGAAAGTTTTCGCGTGATGAGTTTTGAGCCAACTACCATTACGAGCATCAGTCCCCATGTGAACACAATTGTGCCGTTGAGTTTGAGAAAACCATGTTGCCAAAAGATCATTTGGTCGGGACTAAGGCGCATGGCTGGCCTCCTTTGCCGGGGAGGTGTGGCGTTCGACCGGTCTGCGGGTTATCACAATCACGAGGAAACGCGCAATGACAAATCCGAGGAGACAAAGCAACAGCCGCTCCCAATGCTCCCGTCCGATAAAATAAAATCCGGCCAAAACGACACTCATCCGCACGAGCGCGCTACCCAGAAACCAAAGCGCCGGATGTTTGGAAGCAACGCCCCGGCGCACCGACCACCAAAGGCCTCCGAAGAAAAAAGCGCCGAGAAAAAGTCCCGCGACCCATGCAAGCAACAATGTCAGTATTTCATTCATCCGCGTCCTCCGATTCTTCCCGCAGGGCTTTTTCTTCCTTGGCCACCCAAAACCACGCATTGAAACAGCCGAGCGCCAATCCGGCCATCAGCAGGGCCAGCGTCCAAGCGTGTTTGCCCGGATGGTGTTTGTCCAGCCAGATGCCGAGCGCCGCGCCGAGCAGCGTCGGGACGACTACCGACCAGCCGACCAGCCCCATCATTCCCAAACCGAACCAGACACCTTGCGTGGAGTTACGCGCCTTGAGCTTGCGCCTTGCCTTCGCGCCGATCTGTTCGGCGAGAGCCGGCCCGCCGCGCAAGGAGCCTTTTGGCTCGTCACCCATGTTGAAGGTTTGCAAAACGACGCAAGAATCCGGTTTCCAATTTCGCCATGACCGCGCGCACGCTTTGCTCTTGCTCGTCCAGGGTCAGGAATTCCTTTTCGACCGCATCACGCAACTGGCTGAGATCCCTTCCGCCCAAAGCGCGGCGCACGGAAACGAGCACGTCCGGACCAGTCTTGACCAGCACCCCTTCATCCACCGCGACGAAGACCTCCCCGTCCGCTTCCGTTTCATAGGTCAGAATTCCCGGCGCGAGCGCCGCTACACAATCGAGCCGGTGGGGCAGGAGACCGAACGAGCCTTCGCGCGTTTCCGCGACGATGCGCGAGACATCGGTTTTGTCGGCGAAGATTTGGAACGGCAGGAGAATCTTAAGATTCATGAGCGGTAGCAGCCGGTTCAGGCTCCGGTTTAGGTTTCAGTTCGGACTTGGCTGCGGGCCTGGAATCGGCGGCTGGCTCTGGGCTTCCTTTCGCGGCAGGTTTGTCCCCGGCTTGCGCCGGGGCTGCTGGTTTATCGGGTGGAGACGCCGTTTTCGCTTCGCCAATCGGTCCGATCATGTAGAGCGCTCTCTCTGGATAATCCTTGAATTCGTCGCGGAGGATTCTCTCGCAGCCATCCAGGGCGTCCTTCAGGCTAACGAGTTTTCCCTTTAGTCCGGTGAATTGCTCCGTGGTGAAAAACGGCTGAGTCAGAAAGCGCTCCAATCGACGAGCGCGAACAACCACGTTGCGGTCCTCCGGCGAGAGTTGCTCCAGGCCGAGCATGGCAATGATGTCCTTGAGTTCCGCGTATTGCGCCAGCGTCCGTCGGATTTCCTGCGCCAAGGTGTAATGCCGTTCGCCGACGATGCCCGGCGTCGCCATCTTGGAACTGGATTGCAGCGGATCAATGGCCGGGTAAAGGCCCTCGCTCGCCCGCTTGCGCGAAAGCACAATGGAGGCGGAAAGATGCGAGAAGGTATGCACCGCCGCCGGATCGGTGAAATCATCGGCCGGCACATATACCGCCTGGATGGAGGTGATCGCGCCGGTATCTGTATTCGCGATTCGCTCCTCCAGTCCGGAAAGCTCGGTGCCCATCGTGGGCTGATAGCCAAGCCGGGAGGGCATCTGTCCCATCAAACCGGACACCTCCATGCCGGCCTGGATGAAGCGAAAGATATTATCAATGAGCAGCAGTACATCGCGATGATCGTCGTCGCGGAAATATTCGGCCATCGTCAGCGCGGCATGACCCACGCGGAAACGGCTGCCGGGCGGCTCGTTCATCTGGCCGAAGATCATGACCATGTTCGGCAACACGCCGGCCTCCTTCATGTCGCGGTAGAGTTCTTCGCCTTCGCGACAACGTTCGCCGATGCCGCAGAAAATGCTCACCCCTTCCTGGTGGCCAATCATGTTGTGGATCATTTCCGTGAGCAGCACCGTCTTGCCCACGCCAGCGCCGCCGAAAAGGCCCGCCTTGCCGCCGCGCTCCAGCGGCACGAGAACATCAATGACCTTGATGCCTGTTTCAAAGATTTCCGATTTCGTGGAACGTCGTGCCAGCAGCGGTGGCGCGCGATGCACAGACCGCCATTGGACATCAGCCGGCGCCGGTTCCCGATCAATGGCTTTGCCGAATACGTCGAACATGCGCGAGAGAATCGTTTTGCCAACGGGCGCTTTTAACGGCCCGCCCGTATCCTCGACCGCCATGCCGCGCGCGAGGCCTTGCGTAGGCGTCAACGCGATCCCGCGGACGTGCCGCGCATCCCGCTGCGCCAGAACTTCGACGACGATCTCATTGGCTGTTCCGGCGCGGAGAATCGAGTAGATCGGTGGTAAACTCGCATCGAAACGGACGTCCACAACGCTGCCTCGTACCGAGACAACCGTGCCGTGGTTGAGGGGGTGGCCTGGGTCCTTCATGATCGACCACCCAAACAGGCGATGATTGCCTCGATCACCCGTTTCGACTCATTGGGATCTCTGACCCGGATGGAAACCACCCCAGCTTCCTTGGCCGGATAGTCATTCCCCCCAGGAAACAAGGCATCCCCGACAAAAATCATCTCCTCAATGGCCACGCCCAGCGTGTCCCGGGGTTTTCTAATCCCATAGGCTTTATCAATGCCCGGCTTGGTGACGTCCACGGAGGTAGTCCCGCCGAGGCGCACGGAAAACTCGGGGATACGTTTATCCAGGAGCGCTTTCATGTTCGTCCGCTTGGAAAAATCAGCGTCCCATGTCTTCTTTTCTTCGATGGGGGCCTGCTGTCCGAGCGCGGAGAAGGTGATCTGGCTCCCCCGGTCTTCGATTACTTCTCCCCATGTCTTCTGAGGCTTGAATCCCGACGACGCCATCACCTGCTTCAGTGAGCCGATGATTTTTTCCTTCTCCGTGTCGGTGAAATCCTCGGAATAAAGTTTTTTCCAGCCGGAGTCGAATTGGTAGAACTTGGTTGCGCAAGTGGGCAACAGCGACAAACTTCGCAGGTGTTCGTCATGCGGCAGGTTGGCGAGCACTTGTTTTTCGAACTGCGGCCAGTTACCGCCTGAGATGACCGCCACTTTCAAAATACCCAGCAGGCCGGTCAGCAGCGCGGCCATCTCGGGGTCGAGAGCCGCTTTGCTCTCGGCAAGCGTCCCATCCAGATCGAAAACAATGAGCCTTTTCATCGGTCAAACCGCTTCCATTGCCGTCGTATATTCGCCGCGCCGCGCCGCGCGATTGCACCGCGCGCGATGAATCAGAGCCTGCTGCGCCGCTTTTACGTTGACCTCTTCGCCCCGCCAGATCTCCAAAGCCGGTTGTTGGATGGCGCGGGCGAATGAGAACGCCAAAGCCCAGGGAAGTCTCGGCTTGAACCGGACATTCATGGCATTCAAACGCGCGGAAGCGAGTTCTGCGGATTGGCCGCCCGACAGGAAAGCAATCCCGGGAACCGCGGCGGGGACGGTTCGCAGGAGGCAATGCACCGTTGCGTCAACCACTTCGTCCACCGATACCGACTTTGGGCATTTTAGTCCCGGCAGCACCATGTTCGGTTTGAGAATCATCCCCTCCAACATCACCCGCTGGCAATTCAACTGGATGAAGACGTTTCGCAGCGCCTCCTCCGTGACTTGGAGACACCGCTCCAAGGTGGGTTCACCGTCCATGAGAACTTCCGGTTCAACGACGGGAACAAGTCCGGCCTCCTGGCACAATGCGGCATAACGCGCCAGCGCGTGCGCATTGGCCTCAAGCCCGCTGCGACTGGGCAGGTCTTCGCCGACCGTAATCACCGCGCGCCATTTGGCGAACCGGGCGCCCATTTGGAAATACTCCTTCAGTCGGTCGCGCAAGCCGTCCAGACCTTCGGTGATCTTCTCGCCGGGGTGCCCGGCCAGATCTTTTGCGCCCAGATCCACCTTGATGCCGGGAATGATCCCCGCGTCGGTGATGACTATAATGAAGGGGGCGCCGTCTTTCGTCCGCTGGCGGATCGTTTCGTCGTAGAGGATCGCGCCGCTGACGGACTCGCCCAGCCCGGGCGCGGTTACAATCAACTCCCGATAAGCGCGCCGGGCCTCGACCGTCTGCGGAATGCCCAGTTTCGCGAAACGACGGTCGCAGGTGGGATTGCTTTCATCCATCGCCAGCAGGCCCTTGTCGTCCGCGACCATGGCTCTGGCAGTCTCTCTCAGATCTTGAGTCATCATTTGTGCGGGTGACGTCCGACGCCGCTAAACTTCATCCAACCAATTCCGCGCCCCGGTGGCGTCCGCATGATCGAAGTATTTGACCGTCGCCTTCGTGAAGGGCTTGCAGAACGTCGCCATGCCTTCCTGCCATTTCTTCTCACCGACGATCGCCAGTCGTTCAATGTCGCTGAAATGATGAAGCGCAAACTTTGTGTCCGCCCACAGCGCGCCGGCGGTCCAGCCGTGAAAACCGGTCATGTCGAACAAAACGCGCAGTTTTCCGTGCAACCGGACGAGCCGCTCGAACTCGGGTACGAAGCGCTCGTAATCTTCTTTGATCAGCTTCCCGCTGACGTGGACGGAGAGCAGTTTGCCGCCGTGTTCTTCGCTGAGGTTAATTGGCATGGTGGACTCCTTTGGTTTGTTTCTGGTTATGATGCTTTCCATTTTTGTTCGCGTTGATCGCCCTTGCGGTTTGTTCCGGCGTCACCGCGATTTCCGGCCGCCGCTTCCCTTTCGGACTTTGGCCCCTGCCCCACTTCCAATTCCGAATTTCCGGCAGGTCCTGGCCATGTTGGTGGATGTAATGTTTGTGCTCGATGAGTTTGTCCTGCATCTGCTGTTTCAAGTAAGCCCCTTTGGAACCCAAATGAGGCAGGCGATCCACCACGTCTTGCACCAGATGAAAACGGTCCAGGTCATTTTGCACCCGCATGTCGAAGGCCGTCGTGATCGTGCCCTCTTCTTTGTAGCCTCGGACGTGCAGGTTGCGATTGGTTCGACGATAGGTCAATCGGTGGACCAGCCAGGGATAGCCGTGAAAACCGAAAACAATGTGCTTGTCCCTGGTAAAAAGTGAATCGTAATCCGCTTCGCTCAACCCGTGCGGGTGTTCACTCGCGGATTGCAGCTTCATCAGGTCAACGACGTTGACCACGCGGATTTTGAGATCGGGCAAGTGCTCGCGAAGGATGGAAACGGCGGCCAGAATCTCCAGCGTCGGCGTGTCACCGCAGCAGGCCATCACCACGTCCGGTTCCGAATCCTGGTCGTTGCTGGCCCACTGCCAGATGCCAATGCCCTCGGTGCAATGAACGACCGCGGCATCCATCGTCAGCCATTGCGGCAGGGCGTGCTTCCCCGCGACCACCACGTTGACGTAATGCCGGCTTCGAAGGCAATGATCGAAGACCGACAGGAGACAGTTCGCGTCGGGCGGCAAGTAAACGCGCACGATGTCGGCCTTCTTGTTGATGACGTGATCGAGGAAGCCGGGATCCTGGTGCGTAAATCCATTGTGATCCTGCTGCCAGACATGTGAGGCGAGCAGATAGTTCAGCGAAGCGATTTTCCGCCGCCACGGAAGTTCCAAAGTCACCTTGAGCCACTTCGCATGCTGACTGAACATCGAATCCACGATGCGGATGAAAGCTTCGTAGCTATTGAACAGCCCGTGCCGCCCGGTGAGCAAATAACCTTCCAACCATCCTTCGCACAGGTGTTCGCTTAACATCGAATCCAGCACCTGTCCGGTCCGCGCCAGAGATTCGTCGTCTTTTGTTTCCCGCGCATCCCACTGACGATTGGTGACTTCAAAGACGGCGCCCAAAAGATTCGAGAGCGTCTCATCTGGACCGAAAACGCGGAAATTGCGCAGGTCCTGATTCAGCCTGGCCACGTCGCGCAGGAACTTGCCGAGCACCAGCGTGTCCTGTCCATCAACGGCCCCGGGCGAGGTCACCTTCACCGCGTGATCGTGGAAGTCCGGCATGCGCAGGTCGCGGAGCAGAACTCCGCCGTTGGTATGCGGATTGGACCCCATCCGCCGGTCGCCCTTCGGCGCCAACTCGGCCAATTCCGGCATCAGCCGGCCGTTCTTATCGAACAATTCCTCCGGCCGATAACTTTTCATCCAGCGTTCGAGCTGCTTGACGTGCTGAGGATGTTGGGCGTCCACCAAAAGCGGCACCTGGTGCGCGCGAAACGTGCCTTCCACTTTCAGGCCGTCCACTTTTTTCGGCCCAGTCCAGCCTTTCGGCGACTTGAGGACAATCATGGGCCAGCGTGGACGCGAAATGTCTTGCTTGTGCCGCGCCGCAGATTGAATGGTTCGAATGTCCTGAACGACCTTTTCCAGGACCGTGGCCATGAGTTCGTGCATCTTTTCCGCCTCGTCGCCCTCCACAAAGTAGGGCGTCCAGCCGCAGCCGCGAAAAAACTGTTCCAATTCGTCCGGCTCGATGCGGGCCAGCACGGTCGGGTTGGAAATCTTGTAGCCGTTGAGATGAAGAATCGGCAATACGGCGCCGTCGGTAATCGGGTCGAGAAATTTGTTGGACTGCCAGGCGGTCGCCGATGGGCCAGTTTCCGCTTCCCCGTCGCCAACGACGCAGGCGACGATCAAATTGGGATTATCGAACGCGGCGCCGAAGGCGTGGCTGAGCGAATAACCAAGCTCGCCGCCTTCGTGGATGGACCCCGGCGTCGTCGGCGCCACATGGCTGGAAATCCCACCGGGCCACGAGAATTGAGTGAACAGACTTTTCAGGCCGGCTTCGTCCTGGGTGATGTTCGGATAAACTTCACTCCAGGTGCCTTCGAGATAAACGTTGCCCACAATCGCCGGACCGCCGTGACCGGGACCGGCGATGTAGAACATATTCAAATCATACTTTTTGATGACCCGGTTCAGATGCACGTAGATGAAATTCTGGCCGGGCGTCGTCCCCCAATGCCCGACCACCAACGGCTTCACGTCGGAAAGTTTGAGCGGTCGCCTCAAAAGCGGGTTGTCATAAAGATAAATCTGGCCAACCGACAAATAGTTGGCCGCGCGCCAATAGGCGTCGATTTTGCGCAGCAACTCTGGCGCGAGCGTATTTGAACTCGTTTTCATCTTTTCCACTTCGAGCGCAGTCTCATTCTACGCTGCCGAACTGTTCCTTAGCTTTCGGCTTCCTGGCGGACGCGGGTTCGGGAAGGAAGCCGCTCGGCGATCAGCGCGGATGCCAGTTTTGATTCTGCGTCGATGAGGATCGCTTCGCGATACGGTGTTTCCCCCACACGCCCGGAACGAACCATCAACGCCGTCGGGCGCAGCGTCGCCGCCGGAACGGCTTGTGCGGGGCGCAGTCGGAGACCTGCATTCCCATGATACTACTCCGCCTTGGGTTTCGTCTCGTTGAAGTACGCTGATGGTTGGATATCTGTGGCGGTGGCGGGAATAAACTGGATAACATCAGCGCGGATTGAGGTTCGGGGGATGGCAAACAAAATGAGGTTGATGCTGTCCTTTTTTCCGAAACGCTTATGCCCAAATGATTACGCAAGATGACGGGTTCCTACCGCCGTTTTAAGGATAACTGGCTCGACTCGATCCAACCGCGGTATACCCCTCCCTCTTCACCCGATTCAAAACCAGCCCGGCGCTCCTCCCAACCGAGGCGCGCTACCGACGCCTGCTCCGACCTTGAGCACGTCAGCCACCTCGCTGCGTCGGCCGAGGCGGCCGTTCCAAGCTGGGCGGAGCTTCTCGACGGTTCATTTTGTTCCGGGAGAGAGTCGGCGCCGCCGTGTTGGGCGGTTAGTCGGATGGGTCGCGAGTGGCTTCCAAAGGCGCCACGTGGCCGTCCATAAACGCGACATTCTTACCGGATTTGGGCGGACGAGGGTGAAACTCGTCGTAATCGAGAAGGAGCGGAGTCGTTCCCGGAGAAAACGTCAGGACGAAGTTCGTAACTCCGCCGGAAAAGTTCCCGGGTTGCAAGAGAAGGAAAGCGCTATCTGTCCGGGTTTCATCCAGGCGGCGCCCGTTCAGATCAGTATTCCATTCGTAACTCGAGCCTTCGGCGGCGAACCTGCCCATTTTATCGACCGGGCACTTGAAGACCGTTGCGCTCATTGCGTTGGTCCCAGCGGTTCTGCCAACATAGCTCGCCAGGACATCGCAGATACGTGGTAGCGGATTCTGGGGGTCGATTGGCTGCGTGGGAAGAATCTCCGCGCTCGGCAAGCGCTCCTGGTTGTCGTCGGAATAAACACGGATGGCAATCCCCAATTGCCGAAGATTGTTCACGCAAGCCGCGTTATAGGCTTTGGCTTTCGATCGGCCCAGAGCAGGCAGCAGCAGGGCCGCCAGGATTGCCATGATGACGATCACCACCAGCAATTCAACGAACGTAAAGGCGCGACAAGGGAACCGGAGAGCCGGCTGGTTGCGCGGTCCGGCGCAGCCGTTCGCCTCAAAAGTTTGTGTTTTCATAAGCTGAGCCGGGGATCAAGGATCGGTGATCATTCGGCTAGACGGTTGTTTCTCATCCTCCGATGGGGCCCTGTCTCGCGAGCTGGACCCGTTGTTCCGGTGTTAAGTCCTGAAACCGCCGATTCGGATCGGGCGGACGGAGCGGCTGGCCGGGCGTGGGTCGGCCAAGTGGCATTCCAACGCTGACTCCCACGGTTGATTTGTGGAACGCCGGCGCGCGCCAGGCTCCCCCGGCGAGCCACCATCCACCGGCGGCGAGCAGCGCCGCGAGAGGCAGGAATAGAGATTTTGGTTTCATTTGTTGATGCGTTTTGATCCAAGCTTCAGGTTTAGATTCACGACGCATTGTGCGCGGATTTCCGAGAGTTGGCTTTCGATTTGGAACGAAGGCGGGGAATTTCGGCGCGAACCGGCAGCAACGAGGTATGAACGTGATCCCCGGCCGAGTCGATTACGCGTTTGCGATCGCCGTCACGAGCAAGCCAAGCGCGGGTCGGTTACGCAAGTTACTTGAATCGTTGCGCGGGAGGGAAGTCTCAGGCCTACCGGAATTCACAATCATCCGCCCATTAGCCCCACAGCATCAACTGGTTATGAGTATTGC
>CAZFVY010000035.1:0-58856 GCA_964522665.1 uncultured Verrucomicrobiota bacterium | reverse complement strand
TCGGGGGGCGCGGCCCCCCCCCCGCGGTGCATATCTGGGGCCGCCCGCCGCCGCCCCACCCCCCCGCGGGGGGGCCCCCCCCCCCCCCCACCGCAACCCTTCGCGACCCAGCCGACAGCTAACCAGCCGCCAGTTTCTCCACCACTCACCCCAGCTCTCCCGTCGAGACGCGCCGCCCTCGCCGAACATAATTCACCACCGTTTTGGCAATCAGCACAGTTCCCAAACCCAACTGCCCAATCCCCGCCAAAATCCCCGGCGCGCTCCCCGACCGCCAACCGACATAGGCCGTTACTGCGCCCGAAAGAATCGTCAACCCCACGATCACCATCACGCCGGTGACCACAATCATATTCCGCGGCTGGCCAACCGCCCGACGAAGGAAATAGCCCTCGGCAAAAGCGGACTCGAACGGCGCCGTCCACGCGTACGAGTCCAACGGCGCGCCGCACCCGGGACAAAAATGCGTCCCCGACCGGACCGCCGCGTGACATTGCAGACAAACCTCGCTCTCGGCCTCTGGCTCGGAGTTTGGGCTGACGCTCTCTCGATTGTTCTCAGTGGCGTTCATAAGCGTGTAAATCAGTTAAGGCGAGGCGCCGGAAAAGAGTTGGCCTTCCCATTGCGCCGCTCGCAATCGATCACCGGCAAAGAAAACGACCTCACGGCAAGGCTCAACTTTCCCTTGCCCACTTGCGCCCGCGATTCGATTATTCTCCCCAAGCTCACTCCCGACAATTAACGCCCAAAACGCCCACCGCGCAAGCGCGACTCATCGCAATCCCGCCCGATTTATGCCTTGGCGCCCCGCCTCTGATTTGGAAGGGTCGAGCCATGCGATCCAAGCCGAACGCCGCGCCCCGCCTCACCCACGCCGAGTTGCTCCAATTGAAGCGTTGGAACACCCCCACCATCTATAATGGCTGGGAGCAAATCACCCGGCACGACCCGGCGCACGACGGCTTCAACCTCGAGGAAACCCGCGACTTCATGCCGCAAATGGGGCCGATGGTCGGTTACGCCGTCACGCTCGTCATTGAGCCGGGCAATCCGAAACATCGCGCCGCCAAGCCGAACGCCGCCCGCGACTACCGTCGCTACCTCGCCAACGCGCCCGGCCCGAAGATTATCGTCGTGCAGGACCTCGACCATCCAAACATCGTCGGTTCCTACTGGGGCGAGGTCAACAGCAACACCCATCGCGCGCTGGGCTGCGTCGGAGCCATCGTGGACGGCGCCATCCGCGATCTCGACGAGATGACCAACGCCGGTTTCAAAGCGCTGGCGCGTCGGCTATGCGTCGGCCACGCGCACGCCTGGCCGGTCCGCTGGGATTGTCCCGTCACCGTGTTCGGCAGAAAAATCGAACCCGGCACGCTGATCCACGCCGACAAGCACGGATTCCTCGCGATCCCCCGCGAAGACGAACCGGCGCTGCTCGAAGCCGCCCGTTTCATGGACACCAACGAGTGCAACACCGTCATTCCCGCCGCCCGCGCCACCACCGGCAAGACCATGGACGAAGTCCTCACCCAACTCGACGAAGCCGGCGCCGCCTTCCGCGACGCCGCGCGCAAATACGCGAAAACCGGCGAACACTGAACGCGCCCACCCCGCTCTTCGCCGAGTCGTCAACACCGCGCAACGCATGCGTGGGCCTGCCGCCACCGGCGCGCGGCTCTGTGAGCGGCAGCAAGCTCCACCAAGTCCGCCGCCGCCGCCAATCCCAAGTTCGCCTCGCCGACTCCGAACGCCTCTCCATTGTCGTGGCCGCTGCGGGTCACAGACCCACGCGCCGCAAACGGCACGTGACAACGCGCATACGAATGCTGTCTCACGCAGGCATTTCTCCGCTCCACGATTTCATTTCCTTTGTCCCCCAGCCGAAATTAAGCTCCCCCAATGAACTCCGAACACGCCCCTGCGCCCCACGCCTCGCGCGCCCACCGATCATTAGGGCGGCCATTAATGCAGATCATTCTGCCCATTTTCGTCACGCTGATGGCCGCCGGACTGCCCCTGGCGCTGCGGGCCGGGGAAATTGAGTGGCGACATTTGACGAGCAAAAACGGCGACCTCCCGGTCCCCGGCGAATCAACCCAGCAAACCGGCGCGCTGATCGCCGACCTCGACAAGGACGGCACGAATGATTTCGTCCTCAGCTTTCGCGAGAAAGGCCCGGCGTTGGTCTGGTATCGCCGCCGCGCCACGGGTTGGGACCGATACGTGATCGAACCCGAATACCTGACGGTCGAGGCGGGCGGCGCCGTGTATGACATCGATGGCGACGGCGATCTCGACATCGTCTTCGGCGGCGATTGGCAGAGCAAGGAAGTCTGGTGGTGGGAAAATCCGTATCCGAATTACGACCCAAAGGTTCCGTGGAAACGGCACGTCATCAAAAAGGATGGGGCGACCCAACACCACGACCAGGCGTTCGCTGATTTCAAGGGAACCGGCAAGGCGCAACTGGCGTTTTGGAATCAAGGCGCCAAGGCAATCCTTTTGGCCGATATTCCCGCCCAACCGCGAACCGCTGAAGGCTGGCCGTTCACCGCCATTTTTTCCGGCGCGGCGGGCGAAGGCGGCGGTAACGCAGCCAAGTACGCGGAAGGCATGGCCGCGTTCGATATTGACGGCGACGGCAAACCTGACCTGCTCGCTGGGAATTATTGGTTCAAGCACGAGGGCGGGTCCAAGTTCCGGCCGATCAAGGTGGCTGACATCGGCGGTCGCATCGCCGCGGGCCGGTTCAAGCCGGGCCGTTATCCCCAGATCGTCATCGCGCCCGGCGACGGCGTTGGCCCGTTGCGTTGGTACGAATGCGTCGGCAATCCGGAGGACTCCAGCGCGTGGGTCGGCCATGATTTGGCCGGGCGCGACGTCATCCACGGTCATAGCCTCCAAATCGCCGACATCGACGGCGACGGCAATCTGGACATTTTCTGCGCCGAGATGGCCAAGTGGCACGAAAAGCAAAAGGAGTCCGATAATCCCAACGCCAAAGCCTGGATTTTTTACGGCGACGGCCAAGGCCATTTCCGCCAGACCGAGTTCGCCACCGGCATCGGCTTTCACGAAGCCCAACTGGGCGATCTCGACGGCGACGGCGACATCGATATTCTCGACAAGCCCTACAACTGGGAAGTCCCCCGCGTCGATGTCTGGCTGAACAACGGTACCGGCGGGCGTCCGACAAAGTAGGAAGGGTCTCGGAGAACATGCCCCACGGGCGGCGGGATTGGCGACAATGGCCGGCGAGAGATTTGGCTTTTTTGCTAGGTGTGAGCGAGGAAGGATACCCGCGGTGGTCTTTGCCGGAGCGAGCAACGCCGCCACATGGCCAAAGATCCGACAGACACGTCGTCTATCCCACCGCACAAGCAGTAATCGAGATTTGCCCTCGATCCCTTGCATGCTAAAGTGCCGACATGAGAGCAGCATCGTCCGAACCCGAGATTGTGACCCGCCGAGGCAAACCGGTCTCTGTCATAATTCCCATCAAGGATTACGCGGAGCTTTTGGAACGCGTGGAGGATAGTGGGGACATCGCTTGGCTAAAGCGCGCGCGTCGCAACGTCCTGCGCTACCGTCCGTTGGAAGACTACCTGACCAAGCGCTAGGACTGAGACGTCAATAACCAGCCCTTCAAAACTCTCCGGCCGCACAACTCCGAAACTGCCGTCAGGATTAACCGGCGACCAAGAGTAAGAATCCCAGCGGGATTCCGCCCCAAAGCCCCGGGTTGCGCGAAACGCGCTACCCGGGGAGACCGACCAAACGACGAATAAACCCTGGAAGGGTTTAGCCCGCGGTTCCGACCTACCTGGGCTAAAGTAGGCGCCCGCGCGCTGTCGAAATCACTCAAGACGCTTCGACTTTCCGCCACCCGAGACGCCCGAATACCCTTCGCGCCTGCGAACCCAAACCGCCTCGCTCACGCCCAATTCAAACTGATCGTTTCCTCCCTCGGGGCGTCCCGCCGCCTCGTCCCGTACCAACATTTTAGCGCCTTAACGCCAGCTTAATCTCGGTTGGAGTAATCTCGCCGCAGATAAGTTGAATTGTTATGCGTATCATTACTTCAAAAACCATTGACGGGCGCCGCCGTTTTCTTCGCCAATTGGCCGCGAGCGGTGCGTTTTACAGCATCAGCGGTTTGCTCGCCGAAGCGATCACCTTGACGCCGGAAGTGACCCAAGGCCCGTTCTATCCGCTCGCGAAAAACATCCCGCTCGATAAGGACAACGATCTGATCCATCTCGACGACCGCCTCACGCCGGCGTCGGGCCAGATCACCTACGTCAGCGGGCGCGTGTTGGATCGTAACGGCAAACCAATCCGCGAGGCGCTGGTCGAACTCTGGCATGCCGACGCCGGTGGCGAATACACGTACGCCGCCGACGCGCCGCGCAATCCTCGCGCCGATCCGAACTTCGCCGGCTTTGGCCAAACCGTGACCGACGCCGACGGCGCCTACAAGTTTCGCACCATCAAAGCCGGCCTCTACCAGGGCCGCACGCGCCATTTTCACTTCGGCATCACGATCCCCGGACAAAAATCCCGTTACACCTCGCAACTATTTTGGAACGAAGTCGCGAAAACCGCCGACGGCCGCGTCTGGGAGACGACGAACGAGAACGACGGCGTGTTGCGCGGCGTCACCGACCCCGAGCAACGCGCGGCGATCATCAAGGATTTCACGCCCGTCAAAGGATCGGTCGCCGGCGAAGTCGAGACAACCTGGGACATCGTGATGGGTTTGACACCGATCGAGCCGAGCTATCCTGGCGTCAGCGGTGGCAGCCTGATTGTCGCGGGGGTTCCTGCAGTTTCCAGCCCCAGCGGCAAGCCCCGCTTCAAGGTCACCGTGCCGGCCTATCCCGGCTACAGCTACGAGGTGTACGCGAATCCCACGATGGGCAGCCTCGGCTGGGCGGCGTTGCCGTTCGCGCTAAGCGCCGACGCCAAGCTTGACCGCAATCTGCTGACCGCCACGCGCGAAGGCGCGCTTGATTTCTACGTCGAGCGCGAGTCGCTCAAAGGCTTTTATCACGTCGCCTACCGTGTTCCGGGCGCGAATCTCGGCGTTCCCGGCGGACGCGGCGGCGGCTTCGGCGGACCCGGCGGACCACCGCCTGGCGGTCGTCGTGGCCCCGGCGGACCCGGCGGTCCGCCGCCAGGGTTTGACCGCCGGCCGCCGAATGCTCCCAATCCGTGAATCGCTGTAACCAATCGTCTCCGCTCCGGGTCACCTTAATTAGAGGCTCTCGTCCCCTTGACCCGCGCCAGCCCCAAACCAATCCCTAAAATGAAAACCCAATCCATCGGGCGGTTCTGCGGAGGGCTGCTGCTCGCCGCGGGCCTATCCTCGGCCCTGGCCTCCACGGCCATTCCGGTCGGCAGCGAGCCAATCGCGCGGCCAGCGATCGAACCGACCAGCCCCTTCGTCGATCCCGTCGTTAAGCCCCTCGTGGCGACCGCCACCGCGCCCGCGCCGACCTCGCTGGGCAAAGGCGGACTCCGCCTCAACTTCCGCAACGTGCCGCTCGAAATGGTCCTGAGTTATTTGAGTGACGCCGCCGGCTTTATCGTCATTCAGGAAGCGACCGTCACCGGCAACGTCGATGTCTGGAGCGGTCAGCCGCTGAACCAGAACGAGGCCGTCGCGCTGCTCGATACCGTGCTCAAGGCCAAGGGCTTCGCCGCCATCCGCGCTGGCCGCGCGCTGACCATCGTCAGCCGGGAGGAAGCCAAGAAGCGGAATCTGCCCGTGAACGAAGGCAGCGAGCCGGCCGCGATTCCCACGACGGACCAGATGGTAACGCAAATTATCCCGATTAAGCACGCCACCGCCGCCGGCCTCTTAAAGGACCTGCAGCCCCTTCTGCCAACGATCGCCAACCTGACCGCCAACGAAAGCGCCAACGCGCTCGTCTTGACCGATACCCAGGCCAGCGTCCATCGGATGGCTGAAATCGTCCAGGCCCTCGACACCTCCATCGCGAAGGTCTCCACCATCCGCGTGTTCGCGTTGCGTTTCGCCGACGCCAAAGACCTGGCCTCGGCCGTCAAGGAACTCTTTGAACCGGCGGCGACGACCGGCCAAGGCGGCAGTTCGCGCGCCCAAGGCGCCAACCGCTTCGCCGGCGGCGGATTCCCGGGCGGACCCGGCGGACCGGGCGGCGGATTCCCCGGTTTCCCGGGCGGTCCGGGCAGCGGTGGCGGAACGACCGATTCCGACAACGGCGCCGGTCCCAACAATCACGTCGTCGCCGTCGTGGACGAACGCTCGAACTCGTTGATCGTCAGCGCGCCCGCCGACTACATCCCCGCCATCGAAACCCTGGTCCACTCGGTGGATGTGAACGTGGCGGACATCCAGGAACTGCGCGTTTTCCATTTGGACCACGCCGACCCGCCGGAGATGGTGGACATGCTCGCCAGCCTGTTTCCCGACGACACGAAATCAGGCGCGGACAGCAGCGGCCAAGGCTTCCGCTTCAATGGCGGCGGCCCGCCCGGATTCTTCGGCCAAGGCGCCGCGCAAACTTCGAACAACCCGAGTGACCGCGCAAAAAGGAAAGGCCGCGTCCTGGCGGTCGCGGACCCGCGAACCTCCTCCATCGTCGTCAGCGCCGCCAGCGAGATGATGCCGCAAATCGCCCAAATCATCGCCCGCCTCGACGGCAGCCCCGCGAAGAAACAGCGCGTCTATGTCTATGACCTCCACGGCGCCGATCCGCAGCAAACTCAGCAACTCCTGGCGGACATGTTTCAGAAATCGACCTCGCAAAGCAGCCGCAGTTCCGCCAGCCAGACCAGCGCGCTGACCCAACGTATGAACCGCAGTACCCAATCCAGCGGCGGCGCCGGCGGTTCCTCCGGTTTCGGCTCCTCCGGCGCGGGCGGCCAAAGCGGCGGCGGGCGAACTCAGTGACGGCGGCGAAAACGACGAACGCCTGACTAGCGACGACGCCGCGCCGTCAAAGTTTGCGAATCTGGTCCCAGAGCGGTTCGAGGTCGCGGTCGCCGAGCGCCATCGACCGGATTTCGTCCGCGTCGCCGACCACCATCGCCTTCTTGAGCCAGCGCAAGGCATCCAGCGGACTCCCCATCTGGCACGCGTAACAGGCCAAATTGAAGGAAATGATTGACTCCTTGGGAAACTTCTCCGCCGCGGGGAACAGCGCGTCCCAGGCCAGTTGCAGGCTGCCCTCGGATTTTCGCCGCGCGGCGTAGGCCCGATGCAGCCACCCATGCGGCTCGCCGGGAGCCACCCCGACCAAAGTCTGCGCCACTTCGTACGCGTCGTTCCATTGCTCGGCCAGAGCGTGAATCTGCCAGTGGACGCTGAGCACTCCTGGATGTTGCCGACTCGGCGCGGACACTTGTTCCAGTTCCGCGCGCGCTTCCTTCGCGTTGCCCAGTTCAAGCCAGCCAATCGCCGCGCTCACGTAAAATGTATCGGGCGGCTCTAGTTGATCCATCGCGTCGGCATCAGTTCGGTTCCCATTGACCCGGCGCAGATTGATTGCCGCCGGACGCGCCGGTTGTCAGAGCGCGCAAGGAATATAGACCGCCCGGGCGCGGACGCAAAGCCTCCTCTGAAATTTCGCCGGGCGCAATTTCGAGTTGTTCACGTTCTGGGTCGGTATGGTCCGAAGCCTCAGGTCGGAGCAGGCTGAAAGCCCACCATGAGACAGCGTTGGGATGGAGTGAAGCGAACTCCCAGGAAAACGTCCTCTGTTTGTTACGATTCCGGTCTGTGAAACCGGCGCCGGTCCGACGTTCCCCGAGACCTAAGACGCCAAACACTGAAACAACTCGAAGTCGCGCCTCATATCTCCAGGGCAGCCGCACCTAAGACCCGCGGCAAGCTAGGTCGTTCCGTCGCGCGCGGAGCCTGGTCTCCTTCGGCGTTAGCAGGCTGCGTCGTTAGCGAATCCCGAAAGGATTCCGCCTCAAAGCCCAAGGTTGCCCCGCGCGGCGGGGCTACCTTGGGTGACCGGTCCCTCCCAATTCAACCCCGCAGTGGGTTGCGTACCATCCGCCACCGCCTCCCGCTTGGTGATTGGCAGACGTGGCGGCCAAACCCAAAGCGCCCCGCGGCATCCTCGGGTTTCAGATTTCGATGCGTTTGTCCTGAATACTTCGCGCCCGAGTTCCCTTCCACGCCGATAACAATCGAGCGGCGACCCACTCGCCCGATTCCTCAACCTCTAACCGCAACCAGCTCTCCGTGATTCCCAGCAAGAACCCGCCTTTTCTTGGCGCCCCGGCCAAAAAAGGGGAAACAACCGACAGAAAAGGTGGAGTCGCCTCATCCGCGCCGATCCAAATTATCCGCGATGAATGGCACGATCGTAGGCGAGCAGGAAAAGCGGGAACTGGCCGCAAAGCGACAAACCGCGGCGCGGGCGGCGCACGAAATACCCGCGATGGAAAGTAATCGCCATCGTTTTCTCGAGGCGGTTCACTGCCAGCGGGTCGATCACCCGCCGATCTGGTTGATGCGCCAGGCCGGCCGCGTCCTGCCCGAATACCGCGCGCTGAAAGAAAAGCACCCCTTCCTGGAATTGGTCCAAACGCCCGAGTTGGCCGCCGAAGTCACCCTGCAACCGATTCGGCGCTTCGACTTCGACGCCGCGATCATCTTCAGCGACATCCTGGTCGTGCCGGAGGCCATGGGTCAAAGCTATCATTTTTGCGACGCCGGCGGGATTAAAATGCAGTTTCAACTGCGCTCCGCCGACGACATCGCCCGGCTCGACGCCCGCGACCTGGAGTTGAAGCTAGAATACGTCGCGCGGGCCATTCGCCTGGTCAAGCCGGCGCTGGCGGGGCGGACCGCCCTGCTCGGGTTCGCGGGCTCGCCCTGGACGCTGGCTAATTTCATGCTCGAGGGCGGCAGTTCCCGTCATTACTCCCTCGCGCTGAAATTATTTCACGAGAACCGGGCCTTGTTCGACGCGCTCTGCCACAAACTCTCCATGGCCGTCATCCATTTTCTCCGGATGCAAATCGCCGCCGGCGTCGATGCCGTGCAAATCTTTGACAGCCACGGCGGCCTGATCCCGACCGCGGACTTCGACGCCGTGTCGGGCCGCTGGATAAAGGAAATCATCACCGGACTGGGCGGCCTGGCGCCGGTCATCGTCTTCTCGAAGGGGTGCCGCAATTGGGACGCCCTCGCGAACACCGGCGCCCGAGTCATCGGCGTCGATCACGACGTCCGCCTCGCCAACGTCCGAACGCGCCTGCCCGCCACCGTCGCGATCCAAGGCAACCTGGACCCCAACCTCTTGGTGACCGGCACGACCAGCGAAATCGCGATCGCAACCCGGCATCAACTCAATCAGATGCGCGGGCGTCCCGGTTACATCTTCAATCTCGGCCACGGCGTGCCCCCGACCGCGCGCCTGGAGAATATTTCTCAAATCATTCAGACCATCCGCCACCCAGCATGAGCCAACTCAACGTCGATCTCGCCCTGGTCAAAAAATACAACGTCCCTGGCCCGCGGTACACGTCGTATCCGCCGGCCAACCAGTTCACCTCGGAATTCACCTGGCCGGCGCTGGCGGAGGAGATTCTGCAGAACAACCGCGCCGACCGCGACCTCTCCCTCTATTTTCACATCCCGTTTTGTCAATCGCTCTGCTGGTACTGTGGCTGCACCACCGTCATCACCACCGACTCCAAAGTCGGCGCGGGTTACCTCGAATATCTGCGCAAGGAAACGCAGTTGATGTCGCTGCTGCTCTCGCCCAAGCGCAAGGCCGTCCAACTCCACTTCGGTGGCGGCACGCCAACCTTCCTGGCGCCCGATGAACTCCGAAAACTAGGCGCGCTGATCCACGAGAATTTTAATATCGCCCCCGATGCCGAGGCCGGGGTGGAACTCGATCCCCGCCGCCTGACGCGCGACCACGTTCACGCTCTGCGCGAAATTGGGTTCAATCGCGCCTCCATCGGCGTGCAGGACCACAACCCGGTCGTGCAGAAAGCCGTGCATCGGATGCAGCCGTTCGCCCAAACCAAGATGGCGGTGGACTGGATTCGCGCCGCCGGGTTCACCTCGCTCAACCTCGATTTGATCTACGGGCTGCCACACCAAACCGCCGCCTCCTTCGAAAAGACGTTGGACGAAGCCCTCCGCCTCAAGCCGGACCGCTTCGCGGTCTTTAATTATGCCCACGTGCCGTGGGTCAAGCCGGCCCAGAAGGCTCTGACCGAAACCGCCCTGCCCGCGCCTGAAGAAAAGCTCCAAATCCTCAAAATAACAATCGAGAAGCTGACCGCGGCGGGCTTCGTTTACATCGGGATGGATCACTTCGCCCGCGCCGACGACGAGCTCGCGATCGCCCAAAGGCAGAAAACATTGCAGCGCAATTTTCAAGGCTACAGCACGCGCGACGGCGTGGACATTTACGGTTTTGGCATGTCCGCCATTTCCCAAACCGACGGCGCTTACTGGCAAAATCGCAAGGAACTGCCCCTCTACTACGCGGCGCTTGACGCCGGCCAAATCCCCGTCGCCAAGGCCTATTTCCCGACCGAAGAGGACAAGCTCCGCCGCCAGACGATTATGCGCTTGATGTGCGATTTGTCGCTCGATTACCGGGCGATGTCCGCCCGGCTCGGCGTCGAATTCGCGGAGCATTTCTCCACCGAATTGGATTCCCTCGCTGATTTCGTCGCCGATGGATTGGTCCGTCTTACCGAGACCGGCCTTGAGATTACGCCCGCCGGCCGGCTCTTCATCCGGAACATCGCCATGCGCTTCGACGCCTATCAGACCAGGCAGCTCGAACGCCGTTTCTCTCAAACCGTTTGAACGCTCCGACTCCCCATTCCATCGCCGTCATCGGGGCGGGCATCACCGGCCTCACCGCCGCGTTCGCGCTTCAGCGGCGCGGCCAGGCGGTCGTGGTCTACGACTCCAGCCCCCGTCCCGGCGGCGTCATCCGGAGCTGGCGCGAGAACGGCTTCCTCGCCGAATCCGGCCCCAACACCATCTTGGAGACCTCGCCCCGGATCAGCGCGCTGATCGAGGATCTGGGCCTGGCCGACCGCCGTCGCTACGCCGCTCCGCGCTCGGCCAAACGCTTTGTGGTGCGCGACGGCAAGCCGGTCGAAATGCCCCATTCCGCGGCGACGTTCTTGACGACGCCGCTCTTTTCCGGCCGCGCCAAACTCCGATTGCTCGCCGAGCCGTTCGTCCGCCGCTGGCCCGCGAACGAGGAGGAAGACCTCGCCCACTTTGTCGAACGACGGCTCGGCCGGGAGTTTCTGGACTACGCGATCAATCCGTTCGTCGCGGGAGTTTACGCGGGTGACCCGCGTCACCTTTCGGTCAAAGAGGCGTTCCCAAAGCTTCACGCGCTAGAACACCGATATGGCTCGCTGCTCGCGGGACAATTCCTGGGCGCCCGCGCCCGCCGGCGGCGCGCGGAGGTTTCCAAATCACAAGCCAAACAGTTCTCCTTCGATCAGGGACTGCAAACGCTGATCGAGGCGCTCCAAACGCGCCTGGCCGACGCGCTGGAACTTTCAACGTCCGTGGATACGGTACGCCAAACCGCGGACGGCTGGCTGATTGAGAGCCGCGGCCCCGGCGGACCGCAAGCCCGCGAACATTCGGCCGTCATCTACGCGGGCACGGCCCACCGTCTCCCGGAAATCGAGTTGCTCGACGGCGAACGAATCGATGGCGCGCGCCTCCTGCAGATCCAATATCCGCCGGTGGCGAGCCTGACGCTGGGCTTCCGGCGCGCGGAAATCGCGCATCCTTTGGACGGCTTCGGCGTCCTGATTCCAGAGGTGGAGCGTTTCAATATTCTTGGCGCGATTTTCTCGTCGTCGCTCTTTCCGCATCGGGCCCCGGAGGGTCACGTCACGCTCACCTGTTTTCTGGGCGGCGCGCGGGCGCCGCACTTGGCCGGGCTGGAAGCCGGAGCGCGCCTGAGCCTGGCGCTCCATGATTTGCGCCGTCTCCTGGGCGCGACGGGCGATCCCGTCTTTGCCCACCAGTCCGTATTTCCACAGGCGATTCCGCAGTACGAGGTCGGCTACGGTCGGTTCAAGGAATGGATGAACCAACTCGAGGTTCGCGCGCCGGGTCTCTTTCTCGCCGGCGCCTACCGCAATGGTATTTCCCTGGGCGACTCGATCGTCTCCGGCCTCGGCGTCGCGCCGCGCGCCGAATCGTTCGTGACCCAAGACTCGACGGCGCCAGAGCCATCACTTTCGACCGCTTAATCACTATGCGTGGAGTTCTCTTAGTCAATCTCGGCTCTCCGGATTCCCCGTCGGTCGCCGACGTGCGGAAATACCTGCGGGAGTTTCTGATGGACCCGCGGGTGCTGGACGCGCCCTGGCCGATCCGCGCCGGCGTCGTCTATGGCTGCATTTTGCCGTTCCGCCCACGGAAATCCTCCGCAGCGTACCATTCCGTCTGGTTGCCCGAGGGCTCGCCTCTGGTCGTCACCAGCCGCCGTCTGCAGTTCGAATTGCAGCGCCGCGTCACGACGCCGGTCGCCTTGGCGATGCGCTACCAACAGCCGTCGATCCGCGAAGCGATTACGGGACTGGTCCGCCAGGGAGTCGATGACCTCCTCCTGATTCCCCTGTTCCCGCACTACGCGATGTCAAGCTACGAGACCGCCGTCGTGGCGGTGCGAAAGGAATGGAGCCGGCAGGCTCCAGAGGCCAATTTGGCCGTCAAGACGCCGTATTACGCCGAGCCGGAATATATCGAGGCCCTGGTCGCCAGCGCCTCCGCGCAACTCGAGGCGGGCTACGACCATCTTCTGTTTAGTTTTCACGGCTTGCCCGAGCGGCACCTGCGCAAGTCCGATCCAACCGGCTCGCATTGCCTGCAAACCAGGAATTGCTGCGAGACCGCCAGCCCCGCCCACGCGACCTGCTATCGCGCGCAATGCTTCCAGACCGTCAAGGCTTTCGCCCAACGCGCGAAACTCGCGGAGGGAAGTTATTCGATCGCGTTCCAATCACGCCTCGGGCGCGACCCCTGGCTGACGCCGCAGACCGATCTCGAAATCGAACGCCTGGCGCGGGCCGGAGTCAAAAAGCTCCTCGTGATTTGTCCCGCGTTCGTCTCCGATTGCCTCGAAACCCTTGAGGAAATCGGCATCCGCGGACGGGACTCTTTCCAGACTCACGGCGGGCGGGAACTCGATTTGATCCCGTGCCTGAACCTTCACCCCGCCTGGCTGGAAACGCTCGAACATTGGATCACCGATTTCGCGCCCGCCGCCCCCAAACGTTGTTGCGCGGTCAAAAAGGGCGACGCCTGCGCCCGCTGTTCCGTGGCCGGACACCGCCACTGAGCCACGGCGCCCCCTTGAAGCATTGACCTGCGCTCCCCCTGAGCGCCCGGCCGCGCGCCATCACCTTGGACTTCGCCGCGGCCTCCCTGCAAAAATCCGCTTGCTTCACCGGAGACTTGGGCAATGTTGGTGGTTGTCGCGCGACACCGCGAGACTGAGACAAAGATAATCACCACCGAGATCATTATGAGCGCCTCCTTTCAAGCTTACGCCGCCCTGGCCGCCAAACAACCGTTACAACCGTTCGATTTTGAGCCTGGCCCGTTGGGCGATGAGCAAGTCGAGATCGCCGTCAGCCACTGCGGCATCTGCCACTCTGACCTCTCGATGATCGACAACGAATGGGGCATGAGCAAATACCCGCTCGTGCCCGGTCACGAGATCATCGGCACCATTGTCGCCACCGGCCGCGACGCGAAAGGGTTGAAGGCCGGCCAGCGGGTCGGATTGGGATGGATGGCCGGCAGTTGCCTGGCCTGCCCCCAATGCCTATCCGGCCATCACAACCTCTGCCTCACCGGCGAACAGACGATCGTCGGCCGGTTCGGCGGCTTCGCCAACCGCGTGCGCTGCCACTGGGTCTGGGCGATTCCGTTGCCGGAAAAGCTGGACGCCGCCAAAGCCGGCCCGCTGTTCTGCGGCGGCATCACCGTCTTCAATCCGATTGTGCAATGCGGCGTCCAACCGACCGACCGCGTGGGCGTCGTCGGGATCGGCGGATTAGGGCACATGGCCCTGCAGTTCCTCAATAAGTGGGGCTGCGAGGTCTATGCGTTCACGTCGAGCGATTCCAAGCGCGACGAGGCGCTCGAACTCGGCGCCCATCACGTCGTGAACTCGCGCGACGCCGCGGCGATGGGGAAGCTTGCCGGCTCGCTCAATTTCATTCTTTCGACCGTCAACGTCGCGCTCGATTGGGAAGCGATCATTGGCGCCCTCGCGCCGCGCGGCCGGCTGCACCTCGTCGGCGCCGTGCTCACTCCGATTCCGGTCGCCGCCTTCAGCTTGATCGCCGGGCAAAAAGCGATCTCCGGTTCACCCCTGGGCAGCCCGGCGACGACCGCCGCGATGCTCGATTTTTGCGCCCGCCACGAGATCGCGCCGATCACCGAAACGTACCCGTTTACCCATGTGAACGACGCCCTCGAACGTCTCCGCAGCGGCAAGGCCCGCTACCGCGTCGTGCTTGAACACAAATAACACGCTGCGGCGAAAGCGGCGCCCGACAGACTTTCTTTGGACCCGAGGCACGTCAACGTCCTCAGTAACCCGTAGGCCAGGAAACGAGACACCCGGGAGCGGCCTACCGCGAGAGCACGGCCCAGGAAGGGCCGATGAGAATAGCTCGGCGTTTGAACGCCGAGTCAGGTTCGTGATTTTGCTTGAGTCCCAGCGGGACGGCTGAGTTCGCGAGCTTCAACCGTCGGCAAGAGCGTACTCCTGGGCCATCCAACGCCGCCGGAGCGAAATCTCAACCGTCCCTATCGGGACTTTTGATTCCGGCGCGTACCGCTCCGCCGTCGGCTTTGCGGCGCGCGCTGACTCGCGGCAACGAACCCTTCTACTTGGCCGATACCGGGAAGCCTTGCCAGACCCATTCCAGCGCTTCCGGCAGCGTCTGGCTCCGGACCGGACCGGCGACATGGCCGGCGTTGAGCGCATAGACGTACTGGTAGTGATAACCCTTGGCCTTCAACACGGCGGCCATGCGATTGTTCGCCTCGACCCAATCGTGCATATTATCCCGCATGACGTTGGGATTGAATAGGTCGCGGTCGCCGACCTCCATCCAGAGGCGAATCGGCTTCCGTTCGCTCTGCGGAATCAGGCGATCATGAAAATCCCACGCGCCACCCGGCGTCTCTGGATTGAACGGCCATTGCTGGTTCACGAAAGTGCCCGAGTAGGTGATGACGCGGTGATACCATTCGGGGTGATACCAGGCCATCGCCAGCGCCGCCGAGCCGCCGGAACTGTTACCCATCGTGGCGCGCGCGTCGGGGTCCCGGGAGAGCTTCACGCCGTATTTGCTCTCGACCTGCGGCAGGACTTCCGCCTCGATGAACTCGGCGAACTTGCCCGACATCGTGTCATACTCGAGGCCGCGCTCGCAGCCCTGCGCGTCGCCGCCGCCGTTGGCGATCATCACGACCACCAGCGCCGGCAGACGATGCTGCGCGATCATGTTGTCCAGGATGCGCGGCAACATCGTGTCGGGCCGGCCCATGCCCGGACCATCATGCGTCACCATGAACGGAGCCGCCGTGCCCGGAACGTATTGGCTGGGGATGTAAACGGTGATCGTGCGCTTGTACGGCGCCGGATGGGTATCGACGATCAACGTTTTCGGATTGTTCGGATCGACCGTGCCAAAGGCGCTGCGGCCGATGCCAGGGTAGGATTTGGTGTCCGCCGAATCCATGACGAATTGCTGCGTCTTCCCCTGTGGGACGCTGGCATCCTCGTCCAATTCAGTCGCCCGCGTGTAATTCGGGCCGACGAGAAAATTACCATCTACCTTCACCGGCGGATTCACGCCCGTGGGCGCCGAGGTCGGGTTCGCCGCCGCATCGCCGGGCGCGGGCGCCTTGGTCAACGCGGCCCGGGCGAGCGACTCGGCGTCCGGCCCCACCGCGATCAAGGCCGGTGTGCCGGGATTCGTCGGCGGTCGGGTTGGTGGTGGCGCCGCGGCGCCCCGAACCGCGGGCACGGTTAGAGACGAAAGCAGGAAAGACAAAAAGATGACTCCAAATGCGCGAAACCGGATTTTCATGGCGTCATCCTACTCTCGCGCCTCCGTCTTTCAAGCCTCGCGGTCTCGAGCCAGACGCATCGAAATTCCACCTATCGAATCAGCCCGCCCCGTTTCTTGCGGTAGGGCCGCCTCCTTCGCCGCGCGTACCCGGTTAAACAATCCTGAAGGGATTCCGTACCAAAGCCCAAGGTTTCCCGCGTCGCGGGCAACCTTGGGTATTCGCGACGTTTCTCATTCAACCCCGGAGCGGGTTGAGGCGGCGAATGGCAGAAGGCCGCGGCGGAGATTTCAAGCCCCCCCAGGCAGCCAATCCCTAACAAGGCGCCCGCCACCACCGTGCCTCAATCCGCCCTCAACGCCGTCATCGGGTCCACCCGCGCCGCGCGCCGGGCGGGAAACCAACAGGCGAGCGCCGCGACCACCATCAACAACCCTGCCACGGCGATCACCGTCAGCGGGCTTTTTGACACCAAGGTCGGCGACGCGGATGCCAGCAATCGCGCGATTCCCGCGGCTCCAAATAAACCGATCAAGACTCCCAGCGCGGCCAGACGCAGCCCTTTGCCGAGCACGAGTCGGAGCACGTCGGCCCGACGGGCGCCGAGCGCCATGCGGACGCCGATTTCGTTGGTCCGCTGCGCGACAAATCCGGCGATGACCCCGTATATGCCGAGGCTGGCCAGCAAAAGTCCCAGCCCGGCGAACCCAGTCAACAACCACCCGATCACGGTGTAATCGGACTGGAGCTGCTCAATCGCAGCGCGCGCCGTCCCGGTATCGTTCACCGGCAGGTCGGGGTCCAATTCGGAAACCACTCGGCGCAGGCTCGCGCTCGACACGTTACCACGCAGCGCGATGCTCAAGTTTCCGGGCGGTTCTTGAGCGAGCGGCCGATACGCTTGGAAACGGGTCACCGGTTCATCCAACTCGCCAGGAAAACGAACATCCCCGACCACCCCCACCACCTCCAGCCAGGCGTCCGGGCCGCCCACGCGTTTCCCGATCGCCGACTCGCCCGGCCAAAACGCGCGGGCCATGGTTTCGTTAATGATGACGACGGCCGGACGATTGGTAGTGTCAGCGCCGTTAAACTCGCGGCCTTGCAGCAACGGCGTCCCAAAAGCTCGGAAAAACCCCGGCGCAATCGCGTTATGGAAATAGCTAGGCTCACGGCCCGGGGGCGGTTCCGGGCGGCCTTCGACGACGAAGGTCGAGATCACGTCAAATCGCCGGACGGGTAGGAACCACGAGAGCGCCACCCCCTCGACGCCGGGCAACGCGGCCAGTCGCTCGCGCAACCGGTCGGCGAAATCAACCCGCTGGACATCGCTCCCATAGCGAATTTCCGGCAAGCTGATACTCCCGAACGAGAGTCCCTCCACCCGCCAGCCCGGATCGCGCGCGATATAGCGCCGCAGGCCGCCGCCGACCATCCCGGCGCCCGCCAACAACGCCAGCGCCAGCGCGACTTCGGCGACAATCAACCCGTGTTGGAGCCGATGCTGGGAACGTCCGCCCGTCGCGCCACGCCCGCCCTGCTTGAGGGTGTCATTCACGTCGGCGCGCGCGGCCAGCCATGCCGGCGCTACCCCAAAGACCAATCCCGCGAGCGTCGTGGCGGCCAGCGCAAAGGTCAGGACGGTCAGATCCAGCGGCAAGTTCACCCCGGTTTCCGTGCCCCACGTGATCTGGCGGCCCAGGATGGCGTTGCCCCATTTGGCGAGCGCCAGCCCGGAGAGGCCGCCAATGAAGGCGATCAGAAGACACTCGGTCAGCAACTGCCGCAGAAGCCGCCCGCGGTGCGCCCCCAAGGCGCCGCGAATCGCCAATTCGCGGGCGCGCCCGGAAGTCCGCGCCAATTGGAGATTCGCCAGATTCGCGCACGCGATCAGCAACACAAAGCCAGCCAACCCCATCACCAACCAGACCATTCCGAGGCCATTTTCATTGCCGGAGTTGGCCAACGAGACGATCCGCAATCCTCGCTCCGCGTCGGTCTCGGGATAGTCCTTGGCCATTCGCGCGGCCAGCGAATCCAACCCCACCTGCGCTTGCGCCAAAGAGACGCCCGGTTTGAGGCGCCCATTCGCCAACAGCCAATGGTCGCCCCGACGACCCGCATGGCCGTCCTTGAGAACCAGCGGACGCCACAGATCGCTCCGCCCCGCCAAACGCGGATCGTCGAACCCCGCTGGAGCCACCCCAATGACGACGACCGGCGCCCCATCCAAGCGCAGCGCGCGGCCAACGATGTTTGTGTCGCCCGCGAACCGTCGGAGCCACAAGCGGTGACTCAGGATGACCACCCCGTTCTGCCCCGGCAGCTCCTCTTCGGCCGTGAAGGCGCGCCCCAGTTCCGGATTGACCCCCAGCACGGCAAACAGGTCCGCGGTCGCCTCGACGCCGCGCACGCGTTCGGGTGGTTCGCCCGGCGCCGCCAGACTGAACTGCCGCGAATTCAGCGCCGTCATGGACTCGAACACCGAGTTTTGCGCCCGATAATCAAGGAAGTTTGGCGTCGAGTGCGGATTTCGCCGTGAATCTGACGAAACACCGAATAAACGAACGATCCGCCCCGCTTCCGGATACGGCAGCGGATGCTTGAACGTCGCCCGGATCGCGCTGAACATCGAGGTATTCACCCCGATGCCCAACCCGAGCGTCAGCGCGGCGACCGCCGTAAACCGCGGGCTGCGCCGCAACATGCGCAGGCCGTAACGCAAATCCTGCGCCAACGCCTCGAGGATGGGCAAACTCCGTCGGTCCCGCATCGCCTCCGTGGTGGCGTCGATGCCTCCCAGCTTGATCAACGCGTTCCGCCGCGCCGCGCCCGGGGTCATGCCCGACCGGAGGTTGTCATCGATGTGCATCTGCAGGTGGCTCTCCAATTCGTCCGCCAGCTCCCGATCCCCTCGGCCCCGATGAAAAAAGCCGCCCAGGCGCAACAGCCACGCGCGCGCCCGTCTCATGCCCCCTGCGCTCCCGGAGCGAGAAACCGCGCGAGGATCGCGCTCATTTGCTCCCATTCCTGCGTCTCCTTTTCCACCTGCTTTTTGCCCGCCCGCGTCAAGGCGTAGTACTTCGCCTTCCGGTTATGCTCCGAAACGCCCCATTCCGAGGCGATATATCCCTCCTGCTCGAGCTTCAGGAGCGCCGGATAAAGCGTTCCGTAGTTCACCGCCAAAAGGTGCTCGCTCGTTTGCTCGATCCGGCGGGCAATGCCGTAACCGTGCATCGAACCGGTTCGTTCCAGCGTTTTCAGGACCATTAGCGCCAGCGTTCCCTGCCAAACATCCGTTTTTTTGATCATCGCGGGCGCCACGATGACACTACTCCTATTGGAAAGCAATATAAAAAGCGCGCAACCACCGAGTTTGCGGCGCGCCGTTTTGTTGAGGGCTTAAGCAAGCGCCGTTCGCCCGTACGGCGGAGAACACTTCACTTCGGCGACGTCGCGTGGTCTTGCAACCAGGCGACGTCCTGATTGTTGGGCGAGGTGGTAAATTGCGCTTTGACGCCCGGTTCCTTCGGTGGCTTGGTGCGCGGGTCGAGCCATTTCTTGATCTCCGAATGGCCGTCAGCGAACGTCACGCCCCCGGCGCCATTGTGATAGCTGGCGGGAAAATTCACCAGCATGGCAGTCCGCCCCTTGTCGGCCATATCGATGGCGTAATAGCCGTCATCAATGCTGTCGTCGCGCTCGTCCAGATAAACGAGCGCCTTGGTCGGTGGCGGGTTGATGATGTCGGTCGTTTTGGCGAACACGGTGAAGCCGTCATTCCACGCCGGCGCGTTCGGCCCCATCCAGCCGCTCATCGAAATGGTCCGCACGCGCGGATAGGTGCGATTACGAATGGTGCACATGCTTTTATCCGCCAGGCATTTGTAAACCGCGGCGTTTTTCACATAGTTGCCGAGCTGGGCGTAGCGCGGGTCGAGCAGGTAAAGGGTGTTCGTGTTGTCGGTGTTGTCCGCGTTGAAATCGAGCCACCCCGAAACCCAGCTATTGGGACCGATTTCGGTCCACTTGTTGCCCGGAATGAAGCTGTTGTTGTCGTCCGCGTACATGATCCAACCCAACTGCAACTGGCGGAGGTTGTTGAGGCAATAGATCCCCTGCGCCTTCGTCTTGGCTTTGGCGAGCGCCGGCAGCAGCATCGAGGCCAGAATCGCGATAATGGCAATGACCACGAGCAGTTCGATCAGGGTGAAACCGGCGGCGAGCCGGACGCGGGCGGGGCGCGGCAGGGATAACGGATTCGTGGCGTTCATAGGCAGGGAAGCGCCAAGGCTCGGCCGAGGCGCAACTTGTGTAATAATATGCACATTGACCAAAATTAAAACCGTTCTGGAGACTGTGCTCGGAATTTACGCCCGCCCGCGCCCGGATTGCGAGAGAAAACTCGCCGGACCAGACGCGCCATTGATTGCCTGATCGTGCGCTAGTCCGTCACAAAATGGGTCGTCGTGGGAAACGGCGCCAGGGCAACTTTCCAACTCCTTTTGAAACCTCCAAGAAGCGAGCGAAACGCGGGCCAGTCTGAACGCCACCCTCGGGTCCCGCGAACGCCCAGACCGGTGCCCCTTAGCGCCGCCACCAGCTCTTCGCCTCGCCGACTCGGCTCGGGGCGCCACCGCGTTGGTTCTTAAAGTGATGGATGAGCAACTGGCTCCGCGCCGCGGTCAGCGCCATGATGAATTCGTCATAGCTCTGGAACCGGTCCTCCGGCTTTTTCGCCATCGCCCGGACCAGCGCTTCGCTCGTCGGTTCGGTAATCTCCGGGACGACCAGATTGGGCGGCGTCAACGGCGTGTGGACATGGGCCGCGATCACCTCGTCGATGGTCGGTCCCTCGAACGGAACGTGGCCGGTCAAGGCGTGGTAAAGCGTGCCGGCGAGGCTGTACATGTCCGAGAGAAAATCCTCGCGCTCGCGCCGAATCTTTTCGGGAGCGATGTAGTACGGCGTGCCCCAGACGGCGCCATCGTCTTCCTTGTCCGTATCGACGTTACACGCCAGGCCGAAGTCCACCAATTTGGGTTCCCCGGTGTCGTTAAAAAGAATATTGCCCGGCTTGATGTCCCGGTGGAGGAGATGTCGTTTCAAGGCGGAGTCGAGCGCCGACGCGACCTTGACGCCGACGTCCAAGACGTCCAATTCGGGAACCAGCTTCAACTCCTCGATCCGGCTGTCGAGGCTGCCGTTATCGGCCAATTCCATCACCAGGTACAACTGCCCGTCGATCTCGTCGAAGGTGTAAATGTGAATAATATTGGTGTGGTTCAACGACGCGCAGGCGCGGGCCTCCCGGTAAAAGCTGTCCAGCGCGGCGGGGTCCTGCGCCAATTCCCGTTTCATCAGCTTCACGGCCACGTCGCGCTCGAGCATCACGTCGAAGGCGCGGTAAACCGTCCCCATGCCGCCCGCTCCTACGACCGCGCGTAACTCGAACTGCCGCAAGCGCATAGGCATCATGATGGCAGCCCCGCATTTGCTGCACGGCGCCACGCTCAACGGCGGCAGATCGCTCGAGAGAAAGACCTTCGCGCCACAGCTCCCACAGGCGATCATGCGTAGCGGCTTTCGACCATTCGAATCCGGTGTCACACCCAAAATTTAGCATTAAGTATTCCACCTACAAGACCCCAAAGAATATTTTAATTAGGCCCCGCTTTCTGCTTTGTGCCTCGCGCGTCCGGTTTCTTGGCCGGAAAGGTTTGACCATAAAACGGCAGTAGGGACGCGACAGATTGAGTAAGGCTTTGGAGCAGAAACGGTTTGGAGAAAGTGAGGCCATACCCGCAGCGGTCTGACGAACTTTTTCCGAAACGTTTATGCCCAAATGATTACGCAAGATGGCGCGCTCCTACTGCCGTTTTAAGGTTTGACAATCGCCCCCGAATCCGGTCCCATAGCGACCGTAGATCGATGAATACTCAGATTTCTAAACATGTCCGTTGCGCGCAGCAGCCGCTGCCGCTGATGTCCGTTTGGCGCGGCGTCAAGGCCGTCGCGGGCAGTCTGGGTAGGACTTTCGAAGTATAAACCGACGAGAATTTCCAAAAAAACCCACGATTGCCCCGGCAATCGTGGGTTTTTTGTTTTTCACCACGAGCGCCGACGGCAGTCTGAAATACCCCCGACACTCCATGAAGACCAACGCCACCCCGCTCGCGACCCGGTTCGCGCCCGAAACCCGCTTCGAGGTCACACCGGTCGAACTCGCCCTGCCGTACGGGCCAACCCTCCAATTTGAGCGGCTAAGAAGCCAGCTGCTCCGGACCTGGTTGAGTCGGACGCCCGACCCAACGCGGCGTTCACGCCTCGGCGACGCGCAAGAATTCGCCACCGCCTTGGCACGGCAGACCGGCTTTCCGCTCCTGGTCTATCCCCTTCTCTTCGAGGAGGCGGCGGATCGCGCCACCGACGCGGGCGTTGAGGCCGACGACGACACTCGTCGGCTTTCGGTCGGCGCGGGCGTCAGCTACTCGTAAAGTCATCCCTGCGTCAGCTTCCGACCGGAGGACCCGGCGGGACGGCGAACGATAGTCGTACTCGGCGCTTGCCCTGCCTGCCGTGGCTACCTAAAAAATGCCCATGAAATCGAACGGTTCGTCCGCCCCCGCCGCCCAACGCGCAAAGTTCGATCTCGACCGCTACCTCGCGGACCGAACCGCGGCGGTGAATCGCGCGTTGGACCAGCTTCTGCCCAAGGCGACCACGAAGCCGGCGACGATCCACAAGGCGATGCGCTATTCCCTGTTCGCCGGCGGCAAACGACTGCGCCCGGCGCTCTGCCTGGCCGCGGCCGAGGCCTGCGGCGGGCGCCTGGAACCAGCGCTCCCGTTGGCTTGCGCGGTCGAATGCATCCATACCTACTCGCTGATCCATGATGATCTTCCGGCGATGGATAACGATGATTACCGCCGCGGCAAGCCGACCAATCATAAGGTTTTCGGCGAGGGCATCGCGATCCTGGCGGGAGACGCATTATTGACCCAAGCGTTCGAGATCGCGGCCGGCTGCCGGCTCAACGGCCGCTACCCGTGCCAATCCGTCCTCCTCGAACTGACCCAGGCCAGCGGCTCGCTCCAACTCATCGCCGGTCAAGTCGCCGACCTCGAAGGGGAAGGCCAGAAGATTTCGGCGAGCCAGCTAAAGTATATCCACGAGCGGAAAACCTCGGCGTTGCTCCGTTGCTCGGTGCGACTCGGCGGGATGAGCGCCAACTGTTCGCCGACCCAACTCGCCGCCCTGGGTGATTTCGGTTACCACGTCGGATTGGCGTTTCAGATCATCGACGACATCCTCGACGTGACCCAAACGAGCGAGCAACTCGGCAAGACCGCCGGCAAAGACGCCGCCGTGCAAAAAGCCACCTACCCCGCCATCGTTGGCCTGGAGAAATCCCGCCGGATTGCCGCTCGCCTTACGAGTCGAGCGTTTGCCGCTCTAAAACCGTTCCGCGGTCGGGCGACCGCCCTCGAGGCCCTCGCCGGTTATCTGCTCGAACGAAACAAGTAGCCGTTGGCACGGAGCGCCCCTCGGATTTTGCGGCCACCGCCACCAATCCGAGTGTAGGTGAGAAACCGGTTCAGCCCGAATCAGTTCTTGATTTCACGGCCCTGTCCGCTAAAAAAGGAACCGATGTTAGTGACGTGGTTGGTTCTCTAAAAAACGACATGGCTTCAGGACAAATCTCCCTCCCGGCGCGCCGTTTTGGCGAAACTTCCCGGCCGGACGCCTGGTGGTTGCAGCCCATCCTCGTGTTTTGCGGGTTGAGCGCGTTCATCATTTACTCCACTTGGGCGGCGTTCCAGGGCGCCAATTACGCCTTCGGCCCTTACCTCTCGCCCTTTTACTCCCCGGAAATCTTTGGCTCCGAGCATAGTTGGTTCGGCCCCAAGCCCGGTTGGTGGCCGGCGTGGATGCATTTTTCCCCCGCCTTTCTAATTCTTTGGATTCCCGCCGGCTTCCGCGGCACCTGCTATTACTACCGCGGCGCGTATTACAAGGCCTTCTGGGCCGATCCCATCTCCTGCACCGTTGGCGAACCCCGCAATGTGTATCGCGGCGAGAATTCCTTTCCGCTCATCATTCAGAATATTCATCGTTATTTCTTCTACCTCGCCGCGGTGTTCATCCTGTTTCTGGCGTTTGACGTCTGGAAGGCGCTTTGGTTCGAAGACCCGGCGACCCACAAGGTTTCGTTCGGGCTGGGGATCGGGACGCTGGTTCTCGCGGTGAACGTTGTGCTGCTCGGTGGTTACACTTTTGGCTGCCATTCGTTCCGGCATCTAATCGGCGGCGGCAGCAATCATCTCTCGAAAAACGCCGGCAGCAAACAGGCTTATCACTGCGTCAGTTGCCTGAATCGGCGCCACATGAACTGGGCTTGGATGAGCCTTTTCTGGGTCGGCTTCACCGACCTTTACATTCGGTTGTGCGCGACGCACGTCTGGTCAGATTGGAGAATTTTCTAATGGCGGAATATCAAACACACGAATACGACGTCCTGGTCATCGGCGCCGGCGGCGCTGGCTTGCGCGCGGCCATCGAAGCTTCGGCCGCTGGGGTTACCGTCGGCCTGGTCTGCAAATCGTTGCTCGGCAAGGCCCACACCGTCATGGCTGAAGGCGGCATCGCCGCGGCGCTGGCGAACGTGGATGAACGCGACAATTGGCGCGTCCATTTTGCGGACACCATGCGCGGCGGGCAGTATCTCAATAACTGGCGCATGGCCGAACTTCACGCCAAGGAAGCCCCGGACCGCGTCCGTGAACTCGAAGCCTGGGGCGCCGTCTTCGACCGCACGAAAGACGGACGAATCCTGCAGCGCAATTTCGGCGGCCACCGCTACCCGCGCCTGGCCCACGTCGGCGACCGCACCGGCTTGGAAATGATCCGCACCCTGCAGGATCACGGGATCCATCAGGGGATCGACGTCCACATGGAATGCACCGTCCTGACGCTGCTCAAGGACGGGGATCGCGTCGTGGGCGCGTTCGGTTACGAACGGGAACGCGGCCGCTTCAAAGTCTTTCGCGCCAAAGCGGTCGTTTTGGCCACCGGCGGCATCGGCCGGGCTTACAAGATCACGAGCAATAGCTGGGAATACACCGGTGACGGCCACTCGCTCGCCTATCACGCGGGGGCGACGCTGATCGACATGGAATTCATCCAGTTCCATCCGACCGGCATGGTCTGGCCTCCGAGCGTGCGCGGCATTCTGGTAACGGAAGGCGTCCGCGGCGAAGGCGGAGTGCTTCTGAACAAGGACGGCAAGCGGTTCATGTTTGATGACATTCCGGACAATTATAAATCGCAGACCGCGGATAACGAAGAAGAGGGCTGGCGCTACGTGCAGGGTGACAAAAACGCCCGCCGCCCCCCAGAACTCCTGACCCGCGACCATGTCGCCCGCTGCATCGTGCGCGAGGTCAAAGAGGGCCGCGGCACGCCGCACGGCGGCGTCTATCTCGATATTTCCTGGATCAAGCAGAAGATCCCCAATGCGGCCGAGCACATCAAAAAGAAGCTTCCGAGCATGTATCACCAGTTCAAGCAACTGGCGGATATTGACATCACCACGACCCCGATGGAAATCGGCCCGACGACCCATTACGTCATGGGTGGCATTCGAGTGGACGCGGACACCCAAATGTCCGACGTCCCCGGGTTGTTCGCCGCCGGCGAATGCGCCGCCGGCATCAACGGCGCCAATCGCCTCGGTGGCAATTCCCTTTCCGATCTTCTCGTCTTCGGCAAACGGGCGGGCGAATACGCCGCCAAATACGCCCAGGCAAATAAAGCCGGCGCCATCGGCAACGACCAAATCGACGCCTCCGCGCGTTGGGCTCTCGAACCCTTTGATCGCGGCGCCACCGCCGAGGGACCATACCAAGTTCAGTACGACCTCCAAAACATGATGCAAGACCTGGTCGGCATCGTGCGCCGGGAGGACGAAATGGTCCGCGCCGTCGAGGCGATCAAGAAACTCAACGAACGCGCCAAGAAAGTCGGCGCCATCGGCAACCGCGAATACAATAACGGTTGGCACACCGCCCTCGATCTGAAGAATCTGCTTACCGTTTCAGAAGCCGTCTCTCTCTCCGCCATCGAGCGCAAGGAAAGCCGCGGTGGCCATTTCCGGGACGATTATCCGAATAAGGACGCCGCCTTCGGCCAGGTTAATATCATCGTCAGCAAGCAGCCCGACGGCTCAATGGGAGTCAAGCGCGTTCCGTTGCCGCCGCTGCCGCCGGAACTGAAACAAATCATCGAAGAAATGAAGTGATGAACTCAGCGACTTTTCGCATCTGGCGCGGCGACGCCTCCGGCGGCCAGTATAAGGACTACACTACCGAAATCTCGGAAGGGATGGTGGTCCTCGACGCCGTCCATCAAATCCAGGCGACCTCCGCCAACGATCTCTCGTGCCGCTGGAACTGCAAGGCCGGCAAGTGCGGCTCCTGCTCCGCCGAAATCAACGGCCAGCCCAAGTTGATGTGCATGACCCGCCTCAACACGTTGCCCCTCGATAAGCCGGTGACGATCGAGCCGATCAAGGCGTTTCCGCTGATTCGCGATCTCGTGACCGACGTCTCGTGGAATTTCGAAGTCAAGAAGAAGATCAAGAAGTTCAAGCCGCGCAAACCTGACGCCCCGGACGGCACCTGGCGGATGGACCAGGAAGATATTGACCGCGTCCAGGAATTCCGGAAGTGCATCGAATGCTTCCTTTGCCAGGACGTCTGCCATGTCCTGCGCGACCACCATCTCCACAGCGAATTCATCGGCCCGCGTTTTCTCGTTCACGTCGCCGCGCTCGAGATGCACCCGCTCGACACCGAGGATCGCCTCGAAGAGCTTAAGGAAGCCAACGGCATCGGTTACTGCAACATCACCAAATGCTGCACCAAGGTCTGCCCCGAGCACATTACGATCACCGATAACGCGATCATCCCGCTCAAGGAACGCGTCGTGGACCGGTTCTACGATCCCCTCGGCAAAATCTGGTCCGCGTTGCGGCCCAAGTAGTTCGCGTCAGGGTCGGTTGCGGCGTTCCGCGGCGCGATGGCGCGAGCGGCCTCGCTCGTTATGTACGAAAATCGACGCCAATCGTTGCTGCCGAGACGTGGTTTCTACCAGCGGATTGTCCGGCATTGCGCCGTCGCGCTCGCCCTCGTTTTCGTCGCCTTGGGACTCGGGATGTGCGGCTATCACTACCTCGAACGGTTGTCGTGGTTGGACGCGCTGCTCAACGCCTCCATGATCTTGTCCGGCATGGGGCCGGTCGCCGAACTGAAGACGACCACCGGCAAGCTCTTCGCCTCGTTCTACGCCCTCTTTAGCGGCGTCGCCTTCGTCGCGATCGTCGGGATCGTGATCGCGCCGGTTTATCACCGTTTCTTACACGTCTTCCATCTGGATCCCGAATTAGACCCGAAAAACAAGAAACCCTCGACTACACCGGCCAAGTCACGATAAGCGTCACTGGCTTCCGCGTGGGTGGAGTCGATCGCTGCCTTGAACCTTAAGTTTGAATCCTGACCAGCCTCACTCCGCTCTCACGCGCCTCGATTCCGCTCAGATCTCGCAAAAAATAATTGACAGTTATCTACTTTGTTCTACAAAGTCGTTATCAACACTGCGGTAATCATCAGCACGGGTGTGGAACTAAACAAACTTTATGATACAAAGCTGCAATTATGTTAACCGGAACGGCCGGAGGTTCGTTCACTGGTCCGTCCGCCTTCTGCCGGTCGCGCTCGCCGTTTTCGGACGTGGCACGTTCGCCGAATCGGTCGCACTGGAACCAAGAATCACCGCGTACCTTGAGACCCAACTGAAGGCGCAACACATTCCAGGGGTGTCCGTCGCCGTGCTGCGGCAAGGCAAACTCCTTCTGGCCAAAGGCTATGGATTGGCCAATGTAGAATTGAGCGTCCCCGCGACCGAGAGCGCCGTCTTCGAGATTCTCTCGGTAACCAAACAATTTACCGCGACCGCCATCATGCTCCTGGCTGAACAACAAAAACTGTCGCTTGATCAACCCGTTTCGGAGTTCATTCCGGACCTGCCCAAGGCTTGGAGTCCCGTCACGATCCTCCAACTGCTGAATCACACCGCGGGGGCGCCCGACTACATTCACGCCGCGGGATGGAAGGAAAATATCCGGCTTGAGCGCTCCCCCGGCGAACTGCTCAAACCCGTTTTTCAGTTGCCGCTGGAGTTTGTCCCGGGGACGAAATGGAAATACAGCAACTCCGGGTACTTCCTGCTTGGATTGGTAATTGAAAAGGTGAGCGGGGAATCGTACGCCAACTTTCTATCCCAGCGCATCTTCCAGCCGCTCAACATGACCTCAACCAAAGTCGGCAACCCGCGCGACCTGATTTCAAATCGCGCCGCCGGCTACATCTGGAACGGCGTCCTCCTGAACGACGAGTATGTCAGCCCGTCGCAGAAATGGGCGGCGGGCGCCGTCGTCTCGACCGCCGCCGACTTGGCAAAATGGGCGCAAAGCCTCGAAAACGAGAGTTTGCTCGGACACGCCTCGCTGCAAGCGATGCTGGCGCCCGCGCGACTGGCGACTGGCGAGAACGCGCCGTATGGGCTGGGCAATGAACTCGACACCGACCACCGTCATCGCCTGGCGGGACATCAGGGGGGCGGAATCGGCTTCAACGCCGCGTTTCTGAATTATCCGGACGATCATTTGGCCGTTGTTGTCCTCGCGAACCTTCGCGGGGCCAACGCTCTCCAACTGGCGCGGCATATCGCCGGTTTCGTGCTGCCGGAATTGTCCGACGAAGACAAGTCCGGCATCGCCGATGATCCCAAGCTTACCCAGGCCCTGGCCGGCGTCCTGAAAGCGGCGGCGCAGGGCAAAGTAGATCCCGCCGTCATCAACCCCGACGTTCAAGCGAAGCTAATCCCGTTCCTTGAACAAACCGGGCCACGCTTCCTCGGGCGCCTCGGAGAGTTGCGCTCGTTCACGTTGATCGAGGAGGCGACCGACGCCCCCAATCGCGATCTGCGTTACCGCGCTAAATTTGACCGCGGCACGGTCATCTGGACCTTCAAGCTCGATGCGATGAACCGCATCGTCAGCCTGGAGCCGCGCCCCGAGTGACCCGGCGGCTGGATCCCGCGAGCCGCCTGGGTGCTAGAATCTCGACGCGCGCCGACGCCTTAGGCGTCGATTGCGAGCACCTCGAGAACGGCGTTCAATCCGCCGAACGGATTTGAAACGTACCGGCCTGACATCGGATCGTCCTGCCAGGCGCCGTCCACGACGAAGCGGTATTCATATTGACCTGGTTTCAGCAAGATATTCGCCGTCCACTGGCCATCGAGCTTCTTGCTCATCGGCGTGGCGCGCGGCTCCCAATCGTTAAAGGCGCCGACGACGAAGACCTCGCCGGCCGCCGGGTTAAAGTAGGCGAAGCTCACCGAACGCAATTCTGAATCGGTGAAGTGTTCTTTGATCAACGCGGTCGGAGCGGGGGTGGGAGCGGGAGCGGGGGCGGGGGCCGCCGCGCGCGCGGGTGCCGGCGCGGGGGTCGTTTTGCGGGCCGGAGCGAGTTTAGGGGCTTTCACCGGAGCCGGGGGAGGTGAAGTCCGCGACGGCGCTTTGCTCGCGCTGACCACTGGCGCCGGCGGGGGCGGAGTGGCGGGTTGGCGGACTGTCGTTTTTTTCACAACTGGTTCTTTCTTTTTCATGGAGTCAATTTCGGCGCTGCGATCATCTCGTGGTTTTATGCGGCAGTGGTTCTTCGCGCACAGAGGCGTCGGAATCAGCTTGGGCGTGGTGAACCTCAGGCCGCGAGTGCGAACGCAGCTTTCATGCCGACTGCGATAATGTAGTCCAACCGCGCGAGACTGTCACGCTTCATTATCGTTACGATTAGAGTCCCAACGTGGGCGGAGATTCCGTCATTTAGCCGGGGCCGCCGCCGTGGCCAACTTCGGCGGCATCACACCCCGAGTGGGTGGCTGCCGTGACTGAGACCGTTCCAGCGCCGCCTGAAACATCAGGTACTCCCCAAGGTTCTCCGCGTTCAAGATTCCCACCAGTTCACCGTTCCGCTCGACCAGCAGAGTCCGGGCGCCAGCCTCTTGCAGCCGTCGCAGCATCACCTCGAGACTCTCGGTCGATTCCGCGGCGCAGTAGCGCGACTGCATGTACGCCCGGACCAACGCTTCCTCGCCTTCGCGGGACAGGCCGGTCAACAAATCGCTCCGCGTCAGCGCCCCGATCGGCCGGCCGCCGTCAACCACCGGAAAGTCGTGCTGATAGCCCGACAGCGCATAATCGACGGCGCGCGCCAGGTGGTCGTCCGGCGCCAAAGTGTGGAATTCTCTGATCATCACCCGTTCAACGGGCACGCCGGTCAGCGCCCAATCGGCCTGCGCGCCCGCGACCTCCTGCTCGGCGCCGATCCAAATGAATAAAGCCACGAAAACCAGAATTGGGTTCGTCATCAAGCCGATAAACCCCAGAACCCAGGCCATCGCTTGACCGATTCCGCCCGCGATCCGCGTGGCTTGGAGGTAGTTCATCCGCATCGCCAGCCACGCGCGCAATACTCGTCCGCCATCCATCGGGAAAGCCGGCAACAAATTAAAACCCGCGATCGTCGCAATTTTCCAGGATGACTTCACGCGCTCACCATTATTCTCTCTTTCACAAGCTATCACAATCCGCTCGGTGGCGCCTCCCCGGTCGTCCGCGGCGCGCTCGCCACTCATCTCGGCGAACGCCGAATCATGGTTCCTCCGCGATGCCGTCGGACCGATTGGCGCCTCGGCCCATCGCCGCGGTGACCGCGTTCACGCTGCGACCGGGTGATTTCGCTCTTCGGCCTGCTCCAGAAATGTCCGCACTTCCTCGTCGGTCGTCTGCGAGAAATCTTCATACCATTCGCCGACGCCGAAGAATTCCTCCGGAACAATCACCGCCGCAAAATCATCCACGGCCCGGATCAGTTGGCCGTAAGTCGAACGCGCGACGGTCGGCGCGGCCATCACGATTCGTTGCGCTCCGAGTTGTCGCAACGCGCCGATCGCCGCGAGCGCCGTCGAGCCGGTCGCGACTCCGTCGTCCACCAGGATGACCGTTTGTCCTTCCACGTCAGGAAATGGACGGTTTCCGCGGTAGGCCTTTTCCCGCCGATCCAATTCTCGCCGCTCCCGGGCCTCCACGGCGTCGATCACGCGATCCGGAATCCCCATCGCCTCGACCACGGGATGATTGATGACGCGAACGCCGCCGGACGCGATCGCGCCCATGGCCAACTCTTCGCGCCCAGGGACGCCCAGCTTGCGGACCACCAGTACGTCGAGCGGCGCGCCCAGCGCCGATGCGACCTCAAACGCGACTGGCGCCCCGCCCCGCGGTAGCGCCAGCACGAGCACATTCCCGTGGCCGGCGTACTTCATCAACTTGCGGGCCAGGAAACGGCCCGCCTCGGTGCGATTTCTAAACGGTATATTCATAACTCCTCCTGGGTAGTGTCGCCGTTTCCCGCTGTTATCGCGGCCGCAAATGCCGGCGAAACCATTCCGCGGCCAATCGCGCGACCTCCTCCAGCGCGCCGGCTTCCTCAAACAAATGGGTTGCCCCTGGTACCACCACCAATTCCCTCTCACATTCCAACCGGCCCAAAGCCTCCCGATTCAATCGCAAGACCATCTCGTCGCGGGCGCCCACCAACAACAAGGTCGGGGCTTCCACGCGGCTCAAATCATTACCCGCGAGGTCCGGTCGGCCCCCGCGCGAAACGACCGCGTCAATGGCGAAGCCCAGCTCCGCCGCCGCCTTCAAAGCTGCCGCCGCGCCCGTGCTCGCGCCAAAGTAGGCCAAACCCAAGTGCAGCCCTTCCGGCCGGTTGGCGAGCCACCGCGTCGCCGCCACGAGGCGCCGGCCCAAGAGATCAATGTCAAACCGCCAACGACCGGAATCCGCGTCCTCCAATTCTTCCTGGTCCGTCAACAAATCGAACAACAGCGTACCGACGCCCGACTTGCGGATCGCTTCGGCGACGAATTGGTTCCGCGGGCTATGCCGGCTGCTCCCGCTGCCGTGCGCAAAGAGGACGACCCCCACCGCTTGCGGCGGGATCACCAACTCACCCGCCAGCGTCGCTCCACCGGCTGGAATTGACGCCAAGATAGACAGCTCGCCAACCTCCCTTTTATCCCCGGACGGTCGAGCCGGCTGCGCCTTCCATTCTCTTGCGGCCGCCAATGCTCTTTCTCTCATCAGCCAAAAGGGTACCCAACCGTTCGCTCCGGCGCTTACCCTCTTTTGGCGAACGGAAGCCGATTCTTGCCAGGTTCGGAATCGTTCACCAAGCTCTCCCCTTGACATTCGATGGGAAACCAGCCATCTTTCCCTCGACGTTCGATGTGAAGAGACACTATCCCCCGATGCGATCCATCGTAATAAGCCGCCCCGTGCCGGCCCCGCGCGGTTCGGCCGCCGGCTAAAAGACAAGGCTCTCCATGCAATTACTCCGCCGCCTCGCCGCTCGCTTCCACGCGATATTCCAGAAACGACGCCTTGATCGCGAGCTGGATGAAGAGCTGCGCACCCACGTCGAGATTCTGACCCAACGGAAGATCGACGCGGGCCTGCGGCCGGAAGCCGCCCGCTACGCCGCCTTGAAACAATTTGGCTGGGTCGAGTCGGTCAAGGAGACTTGCCGCGAGCAGCGCGGCGTGAGCTGGCTTGAAAACGCCGCGCAAGACCTTCGTTACGCGGTCCGCGTGTTGCGCCGGAACCCGGCCTTCACGGCGGTCGCCGTCCTGACGCTGGCGCTCGGCATCGGCGCCAACACCGCGATTTTCAGCCTGGTCAACGCTCTCCTCTTGCGCCCGCTGCCCTTGCGCGAGCCGGACCGGCTGGTCTGGGTGGCCAACTCGGAACCGGGCGGCGCCGGAGTTCCCGGGACGACCCGCAGCGTCAATGTCCGCGACTGGCGCAGCTTGAATCAGTCGCTCGAAGGGCTGGGCTGCTACGTGGCCTGGTTCGGCCGACCGCAGACGATTCTGAAGTTCAATGGCGAATCGACCCGCATCGAGGGCGCGATGATCGACCGCGAGTTCCTCCGCGTCCTGGGCGTTTCACCGCGCCTCGGCCGTGAGTTTCTCGAGGACGACGGCCTGAACGCCGTCATCTTGACGGACACGTTTTGGAAACGGCAGTTTCAGGCTGATCCAGCCCTCGTCGGCAAACCGATTACCATTAACGGCCGGCCTTGGACCGTCGTTGGAGTGTTGCCGCCCAGTTTTGATTTCGCGTCCATCTTCATGCCGGGGATTAAGCTCGATTTCCTTCGCCCCGCCATCGCCTTCGGGGACATGTCGGATAACTCTCACGCCGTGATTGGCCGGCTGAAATCGGGCGTCAGCCTGCGGCAAGCGCAGGCGGAATTCGACGGATTGAATGCGCGCCTCCGTGACGCCTATCCGGAACGCGGCCCGTTCGGCGCGCGCCTGACACCGCTGCGCGAACATGTCAGCGGCTCGTTGCGCCGCCCGCTCCTGGTCCTGGCGGGCGCCGTCGCCTGCGTGCTGCTCATCGCGTGCGTCAACCTCTCCAATCTGCTCCTGGCGCGAGCCGCCGCGCGCCGAAAGGAAATCGCGGTGCGCAGCGCGCTCGGCGCGGGACGTTGGCGGTTGATTCGACAACTGCTGACCGAAAGCCTGCTGCTCTCCGCTTGCGGTGCGGCGCTGGCCCTGCCCCTCGCCTACGCCGCCACCACCGCGATGGCTCGCTCGCAGGCCTTCGACCTCCCGCTCTTGGCGACCGTGCGTGTGGATGGCGCCGCCCTCGGCTTCACCCTGTTGATCGCGTGCTCGACCGGAGTATTGTTCGGGATCGCGCCGGCGCTCCAGATTTCGTTCAGTCAGGTTCAGGAGGATCTCAAAGACTCGAACCGCGGCGCCGGGCAAAGCAAGCGTCGCGTCTGGATTCGCGAATCCCTCGTCATTTCTGAGATCGCGCTGGCCTGCGTCCTCTTGGTGGGCGCGGGACTGTTGCTCCGCAGCTTTGTTCGCCTGCTCGACGTGGACCTCGGGTTCCAACCGGAACAGGTCATCGCGTGCCGCCTGCGGACCCCTCGTGATTTTGCCACCAACACTCAAGCCGTCGCCTACTTCAGCGAACTCTCGCGGCGCGTCGAGGCCATCGCCGGCGTCGAATCGGTCGGCTTCGCCGGCGCCTTGCCATTCGCGGTTCGCGAGGTCGCGCATGTCCGCGCCGAAGGTGAGACTTACGGCCCCGGCGATGTTCCGAGCGTCTTCATGCAGGGCGGCGACCCCGGCTATTTCAAAACGCTGCGCATACCCCTGCTCGCGGGGCGCACCTTTGACGCGCGCGACCCAGCCTTTGACTTCAGCGCCCGTCCGAGCGGCACGATGCGCGTCGTCATCAATGACAAAATGGCCCGGCAGATTTGGCCGGGCAAAAACCCGGTGGGCCAGATCGCCCTGCTTCAGGAGAATGGCAACGTCGGGAGCGATACCTTCCCTTGCGAAGTCATCGGCGTCGTCGGCAATGTGCGGCAAAGTCCACTCGAACCGGAAGCCGCGCCCCAGATTTATCTTGTCGGCAGCGGCGGTGAACTCGTCTTTCGGACCAAGGAAAGCGTCGCGACATTGGCGCCCGCGGTCCGCGCCGCGCTTCGGCAATTCGAGCCGGGCATGATCATCGGTGAGTTCAAACCGTTGACCCAAATCGTCGATCAGGTCGTTTCGCCGAAACGCCTGATCACGCTCCTCGCCGGTCTATTCTCGGGCCTCGCGCTGGCGCTCGCCGCGGTCGGCCTTTACGGAGTCATCGCGTATTCGGTCAGTCAACGCACCCAGGAAATCGGCATCCGCCTCGCCCTCGGCGCCTCAAAGTCAGCGGTGTTGAGCCTCATCATGCGCGCCGGCATGAAACTCGGGTTGGTCGGTTGCGGCATCGGCGTGCTCGCTTCGGCCGCCCTCACACGGGTGATTCAGTCGCTCCTGTTCGGCGTCACCCCGACCGATCCCACAACCTTTTTGGCCAGCGCGCTCTTGCTGCTCGCCGTCGCGCTCCTCGCCTGCTGGCTCCCCGCCCGCCGCGCCGCCCGCCTCGACCCGATGGTCGCTTTACGACACGAATAAGGGCGGAGGTCTCTCTCTCGGCGTCACTCACGGCGAAACGCCAGACTTGTCCACTGACCTATTCATTACGGACTTTAAGCCGAACTAAATCTCCTCTCCGTACGGCAATTGATCCATCGCCACTCCGGCGAAATCCGGCTCGGGCATGGTCGGCAATCGGACGGCTTTGATGATCGTGAAACCGTTGATCAACGCCTTGCACACTCGGTGCATGCCGTCCATGACGCGCCCTTCGGGATCGATGATGATCGGGTGATCCAAGCTCGTCTCCTCGATCAACTTGGCGTGCTCGGCGATCCGTCGGCAGGTTGGCGAGTCACCATTGCCGGAAAACCAGAAAGCCTCGTCGAGTTCTCGAATCGCCGCGAGCGGCAGATCGATCGGCGTCAGCCCGGACGCGAGACGAACCAACCGGTCGACGTCCCAAGCCAACAGCCCGCGCTCGGACTGCCGAAAGTGATATTGCTTCCTCATTCAGTTGTTAAGCGGAGCTACCGCGTCTCTTTTCGCGCAGCGGTGAAATCCCTTTCGACATCCGACAGCTACCGACTCAACCGAAAGAATCCTTCACCGGCGCTTGTTTGGACCCGCGCGGTCCATCGTCCGTCAGCCCACTGCGCCGCCACCGCCACGGGCTGCCAACTCGCCGGACTCAACCCCGGTGAAAACTCCAAGTGAAAACCGGCCGAACTCCCCGGCCATGCAAAATCGACGTTGTCCCCAGAGCGCGTGGCCGTCAGAACCGGCCGGAGCGGCGTCACGACCGCGTTGACCTGCGCGTCTTCGAGCAAAGTCGCGCTCAACTGATTCGTGAACTGACCGGGCGCCATGACGGTGACGTCGTAATCCCCTTTGAAGCCGCGTGCCGTCGCGATTCCGTTTGTGTCGGTGACCAGATTCGTCGAAGTCCACCATTCATGAAACACCAGATTGCTCCACGTCACGCCATTCGGCTTGAGGTCCCAATTCTGTCGAAACAGCGCGGCGTTCGGGCGCCAATGCTGGCCCTCCCAAAAGCCCCACATCACGATGCCGTTGACCCCCGGATGACTGAACATCGCCGTCATGAAGTCATGCAGGTAATCCGCCTGCGCCGCCTCGTCGGTCACGTCGATGTCGAACTCCGTCGCCTCCATCGCCAAACCCAACGCGCCGAAGCGGTCGAGTTGCGCGACCACTTGGTCGGGCGGGCTAAGATAGCTCTGAAAGTGCGACTGGAAACCGGCGCCGCCAATCGGGGCGCCGTTCGTCTGCAGATAACTCAACTTGTTGAAAAAGTCATCCGTCTGCGGATTGTTCAGCCCGGCGTTCTCGAGGTTGCCGTATTCGTTCAGAAACAAGACCGGGGCCGGGTCGAGCGCGCGCGCCAGCTTGAACCACGACACCATCTCGCCGTAGCCGAGAATATCCATGATGACATGCTCCGCGTACGGCTCGTTGATCACGTCCCACTCGACGCATTTCCCCTTCGTCGCGGTCAGGATATTCGTGAAATGCTGATTAATCCGCGCTCGCAACGCCGCGGGATCGTTAAACAGCTTCGGCACGTCCGCTGGCAACATGTACGATTGATTGGTGCCCGGCCAAATCAAGTTGTGCCCGCGCACCGCGAGGCCGCGGGCGAGCAGCCAATTGAGCGCGTTGGTCGCCGTGGCCGGATCGCTCTCGAAGTCCGGCCACTTCAGATCGTTTTCGAGCACGGCCTTGTTGAACCAGTTGGTAATCACCTGTTGATACCGCGCCCGATCCTCCAACGTGCCCGCCGTCCGGCTGAGCAGCCGCGGGCCGTTGACCGCCGAGCCGAAGCCGAACGCGTGCCGGCGCATTTCCACCCGTACTTCTGCGCCCGGGACCGGATAGCCCGCGGCGTCGCGCGCCCGCACGGTCAGATTGGCCTTGCGCAGTTGCTCGATCCGCGCCGCCGCCGGCGCCCGCCACGCCGCGTTCGTCGAGCGGCCCGAATAGGTGACGACGTTGGGCAGCGCGCTGAGCGCCAGCGTCTTCGCGTAGTTGGTCACCGTGAACCCGCCGAGGTCGATAATCTGCGGGCCGAACCCGAGGCGAAAGTTCATCTGCGACTGCCCCGCCGCGTAATTATCCGCCGCCGTGAACGCCACGCTGACCTTGGTCCATTGACCATCCCCCTCGATCCCAACCCGACCGACCGATTGCACGTACGGCGATCCCGCCTGCTCAAAAATGAATTCCGTGACCGCCTCCCCGCCGTTCGCCGTGGCCCGCCGGAGCCAAAAAATCGCCTGGATCACGTCCCCCTGCGCGACCGCCGCGGCGGCCGGAACGTTGAGTTGAATATCGTAATCGTTGGCTGGCGTCTTCAGCGTTTGCACCCGCACCGCCTGCGCGAACGGCTCGCCGGGCACATTCAACACGCCGCGCGTCGCGTACGTCGCGTCCGGCAGAAGCAGGTTCATCGCCACCACGCCCCCCGGCGGCAACAACGACGTCTGCGCCGCCGCCGAAACCGCCAGCGCCAGCCAACTCAAGACCCAACGCAGATTGGGAACCATGCCCCAGCCTACAACCGCGACCCCAGACCTCGCAAGCAACCGGCCGGATGAAACCAGAGACGAAACGTCCACCCCCACCAAAGCACAGACTTACCGAGCCACCTGAACCAGGACTCCCATCCCAATCCCATTCTTCCCATCAGCCCCATCCTTCCTAAGAATCGTCGCAAGACGATTACCGCCACCCGCCCCTCACGGCATCTGCCCGAGCACCTGCTCCAATTTCGCGCGATAGTTGCGGCTAAAAGAGAGCCGGGCGCCGTTTTGCAGGATGACCACGCCGTCGCCGTGGAACAATGACTGAAGTTCTTTGATCCGCCGCAGGTTGATGAGCGTGGAACGGCTGATGCGGATGAAATTCTTCGCGGCCAGCTTCGCCTCGAGCGCCGTCAACGTCTCGCGGTGCAGGTGCGTTTCCTTGCCAACATGCAGGCAAACGTAATTGTCGGCGGACTCGATCCAATCGATCTCATCAATCTTCAAGAAGAGCACGCGCCCCTCGGTCTTGATCGCGAACCGATCGGTCAACGCGGCTTCGGGGCGGAGATCCGCCAGCAGAGCGGTGAGGCGGCTGCTCAAGTCGCCCGATTCGCGGCGTTGGAGCCGCTCGCGCGCGCGTTGCAACGCTTGCTGGAAACGTTCCCGGTCGAACGGCTTCAACAGGTAATCGAGCGCGTGCACCTCGAACGCGCGCAGGGCGAACTTATCAAACGCGGTCACGAAAATAACCGCCGGCAATTTCCCGGGATCAAGCGCGCTCAGCAATTCAAAGCCATCCATCTCCGGCATCTGCACGTCCAGAAAAAGCAGGTCCGGCGGCGCCTGCTCGATCGCCGCCAAGGCCTCGCGGCCGTTGGCGCATTCGCCGACCACTTCAACATCCGGCTCCGCCCCAATCAGCGCGCGAATGCGCTCCCGCGCGAGCGGTTCGTCATCGACAATCAGGGTTTTGATCTTCATTTCAGCCGCGCCGACTTAATCGCACGTTCGCGCCGGAATGTCGAGACTGACGACCAACCCGCCGTCCGGATGGTTCGCGAGCTCAAACCGGTGCGCGGCGCCATAAAGCTGCTCCAGTCGGGCGCGCGTGTTGGCCAGACCGACCCCTTCGTCCAGAATTTGGTCCGGTGAAAGACCGGCGCCATTGTCGCGCACGCGCAGCTTGAGCGTGTCGCCCTCCCGCCGCGCGATCAACTCGATCCGCCCCGGGCGCGCGTGCGGCTCGATGCCGTGGCGAATGGCGTTCTCGACCAACGGCTGCAAAATCAGGTTCGGCACGCGCGCGTCGAGGGTGTCTGACGGCACGTCCAACTGGATCGTCAGCCGGGCGCCGAAACGAGTCTGCTCGATCTCGAGGTAACGCTTCAGAAACGATAATTCCTGGCGCAACGAAACCTCCTGCTCATCCGTGCTCTCCAGCGCGTAGCGCAAGAGATCGCTCAAGCGGGCAAGCATCCGGTCGGCGGCCTCGACGTCCTTGTGCATGAGCGCGGAGATCGCGTGCAGGGTGTTGAAAAGAAAGTGCGGATTCAATTGCATCTGCAACGCCTGCAGGCGCGCTTCGGCGAGCCGCTTTTCCAGTTCGATCGCCCGCACCTCCCGATCCTGAAACTTGCGGTAATAGTCAAACGCGTGGATGACGCTCATGATGACCCAGTACACCAGGAGGTTGTAATGCCACGTCTTGACCAGCAACGGTTGGAACAACGCGGCGAATGACACCGGCGCCCCGCTCAGCCGGCTCTGCGCCAGCGCCAGCCACGACCGCAGGACCACCCAGGCGACCGAGAAAACCACGCTGGCCGCCAAATGCGCCGATACGCCGTTCAGCCAATGCTCGCCCTCGAGCCGGAACCGGCCCGCGAGCCGAACCAGCGGCAGCGACAGCAGCGCGAAGATATACCAATCCGCGAGCGACGACCCGACCGCCTGGTTCCACGTCACGGGGACACCCGCCTTCGAAGCCTCGATGTAGAATTGGCCCGCAAACGACAGCGCGATCAGGGTCCAGAACCCAAATATCAAGGCGATCCGACGCCCGGGATTCGTACGGCGGGTCTCGTTCATCGTGTCGCTAAGAGGCGCTTGCTGATCCCGTCAATCTATGGATTTAAGCTTTGAATGCACCCCTTAAATGCCGGACCATTGGCCCTCGACCCATGCGCGACGAAAACTCAAATCGACCCGAAAAGCGACGCACCTCCACGCGCGGCGAAACCGGGCGCCGCGTTCCGCCGGAGAAAGGCTCGCCGCCCGCCGGAAACGACGAAATCATCGGCCAGGCGCTCCGCCGCTCCGTCGTGATCCTGCTCGCCCTCGTCGTGGTCGTGGGCTTGGTCCTGTTCGTCATCAACCGCCAATCGCCGCCCGCGCCCTCCCAGTTCACTCACCTGACCGCGCCAGCTTCGCCCGCGCTGCCGATCACCGCCATCCCGGAGGTAAAGTTCGCCGACATCACGCGCGAGGCGGGAATCGAGTTCGTCCACCGAAACGGCGCTTATGGCGAGAAACTGCTGCCGGAAACGATGGGTGGCGGGGTTGCCTTTTTCGATTTCGACAATGATGGCCGCCCGGACCTCCTCTTCGTCAACTCGACTTATTGGCCCGGCCATACGCCGGCCGGCGCGGCGCCACCTACCATGGCGTTGTACCACAACGAAGGCGGCGGAAAGTTCAAGGACGTCACCGCTGGGTCCGGGCTGGACGTCAGCTTTTACGGGATGGGTGTCGCGATTGGCGACTTCGATAATGACGGCCTGCCGGACGTCTTCATCAGCGGCGTGGGCGGCAATCATTTGTTTCACAACGAAGGCGGTGGAAAATTCGCCGACGTGACCGCCGCCGCCGGGGTCGGCGGCTCGGGGCAGGATTGGGGTACGAGTTGCGCCTGGATCGATTATGACAATGACGGCCGCCTCGACCTCTTCGTTTGCAATTACGTTCGTTGGTCGCGGGAAATCGATTCGGCCGTGGACTATAAACTCGTTGGCATCGGCCGCGCCTACGGTCCGCCGGTGAACTTCCCCGGCTCGTTTCCCTATCTTTACCACAACGACGGCCACGGCCATTTCACGGATGTCTCCGCCCGAAGCGGCATCCAGGTGACCAACAAAGCGACCGGTTTGCCGATGGCCAAATCACTCGGCGTCGCGCCGGTGGACTTGGACGGCGACGGCTGGATCGATCTTGTGGTGGCAAACGACACCGTCCAGAATTTCGTGTTTCATAACGAACGGAATGGCTCGTTCAAGGAGATCGGCGCCATCTCCGGTCTCGCGTTTGACAGCTACGGCGCGGCGCGCGGCGCGATGGGGATCGACGCCGGGCGCTTTCAGGAGGACGACAGCCTGGGCATCTCCATCGGCAACTTCGCCAACCAGATGACCGCGTTCTACGTCTCGCAGCGCAATCCGCTGATTTTCAGCGACGAGGCGATCGTGCGGGGCATCGGCCCCTCGAGCCAGCAATCGCTGACCTTCGGCGTCTTCTTCTTCGACTACGACCTCGATGGCTGGCTCGACTTGCTGACCGCCAACGGGCACATCGAGGAGGAAATCAATAAAGTGCAGGCGAGTCAGCATTACGCCCAGCCCGCGCGGCTGTTCTGGAACTCCCGCGGCGCCGGAGCCGCGGGCGCCGGCTTCGTCCCGGTCCCGGTCGAGAAATGCGGCCCCGATCTGATGAAGCCCATCGTCGGACGCGGCTCCGCCTACGCGGACATCGACGGCGACGGCGATCTCGACGTCGTGCTGACGCAACTCGCGGGCCGCCCGCTCCTGCTGCGCAACGATCAGCGGGTGGGTCATCATTGGCTGCGCCTGAAATTGGAGGGCGTCCGCGCGAACCGCGACGCCATCGGCGCCTGGGTCAAGGCGCGGATCGGCCCCCGGACCATCACTCGTCAGGTGATGCCGACGCGCGGCTATCTTTCGCAGTCCGAGTTGCCGGTGACGATCGGCCTCGGCGACGCTAACCACGTCGATGCGCTGACGATCACCTGGCCCGGCGGCGGCGAACAAAAAGTCGAGGCGCCGCGGATCGACGGATTGACCGTCGTGCGCCAGAGCAATTGACAGGATTTGGCCGACCGCCTAGCGTTCTCAGCGTTCAATGGACTAACGTTCGCCCAAGTTCGAATGACACTATGAAAACTCGCCTCACGTATTACCTCGCATTCCTCTTCTTGACCGCGGTCTGCGCGCTTCCGAGCCGCGCCGATGACCTCGACCGTTTGCAAGGCCACTGGGTGGCCAAAAACACCAACGATGAAGGTCAGGTTTCGACGCTTAACCTCGACCTCGCCAAGAACAAACTCACGTTCAAGATTCTGAACGCCGAAAAGCAGGTGTCCCTCTACGCCGAAGGCGAAATCGAACTCAAATCGATGCCGCCGTTCAAAGTCATCCACTTCTTTAATCTCAAGGCGGGCGCCAGCGCGGCCGACTTGCAAACGGTCGAGGACGAGCGCAACACCATCTACACCTTCGACGACGATGGCAACTGCGTGATGGCCGGCAATTTTGACAAGACCCGCGACAACGAGAAACCGAATCTGACCACTTACCACAAGGTGGAGGAAAAGAAGGGCGCCAGCCTCCACCTCGACAAGATGGTAGTGCATGAAACGCCGCAATCGGCCGCCTGGTTCCTCTGCTTCGAGGCCACCGTCAACGGCACGACGCGCAAATACAACGTGCCCGGCAAAAGCTACGAAAAAAGCGAAGTTACGATTCCCTTGGAGTTAACGATCCCGAGCGTCGCCGCCGGCGATAAATGCAGCTTCGTTTGCCAACTCGATGACGTGGACGAAGACGCCTGCGGCAACGACCCCGACAACCGCAGCACGGGAACCCTTCTCGCCAGTGACAGCGGCTCCCAAACCTTCAAGCCGGAGGATAAATGGAGCTACACCATTTACTGGCGGCTTAACTGAGCGGGTTCCCAGGGCGGCATGGCGCGGTCATGAAACGCCGCTTTTCTTGGCGTTAGAAACATATTCAACGAAGGACCGAAGACTCGTCATCGTCGCCGCCGCCTTGTTTGGGATCGTGATCCCGAATTCCTTTTCCACTTCCGCGACGAACTCAACCGTGGCGAGTGAATCCAGCGCGTCCATGCGAACATCCTCCACGATTCGGTCATCAGGATGCAACCGCGCAAGATCGACCGAGACGTGACGCGCCATGATCGCGCGAACCTTGGCGGCAATCTCAACCTCTTCCGGCGGAAAGTAGTATCGGCCGAATTCTTTGTTGCCCCGGGGCTCCCGCCCCGCCATATGTCGCAGGGCCCGCCGCTTCTCCTCAGCGTCGGCCAATCGCAACTCATACCAGCCAGCCGCCAAACCGACGGTTCCAAGAAGGATCCGCCAGCCCCAGGCCAAGTCGATGAATCTAGGCTTGGACACGGCCAGCAGAAACGCGACCGTAGAGGCCAGAATCAGGACGATGCGTCGTAGGTGACGCATATCGCCAGCTCGAAGAGAATCACAAAACGCAATCCGTGTTCAGCCGCCAGATGGCATAACGCCCGCAGCGCGCGTGAGAGTCTTCCCCGTGGCGCTCCATCAAATCCCTTTGGACTTCGACCGCGCGACTAAATCCCGGAATCAACCCGAATCGATTCAGTTCACCGTTGGAGAAGGAACCCGGGAAACCACCGCAATTGGTCAGCGCGCTGATCTGCGTCTCGTCGTCGATCAAGTCGTACCCCAGGAAACGGAATCCTGCTGGCGAGGGCGGGATTTCGACGTGGGTGTCCGAGTTTCGGTAGAGACCCAAAATATTCTTTCGCGGAATATGGGCGACCCTCTGCAATAGATAATCCAAATCGCGGAAGTATCCTTGGAGAAGCACTTCCTTGTTGATCAGCGTGAAGTGTCTCCAGTCTTCGCTTTCAAATTCAGTGAGGACGCCCCCGCAAAGAATGCCATCGAGGCCAACTAACTCAACAAGGCCGGGGATTTTGGCCCGGTCGCAGTATTTTATCCACTTCTCGCCATCCGAGGCGTCAAACCTTTCGGTCGCCACGAAGCTCGGGTCAGGTATGCCCATGGCCGATGGAAGATGGAAAACCGGCTATTTTTGAGCCGGACGAGTCATTCGATCGAGCCAGCGGCCATTGACCAGTCTGTAGGCTCGCGTTGGCGATCACCAGACGTTTGGTTTTTCAACGAGCGAACCGAGCCCGGCCCGCCTTACCAATCGATCACTGCGCAATCGCTTTTTCCGGCGCTTTCTGGGTCGCGAGCTTTTCGCCGGGTTTGGCCATCACTTTGGTGTAATCCGCGAGGATATTGACCACCTCGGCCATCTCGGGATCGATGGCTGACGGAGTTTCCGGTTCGGCGTCTTCATCATCAGCGGCGGTTCCGTCTGACGCGGAGTCGTTGGCCGCGATCGCCACGCCGTCGTCTTTGGTCTTTTTCGAGACGAATGGGGCCAGCGGCTTGCCGTGGTCCACGATGTCCAGGTTCAGCTCAAATACTTTGTCGTCACTCGGTTTCCGTTGGGCGCGTTCCTTCTTGCGAGCGTCGGCTTTCAATTTGAGTTCATCCTTTTCATGGACCCGCTTGGACTCGTTGAGGGAAACGCTCTTGTCCAGTTTTTGCTTTTTGTAAAACTCAATGTCCTCGTTGACGTAGGTGTAATCGAGATTGTGGCTGAGGCGTTCGGCCGATTTCTTCGCCAACTCCGGCACGTATTGGACAACTTCGTTCAGGTGATCGTAGTCAAGCGCCGCAATCGGCTCCACCGCCAGGCAGTTCGGCAAGCTCGCCTCGCCAAGCTCCATGTAATCGAGCACCGAAGGCAGTTTGATTTCCGGCGTCACGCCGTGCAATTGCGTGGTCCCGCCCGAGATGCGGTAAAAGGTCGAGACCGTGAATTTCATCTTGCCGGGCTTCTCGACGCTGCCGCGCAGGAAGCGGTCCAAATCCCAAAGTTGTTGCACCGTGCCTTTGCCGTGCGTGGTCTGGTTGCCGACGATCAACGCGCGCCCGTAATCCTGGAGCGCCGCCGCGACGATTTCCGAGGCCGAAGCGCTGAGATGGCTGACGGCGACGATCAACGGCCCTTCATAGGAGACGCGCGGATCTTCATCCGGCAAAACCGTCTTGTGCCCCAGACTGTCCTGCACTTGGACCACTGGACCTTGACGAATAAAGAGGCCCGCCAATTCCACCGCTTCCGGCAACAGGCCGCCGCCATTGTGGCGCAAATCGAGGACCACGCCGTCCACGTTTTCCTTTTTCAACCGGCCGAGCAACTGGTCCACGTCGTGGGCGCAATGCTCATAGAACTGGGTCAGCGTGATCACGCCCAAACGCACGTGCTCGGTCGCGCTGATCGGCCGCTCGATGATCGTCGCCTTGGCGTGCTGTTCATCGAGCTTGATTTCATCGCGCGTCAGGCGGATCACTTTCTTGGCCCCGCCCTCGCCCTCTTTCGCGGGAACAATCGTCAGCCGCACCTCGGTCCCCCGTTTGCCACGGATCAAGTCCACGACCTTATTGAGCCGCATGCCAATGACGTCAATCGCCTCGCCGTCGCCTTGCGACACGGCGACGATCTTGTCCTTCGGGCGAAGCTGTTTGCTCAAGGCCGCCGGCCCGCCCGGAACCAGGCTCTCGATGCGGGTGTATTCATCGCTCTGCCGCAACAACGCGCCGATGCCGCTCAAGGAAAGTTTCACGCTGTTGATGTCGAAATTCTCCGCCTCGGTCGGACTCATGTAGTCCGAGTGCGGATCGTACGCGTGGCCGAGCGAGGTCAGATAAATGGAAAGAATATCCTCGACCTCAAAGTCGCGCATGGTCTTGAGCAGCCGCGTGTAACGCTTCGAAACGTTCGTGATGGTTTCCTCGGGTTTTTCTTTGCTCAAGCGGCCTTGCAGGACTTCGTACTTGATGCGGGCGCGCCAGATTGTTTCCGCCTCCGCGTTGTCCTTGGGCCAGGGCAGCTTGTCGCGGGCGGGCGTGAAACGCTCGTCCGTGGTGAAATCGAACGGCTCCTTCAGGATCTTCTGCACGAACTGATTGCGCTCGTCCAAGCGTTGGAGGTAGCGGTCGAAGACCACGAACGCCGGACTGGCGTCGTGCCGCTTGGTGAAATCGTCCAGCTTGTCGTTGAAGCGTTTCTGAATCTCATCCACGTCATCCTGCAGAAAAACCATGTGACTGTAGTCGAGCGTGTTCAGGTAGTTGGTCAGGAACATCGCCGAAATCTGGTCGTTGAATTTGACCTGTCGATAGTGGTCCAAGGCCAACAATTCTCCCACCACATAGGCGATATTGCCGGCCTGGGGGCGGGTAAATTCGACCGCGGCCTGGACCGCGCTCGACGACAACCAACCGACGAAGACCACTAAGGAAAACAAGATTCTCATACTCGATTTTGTCACAATGTGGCCTGATTCCGCCGAGAATCAACAAAAAGAATCGCAATTCAAAACCGCCGAGGATCGTGATCGACCGCCGCCGCCTCGCCGTTTCCCGCCAAGCTCCGGGCGGGTTTCATGATTAGGTAGCATTCACGGCTTGCGGTCGGTAGTATGCTCGCGTGGCCACCGATCGATTAGCGCCTGAAACTTCCGAAGCCATTCGGACGATGCTCGCTGACGGCTACGTCCTTGAGGCCTCGAATTTGCTGCGCCAATGCCTGGAACAGGATCGCGGAAACGGCGAAGCGATGTTCCTCATGGCCCGCGTCGCGCGGATCGCCAGCCGGCCCGAAACGGCGCTCGAAATCATCGTCTCGCTGGTCGGGCGATACCCGGCGCGGGTGGACCTTTTGATCGAGCAGGCCGATCTCCTCATCGACCTCAAACGCCCCGCCGAAGCCGTCGCCTGCTATCGCCAGGTCTTAAAGCTCGACTTTCAGAACTTCGCCGCGCACTTCCAGTTGGGGCGAGACCACGCCAACCATCAACGCTGGCCGCAGGCCTGCTACCATCTCAACGCCGCCGCCCGCGCGCAGCGCGACGCCCTCGAGCCGCGTAATTTGCTGGGTCACATCTATTTGCAGATGGGGAGCCAGGCCGAGGCCGAGACGGTCTTCACCGATTGCCTCACCATCGATCCGCGCCATTTCCCCTCGCTCTGCTGGCTCGGGACCATCAATCGTGAGCGGGGCCGCAACGCCCTTGCCATCGATTACTTTCTCCGCGCCCTTGAAGTTAAGCCGGATGATCCGCAGATCCTGCGCGACCTCGGCCACGCCCGCTTCTGCTCCGGCGACCCGGCGGAAGCCATCCCCGCCCTGCAAGCGTCCACGCGACTGAGTCCAACGAATTTGACGGCGCAAACGAACTTGGTCGCAGCGCTGAATTATGTCTCCGGGATTACCCGTGAGGCCATCGCCGAAGCCCATCGCGAGTGCGGCCGCCAATATGCCCTCCAGATACCCCGGCTCGCTCCCCGGCCGCAAGCCGCCGCCGCGACCGGCCGGCCGTTGCGCCTCGGGTTGATGTCCGCCGATTTTTGCCAGCACCCGGTCGGACACTTTGCCGCGATTCTGGCCTGTTACCTCGATCGTTCGCAGTTCGAGCTTTTTGGCTACGAATGTGGCGGCCGGAACGACGCGGTCACCAAGAAATTCAAAACTCTGGTCTCCCATTGGCGTCCCCTCTCCCAACTCGACGATGAAAGCGCGGCCCGCGCGATTCAGGCGGACGAAATCGATATCCTGGTGGACCTGTGCGGACACACCGGCCGCCAGCCGCCGCTGATCCTCGCGCGGAAACCGGCGCCGATGCAGGTCAGCCTTTTCGCTTACCCCAATACCACCGGGCTTGACACGGTCGATTATCGGTTTACCGACCCTCAGGCTGACCCGCCGGGAGCGAATGACCAACTTTACACGGAGAAACTCCTTCGTCTCAGTCGCGTCGCCTGGGTTTATCTGGCTCCGGAAAACTCGCCCGAGCCGCGTCCATCGCCGGCCCTCTCAGGCCAGCCGTTCACCTTCGGTTGCCTCAATAACTCGACCAAGCTGAGCCACGCCTGCATCCGGCTCTGGGGCGCCTTGCTGCGTGAGACACCCGCCGCGCGCCTGAAAGTGTTGATTCACGACGAGTTTCAGACCGATCGCCTCCGTCGTCGCTTCGTCGCCGCGGGCGCCAACCCGCAACAACTGTTATGGGTTCCGACGGCGGAAATCGAACGCTACCTTAATTATTTTCACGACGTTGACCTCGCGCTCGACCCGTTCCCGTATAACGGCGGCGTTTCCACCGGCGACGCCCTTTGGATGGGCATTCCGGTCCTGACCCTCACGGGCGCCAGCTACGTTTCCCGCCAAGGGGTAAGCCTCCTGACCAATGTTGGTTTGACCGAGGGGATCGCGACTGACGAAGCTGATTATCTCGCGCGCGCCAAGCGCTGGGCGACGGCGCCAGCCACGCTCGCGCCGCTGCGGTACCAGTTGCGCGAACGCCTGCTGCGTTCACCGCTCATGGACTACTCGGCCTACGCTGAGGAACTCGGAGCGGCGTTGCTCGGCATTTGGAACGAACGTGTCGCCTAGGGGATCTCCCCCGCGTCCACTCGAACCCATTCCGCGGACCATCCGCGCTATTTAGCCGAAAGTAACGATTCGTCGGAGACGAGCCGCCGTCCGGAAACGAACGCGTCCGCCTCAAAACACCGTCAATCCGAGGATAATGACCAAAAGCGCGAACGCCAGCCGGGTGGTGGCGATCGCGCGAATGCGCCGCTCGGACGCCGTGCCCCAGTTAATAAGGTCGCGCAAACGCCAAGGCGACACCGAGAACCAAATCCCGGCCACAACCATCACGTAAGCGGCCACCACGATCACCAGCCGCCATTCCGAATCGGTCCAGCGCGCGGTGTCCACCATCAATTTAGCCAGGAGCAACATCACGATGGCCAATCCCCGCACCGCCAGAAAATCGGGGACAAAGATGCAGGTGGCTAGGCCGATCAGGCCGAAACCGCTCAGCATCCAGGGTTTATACGAGGCGTAATCAGAAATGGCCTCCGCGTTGAGATTGTTGAGAAACCAGATGGTGGCGATCGCCATCAAAAGGTAACCCCACGGCAAAGAGCGGGGAAACCGGCGCGCCGCGGCGCCCAATTTGGCCGGGTTGAGCAGGCCATACACCTGTGGCACGCCAATCACCACTCCCAATGCGATCGATAAAGTTGACAATTTCATTTTATTCGGCCCGTAAGTTTATGATGGCCGGGTCGCCATATAAAGTAAATCCGCCGGCGCGGACAATCTCAACGTCCAACAAATGCCCGCGATGCCGCTCGGAACCCTCGATGATCACGATCTTATTGCATCGCGTCCGGCCCTCGAATCGCGCCGCGTTCCGCCGACTCGGTCCCTCGACCAGGATTTGAACTCGCGACCCCGCGTACGCCGCGTACTTGCGCGCCCCGATTTCGTTGATCATCTGCAATAGCTCGGCGTGCCGCGCCTCTTTGACGGTTTCGGGGACTTGATCCGGCATCGCCGCCGCGGGCGTGTCCCGGCGCGGCGAGTATTTGAAAAGATAAGCGTTGTCGAACTCGACTTCGCGCGCCAACGCCAGGGTCTCCGCGAAATCAGCGTCCGTCTCGCCCGGAAACCCGACGATCAAATCCGTCGTAAGCCCGATCCGCGGCTGCGCGCGGCGCAACTTCCCCACCAACTCCACGAAGCGTTCCCGCGTGTAACCGCGATGCATCAGTTTCAGGAGGCGATTGCTCCCGCTCTGCGCCGGGATGTGGGCGCTCTCGCAAAGTTTGGGCAACCGCCCGTAGGCCTCCACCAAGTCATCGCCGTAGCCCTTGGGATGCGGCGACGTGAAGCGAATGCGTTCCAAGCCCTCGACGGCGTGGACGGCGTCCAACAATTGGACAAAGGCCGATTTGCCTTCCCGCGCGGCGATCTCGCGGCGCCCGTAGCTGGTGACGATCTGGCCCAGCAGGGTCACTTCTTTGACCCCGGCCGCCACCAGGCCTTCGACCTCCGCCACAATCTCCGCCACGGTTCGGCTCCGCTCCTCACCCCGGGTGTAGGGCACGATGCAAAACGTGCAATACTGATTGCACCCCTGCATGATGCTGACGAACGCCGCGGCCTGCTTGGAGCCGGCCATGCCGGCGGGCAAATGTTCCTTGATCGTCGCCTCGCTGCGCTCTTCTTCCGCCGTGTCGCATACCTTCGTCCGGCGCCCGGCCCGAAGATCGTCAAGGTACCCCGCCGCGCGATGAAATTTTTGCGTCCCGAGGACCAGGCTGAGTCCGGGTATTTGATCGAGCAATTCCTGGCCGCGGCTCTGGGCCATGCACCCCAGGAAACCGAGCACCACGTTCGGACGTTCCCGCCGTAATTGCGCTGACATCGTCTGCATCTTGCCCAAGGCCTTTTGCTCGGCCGTGTCGCGCACGCTGCACGTATTAAGCAGGACCACGTCCGCCGTCGCTTCCGACCCGGCCACGGAATAGCCATGCGCGACGAGCTGCGCGGCGACCGCTTCCGAGTCGCGCTCGTTCATCTGGCATCCGTAGGTTTTGATAAAGACGCTCGGCATTACCTGAAAATTAATCGGCCATCACACCCGTCGCGGCGCTTTTGAGGCGCCCGACCGCCGGTCTCGGAGCAGCGCCTCGACTTCGACGGCTGGCCGGTTACGCTCATTTCGACGCGCGAGCGCGCCCGGCGTTCAATACCACGCGAAAACGGTGACCGGAAAATCTTCCAGTTGACCAACCCGACCGAAGCTAGGCCACTCCCGCCCGCTTGAAAAGCCGGAAGATGCGGCGGCGCCCCGGCCGAATCCCCGACGCGACGGATGGGCGGGCGCTAAGCGAATCGTCAGGCGGAGACTCCGCTGGGCGCAGCAACACGTCTCGGTCGGCGCCACTGGCCGCAAGTTTCGCCTTACGGCCTTCGACTGGAAGCCTGGAAACAATCGCGAAAGTGGGCGAGCGAAGGGGAGTCGTCATTCCGCCGCCAAACTAGGACCGTATGCACCGGCGGCAGTCCGGGCGGCAGCGGCCGGAAGATCAAACCCGGACGTTTCACCTCCGCGAGCGTCGCGGTCGTCGGGGCGAGGCCGAAACCCGCGGAGATCAGCCACATTTTGGTCTGGATATCGTTGACGTACTGCGCCGGTCGGGGCCGGGCGCCGGCCTTGGTGCAGGCGGCAAAGAACGGGTCGTAGTATCCGTGCTGGACGCTGGGGTGCATCATCACCATCTGTTCGTCGTGAAAATCACGCCAATCAAGGGTCGTTTTTTTGGCCAGCCGATGCCCCGCTGGCAGCGCGAGCACTTGCCGGGATTCCTCAACGAAGGCGTAGTCCAGCTCGGGAAACCCGATCGGCGGCCGCAACAGACCGGCGTCCAGTTCGTTGGCGCGCAAACGCCGCAATTGCTCCGGGCTGGTTAGGTCGAACAATGACAACTGCACCGCTGGAAAGCGTTGCCGAAAGACTCGCAGGACGCCCGCGAGCCAGGCGTTCGCGGCGGGCGCGATCATGCCGACCCGCAACGTCCCGGTCAGGCCGTGTTCCGCCTCTTTCGCCCGCCGCTCCGCCTGAACGGACGCGCCCAACACCAGGCGTGCCTCTTCCAGCAGGACCCGTCCGGCGTGGGTTAACGAGACCGAACGGGTCGTCCGCTCGAAAAGGCGCACGCCCAGTTCGGCCTCGAGCGATTTGATCTGCGCGCTCAACGGCGGTTGGGCCAAATGAAGTTTTTCGGCCGCGCGGCGAAAACTCAGCTCCTCCGCGACCGCCACGAAATAACGCAAATGCCGCAATTCCATGAATTGATACTAATTGGGTATCAATCCGGGAGCAAACTTGTATTAGGCAAGGTCCCGGCGCTGTGGCATTGCTTGGCACGATGAAGTTGAATCAAGTGATTCCAAGCGCGTGGTTGACCGGCGGTCCGGCGACCGCGCGGAGCCGTTAGAATCGAAAGCGTATGTGGATTGTTCGCCTTGCCTTGCGCCGGCCGTACACCTTCGTGGTGGCGGCGCTCCTGCTTTTATTACTGACGCCTTTTGTCTTCCTGCGGACACCCATCGACATTTTCCCGGCCGTCAACATCCCGGTCATCAGCGTCATTTGGCAATACGCCGGCCTTGACGCCCAGGAGGTCGAGCAGCGGATCATTTACAATCACGAGCGTTCGCTGAGCGCCACCGTCAACGACATCGAGCACATCGAATCGACCGCCTACAACGGCGTCGGCATCATCAAGGTCTTTCTGCAGCCGGGCGCCTCCGTGGACGCGGGCGTGGCCCAGATCACCGCCGTCGCCCAAACGATCCTGCGCCAGATGCCGCCCGGCCAGACGCCGCCGCTCGTCATTCGCTACAACGCCTCGACCGTGCCGATCCTCCAATACAGCATCAGCAGCAAGAAATTGGCGGAACAAGCGCTTTACGACGTGAGCCAGAACCAGATTCGCGTCGGCCTTTCCACCGTGCTCGGCGCTTCGGTGCCGTGGCCGTACGGCGGCAAGACGCGCGTGGTTTCGGTGGACCTGGACTTGGCCGCGCTCAAAGCGAAAAGCCTTTCGCCGCAAGAGGTCGTGGACGCCATCAACGCGCAAAGCCTCATCTTTCCGAGCGGCACCGCCAAGATCGGCGTGACCGAATTCGATATCGAATTGAACACCAGCCCCAAGGCGCTGGAAGAACTCAACGATTTGCCGATCAAGACCGTGCGCGGCGCCACCATCTATGTTCGGGACGTCGCGCAAGTGCGGGACGGCTATTTGCCGCAGCAGAACATCGTCCGGCAGGACGGCCTGCGCGGTTCCCTGCTTACCGTGCTCAAGAGTGGGTCCGCCTCGACCCTCGACGTCGTTCGCGGAGTCAAGGATGCGATGCCCCGGATCTTGCGCGGCTTGCCGCCGGATTTGGACGTCAAAGAATTCGCCGATCAATCGCTCTTCGTCCGTTCCGCGATCAGTGGCGTGGTCCGCGAAGGCGTGATCGCCGGCGCCCTGACGGCGGTCATGATCCTTTTATTTATCGGCTCGTGGCGCAGCACGTTCATTATTGCCATATCAATTCCCCTCTCCGTGCTCGCTTCCCTGGCCGTGCTGAGCGCGCTCGGCGAAACGATCAACTTGATGACGCTCGGCGGCTTGGCGCTCGCGGTCGGGATTCTGGTGGACGACGCGACGGTCGAGTTGGAAAACGTCCACCGCCAGATGGCCACGGGCAAACCGCTCACGCAGGCGATTCTCGACGGCGCCCAGGAAATCGCGCTGCCGGCGTTCGTCTCGACCCTGTGCATTTGCATCGTCTTCGTGCCGATGTTTTTCCTCTCGGGCGTCGCGCGTTACCTGTTCGTGCCGCTGGCCGAGGCGGTGGTCTTCGCGATGTTGGCCAGCTACTTCCTCTCCCGGACGCTCATTCCGACCTTGGTCATGTGGTTCTATCGCGGGGTCCAGATGTACGGCCACGGCGAACACGGTAACGGCAAACCGGTTACTGGGTGGACGCGTCCGTTCGTCGCGATCCAGGAACGGTTTGAAAACGGTTTCAGCCGGTTTCGTGACTCTTATCGCGACCTGCTCGGCGCGATCCTGTGCCATCGTTGGGTGTTCGCCAGCGTCTTTCTCGCCTTTTGCGTTGGCACGGCCCTCCTGGCGTTTCAATTGGGCGAAGACTTTTTTCCCCGGGTGGACGCGGGCCAATTCCGCCTGCATTTGCGCGCCCGCAGCGGCACGCGCATCGAGGAAACGGCGAAGTTCGTCGATCACGTCGAGGAAGCGATCCGGCAGGAGATTCCCCAAAACGAAATGGCGGGCGTTCTGGACAATATCGGCATTCCCAATTCCGGCATCAGCCTCAGCTACAGCAACAGCGGCCTGATCGGCCCCGGCGACGCCGACATCCTCGTCTCCCTCAAGCCCGGCCACGGGCCGACGGCCGAATACATTCGCCGGCTGCGGGCGCGCCTTAATCGCGAATTCACCGGCGCCATGTTCTATTTTCTGCCCGCGGACATCGTCAGCCAGACCCTGAATTTCGGACTGCCGGCGCCGTTCGACGTGCAGATCGTCGGCCGTGAAACCGCGAAGAATCGCCTGGTCGCCGCCCGCTTGGCGGACCGGATTCGGCAGGTGGCCGGCGCGGTGGACATCCGCGTGCAACAACCCGCCGACCTGCCCAAGCTCCGCGCCAACATCGACCGTACGAAAGCCGTCGCCATGGGCTTGTCCGAGCGCGACGTGGCCAACGCCGTCCTCCTCAGCCTCAGCGGCAGCGCCCAGGTGCAGCCGGTTTTTTGGCTCAACCCCGGCCCCGGCATCCAATACAGCGTGAACGTTCGCGCGCCGGAGTATGTAATGGACTCGCTCGGCGCGCTCAACGGCATCCCCGTCAGCGCGAGCCGACCGGGCCGCGGCGACGGACAATTGCTCGCCAACCTCGCCACCTTCACCCGCACCAACGGGCTGTTGGTCGTCTCACACTATAACGTGCAGCCGGTCATCGACGTATTCGGTGGCGTCTATGGGCGGGACTTGGGCGGCGTCTTGCGCGACATCAAACCGCTCATCACGCAGGCCGAGAAGGAACTTCCGCGCGGCAGCTACATCACCCTGCGCGGTCAAGCCGAGACGATGCGCTCGAGTTTCATCGGCCTTGGCGTCGGCTTGGTGGGCGCGATTGCGCTGATTTACCTGCTCCTGGTCGTCAATTTTCAGAGCTGGCTCGATCCCTTTATCATCATCACCGCTCTCCCCGGCGCGCTGGCCGGAGTGGTTTGGGCGCTCTACCTTTCGTTCACCTCGCTGAGCATCCCGGCGCTGATGGGCGCCATCATGAGCCTGGGCGTCGCCACCGCCAACTCAGTGTTGGTCGTCAGCTTCGCGCGCACCAACCTGGATCGGGGCATGGAACCGCTCGCGGCCGCCTGGGAAGCCGGCGTCAGCCGGTTGCGGCCAGTCCTCATGACCGCGCTCGCGATGGTGATCGGCATGTTCCCGATGGCGCTCGCGCTGGGTGAAGGCGGCGAACAGAACGCCCCGCTTGGGCGGAGCGTGATCGGCGGGCTGACGCTCGCGACGGTCGCCACCCTTTTCTTTGTGCCCGTGGTGTTCAGCCTGATGCACAAGCGTCTGGCGGCGCCGGCCTCAACTCCCGCGGAAAACGCCCCCCTCGGCGCCGTCACCGCGACGACCTGATTTCCCATTGTGCCATGAAATCGTTTGACCGTAATCTCGCTCCCTTGATGGATACGCCACCCCCCGCCGCCGGCTTCGACCGCCCGCCGGACGCCGCTAAGCCACCGCCCGTCCGTCTGGGCCGCTGGGCCTTGGCCTGCCTCGCGCTGATCGTTATCGGCGGCGTGGTAGGATTGGTTCCGCGCTTGCGGCAAGCCGCCGCCCTGCGTTCCGAGACGCGCGAGTTGGCCGTGCCAACCGTCAGCGTCGTCAGCCCCGTGCGCGGTCAACCGGCCGCCGGTCCGGCGCTGCCGGCCGAAGTGCGTCCGACGATCGAGGCGCCAATCCTGGCGCGCGCCAGCGGCTATCTCAAACGCTGGCTCGTCGATATCGGGTCCCCCGTCGAGGCCGGGCAACTCCTGGCGGAAATCGACACGCCGGAATTGGATCAACAATTGGCGCAGGCGCGCGCCCAACTCGCGGAATCAGACGCGGCTCTGACGTTGGCCAAAACGACCGCGAGCCGCTGGTCCGAGCTGCTCAAAACCGCCAGCGTCAGCGAACAGGAAGCCGCCGAGAAACAAGCCGATTTGGAGTTGAAATCGGCGACCGTCGGCGCCGCCAAGGCCAACGTCAGCCGCCTGGAAGACCTGCGCTCATTCGCGCTGGTCAAGGCGCCCTTCGCCGGCACAATCACGATGCGCGGGACCGATTTCGGCGATCTCATCACCGCCGGCAGCCCCCGCGAATTGTTTCATCTCGCCCAGACCCGAAAACTGCGGGTATTTGTGCAGGTTCCCCAGGCCTTGGCGGGCGGCATCGCGCCCGGCCAGCCGGCCGAACTGCTGGTTCCCGACGTCCACGACCGCGTCTTTCCCGCCACGGTTGTCCGCACCGCGGGCGCGATGAACGCCGACTCACGCACGCTCCTGACCGAACTCGAGGTGGACAATCCGCGCGGCGAAATCCTGGCGGGTAGTTTCGCCCAAGTCCGCTTTTCCGAGGCGAACGCCGCGGCGGTGCTCACGCTGCCGTCCAACACGCTCCTCTTCAACGCCGATGGTCTGCATGTCGGCGTCGTCAAATCGGACGGCAAAGTCGAGTTGCGTCGGATTTCGCTGGGACGCGATTTTGGCGCGACGATGGAAGTTCTCAGCGGCGTGAATCTTAATGACCGCGTCATCCTTAACCCGGCCGACTCACTCGTGGACGGCGCCACCGTGCGCGTCGCCGAAACTCCGCCGACCGCCGCGGCCAAACCATGAACGCCCGCGAACTCTTCGCTCGACGCCGCCCGGTGACCCGACCACCCCACTCGCCGGCCGACCCGCAATCCACCGGAGAATCCGCCTTGCAAAGCCCATCCCGCATTCCGATTGAACGCGCTGCGGCTCACAGAGCCGCGTTCCCACTCCGCCGGATCGCGGGTCTGCGACCCGCAGCAGCCCCTCCCTCGCTAATCGCGGGCGAATCCGAAGCTCACCGCACGATTGGACGCGCTACGGCTCACAGAGCCGCGCTCCCGCTCTGCCGGACCGCGGGTCTGCGACCCGCAGCGGCGCCTCCCCGGCAAGTCGGCGCCGAATCCGCAACCAACCTAGGCGTCGGCGCCACCGCGCCGAGCAGGCTCGCTTGCATCCGTTCCGCACTACGATCATCTGCGTCCTCAGTTCTCAACGACCTTGCCGCGCGCGGCACAGCCACAATTGCGGCCTTCTCAGCGCTTGCGTTCGCGCTTTTGAGCGGCTGCGCCGTCGGGCCGGAATATCACCGCGCCACCGCGCTTGGGACCAACGCGCTTCCCGCGACTTTCTCGGCCCGCGCGACCGAGACCAACGGCGTAAACTGGAAGCCGGCGGCCCCGGCCGCCGATTTGCCGCGCGGCCCCTGGTGGGAAGTATTTGGCGACGCCGAGCTTGATCGCCTCGAAACCCTTTTGAATTCCGGCAACCAGGAATTGGCCGCCGCGCTGGCCCGCTTCGAACAGGCGCGGGCGCTGGTTAACGTCGCCCGTTCCGATCTTTTCCCACAGTTGAGCGCCACGCCGAGCTACGCGCGCGTTCGCAGCAGCGCCGGCGTGGTCGATCGCGGGCAACCGATCGGGACCGGCTACAATTATCATGCCATTACGGTTCCGCTCGACGCCTCCTGGGAGGCCGATCTCTGGGGGCGCATCCGCAAACAAGTCGAGGCCGCGCGGGCCAGACTCGACGCCGGCGGTGACGACCTCGCAGCGGCGCGCTTAGCCGCGCAGGCCGAATTGGCCACCGATTACTTCACCCTCCGCGCGCTCGACGCCGAATATGACCTCATCGAGCGCACTGTCGATGCCTACACCCGCTCACTGACCTTGACGCGCAATCGCCGCGCGGGGGGCGTCGCGACCGAGTTCGACGTCGCGCAGGCGGAAACCCAATTGAAAACGACCCAGGCGCAGGTTCCCGCCGTTGATTTGGAGCGCGCGAAATTACGTCACGCCATCGCCACTTTGTGCGGGCAGGCCGCGACCGGTTTTGCGCTGCGCGAAGGAAACGCCCCGACGGCGATTCCGGCCGTCCCCGTTTCGTTGCCCAGCGAACTGCTCGAACGCCGGCCCGATGTCGCCGCCGCCGAACGGCGCATGGCCGCCGCGAACGCGGACGTCGGTTTCGCCCGCACCGCCTTCTATCCGCGGATTCAATTCAATGGCCTGGCCGGATTCCAATCCGTCAACGCCGGCGCGCTCTTCGATTGGCCCAGCCGATTTTGGTCGATCGGCCCATCACTCGAATTACCCATCTTTACGGGCGGCCGCAATCAGGCGCAACTCGCCGCCGCGCGCGCCGCGTATGACGAAACCGTGGCGAACTACCGGCAAACTGTGCTCTCCGCGTTTCAGGAAGTGGAGGACCAATTGGCGGCCCAGAGTTTGCTAACGACGCAATTGGAAGCCGAGCAATCCGCGCTTACCGCCGCGCGCCGCACCCTCGAGATCGCCGAGAATCGATACAAAGCGGGACTGGTCACGTACCTGGATGTCGCGATCTCCCAAAGCGCCGCCTTGGATCACGAGCGCAGCGTCGTCCAACTCCGCGCCCAACGCCTCGCCGCGAGCGCGGCGCTCGCCAAAGCGATGGGCGGCGGGTGGAGGGTGATTGCAGCCATTCGCGCCGGCAACTAACGGGACTTCCTTGCTGGAAACGTCCCTGATCCTTTACGAAGTTTCACAACTAAAGTAGGAAATCGTTGCGCGGAACACGGCGCAGCTTGATTCAGCGCATTAGAAATTGCTCAGCAATAAGGTTTAAGGCGCACACGTTCCCCACCCTTCAGCTAACGAACGATATGACTGTTGATGATTTGATCTCGGCGATATCAACGATATTCCGACTCAAACCTTCGGAAGTCACCAAGTGCCTGACGCCACGGCCGGATCCAAGCCCCATTATTTCGCGGCTCCTGCAAAAGCACGTCGTTATCCTCCAATTGCTTCCATCGTTCTTCCGCCTCACGGAGCCAATTGCTGACGGATTGCAACGATTCAGGGTTCGACAGATAATTTTCAGCGGCAGCGAACCATGCGAGGTATTGGCGCCAACTCAAGGCGACCCAAGCTTTCCCGGGATTATTGACAAGTTTTTCAAAGATCTGGGCAGCGAAAGGATTTGCAGAGAAGCCACCGCCTATGAATTCATCAAAACCTCGCTGACGGAGACGCGCAATATCCCCTTCACGCAGGAACGCCATTAAGCTCGCTTCGAAAAAATACGGCAATTGGCCACCCCCGCCTTCCTTTTGCTCCTCAAACCGACTGCGCGTAAAGCGGCGCAGATTGAAGAATTTGCCCGAGGAACAATCGGAAGCTCTTGCCGCCTTCATTAGTGTACTGTTCATGAAATAGGTGGACATAATCGGTTTTTCGGTGCAATTTCAT
>CAZFVY010000034.1:22870-59464 GCA_964522665.1 uncultured Verrucomicrobiota bacterium | reverse complement strand
ATCACCGCGCCAATAACTACAGGTTGCGGAGCGTGGAGTCACGTACATAGCCCTAATTGATTTTGACCTGCATCCGGCGAACACGCGCCCGGATTTTTCGGAAAAGCGGGTGTTTGCGGAAGAGGCGCAGGTCCGGGTCTTTGCCCATCCATTTGAAATCGCGATAGCCGAGATCGATGGCCCGTTGGAGCGACTCGAACGCGTCGTCGAACCGCTCGGTGAGGGAATAACTGCAAGCGAGATTGTAGTGGGTGATCGGGTCGTCGGGCCGCAATTGGGCCAATTGTTGATCGACCTTCAGACCTTTCGTGTGTTTCTCCCGGCGGGTGTAATCTTCGGCGAGGATTTGCAACGCTTCGACATAGGCCGGGTCCCGTTCGACGACGCCTTCGATGAACTCGATTTCGATATCGAGGTCTCGTTGCTGGGCGCGGGTCAAAGCCCGCTTCGACCGAGGTTTTTGCGACATACGTTCTGCGCCTGCGGATATTGCTGCCATTTTTCCCGCGCTAAGTCAAGCGGGTCACGGCTACGATTCTGTGGCGATTCGGGCCGGCGGAAGACGGCCTCGGATATTTCGAGCGCCGCTTGTTTTCCACATCCCAACCGAATACGATGCTGGTAAGCCGAGGCCCCTGGGACCGCTGAGACGGTCAGCAGCGGCGGAGCGGCGACGCTATGGAACGTAACGCAGCCATTCAGGAAATCCGCGAACGGATCAATCAGGTCGCGGCAAACATTACGGCGATTCATCCGTTGACCCCGCGCCTGGCGGACCCGGCTACGCAAGCCGAGCTGCTCAAGGCGCTCTTTGAATTGACGAAGCAGGTTGAGGTGGTGAAGAAGCATCTGCTCAAGCTGGAGAAGCGGGATGATTCGGCGGCGCTGTGAGGCGGGGATTTCGAATCACGCTCCGGAGCTGGCGTTATAAAACCCAGTCGATTTTCTAATGGCGCGCGGTTTAGATTCTACGCAGCCTTGGCTTATGGAAGCGAAGAATCCGAAACTCAAACCGTTGCTTTTGGTCGGTCTCCTGGCGGCCTTCGGCGCGGTGATCGCGACGCTTGCGGCCGGCTCGAGTTTTCACGTCGGAGCATCGAACGGGTCGTTCAATTTTGATTTCCGGTTTGGGGCGGCGGACAGTCACATGGCGACGGCTTTGGAGATCGTCGCCGTCGGCGCTTTTCTCGCGGCGTTGATCGTTTACATGACTCGTGGGTCGCAGCCGTCGGGTGGGGCGGGAGGTGGCGAGGGCGATTTTGGCGCGCCGGAAGTCCTTGGTTTTCTTCAGCGCCTGACCAAATCGAAAACGGACGTGTGGATCGGTGGCGTCTGCGGGGGCTTGGGCGAGCATACCGGGGCGCCGTCGTGGGTCTGGCGATTGGTGTTTTTGTTTCTGCTGTTCTGCTACGGAACCGGGGTCATGGTTTACGTGCTGCTCTGGATTTGCCTGCCGGCTCCGCGCGATCGGGACAGCGGAGGAGCGCCGCCATCGGGCGCCCGGTAACGCCGGCTCGGTTTCGGCGCAAGTCATCCTCCGTCGTCGTTTGGCGGGGCCATGGTTTGCGCGCGGGTCGGCCTGCGCCTCGAGGCGGGATCCGGGCCATTGCTTGGTCCACTCAGAAACGTTTTAGATTTCACTTCGTTCGTCGGATTTTTGGGGGTATTGGACATGTATAGGTAGAGAAACGAATGAACGATCACGAGTTATTAAGAGAGTACGTCGGCAGCCGGTCGCAGGCGGCGTTCACGCAACTGGTCGAGCGGCATGTAAATCTAGTGTATAGCGCCGCGCGCCGGCGCTTGCGCGATCCGCATTTGGCGGAGGACGTCGCGCAACAGGTGTTTACCCTGCTGGCGCAAAAGGCGGGCGGACTCGGGACGGACACGATTCTTCCGGCGTGGCTTTATCGCGCGGCGTGCCACGTCGCCTCGGTTACGCTGCGCAACGAAGGCCGGCGGCAGCGCCGTGAACAGGCAGCGACCGAACTTATGGATGCTTCCGACGATCAAACGTGGCGTGAGATTGAGCCGGCGCTCGATGAGGCGATGTCCACGCTGAACCCAGCCGAGCACGACGCCGTGGTATTGCGGTTTTTTGAGCGGCTGAGCTTGCGTGAGGTGGGGGTCGCGCAGGGCATCACCGATGACGCCGCGCAGAAGCGCGTCACGCGGGCGATGGAGAAACTGCGCGCCTATTTCCAACGGTGGGGCCAAGCGGCTACGGTCGCCGGATTAAGCGCCGCGATCCTGTCCGGCGCGGTTCAACCCGCGCCGAGCGCCCTGGCCGCGGGGATCGTCGCAGGAACTTCAACCGCCATCGCGGGCGTGGGCGCCGCGGCCACGCTGATCAAACCCTTACTGCTTATGAAAACGAAACTTATCTTCTCCTTGGCCGCCGTAGCGGCGATCGCCGTACCGGTCACCCTGCAACAACGCGCCATCCGCCAATTGCGTGAACAAAACCTGGCGCTTCGCGATGCGACCGCCCGTGCGGGAGCGCCGCCAACGGATTCAGCAACGACGCCAATGAAGGCCGATCCGAATGAGCAGGAGCGCTTGCGCGCCGAGCATCTCGAGTTAATGCGCTTGCGCGCGGAGGTCGCGCGTTTGCGTGAGACTGTCGCGCAGGCGGCCGCCGCCCCGCGGCAAAAGAGCAACGTCGCGCGGGTGGCTGGGTCGGACCAGGAAGTGTCGTCCGAGCAGGCCAAGGCCGAAGCGGACGCAAAGGTGGTTTCGCAGCTTACGGCCAACGTGTTGAAGCAACTTGGCCTGGCGGTCCGCATTTACGCCACCGATCATGGGGAACAGTACCCGACTAACTTCGAGGCTCTGCGGGAGATTATCCCTGGGGACCTGCCTGGCGGGCTTGGATTCGACAAGTTCGAATTCGTAACGCACGCGACGCCGATGGATGGACGGCGTCCGGAGTTGCTCCTGCTTCGGGAGCGCGCGCCGCGCCAGATGCCGAACGGGACATGGGCCAAGGCGTACGCGTTGGCCGACGGCTCAGTCGTGGAAAAAACGTCGGACGACGGGAATTTCAGCGGGTTCGAGAATCAGCACACGATTCAGCAGGCGGCTAGCCAATAGGCGCGGACGGGTTACTTGGTCATCGCCGGCCGCGGGCGGGGTTTGTGGAAGGCGAAGATGTCGGTTTGGTGACGGATGCCGGAGCGGGCGCCGTGGGAGTTGGGATGGCCGATCGCGGGACTGTTAAGGCGGTCACTCGAGACTCCGGTTCTCAACTCTTCCGTCAGGTCGCCCACCGTCTGGAGGATGCGGGTCGGCTGATAAACATAGTCGCCAACGGCGTCGAACTGCGTCGAGCCGCTCAACACCAGAAAAGCGTGCATTCCCGCCTCGAAGGCGCCGCGAATGTCGGTTTCCATAGTGTCACCGATCATGACGACTTGGTCGAGTTCGGTCAGGGCAAGGTCGGCCAGGCGGCGGCGGGCGAGGTGAAACATGTAGCCGTTCGGTTTGCCGAGGTAATAGGCGCGCCGGCCGGTGCTCGCCTCAAGGAAGGCGGCGGTGGCGCCCGCGCCGGGGCGGGTGGCCTGGCTGGAGACGGGGCACCAATTGTCCGGGTTGGTCGCGAGCAAGCGCGCTCCGCGCTCGATGCACTCGTGAGCTTTGGCGAGCTTTTCCATCGACGCGGTGCCTTCGCCGACGACGACATAACTTGGGCGGATCGCGTCGCTCGCGATTTTGCGCTCCGCGAGCGCGGCGAGGAGACCGCCTTCACCGATGACGAACACGGTGCATCCAGGATCGGTCTCGCTGAGGAAATCAGCGGTATTGAGCGCGGAGGTGTAGAAATGGCGTGAGGACGGAACCTGAATCCCCAGATGCCGCAGGCGCACGCTCAGGTCCTCCGGCGTCGGCGCCGAATTATTGGTGAGAAAAAGAAACGGCGTGCCAGTGGCCACCAGGGCCTGCACAAACTCTTCCGCCCCGGGAACCAGTTTGTTCTCCCGGTAGATGACGCCGTCCATGTCAATCAGGTAGCCAATTTTCATAGGCATGAAACCGCATTGTATTCGTCCCTCCGCGGCAAAGCGCAAGGAATCGCACGTTGGGGAGAGGGCTGCCGGGTTTGGGCAGATGTCTTGGATCAAGCAAAACGCTTGCCAGCCTCAAATATGCCTCATTTCGGTCGCTTAAGCAATGTGCTTTGCGTAGCGCGGCGTTACAAGTCGGTGTCGGCCCGTGCGCGTGGCGAAGCCGACGGTCGCGTCGCTGGCGAGAAGCGCCGTCCTACAAACAGGTGTGGCCTATGCCCTAGAGTTTTGTCTAACAGCGAGTTGCGTCGATCGCTTTCCACGAATTCGGGAGCCTTATTGAAGCTCCTGGAGGGTCAACCGGATGCAATTAACCAAGCTGTGAAAATCTAGCCAAGATTGGCCGTTCGCGCGCTTACGGCTGAGAGGGAGTCAGAGCATTCCGACAACTGAGACAACTGATAACGCCCAGCTCCCGCGCTAGATTCCCGGCGGTTTCCCACTGGTTCCGTGTCGCAGAATGAGGCGAATCGCGCGGTGAATGAGACTTTTGGGCTTCCTCCCAGTCTCTCGGCGTCGGTGTCGCTTCATTCGAGGCGGCGCGGACGCCTTTGCCGCGGGTGATTCCCATTGAATGGTGAAACGGTCGTGGCTATGTTCGCGGAAATTTCCGATATGCGATGGCTGGCCATACTTGGTGTGTCGTTTTGCGCGACCAGCTTGTTCGCTCAACTGGGCGACCGAAAATGGGAAGCGCAGTCGTCGGCGCCTAGTCTGTTCCATCCGCCTCCCGCCCCGGTTATCCCCGCCGAAGAAGCCGTTAAAACGATTCATGTGCCGCCTGGTTTTCGCGTGGAATTGGTAGCGAGCGAACCGATGGTGCAAGACCCGGTGGCCGTGACTTTCGACGAGGATGGGCGTCTTTGGGTCGTGGAAATGCGCGGCTATATGCCGACGCTCGATGGCAAAGGCGAGACAAACGCCGTCGGCCGCATCTCGATTCTGGAAGATACCGACGGCGACGGTCGGATGGATAAGAGCACGGTTTTTCTGGATCATTTGGTGTTGCCGCGGGCGATCGCGCGAGTTCGGGGCGGAGTCCTTTTTGTGGCGGACGCGAAACTTTGGTTCGCGCCGGAGAGCGAGACGCGCGGGCACGCGGGGCCGGTCTCGCTCGTGGACGGCGCGTACGCCATCGGCGGGACCGTCGAGCATCAGCCGAACGGGCTGGCGCTCAACCTGGACAATTGGCTCTACAACGCGAAGTCCCGGGCGCGGTATCGCTGGTTTGACGATCATTGGGCGAAGGAGGCAACGGAGTTTCGCGGCCAATGGGGTTTGTCGCAGGACGATTTCGGGCGGTTGTTTTACAACGTGAATGACAACCAATTGCGCGGCGACATCGCGCCGCCGAACTATTTAATGCGGAACCCGCGGCATGTCAGCGCCAGCGGGATCAACGTCGCGGTTTCGACCAATCAGTTCGTTTTTCCCATCCGCATGAGCACGGGCGTCAATCGCGGCTACCGTCCGGGCATACTTGACGCGCAGGGGCGGTTGCGGGAGTTCACCGCCGCCTGCGCGCCAACGGTCTATCGCGGCGGGCAATTCCCGGCGGAGTTTGACGGGAATGTCTTTGTCTGCGAGCCGGCCGGGAATCTGATCAAACGAAACCTCGTTTTCCGGCGCGGCTTGGAACTGACCTCCGCGTTCGCCTATCCGGACGCCGAGTTTCTGGCCTCGACGGATGAGCGGTTTCGGCCCGTCAACGCGTGCGGCGGTCCGGACGGCGCGCTGTACGTCGTGGATATGTATCGCGGGGTCATCCAGTACCGCGACTACATGACCAGCTATTTGCGCCGGGAAATTGTGTCCCGCGAATTGGAGCAACACATCAACCTCGGGCGAATCTATCGGGTGGTCCATGCGGACGCGCGGATGGTGAACGCGCCGCGCCTGTCGCAAGAGACGTCGGCGCAACTGGTCGCGCATTTAGGGGACCCGAACGGCTGGTGGCGCGACACCGCGCAGCGTCTGCTGGTCGAGCGGGACAACGAGGCGGTGATTCCGGCGTTGCTCGAGTTGGCGGCGCACGGGACGAATCGCCTGGCGCGGATCCACGCGCTCTGGACGCTGGAGGGATTCCGCAGCCCGCAGGTAGAACCACTTCTGGCGCTCCTGGATGACCCGGACTCCAGAATCCAGGCGACGGCATTGCGGGTCGTGGAGACGTTGTCGGCGGGAGCCGTCGCGGCGCAGCGGAAGGTATGCGTTAAACTGCGGGAGATTCTGCCCAAAGCAGATCCCGAACTCACGCTCCAAATCGCGTTGAGCGCCGGAAGCCTGCCGCGGGCGGAGGCGGCGCCGATCATGCAAGAGGTGATCGCGACGCGTGCCGATCAGCCGCTGTTCCGGGACGGAATTCTAAGCGGGCTTAAGGAAAGCGAGTTGGCGTTTCTCGTGGATTTGCTCGGTGACGATCGGTGGCGCGAGCCAACGGCGGGTCGGGTGGCGTTCCTGCGGGCGCTCGCCGGCGCCGTGGTAAGCGGGCGGGAACCCGAGGGCATTGAGACTCTGCTGACGCTGACGGCGCGGCAGGAGCGGCGAGTGGAATGGCGGCGCGTGGCGCTACTTGCCGGAGTCGCGGACCGGGCGCGGAATCAATCGTTCCCGCCGATCACGCTCGAGCGCAAACCCGCGGCATTGTCGGCCTTGACCGCGGCGGGGGACGGGGAAACGCGCCGCCTGGCGCGGGAGGCGTCGTCCTTGTTTTCGTGGCCCGGCCATCTGGCCGCGCGGGCGCGAGGCAAGCCCGCGCCGCCGTTGAACGCGTTCGAGCAAAAGCAATTCACCACGGGCAAGCTGGAGTACTCCGCCACTTGCTCGGGCTGCCATGGCCCGAACGGGGAGGGGATTCCTCCCTTGGCGCCGCCGCTGGCCGGTTCGAACTGGGCCTCGGGGCCGGAGCAACGCTTAGTGCGGATAGTGCTGCACGGATTGGAGGCGCCGATCCACGTGAACGGCGTGATGTATCAGCCGCCGCAGGTGCTCCATGACATGCCCCCGCTCGAGGTGTTGGGCGAAGACAAACTGGCGGCGGTGTTGACCTATGTTCGGCGGGAGTGGGGCAATCAGGGGACGCCGGTGAACCCGGCGACCGTGGCCAAGGTCCACGAGGCGACGCTGGGCCGGCAGAATCCCTGGACCGAGGCGGAACTGCTCAAACTGAAATGAAACACGGAGGCACGATGAAGACGGCAATCAACCAGGGGATGAATCGCCGCGCGGCGTTGCGGCTCATGGGTTTGGCCCCGTTCGCGTTCGGCGGCGCCGCTCAGGCTCTGGCGGCGGAAGCGGCGGGGACGACGCGCCTGGGAGTCTGCACTAATTCTTTTGACGTTCATTGGCGGGCGGGCAAGAACGATCCGCCGGGAGCGGGCTTCCGCACGGCGCTTGATTTCATCGATCACTGCCAGCGCTTCGGCGCGGGCGGGGTGCAATTGACCGTCGGCGGCTGGGACCAGGTATTGGCCGGCAAGGTCCGCGCGAAGTTGGAGAGCTACGGGATGTACCTGGAAGGCCAGGCCGGATTGCCGCGGAGCGCCGCCGAGGTGGAGCGTTTTGAGGCCAGCTTGCGCATGGCCAAGGAGGCGGGTTGCGCGGTGGTTCGCACGGCGGTCCTGAGTGGACGACGGTATGAAACGTTTGAGAACGCCGAGGCGTTCCGGCAGTTCGCCGAGAAGGGCGAACAGGCGCTGCGGCTGGCCGAACCGATTGCCCGCAAGCTGCGCCTGCGTTTGGCGGTCGAAAACCACAAGGATTGGCGGATCGCGGAATTGGTTGGTTTGATGGGGCGGATGGGCAGCGAGTACGTCGGGATCTGCGTGGATTTAGGCAACAGCATCGCGCTGTTGGAGGAGCCGATGGCGGTGATCGAGGCGTACGCGCCGATGGCGTTTACCACGCACGTCAAGGATATGGCGGTTCAGGAATATACGGAGGGATTCCTCTTGTCCGAAGTCCCGCTCGGCGAGGGCTTCCTGGACCTGCCGAAAATGTTGGCGACGCTGCGGCGGGCGCGTTCCGACATTCGATTCAACCTTGAAATGATTACGCGTGACCCGCTGAAAGTGCCGTGTTTGACGAAGAAATACTGGGCTGTGATGGCTGGAACGCCGGGAAACGACCTCGCGGATACGCTGGCGCTGGTGCGCGCGAAGGCTGCGAAGAGCCCGCTGCCGGGCGTGATTGGCTTAAGCGATGACGAAAAACTCCGCGCCGAAGATGAGAACATTCAACGCTGCTTCGCTTACGCGCGGAGGGCGGGGATTTGAGCGACCCAGCGTCCATGCCATTGCCGAGCCGTCCGACGGTCCCGCCGCCGACGGCGCGGACAAGCAATACGCGGCATTGGGTGATACTTTTCGCCGGCACGCTGGCGATCATTACGTACGTTGATCGGGTTTGCGTATCGCAGGCGGTGCCGTCGATTCGGCGTGACCTGGGCTTGGATCCGGTGGAAATGGGCTACGCGTTTTCCGCGTTCGCCTGGGCGTACGCGCTGTTCGAGATTCCGAGCGGCTGGCTGGCGGATTGGATGGGACCGCGACGCGTGCTGATGCGGGTGGTGGTCTGGTGGTCGGTGTTTACGGCCGCGACCGGTTCGGCGTGGAATCTCACTTCACTGCTCATCACGCGGTTCCTGTTCGGCGCCGGGGAGGCGGGCTGTTTTCCGAACTTGGCGAAGGTCTTCACGACCTGGCTGCCCAAGCACGAGCGAGGCCGCGCGGTCGGATTGATGTGGCTCAGCGCGCGTTGGGGTGGGGCGTTCACGCCGTTGTTGGTGGTCTGGATGTTCAATTTCATGTCATGGCGGCGGGCGTTCCTGGTCTTCGGCGGATTGGGGATCGTTTGGGCGATTCTCTGGCACCTCTGGTTTCGCGATGATCCGGCGGAGCATCCGGGGGTGAGCGCGGCCGAGCGCGAACTGTTGCGCGAGGCGGTGGACAATTCGTCGGGCGGCGGCGCCGTGCCGTGGGCCAAGTTGGCGCGCTCCCGGACGGTCTGGCTGCTTTGGCTGCAGTATTTTTGCTTCTCGTACGGGTGGTATTTTTACATTACTTGGCTGCCGACTTATCTGCAGGAAGGGCGGGGCCTGGCCTTGGGGAAGAGCGCGTTCCTATCCGGGTTTCCGCTCTTTTTCGGGGGCATTGGCTCGTGCCTCGCGGGAACCTTTTCCATGCGCTTGGCGCGGCGGCTGCGCGATACGGCCAAGGCGCGGCGTTGGTTGGCGTACTTGGGCTACACCGGGGCCGCGGTCATGTCGATCGTTTCCATGTACACGGTGGACGCGACGAGCGCGATGGTCTCGATGGGACTGGCGAGCTTTTTGCTCGATTTGAGCCTGCCCGGAAGCTGGGGCGCGTGCATGGACGTGGGCGGCCGCTGCGCGGGCACGCTTTCCGGTAGCATGAATATGATGGGCAACATCGCGGGCGCCGTCGCGCCGGTGGTCGTTGGTTACATACTCAAATACAGCAACCACAACTGGGCGATCACGTTTTGGATTTCGGCGGCGATTTATCTCCTCGGCGCCGCGTGCTGGCGCTGGATCGACCCGGTGACGCCGATCGATGAGGCGTCGAGCAGGAACTGAATTGACGCGCGAACGCGTGGTGGAGTGCGGGTGGTCAGAACGGCTACCGCAGTGGCTTCGGGCCAGGTGGTAGATTGATCCGATGTTTGAACGCCGTCTGAGGTTTAACCGAGCCAGGCGCGGGGGCCGCTGGTTCGACTGGCTGCTTCGTCGTCGCGGGTCTCGCCGGTGTGCGGCGCCACGGCGCGATAATCAATAGAACTAAGACTCCCGCGGCGGCGAGGCCATACATGGCGAGCTTGAAGATGTAGGCCGCAATGGGCGTGAGCGCGATGTCAAAGTTCAGCGGGATGCGCGCCCGTTTGCCGTTGATCGGTTCGGTGACGAGTTGGAGGGCGAAGCGATAGCGGCCGGCGGAAGCGCCCGGAGTTGGGGTTACGAGCAAATCGAGGATATTCTCGCCGGGTTTTAGGGTCTTGGCGGCCAGCTCCGTTTCGAGCGGCGCCGCGCCGGGCGTGGATTCAACGACGAACGCCAGCTCGGTCGGGTATTCGGAGAGAACCGTGGCGCGCAAGGGCAGTTTTTCGTTGCGCTTCTTGCTGATCAGCGTCCCGGTCAGAGTGGAGTTCAGGACCTGGAAATAGATGGGAGCAGCCGCGGTCAACGGGCGAACTCCGCGGTTGGTCGCCGCGCAGGAAATCACGATTTGGTAACGGCCCGGTTTTGCCGTTTCGCGAAATGAGCCGCTGTAGATGCCGTCATTGGCCTTAAGGTCCGCGTCGTCGGCCACTCCGCTGTCACGAAGCTCGAGTTGCGTTTCCTTCGGGACGTAGTGAGGGCGGACGATCGCGTTGAGGGGGAGTTTCTCGCCGCTGTCGAGCCGCGCGCGGATCACGATCGGCTGGCCTGCGACCATCGGATCGTCAATCTCCGCCAGGATCGCCGGCGCGCTCAGGACGCGGCCATGCACCGCCAAGGTCGTCGTCGGCGCTCGGAAAACCGCGCTTTCGCCGCCCTCCGGCGTCAGAATCAGCGCGCCGTCGATCGGCCCCGGCGAACGAGCGTCAAGGCCAGTGAACGTCAACTCCACCGACATGTTGCCGGCTTGCAACGCGATCAGTTCCGGCGTCACGGAGACGCCCGCCAACCCTTCGCCCTGCTTGGTCACTCGCAGCCGCCGGCCGTCCGGTGCACCTTGGACGCGCAGTTCCAGATTGCGGGTGACGCTCGCGGCGCCGCCGACTAATTCGCCGAGTGAGATTTCGCGGGTAACGACCTGCGCCTGCACGGGAAGCGCGAAACGGACAGGCAGGATGAGGTTCCCGTTCGCGCGGACGGTTTGGCCGGGAGCGAAATTCACCGACAGCTTCAGCTTCAAATCCTGACCGGCCGACTCGGTGGAACTGGCCCTGATTTGGAAACCGAACTTCTGTCCGAGTGTCCCCAATTGGATCACCCGGCCCAGCGGAACGAACTGCGTGGGCCGGCCCTCCGGCACGACGCGGAGCTCAACGCCGCCGGGCGTTTGAACGCCGAAACGGACCCAATTCGCGCTCAATCGCTCCAGATCGGATGATGAGAAACTCAGCGACGCGCCCGGGAGCGCCCGCCATTGTCCGTCGGGTGGCAACTCGCGCGCGGAATCGTCCGGCGGGACCAGCTCGACCATGATCGGCGGCGCGGGAACCGCGGCGACCGGCGGAGCGTTGGTCTTAACCGACGCTTGAACGACCTTCGGTATTTGATTGGTGGCTGGGTTGGCGTTGGCCAACTCCTTTGGCGGGATCGGGTTTGCGGCCGGCGGGCTATTTGTGCGGGTCGCGACCGTCAGGTTGGTCGAAGTGGTCGCGGCTAGATTCGTGGTGGCGGTCGTCGGACGGGGACTGACGGCGACCGCGGTGTGATTCGTCTCGCTGGCTTGAATGGGAGGCGACGCGGGGATTTGTCCGCCGGCCGCAAGCTCGCCCCCCAGGGCCGCAATCACTTTTGCGGTTTCCTTCGGTGGGCCTTTTTTACCGTACCGAATGAGCGTTAGATGGGGAAGGCGCGAATACGGTTCGTAGTTATCCTTGTAGAGTTGGGTGATCGCATCCGATTCACGGCCCGGGATGTTTGCCTGGCCTTCGGTGTAGATAAAAAGATCGAGTTCCCCCATTTGCGGCGGACCGAATTGCTGCAAGGCGCGGACTAAAAGACGTCCGAGGTTTGGCTTACCGGCGGGCCGAAGACCTTCGAGGCGAAGTCGAACGTCGGCTTTGAGCGTTTTCTCCGCGCCCGGCCGATAGTCGAGGCGAACCAATTCGTTGACCTCGGCGTCGAAGGTCCAGAGGTAGATCTGATCACCCGCGCGGAGGCGAACGGCCGGCGGCCCCAGCGCGGCGTCGAGATCGTGAAGAAGCTCGGCGACCGCTTTTTCCTCCTGCCCCTTCATGGGCGCGGATATGTCCAGGACGTAGAGGAAGTTCGCGCCCCACGTCGAGCAACCCATCGCCAGCAGCAGGCAAAGCGCGCCGCGAATTAAGCGCTTCGGAAATCGGCGTTGAGTCAACCTATTCAAGTATTGGTCACGCGGAGGCGTCCTCCGCCAGGAGTGAGCGTCCGCGAGCGCCTGAGTATGGCGTTGGAAGGCGGCGCGAACAAGGAGAATTGGCGCGGTTTCACGACGTCGTCGGAGGCGGCGGTTCCGGGGCTTGCGGTCCGGGGTCGGGCGGTGGGGCTGGGGCGAAGGGATTGCGCGAGCTTGGCTCGGCGGCGCCGGCGGCGCGCGGCAGCCAGGCCGGCGCGGCGAGGCAATAAACCCAGCCGATGATGAGATGCAGCGCTTCGGCGACGAGCAGCGCGATCAGATTCAGGCGGCGCTCGCCGTAAAGCGTGATCGCGGCGGCCATGAAGAGCGCCCCCGACATGAGGGCCGCCGAGGCCAGCCGCCAGGCGCCGGTCCAGCTGATCGCGCGGTCGATGAAATAGGCCAGCGCGCGGATCGGGAGGGCGTAAAGCGCGGCCAAAACCGCCCACACTGTGAAGAGCGAAACCATGACCGTCGCGCCCGCTCCGACGAGCAGGAACGGTTGCCAGGCCCCCCACCAAGGCGCGGCGTCTTCCCGCGTGAGCGAGAGGGAGAGGTTTCTGGGATAGAAGAATTCCGTGTGGCCAAAGAGCGAACTCACGTTGACGCTCACCTGACCGAACTCGATCCGCACGTCCGCGACTTGGCCACTGTCGCCGTCCGCCGCGCGGTTGAGCGCGAGGGCGAGGAAGGGGCCGTTCGCGAGGCGCAACACCGGCGGGCCGTTCCAGTGGAGCTGGCCGTCCTCAAGCCGGCCTTCGGCGGGAAGTTGCTGAACGGCACGTTGGATGGCCGGGCACCAGTTCCGATGCAGGAACCAAAGGGTCGCGGCCGCGACGATCGTCGCCGTAATCAACTCCACCGCCAGCAGTCGGCGGAGAGGCGCCCGCGCAAAGCGCGCGACGCCGCCGAACGTTAATGGTTGCCAGGCATTCCCGGCAGGCTCTGCGTTACCGTCCATCATGGTCGGATGGAGAAAACTACACCGGTTGCGCGCGGCGGAAAAGCCGAGTTTGCGAAACCGCCAACGAACGTGCGGAAGCGTCCGGCGTCGGAGCGCGCCCCGAAATCGCAATCGGACGCGGAGCGCCGCGGCAAGCCGTGGTCACCGGAACGCCGGCCGCGCCGGCCAGGCAACGGCGGGTGAACTTATTCCGCGGCCGGTTGCGGTGGCGCCTGCTCGGGGCCGTTCGGCTGCGAGCCGGGCGGCGGTTGCACGATCATCACAGGCAGGGGAAACCGAAGCTTCATGACGTCGTCCACCAGGATTTCGACGAAATAGACACCTGGGGTCGTGAACTCGACTTGGGCGAAAACTGTGACGTTCGTGGCGTTGTGCGAGGCTTCGCGGAGGCCAAATTTTACCTGGCTTTGACGCAGGACGGTCGTTTGGTCAGGGCCGACCAGTCGCACGCATTCGGTGAACAGGCCGACGCCGGCCGTCCAGCGATCGAAGACACAGAGTTTGAACGCGGTGATCGGCAGCTTCGGAACTTGGACGTAACCGAAGATGCCGATCAGGATGAAGTTGCCATTGATCTCCTGGCGAACTTCTTCGCAGAGCAGTGAGCACTGTAAATCGGGGAGGATGCGGGTTGGTTGCATGGGAAGGGCGCTTTGGTTTTAAGTTTTGGAATCGTGAAAAATCTGGCTGAGCGTCCGGGTAATCGTGTCGCTCGCTAGGCCGCCGGCTGGAGGCCGAGCGCCGCTTGCGCCGCGCGCACGGTGTTGCGCATTAGCATCGCGATCGTCATCGGGCCGACGCCACCCGGATTCGGGGTGATCCGGCCGGCGATTGGTTGCACCGCGGAGAAATCGACATCGCCGACAAGACGGGAGCCGCTTTTCGCCGCGGGGTCGGGGACGCGGTTGACGCCGACGTCGATCACGACGGCGCCCGGCTTGACCATGTCCGACTTAACGAAAAGCGGGGAGCCGATCGCGGCGATCAAGATATCGGCCCGACGGGCGTGGGCAGCCAGGTCGCGCGTCCGCGAGTGGCAAACCGTCACGGTGGCGTCGGCGTGCGGAGCTTTCTGCATCAAAATGGCGGCCATCGGCTTGCCGACGATGGCGCCGCGCCCGAGAATGACGACCTCAGCGCCGGCAATGGGAGTATTGGCGCGAATCAGCAACTCGTGAACGCCCGCCGGGGTGCAGGGCACGAAACCAGACGTGTCTCCGAGCAACAATTTGCCGACGTTGACCGGGTGGAAACCGTCCACGTCCTTGGCCGGTGCGACCGCGGAATAAACCGCGTCGGCGTTGATCTGCCGGGGGAGCGGGGCTTGGACCAGGATGCCATGAATCGAGGGGTCCGCGTTCAGTCGGTCGATGAGCGCGAGCAGCTCGGAGGTCAAAGCCGTTTCGGGCAAAACGTGCGTAACCGAGTGGAGGCCGAGTTGGGCGCACATGCGCCCTTTCATCCCGACATAGACTTGCGAGGCGGGGTCTTCCCCAACCCGCACGAAGGCCAACCCAGGCGGCAAGCCGGCCGAATCCTTGACGGCAAGCACGGCCGCGGCCGTCTCACGATTGATTTCCTCCGCGATCGCGCGGCCGTCGATTAGGTTGGAAACGGCCATTAAGGCACGAGACGGATGTTGTCCAGCGTCACGATGGGCGTGTTGGGCCAGCGTTCATCCATCTCTTCTTCGCCGCTTACCAAGACTTTCAGGCCGACGAGTGAATCAAGTTTGATTCCGAGTTTGTCCGAATCCAGGTAATCGATCAGTTCACCGTTCTCGGAGCTGACGAGGCCCATGCGCGTCGGCGCCTGGATGCTGACGGTCCGGCGAATGATGCCTTCCCGAGAGATGACCCGCTTGGGCGGCGGCGTGGTGTCTTTCACTTCCGCGGGCGGCGCGGCCACCACTGGCTTTTCCGTCACGGGCGTCGCGGGCGCGGGTGTCACTTCGGCCGGAACGACCGCGGGGACGGTCGCGGGCACGACGGGTGGCGGAGTTTGCGTTACGGTCGGCTGCGGCGCGGGCGCTGGCACGACGGGGGCTTCCTTCACGGGCGGAACATCGGTTTTATCGACCGGTTTTTCGATCGGTTTCTCAACGGGTTGCTCGACTGGTTTGGTCTCCGCGAGCGTCGGCGCGGGAGCCGGCTGGGTCGCGTTAATGGTCACAAATTCGGCGGCGACGAACGCATAGGCGTTGGTGGGCGTCTCGATCTGCAACCAGTTGTCGGTGGCACGGATCTGGTTGACGACGGCTCCCTTGTCGAGGCGGCCGAGGACGCTGTAATTCTCGCCGGGACCAGCGCGCAGGTTTAGGCGTTTGACGCTGACGGTCTTGTTGGTCGGATCGACGAAAGTCCCGGAAATCCAGACGGGCGTATTAGGCGGCAGTTGGATGCGCAACCACTTCAGCGGTTCGCCCTTTTTCGGCTTCGGCAGGGTGATCTCCCCGAGGACATTGACGGTGTCGCCTTGCTTCAAGTGGGCGACCACCTCGCTCGAGAGGGAGGCTTGGCCGCGAACGTTAACCCGGTCCGATTGCACCGTGCCAACTTCTTGCGCCTGGGCGGCGACCAATACCCCCAGCGCGAAAGCCGTAATGCCCATCCACCGTTGCATGGTTTTCATAACGATTGGCAGTAGAATTGGTTTTGACGGTTCTGTCAATGCTGCGGCGGCTTGGTTGCGGGGCGAGGCGGGCGGTCGGGCCAGAACGACTTGCGTTCGGCCGCCGAAAGAGTCCGCCATTTGCCGGCGGGCAGGTCGCCGAGCTTGATCGGGCCGATCTGAACCCGCTGGAGCCGGTCCACGACGAAACCAAGCACCTCGAAGATGCGCCTAACCTCGCGGTATTTGCCTTCGGCCATCTCCAACTCGAGCACGCTATGCGATTGGTTGGCGGCCAGGATACGCGCTTTTTCCGCCTTGAGCTTCTCATCCTTGTCCACGACGCCTTCGATGATCCGCGCGGTCGTTTCGCGCGTCGCGTGACCTTCGATGGTGACGATGTATTTTTTCCGAATCCCGTAGCGCGGGTGGGTCAGGCGCAAGGAGAAATCACCGTCATTCGTAAGAAATATCAGGCCTTCACTATAACAATCCAAGCGGCCCACAGAGTAGAGGTGGCCCCATTCCTTGGGGAGCAAATCGCTGATGAGCGGGCGCCGGGTCGCGTCCTGCCGCGAGCAGACGTATCCCGGCGGCTTGTGGACCGCCAGGTAAAGCTTTTGCTTCGGCCGGACCGGCGCGCCGTCGAAGGTGACCCGATCGTGCGCCGGATCGATCTTGGTCCCGAGTTCGCGCACCTCGCGGCCGTTGACCGTGATGCGGCCTTCGGTGATCAGCGCCTCGCTGGCGCGACGGGAAGCCACGCCGGCCTCGGCGAGGTACTTGTGCAGGCGGACCGTTGAAACTGGATAATCCAAAATAATGGGCCGCGCGGCGGAATCACGCGCGGCAGCGACGCCACGGCGCGGTAAAGAGGCTTCTCGACGAGAGCGTGACCACCGTCGAGTGAGCTGCCGCTCAATTCCTTGTGACGGCGGTTTGAGGCGATCTGCCATCCCCGTCACGACCTGGAAACCGACACAGAATCCACCCGCAGGTGCCAGCGTAGTCGCCGGGGTCAGGTAAAACAACCGCGGCCGGCGCAGCGTCGGCGAGATTACAGGAGGACGCTTAGGCGTCCGGCTTGGTCTTGCGGAGGCCGATAACGCGATCGCCCGACTTCCACTGGCCGCGCTTCTTGAGCAGTTCCACCCGCTCGAAGCGTTTCAATACATTGCGTTTCGCGCCCAGCGTGCTGGCCGCTCGTAAACTCGAGTGCTGTGACATAAAAATTCTATTTTCTAAACGCCCTTCCGTTGAACGGCGAGCCGACACTTGTATCACACCCCGCGCCCAATGCAAACGGTTAATTTACAATCCAATTGCCTCACGCGGGCAAAAGGTTTAGAACCCGGGTCAAAATTCTAGCCGGCAAAATGCAGAAATTCGTTCGTTATTTCATTTGGGGCATCGTCGCGCTGCTCGGCGCCTGGGCCTACCTCGTGCTCGCGACCCGGCGCGGCGAACCGATCAGTTCCGCCTACGTGTTGACCGCAGCGTTGTGCAGCTACGCCATCGGCTACCGTTTTTATTCCCGCTGGATTTCGGCGCGCATAATGATGCTGGATGACCGGCGGGCGACGCCGTGCGAAGTCAACGACGATGGTTGCGATTTCGTCAAAACGAACAAGTGGATCGTGTTCGGTCATCATTTTGCGGCGATTTCCGGTCCCGGTCCACTCGTCGGTCCAGTGCTGGCGGCCCAGTTCGGCTATCTGCCGAGCGCGCTGTGGATTCTAATCGGCGTCGTGTTGGGCGGGGCCGTCCAGGACATGGTAATCCTCTTTTGCTCGTTGCGTCGGAACGGGCGGTCGCTGGGACAGATGGTCAAAGAGGAGGTCAATCCGGCCGCGGGAGTCGCCGGGTTGGCCGCGATCCTGGCGATCATGATCATTTTGCTCGCGGTGCTCGCCCTCGTCGTTGTCCGCGCGCTGGCCGACAGCCCCTGGGGCGTTTTTACGGTGGGCGCGACCATTCCAATTGCGATGTTGATGGGGGGGTATCTGCGGTTTTGGCGCGTGGGCAAAGTGCTGGAGGCCTCGGCGTTCGGGGTCGTGCTGCTGCTGCTCGCCGTGTGGGGCGGTCGCTTGGTGCATGGAACACCGAGCGTGGCGGCTCACTTTACACTGACCGCCGAGACGCTCGCTTGGGGTGTGATAGGCTACGGATTGGCGGCGAGCGTGTTACCGGTGTGGTTGTTGCTGGCGCCGCGGGACTATCTGAGCACCTTTCTCAAGCTGGGCACCATCTTTGCTTTGGCTGTCGGGGTGTTTTTCGTGCTCCCCGAATTGAAAATGCCGGCGGTGAGCCGGTTCACGGACGGGTCGGGACTGGTCGTGGCCGGCAAACTCTTTCCGTTCTGCTTCATCACGATTGCGTGCGGCGCCATATCCGGCTTTCACACGCTAATCGCGAGTGGCACGACGCCCAAATTACTAACGCGGGAGAGCTACGTCCGGCCGGTCGGCTACGGCGCGATGTGCCTGGAATCGTTGGTCGCGATTATGGCCCTCATCGCGGCCTGCACGCTCGATCCGGGCGTCTATTTCAGCATCAACGTCAAAGGGAGCGGCGCCGATGCGGCGGCGATCGCCAAGGACACCGTCGCGAAGGTCAATGCGGTCGGCTTCCCGGTGACCGTCGCGGAAATGGACCAACAGGCGACGCTAGTCGGCGAAAAGACGCTATTCGGGCGGACGGGCGGGGCGGCGACCCTCGCGGTCGGCATGGCGCATATTTTTTCCCGGGCGTTCAAGGGGAACTGGCTGGCGATCGATCTCTGGTACCATTTCGCGATCATGTTCGAGGCGTTGTTTATTTTGACGACGCTCGACGCAGGGACGCGGGTAGGGCGCTACTTGTTACAGGACGTGCTGGGAAACGTTTGGAAGCCGTTCGGGCAGACGCAACGTTTGGGTCCAAATTTGTTGGCGAGCGTCCTGGTGGTCGCCGGCTGGGGCTATTTCTTAATCCAGGGCGTCCGCGATCCGCTCGGCGGAATCAATTCGCTTTGGCCCCTGTTCGGCATCGCCAATCAATTGCTCGCGGGCATCGCGCTCTGCCTCGCGACGACCGTGATCCTCAAGATGCAACTGGCGCCGCGCAAGACCGCGGCCAAGGGGTCATGGAAACCGCGGCCAGCCTTTGCGTTGATCACGCTCTTGCCGCTGGTCTGGCTCATGACCGTGACCGTCACCGCGGGTCTGGAGAAGATTTTTCATGACGACCCGCGCATCGGTTTTCTGGCGCAGGCGAAGGTATTGGACAAGCAACTTCCCGCTTTGGAAACGACCCTGACCGCCGCGCGGAGCGCGGGTGAGGCGGCGGCGATCGCCAAGGCCGAGCGGGCGGTGGCGGCCAACCGCGGGCTGCGTTTCAACCAATACCTCGACGCGGTCGTCGCCGGCTCGTTCCTCGCGTTGGTCATGGTGATTCTGGTCTGTTGCGCTTGGGAATGGCTGATGCTTCTATTTCGCCAGCGGGTCGCGTCTCTTCGCGAGACCGAGCCGGTCTGGCTGCCGGATTACGCCGTCGCTGAGGGGCGGCCTTGGCGCTGGTTCAATTTCATCGCGTTGGCGCTGGCGTTGGCGCGGGAATTATCGGGCGAGCGGGAATTGGATCGGCCGCGCGGGGCTACGTCGATCTGCGCGTGCATGGGAATGCAAGCCGGCTCTCGCACGCCTCGCGTGAATCTGCTCGGCGCCGACGCGGATCCTCGGACCGAGCGGCGCGAACAGTATCTCGCCATGACGGAAAAACGCTTCCGCGGAATTAACCGTTGCTGCTAGGCGGCAGAATCGGGCCAACGCTGGCGCCGCGAGTTTGTCTCATGCCGATGCGATCGGACCGCTCTCAAAATGAATCCAACTGACCCTTTACCGAGGATCGGCCTTTTTGGCGGCACCTTTGACCCGGTGCACTTGGGGCATTTGCTCGTCGCGCAGGCGGCGCGCGAAGAATTGGCGCTCTCCCGGCTCTACTTCATCCCGGCCGCTCAGTCACCGTTCAAACCGCACGCCTCGCCGGCCCCGGCGGCGGAACGCCTGCGGATGCTGCGCCTGGCCTTGGCGGGCCAATCCGATTGCGAAATCGACGTCCAGGAGCTCGAGCGCGGCGCGATTTCCTACACGATCGACACCGTTCAGGACTACGTTCGACGGTTTCCCGGGGCGCGGCTTTACTATCTGATCGGGGCCGATCACGCTGCGCTGCTCCCTAAATGGCGGGCGGCGGAGGAGTTGGCTCGGTTGGTTGAGTTTATCGTTATTCCGCGCCCCGGCCAGCCGGGCGGCCAGCCGCCGGCGCCGTTTCGTTCGGTCTATTTACAGGGCTTTCCGCTCGGGGTTTCGTCGTCCCAAGTTCGGGAGCGGGTGAGGGCGGGCCGCGCGATCGATTGGCTGGTCGGCGCGGCCGTGGCGGAGGCGATCCGCAATAATCGGCTTTATCTTTGAGCCGGCTTGCCCCATGCTGGGTGGCGATGGATTCAAAAAAACTGGCGTTGCTTTGTCACGAGTTGGCGGACAACAAGAAGGCGGAGAGCGTCGTCGTGCTCGACGTGCGCGAGCTTTCGACGATTACCGACTACTTTGTGATCGCGACCGGCGGCAGCCCGCCGCACATCCGCGCGATCGTCGAGGAGATCGCCGATAAATTGCGCGACGACCACGAATTGCGCCCGCGCGCGCAGGACGGGGCTTTGCAGACGGAGTGGATCGTGCTCGATTATTTCGACGTGATCGTCCACGTCATGGGGCCGAAAGCGCGGGAGCGCTACGATCTCGAAGGCTTGTGGGGAGACGCGCCGCGGGTGCGGTCGCGAAAAAAGGCCGTTGCGAAAGCTTGAAAACCGCGCGGATCGACCGGGTCACCGGTCACCTCGGCTAAGCTTCTTTGACGGGCGTGGCCGCCGAGGCCGCCGCCATGCTCTCGACGACGCGCTTGAAATCTTCCAAGCCGGTCGAGGGAATGATGATGGTATCCCGCCGCCCGCCGACGTCTTCCGTAATGCGCAGAAAACGACCCCGAGGGTTCTCTTTCAACGTGAATACGAAGGTCTTACGTTCAATCTGGACCTTCTCCGTTTTGAGGGTGTCTTCCTGGACGTAGGGCTTCGGCGCCGACGGGAAATGAGGGCGATGTCCGTAAGGCGACGGTCGTTCGTTAGAAATCATGGCGTAAACTGTTCTTCTCTTCACGGAAGCAGCGCACCCTGCTTCCCTTTACAACTCCGGTAGATTGCCAGGTTTGTCAACTCCTGAATTTGGTGGCGCTGATAAACCGCGGCGCATTCGAGGCCGAGGCGATCCGGCCAAGGTGAATCAACATGCCCAGCGTCGCCAGCGCAAACAACGATTCCGAGAGCGCGTGCCAGGTCCGCAACGAGGCGCCGGCGGCGTCGCGCTGCTCCTGGGTGGACCCTCGCGCGTATTTGATCGTGTGCAGAGTTCGAATCTTCGGCTGAATCCACACGCCGCCGACGAGGCTCAAGGCGAGGATCCCCAGCGCCAGGCCGAACGCGAAGCGTTGCAACGGCCGGCCTAAGTAGAGCCATTCCGCCACCAGATGAACGAGCGCGATGCCCCCGCACCAATATTGCAAGATGAAGAATCGCGCCACCACCACTTGAATCGCCGCCCCGGCGTAGGCCAACGGCAGAAGGCGCCCCATTTCCTCGGAGAAAAAAGCGGGCGCGACCGTGGTCGCGAAGAAAACGGCCCCGCCGAACCAGACCGCCGCGTTGAGCACGCCCACTAGGCGCAAAAAAACGATCACCCCGTCAGCGTAAGAAATTCGACGGCAAGCGCCAAGGGGGTATTTTTGCCGCGGCGGCCACTCCCGCGAAATGATTCGAAGCCCGAGATACGATGACTCGACCGACCGCGAGGCAACCGCGTGAGCCGGGGTGATCGAGGCGCCAAGGCATGGTATCCGGAGTTCACGAGATGATGAAACCGGCTGGTGAGAACGCGATCGGTTCGCCCTTTTCTGCGACCCGGCCCGGCCTGAACCCGAGAACTCAGCGGTAAGCGCCGAAAATTATCGGCCCGCGTCGAAACCCGGCGGCGCCAACGACTGCCATCAGGCTTGACTCGCGGGGCCGCCCGCCCGATTTTTGGGCCGCAGCAAGCGGAAATAATGGTATTTCACGGCGCACTTAGGCAGTGCGTCTGCTCTTGGCGCAGTTACGACGCGGAGTTTATATGCACTCACAACCTCTGATTTGCGTCCACGATGTCGAAGCGAGCAGCCGCTGGTATCAGCGTCTCCTCGGTTGTCAGAGCGGGCATGGCGGGACCGAGTATGAACGACTTGTTTCGCACGGGCGGCTGGTTTTGCAACTGCACCGATGGGAGGTCGAGCACCATCACGGGCCGATCGGCGACCTCAATGCCAAACCCTACGGAAATGGAGTGCTTCTTTGGTTCGAAATCGACGATTTCGACGTGGCCGTAGAGCGCGCTAAGGAAATGGCGGTCGAAGTCGTACTGCCCGCGTATCACCACGTTGGCGCGCACCAATGGGAGGTCTGGTTGCGCGACCCTGAGGGCTACACCGTCGTGCTTTCAAGCCCTGATGGAACACCGAGACCCGCATGAAGAACGACCGTTCACGCTCCCTCGATGCGATTCAGCCGGCGCTTCGTCCGCAGAATCGGATGATCGAGTGGGACCGTCACACAACCTGTTCCAGCCTCCGGCGCAACGAATGACCAGTTATTTATGAGACACTACACTCGACTGAGCGCCGATTGCGCTGCTTCAATTTGATCGTACGGAAAAGACCAACCTATGAGCGCCAACGTTGACCTCGTATCCATCGTCCGAGATTATTTTGAAGGTATCGAAAGCGGGAACCCGGAGCGCAACCTGCAATTCTTCGCTCCAGACGTGGTCCAGGAGGAGTTTCCCAACCGATTGATGCCCACCGGAGCGACCCGTGATCTCGCGGGATTACGCGAGGCGGCGCAACGTGGCAAAAAGGCCGTGACGAAGCAGCGCTACGAAGTGCTGAATATAATCGCCTCGGGAAACCAGGTTGCGGTCGAAGCGCGCTGGGTCGCGACGCTCGCGGTTCCCTTTGGAACGATCCCGGCCGGCGGTGAAATGAAAGCGCGTTTCGCGATTTTCCTCGAATTCCGGGATGGACTGATCGTTCGACAGCGCAACTACGATTGCTTTGATCCGTTTTAACATTATTGCGATGCGGGGCCAAAACTACCAATCAGGACCGCTTCAATGAACGATTGGCGCGACGACAAGATTCTTTTATGGATTGACGTCTTTTCCAGACCGGATTCTTCTTTTCGGAGAGTCCGATCCGAAGAGGACGTGAAGGAGTGGCGGCCCGAAACGGATCGCGAACGAATCGCGTTCGAGGGCTTAATCGCAGAGGAAAGTCGACTCTCCTTAAAGGCATGGTATTCAACGTTATCTTCCGTTAACCCGACAGCCGACGCATTTCGACGGATTCTGGAACGGGCGATTGGTGAAAAGATTCCGGTCGGAAACTCGGAATTGGCGGCGGAAAAAAGATATCGAAAAGCGTAAGAACCGGCTCATTGGATCGGTCAAAGCTCACCTTAGGGAGGCGGGTGAGGGTGACTCGGAGAGACGGGCAGAAAAAAGTGTGACGAATAATCGACCGGGCGGGCCGAATTCTCTTCCTTTTTTACCGGCGCCGCGGAATTTGATGGATGGCCAACCGGCACTCTTGGTTGGGATGAAATCGAGAATTATAATGCGTGTTGATTTCGGGCTTCTCTGGCTCGAAGTAATCATCGTATGGCTGTCCGCCCTCGCTTCGGGGGCGGCCGAGGTACCGGCTCGGATTTTGATTTGGCCGGGCGCGGCGCCGGGGGATTATGGCACGATCGGTCCCGAGCGGACGCGGGCCACGGACGAGTCGCCGACGAAGGACGCGAAATGGATCACCAACGTCAAGTTTCCGACGGTTACCGTTTTCCAGCCGACGAAAGAGAAGAACACCGGCGTCGGGGTGATCATTTGTCCGGGTGGTGGTTACTGGAATTTGGCGTGGGACCTCGAGGGGGAAGAAGTCGCGGCGTGGTTGAATTCGGTCGGGGTCACGGGGTTCGTGCTCAAGTATCGGGTGCCGCGGCGCGCGGGGCAACCGGAGCGTCTGCCCGCCCCAGGGCCGCTGTCGGACGCGCAACGCGCGGTCAGCCTCGTGCGGCGCCGGGCGGCGGAGTGGGGAGTCGATCCGAAGCGGATCGGCATCATGGGTTTCTCGGCGGGCGGGCACCTGGCGGTGGCGACGGCGTCGCAATTCGATCGACGGGCTTACCCGCCGCTGGACGAGATCGATCAGGTGAGTTGCCGGCCGGACTTCGCGGTGGCGGTCTATCCGGGCTACATGATTGAACAACAGCCGGTCGGCGTGGAGGTGAACAAGGATACCCTGGCTCCGTACCTGCGGATTTCCAAAGAGATGCCGCCGGTTTTTCTGGTGCAAGCGACGGACGATCGGGTGGCCGGCGCCGAGAACAGCGTGACGCTTTACCTGGCCTTGAAGCGGGCCAATGTGCCGGTGGAACTGCATCTTTACGCGCAAGGCGGGCATGGCTTCGGCGTTCGCAAGAGTGGGCTGGCCTGTTCGACGTGGACCGATCGGTGCGTCGATTGGATGCGCGAGGAGCGGTTGCTTGGAGCGAGTGGACAGGGCAAATGACGCGGCGTCGGTTGAAGGAACGGAATTGCCTACCGCGGCCGATTAGAGGGTGTGGCTCACGGTTTCATGCGCCGGAGTTTTCCTCGGTGAGCGGCGGAATTCGTCTTCACGGGGGGGAGGGGTCGAAGGGGCGTGGAGGACAAGACTTTGATGGGCGATGTAGAATGCCCCGATGGAATGTCACGACGGCGGCGTTACTGAGTGGCGCGGCGGGTACGATCATGCGCTCGGCGCGTAAAGCGGTGTCGCGCTGCGCACCTGCCGCGCCGAAGCGGCGCGAAGGCGGGTGCCACCGCGAATGGTCGTGACCAGCCGCGCCGCCGCGACATTTTGGGCTGCGGCGGCAGAGCGTGGCGACGACGCCGCTTTCGACCGGCCAAGCGGGTGCGCCTCTGCGTCGGCGCCCAAAGCGGTGTCGCGCTTCGCACTTGCCGCGCCGAAGCGGCGCGAAGGCGGGTGCCCCCGCAGTCCATAAAACCCGCCCTGTGGAAGTGGCGCTTGATTGCGCGCCGGCTCGTGCCAGAGTAGCTCATACGCATGAAAGCCATTGTGATCGCGCTCACTGGGGTCTTTTGGGTCGCCGTCGGACTGCAAGCGGGCTCGTTCGACGGTTGGACGGCCGCGGCGCCGCGGGACGAAATTCGGCCGCAGTTTCAGTCCGCGGAAACGGGTGGCAAGTCGGGCCACGGAGCGCTGGCCATTCGGGCTGATGAACGCGAGGGGCTGCATGGTTGGTGGCAAAAGACGTTTCCGGTAAACGGCGGCGAGTTTTACCGTTTTTCCGCGTGGCGCCGCACCGAGAACGTCGCTGTGCCTCGGCGCAGCGTGCTGGCTCGGGTAATTTGGAGCGATGACGCGGGCAAGTCGGTCCCGATGCGGGGTGAAGGAGTCGTAACGAACTATTCGCTGGGCGTCGTGGCTTCCGCGGAGCCGGAATACCCGCGCGACACGACGGCTAGCGCCGATGGGTGGACCGAAATGTCCGGCGTTTACGAGGCGCCACCGAAGGCGACGCACGCGCGGATGGAACTGCATTTGCTTTGGGCTACAAAAGGCGGCGTCGAGTGGAGCGACGTTGTGTTCGAGCGGACCGAGGCTACGGCGCCGCGCAAGGTGCGCCTGGCCGCGGTGCATTACCGTCCGCACGGGGCGAAATCGCCGTTGGACGCCTGTCGGCAGTACGCGCCATTCATCGAAGAAGCGGCGCGCCGGAAAGCCGATTTGGTTGTGCTCGGCGAGACGTTGACCTTCGCGGGCGTTGGCTCGACTTACGAGGCGTGCGCCGAGACCATCCCCGGGCCTTCGACCGAGTATTTCGGTGAATTGGCGAAAAAACTGGGACTCTATATCGTCGCGGGCCTCATCGAGCGTGAGCAGCATCAACTGTTCAATGTGGCTGTCCTAATCGGACCCGACGGCGGGATCGCGGGCAAGTACCGGAAGGTCTGCTTGCCCGACGGCGAGTTCGACAAAGGGATGTCGCCGGGGAGCGACTATCCCGTCTTCGAGACGCGGCTGGGCCGGGTCGGCATGATGATTTGTTACGACGGATTCTTTCCCGAAGTCGCACGAGGGTTGAGCGCGCGCGGGGCGGAAATCATCGCGTGGCCCGTTTGGGGATGCAACCCCGAGCAGGCCCGCGCGCGCGCCTGCGAGAACCAGGTCTTTATCGTCAGCAGCACCTACGAAGACGTCTCGCGCAACTGGATGCTGACCGCGGTCTTTGGCCAGGATGGCAGCATCTTGGCGCAGGCGAAAGAATGGGGAACCGTCTGCGTCGCGGAAGTGGACTTGAACCGACGCACGCTTTGGCCTTGGCTGGGCGATTTCAAAGCTCAAATCCCGCGACAGCGCCCCGTGGCCCGCGCGGAGTAGGGGTGAGGCGGGGTCGAAGCGGGCGGCGGAAGGGCGATTGCCGCCGCGTGTTACGTTGTATAGAATTCGGAGATGAACGAACTGGTTTTTGAAGTCACGCAAGAGGCCGATGGCGGTTACGTCGCCGAGGCGCTGGGGGAGAGCATCTTCACCGAAGCCAGTACGTGGGACGAATTGCGCGCAAACGTCCGCGAGGCGGTGGCCGCTTTTTACTTCGACCAGCCTGCGCCCGCGCGGGTGCGCCTTCATTTGGTCCGTGATGAAGTCTTGGTGTGAGGCTGCCACGAGACGTAAGCGGTAGGCAATTAGTCGCCGCGCTGATCCGCGACTGGGGTTATCGCGAGGTGAATCAAGTCGGCAGCCACATTATTCTGCAAACTGAGGAGCCGGTTCATCACCGCATCGCGGTTCCTGAGCATCGCTCCCTTCGCGTCGGCACGTTGAACGGGATTCTACGCGCGGTCGCGCGCGCGAAAGGCGTGGCTCGAGAGGAAGTCGTCGCGTCGCTTTAGCGTCGAAAGACGTTCGGCGGGGCCAACTTTTTCTTTGTCGCGTCGGAGGTTTGGTTCATAATTGGGGACTGCCCGAAACAGCCGGCGCGGCGTGGTTGCCGCGGACGGCGGCATTTTCGGGCGATTGATTTGCAAGCCATGAAAATGAACTCGTTCGTCTTCGGTCCTTTGTCCCAGGGAACCCGGCTGCTGGCCGCGCTCGCGTTATTGTCCGGCCTCGGCCTGGCGCGCGCGGCGGAGGACCCGTTCGACGACATCATCCGCAAGACCGACGCGCTGACGCCCGAGCAGGAGCAGAAGCAATTTCATCTGCCGCCGGGCTTTATCATCGAATTAGTGGCCTCCGAGCCGGACATCGGCAAGCCGATGAACATGGCGTTCGACGCGCGCGGGCGTCTGTGGATCACGCAGTCGCGGGAATACCCGTTCCCGGTCGCGGTTGGGACCAAGGGCCGGGACGCGATCAAAATATTGGCTGACATCGACGACCACGGCAAGGCGGGCCGGGTCACGACGTTCGAAACGGGGTTGAATATCCCGATCGGTTTGTATCCTTACAAGGCAGGCGCGATTGGTTTCAGCATCCCTTTCATCCACTATTTTCAGGACACGGACAAGGACGGCCGAGCCGACAAGGATGACGTATTGTACGGGCGGTTCGGTTTCGACCGGGACACGCACGGCTTGACCAGTTCGTTCCGGCGCGGCTTTGACGGCTGGATATACGCCGATCACGGATTCAATAACAACTCGACCATCGTCGGCGCCGACGGCAGTTCGATCACGATGAACTCGGGGAACTGTTATCGGTTCAAAACCGATGGGTCGCACGTTGAGCAATATAGCTGGGGCCAGGTCAATCCGTTTGGGTTGATGTTTGATCCGTTGGGGGATTTGTTTTCGGCGGATTGCCATAGCGCGCCGGTGTATCAGCTTTTGCGCGGGGCATATTATCCGAGCTTTGGCAAACCGCACGACGGCCTCGGGTTCGGGCCGGCGATCATCGATCACAGTCACGGTTCGACGGCGATTTCGGGAATGGTGTTCTACGCGGCGGACAATTTCCCGACGGAATTTCGGGGCAATACTTTTATCGGCAACGTCATGACGAGCCGCATCAATCGTGATTCATTGCAGGAGCATGGCTCGACGCGCGTCACAAAGGAGGAGCCTGATTTTCTCTCGTCGGATGATCCGTGGTTTCGTCCGGTGGACTTGCAACTGGGGCCGGACGGAGCAATTTACGTCGCCGACTTTTACAATCGGATCATCGGGCATTACGAAGTCCCGCTCGATCATCCGGGCCGGGACCGGGAGCGGGGCCGCATCTGGCGGATCAGTTATAAGGGGGATAAGCCGGGCGGACCGGCCGGGCCGATACACTTCGATCTTTCAAAATCAAGCGTGGCCGAGGCGATCAAGCAGATGGGTCACACGAACATCACGCGCCGGATGCTGGCGATGAACTATCTGGTCGATCAAGTGGGCGCCCCGGCGGTGGCGCCGGTGAAAAAGCTGATGCGGTCAGGCGGGACGCCGCTGCAAAAGATGCACGGGATTTGGGTCCTGCGCCGCCTGGACGCGCTGGACGATGAACTCCTGACGGCGGCGGCGAAGGACGCGGACCGGGGGGTGCGGACGCACGCGATGCGGGTTTTGGCGGACCTGCCCGCCTGGAATCCGGCGCAACAAAAAATGGCGCTGGCCGGACTTCACGACGGCGATGCTTATGTGCGGCGCTCGGCGGCGGACGCGCTCGGATTGCACCCCGCGTTTGAACAGATTCGGCCGCTGTTGGACCTGCGCCAACACGCGTCGGCGGACGACCTCCAACTGGTGCATGTGACGCGGATGGCGCTGCGCGATCAACTCAAGCCCGCCGGCAATCTCTCCCGCTTGCCGCTTTCGAGCTTGAGCGAAGCGGACGCCCGAGCGATCGCCGACGTGGCGATCGGCGCGCCGACGCCCGAGGCCGGGGCGTATCTGCTGGCTTATGTGCGGAAATACGACGAACGCGCGGACCGGACCGCCGATTACCTGCGGCACGCGGCGCGTTACGCGTCGGATGGCGACATGGACGCGCTGGCGCAATTCGCCCGGACGAAGTTCGCCGCCGACGTGGACTTCCAATTGGCGTTGTTGAAATCGGTGCAGCAAGGCACCGAGCAGCGTGGGGCGACGGCCGGGCCGGGCATCCACTCGTGGGCGGCCGCGCTGGCGCGCCAGTTATTGGACGCGGTTGATGAATCGACCTGGGTGAACTATCCGATTCCCGGCATGAAGGACGTGACGAACCCGTGGTTTTTGCAAAAGAGGAATTCGGCGGACGGGGACAAGGAGAGCATGTTTCTCTGCAGTTTGCCGCCGGGTGGGGAGCGTTTGACGGGCGTCCTGCGGTCGAAGAGTTTTGCGGTTCCAGCGAAGCTGAGCTTCTTCCTGGCGGGTCATGACGGAGCTCCGGATCAACCGGCGAAGAAGAAAAACTTCGTGCGTTTGGTGGCCGCGGACTCGGGGGAAACGCTGGCGCAGGCGGCGCCGCCGCGCAACGACCTGGCGCAGGCGTTTTCCTGGGATTTAAGCGCGCACGCGGGCAAGCAAGCGTATCTCGAAGTGGTTGATGGCGACACGGGCACGGCCTACGCGTGGCTCGCGATTGGCCGGATCGAACCGGCGGTGGTCGCGCTGCCGCAAATCAGCCCGAGCCAGGCGGCGCAGCATCAACAGGCGGCGGCGGACTTGGTGCGCGCCTTGAGCCTGGCGAATTTAGCTCCGGCGTTGACCCGCATGCTCGGCGCGCCCTCGACCGATCTGGCGACCCGGGCGGTCGTGGCGCGGGCGCTCGTCTCGCTCAATCCGAATGAGAACCTCTCCGCTCTCGCGCCGTTGACCGGCGACGGTTCCGTGCCGGCGAGCCTGCGCGAGGGCGTGACGCGGGCGGTCGCGCGGCGGGACGCCGCGGGATCAAAAGACTTGTTGGTTGAAGCGATGCGGACGGCTTCTTTCCGGGTTCAGGTTACGCTGGCGCAGGCGTTGGCGGGGAGTTCGGTCGGGGCCGAGAGTCTGCTCGGACTGATCGAGGCGGGTCAGGCGACGCCGCGCCTGTTGATCGACCGTTCGGTGAAGGCCAAACTCGAGGCGGCCAAACCGGCCCGCGGCGCGGAGCGGATCACCAAGCTGACCGCCGGACTCCCGCCGGTCAACGACGGGATTCAGAAACTGATCGATCAACGCCGGGACGGCTACGCCGCGGCGAAGGCGAAAGCGGCCGATGGCGAACGCATTTTCACGCAGACCTGCACGGTTTGCCACAGTATCGACGGCCACGGTGGGGTGGTGGGGCCGCAACTCGACGGCGTCGGCAACCGCGGCCTCGAGCGGTTGATCGAGGACGTTCTGGACCCGAACCGCAACGTTGACCGGGCGTTCCACGTTCATTTCATCACGCTTAAGGATGGTGAGGTCGTCAGCGGCCTGCCGCGGCGCGAAGAGGGCGCGATGGTGGTGCTGGCGGATGGCACGGGCAAAGAGATCTCCATTGCGAAAAAGGACATCCAGGAACGGCGCGAGTCCGAATCCTCGCTCATGCCGGACAACTTTGGCGAGGCGCTTCCGGTGGCCGACTTTTACAATTTGATGGCCTTCTTGCTTTCGAAAGGAACGCATCAGGCGGCACACTGAGGGCGACCGCTGAGCCTTCAGTGAGGGAAATCAGTGGACGCTAATCGACCGGCGGAGCCGGCGGCGCTTCCGCCGGGACTGAAGAACGCGTTTTATTTCGCGACCTTCAACGCCCTCTCGTATCAGATGATCCTGGGCAGCCCGATGGTCCTCTACGCGAAGTCGCTGGAGGCCAGCGCGACGGTCTTGGGAATCGTCGCCGGGATGATGCCGCTGCTGGTGATATTTCAGATCCCGGCGGCGAACCACGTCACCCGGATCGGCTACAAGAAGTTTGTCTTTGCGGGTTGGGGAACGCGGGTGACCGTCATCTTCGCGCTGGCGTCTGTGCCGCTGACAGGGTTTTTTCTCACTAAGACTTCGCAAGTGGCGCTCCTGTTGTTCCTGCTATTTGGATTCAATTTGTCGCGCGGGATTTCCAGCGCCGCGTGGTTGCCGTGGATCACGACGCTGGTCCCGGCGCCGATTCGCGGAGTTTATTTGGCGCGGGAGGCGGGTTGCGTGAACATCGCCAGTTGCGCGACGTTGTTGTTCGCGGCGGCGTGTTTGGGCAAATCGCCGCGTCCATGGCAGTTCGCGATATTGTTTCTCTTCAGCGGGCTGAACGGCGCCGTGAGCCTGCTTTTTCTGAAACGGATACCGGACGTGCCGCCGCACGAGTTGGAGAGTAAGGCGGCGGCGGCGGTGCCTTGGGGCGCGATCGCCGCGCACCCGCCGTTTCGGAAGCTGCTGCGCTTAAGCGTGGCGTGGTCGCTCGCGTACGGCGGGTTGGGCGCTTTCACGGTGGCCTATCTCAAGTCGGCCGCGGGAATGTCGGAGGGGGAAGTCTTGGCGTTGACGGGATTGGCCTTCCTAGGCGGAATCAGCGGCCTGTTGTTTTTCGAGTCACGGATCGATTGGTTCGGGAGCAAGCCGGTCGTCACCGGCTGCCTCTTGGGTTGGATCTTCATCCTAGGCGGTTGGGTGTGTCTGGCGGGAGGCGTCGTGGCGCCGCGCTGGGGGCTGGTCCTCGGATTGCAGATCATGATGGGATTCTCATATGCGCTGGTAAACATGAACAACACGCGAATGGCGATGTTGCACGCTCCGAAAATGGGACGAAGTCACTTCTTCGCGCTTTATTCGGTGGTGTCCAACTTAACGCTGGGATTGGCTCCGGTGCTGTGGGGGTTGATGATCGACGCGGTCGGAGTTCACCAGTACCGATTAGGAGGATTTAAATGGAACCGTTTCAGCTTTTACTTCGCCGGCGTGCTCGCCGCATTCGCCCTGGCGTTAATCCTGTGCCGAAAGTTGGAGGAGCCGAAGGCCCGGCCGATGGACGAGCTATTGCGTGAAATTCTGATCCACTCGCCGCAACGGGTATGGGTGCGCCTCTGGTCACGGGGATAGCGGGGCGCCGCCGCCACAATTTCGGCGAAGCGCGACCAGAAAACCGGGAGTATTTGCTGAACTACTTGGTTGCATCGCCGGGCGGCTTTCACGTAGCTTCAGCGCGGTAAGGCCAATGAAAATTTACATCGACGGTCAATTTTACGACAAAGAACACGCGAAGATTTCGGTGTTCGATCACGGGTTGCTTTACGGAGACGGCATTTTCGAGGGCATCCGCGTCTATAACGGCCGGGTGTTCAAGCTCAAGGAGCACATCGAGCGGCTGTTTTGGTCGGCCAAGGCCATCCTGCTGACGATTCCGCTGAGCGCGGAGAAGATTTGCGAGGCGACGCTGGCGGCGTGCCGCGAGAACGGCGTTCGGGATGGCTACATCCGACTGCTGGTGACGCGCGGGGTCGGGAGCCTGGGATTGAACCCGAACAGTTGCAAGAATCCGTCGATCATCATCATCGCCGGGTCGATCCAGCTTTATCCGCCCGAGTTTTACGAAAAGGGGATGGAAATCGTGACGGTGCCGACGACGCGCAACCTCCACAGCGCGTTGAATCCGGCGATCAAGTCGCTGAACTATTTGAACAACATCCTCGCGAAAATCGAGGCAAACAACAGTGGCTGCGAAGAGGCGGTCATGTTGAACGCGGAAGGCTACGTGGCCGAATGCACCGGCGACAACATCTTCATCATCCACGGCAAGCAATTGATGACTCCGCCCCTCGCGGCGGGAGCGTTGCACGGGATTACGCGCGGGGTGGCGATGGACTTGGCGCGGGAGACGGGTTTGACGGTTTCCGAGCCGAACCTGACCCGCTATGACCTGTTTAACGCCGACGAATGTTTCCTGACCGGGACGGGCGCGGAATTGATCCCGGTGGTGAAGATCGATGGCCGGGTGATCGGCTCCGGGACGCCCGGGCCGATCACCAAGAGCCTGGTGCAAAAATACAAATCATTGACTAAACTATCGGGAGAACCGATAGATGGTTAGAGCAGGCTTCGAAGCGGGCTCCTGAACCAGTATGCATTGCGATATTTGCAAACAAAATGTTGCCACGGTCCATCTGACGCAGATGATCGAGGGCAAGACCAAGAAGATCGACCTCTGCGAGGCCTGTTCGAAGGCCAAAGGGGTGGACGATCCGACCGGCTTTTCGCTGGCTGATCTGCTGTTGGGTTTGGGCGCGGCTCAGGAGATGGAGCAGGCCAGCCCGGCCGCCGGGATCAAGTGCCCGAACTGCGGTTTTTCGCAGGCGGATTTCAAGAAAGCTGGCCGGCTCGGTTGCGCGGCGTGTTACCAGACCTTTGCCGAAGGGATGGAGGCCCTGCTTAAGACCATGCATAAGGGAACCCGCCACGTCGGGAAGGTGCCCCAGGCGCGGCGGCAGAATCAGCATTTCGCGGAGAAGCTGAATACGTTGCAAAAGAAACTGGAGAAGGCGATCACCGAGGAAGACTTCGAGCAAGCGGCGAAATTGCGGGACGAAATCAAGCAAGCCAAGGCCAAATTTGCCAACTTGGCTCCCACCTAAGCCGATGAACCTCCACGAGTTTCTCTCTTCACCCGCGGAATCGAGCCAGCGGGCCGGCGCCCACGATCGCATCGTGCTTTCGAGCCGGGTTCGTTTGGCGCGCAATCTCAACGGCTGGCACTTTCCGGGTTGGGCCAAGAAAGGCGACCGCGTCAAGGCGTTGGACGCCATCCGGCCGGCGGTCGAGGCCCTGCCGCAAATGGAAGGCGCGTTTTCGGAGTCGATGGACAGCTTGACCGCGCTCGACAAACAGATTTTGGTCGAGCGCCACTTGATCAGCCGCGAGCACGCGGCGAAAAACGCCGGGAGCGGTTTGGTCATCAACAAGGAGGAAACGCTCTGCGTGATGATCAATGAGGAGGACCACCTCCGCATGCAGTCGTTGCGACCCGGGTTGCAATTGAAGCAGGCGTTCACCGCGATCGACCAGGTCGATACGTTGCTGGAGAAGAAGCTCGATTACGCTTTTTCGGATCAACTCGGTTACTTGACGGCGTGTCCGACCAACCTCGGGACCGGCATTCGGGTCAGCGCGATGCTGCACCTGCCGGCCCTGGTGTTGGCTGAACAGATCAACCAGATCATCCAGGCGGTCAATAAACTCGGTCTGGCGGTCCGTGGGCTATACGGTGAGGGAACCGAAGCTTTGGGCAACGTTTTCCAAGTCTCGAACCAGATGACGCTTGGCGACGTGGAAACGGACATTGTCGAACGCATCAGCAAGGTGCTTTCGCAGTTGATCGAGCACGAGGAAAACGCGCGGATCAACCTGCTGGATAAGAAGCCCAAAATGGTTTTCAACCATATCGGGCGCGCCTACGGCATCCTAGCGAACGCCCATAGCATCTCGTCGAAAGAGACGATGAACCTCCTTTCCTTGATGCGATTGGGCGTGGACTTGGGAGTTTTTTCCGGGGTCGAGCGTGGTTTGGTGGACGAGTTGTTCATCATCACGCAGCCAGCCCATTTGCAAAAGCGGTATTCCGAGAAGCTGGCCGCCGATGAGCGCGACCTGCTGCGGGCCGATATGCTGCGGGAGCGACTGCGCGCGGTGCATCGGCCAAAAATGCCGCCCCCTGCCGCCACCGCCGAGCCGGGCGCGCTACCGCCGGCCAAGTCGTAGAGTCCGGAAAGCGCGGGCGGCGAGCGGCGCGCTGTCGATAGAAACGGCCTGGGGCCGCTTTGGGCGCGCGCGTCACGACGTGGACGAGGAGAATCGTCAATTCCCGCTGTCTTTCGCGCGAGAAATAGTTAAAAATAAATTAGCGGAACGCGATTTGCTTCGTATGATAACGAATGAGAAGCACGGGAACATCGGGAAGCCAAAAATGGGCTGCGGTTTTCGCGGGTCGAAGGCTGGACAATCCGAATAATCCGTTTCATCTTGGAGCACGAATGATATGAGTGATGAAGCCATGAATAATTTCACGCCACGCGCGCAGCAGGTGCTGGCGTTGGCGCGCAAGGAAGCCGACCGCTTCAACCATAATTACCTGGGCAGTGAGCATTTATTGCTCGGGCTGATTAAATTGGGACAGGGGGTGGCTGTTAATGTCCTCCAGAAACTGGGCTTGGACCTGGAGACCGTGCGGATGGAAGTCGAGAAACAGGTTGGGCCGGGGCCCGACCAAAAGATGATCGGCAACATCCCGTACACGCCGCGGGTAAAGAAGGTACTGTCGTTGGCGCAGAAGGAGGCGAAGGCTCTCAATCACACCTATGTCGGCACCGAACACATTTTGCTCGGCCTGCTCCGCGAAGGGGAAGGCGTCGCCGCCCGGGTGTTGAAGAATCTCGATGTGGATATCGAGCAGACCCGGCAGGAGATTTTGAAGGAATTGGACCCGAATTTCACGGCTTCGGAAGAGGCGCCGGCGAGCGGCGAACCGGGCGAAAAGGCCCAGGAGAAGAAAGGTGAAGTCAAGACCCCGGCGCTCAAGGCGTTTGGGCGCGATCTGACGGAGATCGCGCGCAAAGGGGAGATGGATCCGGTGATTGGTCGGAAGAACGAGATCGAACGGGTCATCCAAATCCTCTGTCGTCGCACGAAGAACAACCCCGTCCTCTTGGGCGAGGCGGGCGTGGGCAAGACGGCGATCGTCGAGGGATTGGCCCAGGAGATCGCGCGCGGCAACGTGCCGGAGCTTTTGCGCGAGAAGCGCGTCATCACGCTTGACCTGGCGTTGATGGTCGCCGGGACTAAGTACCGCGGCCAATTCGAAGAGCGGATCAAAGCCGTGATGGATGAAATTCGCCGCGCGAAGAACATTCTCCTGTTTATCGACGAGTTGCACACAATCGTCGGGGCCGGCTCGGCCGAAGGGACGATGGACGCCTCAAACATCATCAAACCCGCGCTGAGCCGCGGTGAGATGCAGTGCATCGGCGCCACGACGTTGAACGAGTATCGGAAGTATATCGAAAAGGACGCGGCGTTGGAGCGGCGTTTTCAATCGGTCAAAGTCGAGGCGCCTTCAATCGATGAGGCGGTGCTGATCCTCAAGGGCTTGCGCTCGAAATACGAGGATCACCATAAGATCGATCTCACCGAGCAGGCTTTGGAAGCCGCGGTCCGGCTTTCGGATCGCTACATCACCGGCCGGTTTTTGCCGGATAAAGCCATTGACGTGATGGACGAGGCTGGCTCGCGGGCGCGCATCGGCGCGATGACCCGTCCACCGGATGTCAAAAACCTTGAGGTCGAGATCGAAGAGATCAAGTCTCGCAAGGAACGGGCGATCAAGGAGCAAGACTTTGAAGGCGCCGCCGCGATGCGCGACAAGGAAAAACAGGCGAAGGAAAAGCTCGAGACAATCCTGGCGGCCTGGAAAGCGAACCGCGACGAGAAGCGCGTGGTCGTGACGGAGGACGACATCCTGCAAGTGGTTTCGAAATGGACCGGAATTCCGCTCAAACGGATGGAACAGGGCGAGGTCCAGAAACTTCTGTCGATGGAAGAAGAGTTGGCGCGGGTGGTCATCGGCCAGCGCGAAGCGGTCTCGGCGCTCTGCAAGGCGTTGCGCCGGTCACGGACGGATTTGAAAGATCCAAAACGGCCGATCGGCACGTTTGCGTTGCTTGGGCCGACGGGCGTGGGCAAGACCCTCTTGGCCAAGTCCTTGGCGGAAAACATGTTTGGAGACGCGAAATCACTGATCCAACTCGACATGAGCGAGTACA